>NZ_PKIZ01000099.1 GCF_002847825.1 Kytococcus schroeteri | reverse complement strand
TCGACGGTGACGACCTCGCCGTAGCGGTAGGACTTAAAGACGTTCCACAGGAACGGAATCATGGAGATCGCCAGGATGCAAGCACCAATCGTGGAGATCTGGTTCAGGGTGGTGAAACCATCCGTCGGCAGGTAGTCAGCGTAACGACGCGGCATACCCATGTTGCCCAGCCAGTGCTGCACCAGGAAGGTGGTGTGGAAGCCGATGGTAACCAGCCAGAAGTGGATCTTGCCCAGCTTCTCGTCCAGCATGCGACCGGTCATCTTCGGGAACCAGAAGTAGATGCCAGCGAAGGAGGCGTAGGTCACGGTACCGAACAGCGTGTAGTGGAAGTGAGCAACCACGAAGT
>NZ_PKIZ01000098.1 GCF_002847825.1 Kytococcus schroeteri | reverse complement strand
TCGAGAGACGAGCTGGCGGAAATCCACCGCCTCGCCATCACCGCAACCATCAACTAGATCCAAGGAGGATCAATCATGTCCAAGAACACCCACGTCGTCACCGGCAAAGTACGCCTGTCCTACGCCAACATCTGGGAACCCCGCTCAATCCAGGGTTCCAATCCCAAGTACTCCGTGTCTGTGATCATCCCGAAATCAGACACCAAGACCGTCAACGCCATCGAAAAGGCCGTCGACGCAGCCATCGAAGAGGGACTCGCCAAGTTCGGCGGGAAAAAGCCCAACAAGGCAGCACTCAAGACCCCACTGCGTGACGGCGACATCGACCGCGACGGCGACCCCGCCTACG
>NZ_PKIZ01000097.1 GCF_002847825.1 Kytococcus schroeteri | reverse complement strand
CTCCGCCCCGTACAGGTCATCGTCGTAGAAGATGATGGACATTATCTGCTCGCTGACACCTAAATCCTCCAGCAGGTCGAAGTCACCCTCGGGCCACGGATCATCCGAATCGTCGGCCTCCTCTTCCGAAGGCTCGTCAATGTCCAGAGTGTCCAGCACCTCGCTGGCAATGTCGTAGTCCAACGCGGCGGTGGCGTCACTAAGTAAGATCCGCACGCCGCTCGGCACCGGGCGGAGCACAACAGACCAGTCGTCCTCGATGCACAGCAGCCCCACGACCGGGCCCTCCGCGCGCGAGGCTCGCAACTCCGCGATGAGGTCGGGCAGGCTTTCCGCCGCGCGGGTGGGGAG
>NZ_PKIZ01000096.1 GCF_002847825.1 Kytococcus schroeteri | reverse complement strand
ACCGCGCCCGGGCCACCCAGGGTGATGGCGATAGCCACGCCCACCACGTTGCCTGTGCCCACGCGGGACGCTGCCGAGATGCTGAAAGCCTGGAACGCGGAGATGTTCTCTCCGCTCTGGCTTCACCGCCGCGCCCGTACACGTTCAGCGAGCGCGAAAAGTACCCCGACGCACCGTTAACGTCCACATACAGCGCATCAAAGCTGGTACCGCCCTGTTCCAGCGCGCGCTCCATCACTTCCGCCGCCGACTGCAACACCCGGTGCAGGGTGGGCCTACTCAGCAGAGCCGCGCTGCGCCGCGGACGCACCCCGGCCAGAAACAGCGCCTCGTCGGCGTAGATGTTGCCAA
>NZ_PKIZ01000095.1 GCF_002847825.1 Kytococcus schroeteri | reverse complement strand
CCCGCGGAAGCGTCGGCCTGTTCGCGCGCGGCTTCCTCGCCGCCCTGCTGTTCGATGTCAGCTTGGCAGGTGTTGTCAATGGTCCAGTGAAGGTATTCGTCCATGGGACGGGCACCGTTGCTCAGCCCGTGCAGCAGGTCGATAATCTGCTGCTTGTCTTCTTCGCTGGCCGGGGTTGAGTAGACCGGCCCCTCGGACATCGCTCCTTCAGGCTGGTCAGCTTGATTTGCTTCGTTCGCTTGACTCGACTCGCCGCTGTTATCCCCGTCGTCGGATCCGCACGCCGTCAATGCGAGGGGCAGGGCGCACAGGGCGGCTAGGCATGTCTTCCGAATCTTCATGTCGCTCACCC
>NZ_PKIZ01000094.1 GCF_002847825.1 Kytococcus schroeteri | reverse complement strand
ATACCTCGTCGCGGAGACCGCGCAGGGTTTGCAGGGTCTCACTATGGAGATCCGTAAGGCCCCGACCGGCGGCGGGGCGCGCATGTGCCAGATTTGCCGCACGCTGCACCCTTCGAGTGGCGCCTCTCTGATGTCGATCGTCACCACGAAGTCCGCGCAGGATAACTACGGCAGCATCGGTACGTACATGTGCAGTGACCTGGCGTGTGTGGATTATGTGCGCGGAACGAAAACTCCGGACGGAACCACGCAGATGACGGAGACGCTGACGGTCGAGGAAAAGGAAGAGCGCGTACTCACCAACGTTCGTAGCCTTATCACCAGTGTGGAAAAACGCCTGAAGAAGTAATCCG
>NZ_PKIZ01000093.1 GCF_002847825.1 Kytococcus schroeteri | reverse complement strand
CTGACGGCGCGGTGGTTCAGCATCAGCTCGCCGTACCTGCTGCTGAGCATCGCGTTCGCCATGATCGGCGTGATGGTGTTCGGCGTGCCGCACGAGTTCATCGCGCCGAACGGGCTGCTGGAGAAGCTGGCCTACGCACTGGTCGGTGTGCAGGCCGGCGGCACCTTGACGAAGGGCGCGCTGCGGCAATTCGTGAAGGCCCTGCCCGTGATCCTGGGCGTGATCGCCCTGATGATCGCCAGCTCTATCGGCACGGCCTTCGCCATCGCTGGCCTATGGGACTTTAAGGTTCTGGACGCCTACCTCGCCACCGTGCCGGGCGGCATCTACGCCGTTCTCGCATTTGCGCACGA
>NZ_PKIZ01000092.1 GCF_002847825.1 Kytococcus schroeteri | reverse complement strand
TTGCGGACCTGCTGAAGACCGCAGGCGCGGACCGCATCGTCTCCGTCGATCTGCACACTGACCAGATCCAGGGCTTCTTCGACGGCCCGGTGGATCACATGCACGCCATGCCGATCCTGACCGACTACGTGAAGGCCAACTACAACCTGGACAACATCTGCGTGGTCTCCCCCGATGCTGGCCGCGTGAAGGTAGCCGAAAAGTGGGCCAATGTGCTGGGCGATGCCCCGCTGGCGTTCATCCACAAGACCCGCGACGTGGACGTGGCCAACAAGGTCACCGCCAACCGCGTGGTTGGTGACGTGAAGGGCCGTACCTGCGTGCTGCTGGATGACATGATCGATACCGGTGGAA
>NZ_PKIZ01000091.1 GCF_002847825.1 Kytococcus schroeteri | reverse complement strand
CGGCGACTTCGCCACCGAGGCGGACTTAAGCGTCGAACGTCAGCTGCGCACGCTGCTGACGCAATACACCGGCCTGCCCGTGCACGGCGAGGAGTTCGGCACGGTCCGCCCCGGCGAGATCCCGGGAGAGAACATCACCGAGCCGAACCCCAACGATGCGATGGCGGACGGCCTGGACGGCCCGCGCCGTAAGTCTCTCGAAGCCGGGGACCAGGAACTACCGGAGACCTTCTGGGTGGTGGACCCCATCGACGGCACCGCCAATTACGCGGTGGGCAATCCTTTTGCCTGCATCCTGGTTTCCCTGGTGCACCAGGGGCAGACCATGGTCTCCGTCACCGAGATGCCGCTGCTG
>NZ_PKIZ01000090.1 GCF_002847825.1 Kytococcus schroeteri | reverse complement strand
TGATCTCGTCGAGCAGTTCGGAATAGGTAATAACCCCCTTGCCGTCGTCGATGGCGGGGGCTTCAGGGCACGCCGAAGCTGTCGCACGCACAATGTCGATGAGCGTGCCCTTTTCCGCGAGCGCGGTCTCTACGAAGTCGCGGGTGCGACGGCGTAGGCGCTCAAGCTGGAATGAGGGCGAAGACAACAAGTCAGCGGGTAGCGGCGTGTTTTCGGACATGCCATAAATATAACGCTGACTATGGGGGTTGTCTAATTGTGGGGCTGCCCCACGATGGGCAGCCCAGCGTCGCGCCAACCAGCCGTGCCATTGGCAACGTTGATCGCGTCAATGCCGTTCTGCTCCAGCCACTGGCAG
>NZ_PKIZ01000009.1 GCF_002847825.1 Kytococcus schroeteri | reverse complement strand
AGGTGCGTGCAGCGGTTCTTAGACAGCTCCACTCTCGCAACAGGAGGCCTTCACCTGTCAGCGAGTCACGCAACAACGTCCCTGGACATCACAACTAGGGGGACCGCAGCGGGCCCGGACCCGGCGGTCCACACCGCACCGGGCACCACCTCAGCGGGCTGCGCCGTCCTCACCGACCAGGCGCCGGTGCGCGGCGGCCAGGCGGATGAAGCCCTCCACGTCCAGCGCCTCGCCTCGGGTCCGCGGGTCGATGCCGGCGGCCACCAGCGCCGCCTCGGCGGCCTGCGCCGAGCCCGCCCAGCCCGCGAGCGCGGCGCGCAGGGTCTTGCGCCGCTGGGCGAACGCGGCGTCCACGCAGGAGAAGACCTCCTCACGCCGCACGCCCACGGCCGCCTCGTCCCGCGGGGCCACGTCGATGCGGGCGAGCCCGGAGTCCACGTTGGGCGCCGGCCAGAACACGTTGCGGCCGATGCGGCCGGCCAGCCGCGTGGGGCCGTACCAGGCGCACTTGACGCTGGGCACGCCGTACACCTTGGAACCCGGTGCGGCGGCCATGCGCTCGGCCACCTCCAGCTGCACCATCACCAGCACGGTCCGCAGGCTGGGGAAGCGCTCCAGGAAGGTGAGCACCACCGGCACGGCGATGTTGTACGGCAGGTTGGCCACCAGTGCCGTGGGCGCGGGGCCGGGCAGCTCCGTCACCTGCAGCGCGTCGTCGTGCACCACGCGCAGGTCGGCAGCGCGGTCGGGCGCCATCGCGGCCACGGTGCCGGGCAGCGCCTCGGCCAGGCGCGGGTCCACCTCCACGCAGGTCAGCGAGGCCACCGACGGCAGCAGCGCGAGGGTCAGCGAGCCCAGACCGGGCCCCACCTCCACCACGTGGTCCTGCGCGCCCACCCCGCTGGACCGCACGATGCGGCGCACGGTGCCCTTGTCGATGACGAAGTTCTGCCCCCACTGCTTGGTGGGGCTCACACCGAACCGGTCAGCCAGCTCGCGGATCTGGGCGGGGCCCAGCAGGCCCTCGTCGGGCGCCTCCACCGGCACCGTCCCCTCGGGCTGCGGGGTGGTCACCACGGCCCGTACACCCGCTCGGAGTTCTCCGAGATCGCCTGGCACAGCTCGGGCACGGACACGTTGAGTGTGCTGGCCATGGTGCGCACCGTGAGCGGCACCAGGTAGGGCGCGTTGGGGGCGCCGCGGTGGGGGTGCGGCGTGAGGTACGGCGCGTCGGTCTCCACCAGCAGGTTCTCCAGCGGCACCACGGCCAGGGCGTCGCGCAGGTCGCGAGCGTTCTTGAAGGTCACCGTGCCGGCGAAGCTCAGCATGTAGCCGCGCTCCACGCACTCCCGCGCCATGGAGATGTCGCCGCTGAAGCAGTGCAGCACCGTCCTGTCCGGCGCCCCCTCCTCGGCCAGGATGCGCAGCACGTCCTCGTGCGCGTCGCGGTCGTGGATCTGCAGCGCGAGCCCCAGCTCCTTGGCCCTGTCGATGTGCCAGCGGAAGCCCTCGGCCTGCACCGCGCGCCCCTCCGGCGGGGTGCGGAAGTAGTCCAGCCCGGTCTCCCCCACCACCCGGATCCGGTCGCCGCGCAGGAGCCGGTCGATCTCCTCCAGCGCCGACTCCAGCTCACCGCGCTCGGCGAGCACCGGCACCTCGTTGGGGTGCAGCGCCACGCCACCCAGCACCTCGGGGTGGCGGGTCACCACCTCGGCGGTCACCCGCGCGGACTCCAGCTCGCACCCGATCTGCACCAGGCGGTCCACGCCCACGGCCCGGGCGGCCTCGATGACGCCGCGCACGCCGCCACCGGCCCCCTCGCCGCCCATGACCACACCGTCCCGCTCGATGTCGACGTGCGTGTGGTTGTCCACCACCGGGATCGGCAGCGGCTCGGGCAGCGGCGGGGCCTCGGTGCGCCGGGGGCTGGTGTGCGGCACTCAGCGCTCCCCGGTGGGGCCCTCGGCCGGGGCCGAGGTGGTCAGCTCGCGCTCGCGCTGCACGGCCTCGTCGTCGAGCTTGCGGAAGATCGGCGTCGGCTTGGCCACCGGGGCGCCCACCACCACGTCGCGTGGCTCCCAGCGCACCCCCGTGGTGTAGTCGCCGGTGATCACCGGGTAGACGCGCGAGGGGTCGTCCAGGTCGGTCACCTCGTCGATGCGGGGCAGCGGCGCGACGGTGGCCCCGCCACCCAGCGCGGCCTCCACCTCGTTGGCCGAGTGCGGCAGGAAGGGCGCCAGCATCGTGTTGAGGTCGGTGACGGCCTGGGCACAGGTCCACAGCACGGTGGCCAGGCGCTCGCGCTGGTCCTCGCCCTTGAGCTTGAACGGCTCGGTGGTCGAGATGTACGCGTTGGCCTCGCCCACCAAGCGCATCGCCTCGGCCAGGGCCTGGCGGTTGCGGAAGCGCTCGAGCAGCTGCCCCACGGTCGCGAACCCGCCGCGCACGGCATCGAGCAGGGCGCGGTCCTCGTCCTGCAGCTCCGCGGGCGCCGGCACCTCGCCGAAGTTCTTGGCGATCATCGAGGCGGTGCGGTTGACCAGATTGCCCCAGCCGGCCACGAGCTCACCGTTGGTGCGGCGCGCGAACTCCTCCCACGAGAAGTCCGCGTCACTGGTCTCCGGCGCCACGGCCGAGAGGTAGTAGCGGATGGCGTCGGGCTGCTGGCGCTCCAGCACGTCGCGCACGTAGATGACGTGCCCGCGGGAGGTGGAGAACTGGCGACCCTCGAGCGTCATGAACTCCGAGGAAACCACCGCGGTGGGCAGGTTGAGCTCGCCGAACGGCCCCGGCTCCCCGCCCTTGCTGCCCTGCCCGTTGTGGGCGAGCAGCTCGGCCGGCCAGATCTGGGAGTGGAAGACGATGTTGTCCTTGCCCATGAAGTAGGCGCTGACGGCCTCGGGGTCGTTCCACCAGGCGCGCCACGCCTCGGGGTCACCGCTGCGGCGGGCCCACTCGATGGAGGCGCTCAGGTAGCCGATGACGGCGTCGAACCACACGTACAGGCGCTTGGGAGCGTCCTCCCAGCCCTCCAGCGGCACCTTGATGCCCCAGTCGATGTCGCGCGTCATGGCGCGGGGACGGATCTCCTTGAGGATGTTGCGGGAGAACGCGATGACGTTGGGGCGCCACGCACCGGAGGCCTCGCGGCCCTCGAGCCACTCCCCCAGCGCCTCAGCCAGGGCGGGCAGGTCGAGCAGGAAGTGGTTGGTCTCGACGAACTCCGGGGTCTCGCCGTTGATGCGCGAGCGCGGGTCGACCAGGTCGGCCGGGTCGAGCTGGTTGCCGCAGTTGTCGCACTGGTCGCCGCGGGCGGAGGTGTCGCCGCAGATCGGGCAGGTGCCCTCGATGTAGCGGTCCGGCAGGGTGCGGCCCGTGGACGGGCTGATGGCGCCCAGCTGGGTCTGCTCCACGAAGTAGCCGTTGTCGTGCACGGCCGTGAACATCTGCCGCACGACCTCGTGGTGGTTCACCGTGGTGGTGCGGGTGAACAGGTCGTAGGACAGGCCCAGGGCGGTGAGGTCCTCGCAGATGGCCCGGTTGTTCTCGTCGACGAACTCCTGCGGCGTCTTCCCCGCGGCCTCGGCCTGCACGAGGATGGGCGTGCCGTGCTCGTCGGTGCCGGAGACCATGAGCACGTCGTGTCCGGCCATGCGCATGTAGCGCGAGTAGACGTCCGAGGGCACCCCGAAGCCGGCGACGTGGCCGAGGTGGCGGGGACCGTTGGCGTAGGGCCAGGCGACGGCCGAGAGAACCTTGCTCATGGCGCCCGAGTCTACGAGGCGAAGGGCGCGTACTCCCGGTGCGGGCGGCGACGACCCGACAGGCGCTTGAACCGTCGCCAGAGGGACCACACGATCCACCCCAGCACCACCAGCACCACGAGCACGAACAGCGGCGCGAAGACCGCCACCACGCTCAGCGACACCGCGGCCACGTCCTCGGCGAGGGAGACCACCGGCGTGCCCACGCCCACGGTACTGGCGTTGACCGCCGGGCGCGCGGCCGCCTTGCCGGAGTGCACGATGCCGGCCACCACGATGCCCGCGATGACGCCCACCCACGGGTGCTCCGCCATCCACTGCGAGTTGTCCAGGCTCTCGGCGGCGGAGGTGGCGGCGAAGACCAGCCCACCGGTCATCGGCCGGATGAAGGTGCCCACCGCGTCGTTGACGTGGTCCACCACCGCCACCTTGTCCACGGTGACCTCCACCAGGAGCAGCACCGCCGCGCCCACGATGGCCCACCAGGACTCGATCCAGGCGAAGGAGGGCGGCAGCGTGACGAAGGTGGTGAAGCGGGCCAGACAGGCCACGATGAGGAAGGGGATGTAGGCGTTGAAGCCCGCAGCGGCGGACAGGCCGAGGCCGGTGAGGGCTGCAAGCACGTGGGTCTCCTGAACGTGGTGGCGACGGGGGCACCTCTGTGCTCCGTGGGCGCCGCCCCCATGGAATCGCACCGGGGGACGCCGCCTTCCCCGCTTTGCCATTTCGTGCCCGGTTCGTTGCAGAGTTGTGACGTCGGGCGATGATGGGCGCATGACCTCCGGAGCCCTCGTCCTGGCCGCGACCCCCATCGGAGACCCGGCGGACGCCGCCCCGCGCCTCTCGACCGAGCTGGCCGGTGCCGACCTCGTGGCCGCCGAGGACACCCGTCGCACGCAGCGGCTGGCGGCCGCCCTGGGCGTCACCGTCTCGGCCCCGCTCGTGAGCTACCACGAGCACAACGAGGCCTCCCGCACCCCCGAGCTGGCCGACCGCATCGCCGCCGGGGACCGCGTGGTGCTCGTGACCGACGCCGGCATGCCCTCGGTGAGCGACCCCGGCTACCGGCTGGTGCAGGCCTGCGTGGAGCGCGACCTGGTGGTGACCTGCGTACCCGGGCCCAGCGCCGCCCTCATGGCGCTGGCGGTCTCCGGGCTGCCGGTGGACCGCTTCTGCTTCGAGGGTTTCCTGCCGCGCAAGGCCGGCCCCCGCGTCGCCGCCCTGCGGGAGCTCGCCGAGGAGCGCCGCACGATGCTCTTCTTCGAGGCACCCCACCGGCTGGCCGACACCCTGGGTGCCATGGCCGAGGCCTTCGGTGCCGACCGCCCGGCCGCCGTCTGCCGCGAGCTCACCAAGACCTACGAGGAGGTGCGGCGCGGGCCGGTGGCCGAGCTGGCGCAGTGGGCCGTCGAGGGGGCCCGCGGCGAGATCACAGTGGTGGTGCAGGGCGCGGCGGCCCGCGCGGCCGACCCCGAGCAGGCCGCCGCACAGGTGCAGGAGCTGGTGGCCCAGGGGGTGCGCCTCAAGGACGCGTGCAAGCAGGTGGCGGCGGCCACCGGGCTGCCCTCCCGCGCGCTCTACGAGGCAGCGCTCACCGCATCGGACTGAACTCACCGCCTCGGGCCGAGGGGTACGGCCCCCGCCCGGCCCACGCGAAGGGGCCCCGTCCACCGGTGCGGTGGACGGGGCCCCTTCGGGCGCTGCGGGTCAGCGCTGCTTGCGGTCCCAGTGACGGAAGCCCGCCGCCACGGCCGACTCCTCGTCGGCGAACCAGACCTCGGCGCGGGTGTTGGCGTAGCCCGGGCTGTCCTCGGTGTGGAACAGGCCCGAGTCGGCGTTGCCCTTGATGGCCCAGCCCTCGGGGCCGGAGCCGTCCTCGGCGGGGAGCGCCGAACCGGGGCCGTAGGGCGAGTCGGCGTCGGCCGCGTCCTCGCCGTCGACCACCGGGATGGCCTGGGTGTGGTCGGACGCGCCGGTCACCGGCTGCACGTCGTCGTCCAGGTCGTCCTCGCCCAGCGGGTGGGCGCCGGCGCCCTCCTCGTCGTGGACGTCGACCCGGTCGGCGTCGGCGTCGGCCTCGACCAGCTCGGCGTCCTCGTCGTGGACCTCGTCGGCCACCACGGCGTCCTCGTCGTCACCCAGGGCGTGGGCACCGTCGGTCTCGGCGTCGACCAGGTCGACCTCGTCCTCGCGGACGTCGTCCCGCTCGGTGTAGAAGCCGCGACGGTCCGCCTCGGCGTCCTCGTCCACCTCGATGCGGTCGGCGTCGTCGTCGACCTCCACCTCGTCCTCGTCGTCCACACCCAGGGAGGCCAGGTGGGCGTCGTACTCACTCGCCGGGATCACCCGCGTGACCGTGCGCACGGACCACAGCCAGGTGACCAGGGCGCCCAGCGCGAAGGCCAGGAGCATCAGCAGCCAGTTCACTCGTCGTCTCCGATCTCACGTGCGCCGGGAAGGTCGGCGAAGGCGGCCTCCTCGGAATCCGCCGGGACGGTCATGCCCACGACCACGTACATCGCCAGCGCGCCGACGACGAACGCCACGAGGTACCAGAGCCACTCCATCAGGAATTCACCCATCGGTCCTCTCCTCTCACTTCACCTGGATGGTGACGCGACGGTTCTTGGCCCGCCCGTCCTCGGTCTTGTTGCTCGCGACGGGCTGCGACGCGGCCGCGTTCTTCTGCTCGATGCGGCTGTTGTCCACACCGGCCACCACGAGGGCCTGCGCGACCTTCTCGGCGCGGTAGGCGCTGAGCTTCTCGTTCACGTCGCCCCCGACGTTGTCGGTGTGCCCGATGACCACGACGTCGAAGTCGCAGCCGGCCAGCTTGGCACCGATCTGGCCCGCGGCCAGAGCGGAGTCGCCGTACAGGGCGTCGCTGCTGGACGGGAAGCGGATCGGGTTGGCCGCGTTGACGCGGTCCATCGAGACCTTGGCGTTCTCACAGGTGAGGTCGCCGATGGCGGACACCGGGGCCGGGCCGGACGGGCTCGGCTTCGGGGTGGTCGGCTCGGGCTTCGGGGCCTCGCTGGTGGGCGACGGCTCCGGGGCGGAGGACTCGGTGGGCTCGGACGTGCTCGGCTTCGCGGTGGGCGACGGCTCGGCCGGCTTGCTGGACTCGGTCGGCTCCGAGGCACTGGGCTCCGGGGCCTCGCTCGAGGACTGCGACGGGCTCGGCTCGGCGGGCTTGCTCGACGCGGCCGGCTCCGACGGGCTCGGCTCGGCCGGGGCCGGCTTGCCGCCGACGGTCAGCTCGTTGGTGATCCTGGCGTCCGGGTAGACGGTGGCGAACTCCTTGGCCACGGTCTTGCGGGCGGCCTCGTCGGCGACCTCGCCGGAGAGCGTCAGGGCGGAGGCGTCACCGGACACCGTGAGGCCCTCGCCACCGGCCTTCAGCGCGTTGGTCAGCGCACCCAGCTGGGCGCCCTCCACCAGCGGCGCCTTCTCGTCCACGGACACCTGAGCGTCCACGGTGCGGCCCTCGTTGGCGTCCTCGACGGCCTTGACGAGCGCGTCCTTGTCGGACTCGCTCGGGGCGGAGGCCGTGAAGGTGACCTTGTCCTTGTCGCCCTCGTAGGAGACCGAGTCGGCCGCCACGGCGTCGCCGGAGTCCTGCACCGAGGAGGAGGTCTCGGCCGCGGTGGTGGTCTTCTCCTCCGCCGGCTCGTCACCGCCCTTGTCGAGCAGGCTGCCCAGCAGGGCCAGCAGCAGCGGGATGGCCAGCAGCGCCAGCCACCACCACCCACCCAGTCCACGGCGGTAGCGGCGGGAGACCTCGTACCACTCCTCACCCCCGTCGTCGACCGCGTCGTAGCGGTCGACCTCGTCACCGTCGCGGGCATCGAGGTGGTCGCCCTCGCCCCACTTGTCACTCATGAGTGCTCCTTCGTCCGCCGTGCTGGGAGTGGCCGGTCTCGTCCCCCGCGGCGGCCCGGGGGACAGAAGTCCTGGGCAGAGGATATCCGCTGCACCCCACGCTTCCGGGGCGGGCGCGACGGCGGTTCGCCACGCCCTCGCGGCCCCGTCCCGGGCGGCTCGGCCCGGCCCGCGTGCGCGGTTTGTGAACTTGGTGGCGCAGACTGCTCCGTGGCCCCACCCCCGATCCGAGGACGTCCATGCACCGCATCACCCGATCCCCCCGCTGGGCCCTCCCGGCCGTGGCCCCGGTGCTGCTGGCCGCCTGCTCCGGCGCCGACGAGGTCCCGCAGTCCCACGGCGCGGAGACGAGCACCAGCGCCCCCTCCGCCTCCGGCGTCGGCCAGGCCGAGGCGGCCGGGGGCGACCACGCCTCGACGGAGCCCGAGCCGCAGGTCCTCGACTGCCTCGGCGAGGGCACGATGGTGCGCCCGCCCACCCTCAGCCTCGACTGCCAGGACACCAACGCCACCCTGAGCAAGCTGCAGTGGGCGGAGTGGGACGCCCGGAGCGCCAAGGGCACCGGGGAGTTCAGCGTGAACAACTGCCAGCCCAACTGTGCCGAGGGGACCCTGGAGAGCTATCAGGTGGAGGTGGAGGCCCCCGAGGTGAAGACCTCCGAGGCCGGCAGCGTCTACACCTCGATCGTGGTCCACTTCGTGGACGGGCGGCCGCTGGGCTCCACCTCGCAGGAGACCTACGAGCTGCCCCACTGAGCGTCGGCGGCCTGGAAGCGCAGCACCGTGCGCGCCCCGCCGGTGCGGGCCCGGTCGAACTCCACCGTCGCCCCCATCGTGGCCGCCTGCTTGGAGATGATGGTCAGGCCGAGCCCGGTGCCCTTGCTCGCCCCGCTGCCGTGGAAGCGCTGCGGGCCGTGCTCGAGGATCTCCGCGGGGTAGCCGTCCCCGAAGTCGTCCACCACCACCGCGCGGCGCACCACGGTGATCACGCAGTGACCGCCCCCGTGGCGCTGCACGTTGACCAGCAGGTTGGCCATGATCCGCTCGAAGCGCCGCGGGTCGATGAGGACCTGCTGCGGCGACTCGCCCCGCAGCTCCACCCGCTCGCACGGGGCGGAGACCGCCAGGAAGCGCACCGTGCGGTCCACCACCTCGCCGAGGTCGTGCTCCTCCAGGGTGGCCACCTCCGACCCGCTCTCCAGCCGGGAGACCTCCAGCAGGTCCTCCACCAGGCGCCGCAGCCGGCCCACCTGCGTGCGCACCAACGTGGCCGGGCGCCCCTCGGGGAGCAGCTCGACGGCACTCACGAGCCCCGTCACCGGGGTGCGCAGCTCGTGCGCCACGTCCGCCGTGAAGGCGCGCTCTGCCGCCAGGCGGCTCTGCAGGGTCACCGCGAGGGTGTCCACGGCCCGGGTGAGCGCGGCCACCTCGTCACGTCCGCCGGTGTCCGTGCGGGCCGTGGTGTCCCCCTCTGCCATGGCCGTGGCGGCCGTGGCCGCGCTGCGGAGCCGGCTCGAGAGGGCGTTGCCGAGCGTCCAGGCCGCCGCCGCGGAGATGGCCGAGGCCAGCGCCAGGGAGAGCAGCAGGGTCCGCAGCCGCTCGGCGTCCTGCTGGCGCAGCATGTCGTCGTCCAGCTGCACGGTGAGCAGCACGTCCTTGCCGAGCCGCTCGGTGGCCCACATCGTGTCGCCGTCGTAGTAGCTCCGCCGCTCCCCCTGCTCCATGCCCTGCACGAGCTCCCGGGGCGGCACGTCCGGGTCGGCCGTGGCACCGCGGCGCACACGCCCGTCCAGCCGGTAGGAGGCGCTCACCGTGTCGAGCCGGCTCACGGCCTGCTGGCGCAGGTTCTCACGCGCGGCGTCCGAGGCCTGCGAGGCCAGGAGCACCCCCAGGCCGGCGCTGGTGACCATCGAGACCAGCAGCACCGCCAGTACGATCCGGGTCCGGATGGAGTCACGCCAGCGGGTGCCCCCCAGTCGCTGGTCCCGACGAGCGCTGCGGCCGCTCACCCGCATCGGGCCGGTCACCGCCGCGTCGAGGCGGTGGGTGGGGATGCCGCCGGTGCGGCGCCTGGGGGCCTCGGGGTCCCCGGAACGGTCCGGGCTCACGCATCCACCAGCTTGTAGCCCGCTCCGCGGACGGTGACGATGCGCTCGGCGCCGATCTTGCGGCGCAGGCGCTGCACGGTGACCTCCACGACGTGGGTGTCACCCCACGAGCCGATGTCCCACACCATCTCCAGCAGCTGGTGGCGCGAGAGCACCCGGCCGCGGTGGTCCAGCAGCACCTCCAGCAGGCGGAACTCGGTGGCGCTCAGGCTGATGGTCTCCCCGGCCTTCTGCACCACCATTCCGTCGCGGTTCACCGTCAGGTCCGCCACCCGGATGGTGGTGGTCGTCGGCTCGGTCGGCACGGTGTCCACCCGGCGCAGCACCGCGCGGAGGCGGGCGGCCAGCACCTCGCCGTCGAAGGGCTTGGTCACGTAGTCGTCCACGCCCACCTGGAAGCCGGCGAGCTGGTCGTGCGGCAGGTCGCGCGCGGTGAGCAGCACGATGGGCAGGTCGGAGTCCTCCCGCACCTTGCGAGCGAACGTGATGCCGTCCATGCGCGGCATCATCACGTCCACCACCGCCACGTCGAAGCGCTCACGGCGCAGCGCGTCCAGGCCGTCCACGCCGTCGGCGGCCGTGGACACGGAGAACCCCTGGCGCTCCAGCACCAGGGCGGTCGTCTCTCGGAGCATCTCGTCGTCCTCGACCAGCAGGACGTGGACGTTCTGGTTCACGGTCACGGGGCCACAGTAGGAGGCGGGCGTGCTCACGCGAAAGTTGTGAACGTCCTGTGAGCAACGCGTGCGAGACGTGAGATGTGGCCGGGTTTGTATGGGACACATCGAGAGCGAGGGACACGTTCTCGGCCGCCGGCCTTCTGGAGGAACGCCGGAGCGGCACACAAGGGACAGGGAGCCACCGTACTGAGGGGTCCGGTGGCTCCCTCTCTTGTGCCCCTCGACCGGGTGGGGGAGCACGTACGGTGGGGGGCGTGAACTTCGAGAAGGTCGTCTTCGGTTTCTTCGTGCTCCTGGCCGCCACCCTCAACCTGGGTTACGTGACGGGGGACATCAGCGATCCCGACCTGCACAACTCCTACGAGCTCTACGCCGCCCTCGTGGTCAACCTCGTGGCCGCCGTGCTCAAGCTGGGCGACCGCACCCACGTGGGCGCGGTGCACCTGGCCGCCAGCCTCGTCTCCTGCCTGCAGCTGCTCGCCGCCACCGCCGTCTGGGTGTGGATCGACCAGGGCCGGGACGCCCCCATCGACGCGCAGGCCATGTCGTCCGTGGTGTCGCTGGCCATCGGCGCGCTGCTGGCCAACCTCGTCTCGCTGGTGATCCTCGTCATCGAGACCGTGAACTACCGCGGCCGCTGAGGTCCACCCCGTGGTCAACCCCCTGACGCGGATGACCGCCCACCACCGGGCGGCCCGCCCCGAGTCCCGCCGCCGCCGCGAGGTGGAGGTGCCCGTGGACGACCAGGCGCGGGAGGTGGTCAACGCCACCCTGCGCGGCCTGCGCGCACCGCTGCTCATGATCGTGGCCGTGTTCACCTTCTGCGTGGTGGGCCTCTCGCTCATGCCCGGCGTGGACGCCGACGGCAACCCGCACCGGCTCTCACTGTTCGACGCGTTCTACGTCATGAGCTACACGGCCACCACCATCGGCTACGGCGAGGTGCCCAACGAGTTCACCATCCCCCAGCGCATGTGGGTGGCCGGGTCGATCTTCGCCTCGGTGTTCACCTGGACCTACGCGGTGACCGCGATGTTCTACACGCTCACCGCCCCCGGCTTCCGCGAGGCCACCTCCGAGCTGCGGCTCATGCGCTCGCTGCGCCGCACGCGCGACCCGTTCTACATCGTGGTGGGGCACGGCCAGGCCGGCACGGGCGTGGTCGAGGGCCTCGTGGCGATCGAGCGCGACGTGGTGGTGGTGGACGGCGACGCCGAGCGGCTCGAGCGGATGGCGATGGGGCGCCGCGGCGGACGCGTGCTGGCCCTGCACGGCGACGCCCGCAAGGTGACCACCCTCGGCACCGCCGGGCTGGGCAGCCCGTGGTGCCACGGCGTACTGGCCATGACCGAGGACGACGAGACCAACCTCGCCATCGTCATGACCGTCAACCTGCTGCGCCCGGACGTGCCCGTCATCGCCCGGTCGACCAGCCGGGTCATGGCCGACCGGATGCAGGACTTCTTCCCGGAGCACGTCATCAACCCGCTGGACGAGTTCGGCACCTACCTGACGATGCAGCTGCGCAAGCCGTCGGTGCACCGCCTCGCCACCTGGCTCATGAGCCCTCCGGGCACCGAGCTGGAGGAGCCCCGGGAGCGGCTCGACGACGGGCCGTGGGTCGTGGTGAGCGACGGCGAGTTCGGCGAGGAGGTGAGCCGCGACCTCACGCGGGCCGGGCTGGAGGTGCGCGACGCGCGCCCCACCGGGGAGCTGGTGGACCTGCACGACGTGACCGGTGTGGTGGTGGGCGCCGAGAGCGACATCGTGAACCTCTCGGTGGCCGCCCGGGTGCGCGAGGCCAACCCGGACTGCTTCCTGGTGCTGCGGCAGAAGACGCTGGGCCGCCGCTCCACCGTGAAGGCCTTCGCCCCCGACGCCACCTTCCACCCGGCCGAGCTCATCTCCCGGGAGGCGCTGGCCTACCTGGTGAGCCCCAACTACTGGCACTTCGTGCGCAAGGTGATGGAGCGCGACGAGGAGTGGGGGGCCCGGGTGCTGGAGGACCTGCAGGCGCGCGTGGGCACGCAGACCCCGCAGGCCGCACGGCTGGACGTCACCGAGGAGAACGCCCCCGCCCTGGTGCGCTGGCTGGAGGGCGGGCACATCACCCTGGAGCAGCTGCTGACCCACCCCGAGAGCGGGGAACCGCTGGAGGTCTACCCGGCCGTGCACGGCCGCGGCCGGGAGCGCACCGCGGCCCCCGCCCCCGGCACCTCGCTGCACCTGGGCGACTCGTTGCTGGTGCTCGGCACGGCCGAGGGCCTGGGCGAGCTCACCTCCACGCTGTACAGCGACGCGGACGTGGAGAAGCTGGCCACGGGCGTGCACGTGCCGCACACGTGGGTGTTCCGCGCGCTGCGGGGCCGCCGGACCACCCCGCACCACACCCTGCCCAAGGGCGTGCGCCGGCGCCGGTCGCGCCTGGACGACCGCGACGACATCCGCCGCCTGGGGCGCTGAGGCTCAGCCGACCGGGGTCACCAGGCCGTCCGGCACCGCGCGCAGCCTCGCCCCCGCCGGGTCACGCCCCGCCCGCGGTACCGGCCGCCCTCGTCGTGGTCCGCGACACATCGACGGCGCAGTACCGTGCCGCGCCGGGGTGGGTCCGGCGGCGCGGACCGGACCGGCGGGACCGGCGCGTCCAGCAACCGGGGCTGACTCAGGGGCGCAGGAGGCACCACTCCGCCACACCCGTGGGCCCCGTGCGGTGGATGAGCTCCTTGCGCCGCCCGGTGTCGGTGAAACCCCGCTTGCCGTAGTACGCGATCGCCCGCTCGTTGCCCTCGAGCACCCACAGGTAGGCGGGCCCCATCGGGAGGGCTGCGGTCAGCAGGCGGTCGGCCAGGCCCGTGCCGTGCCAGGCCGGGTCCAGGTTGAGCGCCCACAGCTCCCTCGGCGCCGGGGGGTCGTCGTCACGGGGCGGGCCCACGGAGATGAAACCCAGCACGTGACCGTCCTGCTGGCGTGCCACTCGGGTGTCCGCGACCGGGGGTGGGCCGTTGCTGCCCAGTGGGTGGGCGGCACCGGTGGGGCCCTCGTCCGCGAGGCGCTGCGCGGCCTCCCGCCACCGGGCGGCCCCGGCGACGGGGTCGAGGGAGTCCAGCACCGCATCGGGGAGGAGTCCGGTGTAGGTCGCGCGCCAGATCATCCCGTGCACCCGGGCGAGGGACTCCACATCGGCCAGCCGCAGCCGATCAACCTCCACCTCGCCCACCGCCGGACTGCCGCGCTCCTGGTCCATGGCCCGATGGTGCCACCCCCCCTGCCGCGGCGTCAGGCCGGGGTGGCCAGGGGCGCGGGCACCGAGCGGAGCAGCTCGGCGAGCTCCGGCATGAGGTCGGCCTGCACCGAGGAGGCGTGCCACGCCAGCACGATGTCCCGATGGGGTGCTGGCGCGGTGAACTCGACCGTCGCCACTCCCCCGGGGCCGCCGGGGCGGTCGACCGCCATGCGGGGCATGAGGGTCACCCCGACCCCGGAGGCCACCATGTGCCGCAGGGTCTCCAGGGAGGTGGCGCGGAAGCCGTCCATCTCCACCGCGCCGGAGGAGCGGCAGACGTCGAGCGCCTGGTCCCGCAGGCAGTGGCCGTCCTCCAGCAGGAGCACCGACTCGTCGCCCAGCACGGAGGGGTCCACCGTCTCCTGCCCGGCCAGCGGGTGGTCCAGCGGCACGGCCAGCAGGAAGTCCTCACGGAAGAGGGGCTCCACCGCCAGTCCGGGGTCGGTCAGCGGGCCGGCGAGCACCACCGCATCGAGGGTGCCCTCCCGGAGCTGCCGCATGAGGTCCGGCGTGCGCTCCTCCACCAGCAGCAGGTTGAGCTCCGGGAGGGCCTCGCGGATGCCGGGCACCACGTGCGGCAGCAGGTACGGCGCGAGGGTGGGGAAGATGCCCAGCCGCAGCGAGCCGGCCCGGGGGTCGCGGGCCTGCTCGGCGATGCGCCGGATGGCGTCGCCGTGCCCGAGCATGCGCCGTGCCCGGCCGGCGATCTGCTCGCCGGCCGGGGTGAGGCGCGTGGTGCGGCCCGCACGCTCCACGAGCGCGCAGCCCAGGGCCGCCTCCAGCTTCTTGACCTGCGTGCTCAGCGTGGGCTGGCTGACACCGCAGGCCTCCGCGGCGCGACCGAAGCTGCCGTGGTCGCCCAGGGCGACCAGGTACTCGAGGTCGCGCAGGTTCACGACGAGGCGTCCGCGGTGTCGGCCACGTCGGTGGGCTCGGCGTCGGCATCGACCACCTTGGTGCGCGCCGCGGTGTCCTCCGCGTCGCCCTGGCTGGGCGCGGAGGTGCGGATGAGGTGGTCGAAGGCGCTCAACGAGGCGGTGGAGCCCGAGCCGAAGGCCACGACGATCTGCTTGTACGGGGTGGTGGCCACGTCGCCGGCGGCGAACACGCCCGGCACGTTGGTGGCACCCCGCTCGTCGATGACGACCTCGCCGCGGTCGGTCAGCTCGATGCCGGAGTCCTTGAGGAAGGCCGAGTTGGGCACCAGGCCGATCTGCACGAACACGCCCTCGAGATCGAGCTGCTGGGCCTCGCCGGTCTCGCGGAGCTCGTACCTCAGGCCGGTCACGCGGGAGCCGTCGCCGACGACCTCCTGGGTGGCCGCACCGAGCACGATGTCCACGTTGGGCAGGGAGCGCAGCTTGTCCTGCAGCACCTGGTCGGCGCGCATGGAGTCCATGAACTCCAGCACCGTGACGTGGCCGACGATGCCCGCCAGGTCGATGGCGGCCTCCACACCGGAGTTGCCGCCGCCGATGACGGCGACGCGCTTGCCCTTGAACAGCGGGCCGTCGCAGTGCGGGCAGAAGGTGACGCCCTTGTTGCGGTACTCCTCCTCGCCCGGCACACCCATGGTGCGCCAGGAGGCACCGGTGGCGATGACCAGCGAGCGGGTGCGCAGGGTGGCGCCGGAGGCGAACTCCACGCTGTGGTGACCGCCCTCGGTCCCGGCGGTGGTGACGCCGATGGCCACCTGGGACTTCACGAGGTCGACCTCGTAGTCGTTGACGTGGCGCTCCAGCGCGGCCGAGAGCTGGGGCCCCTCGGTGTGGGAGGTGCCCGAGAGGTTCTCGATGGACATGGTGTCGTTCACCTGGCCACCCATGCGCTCGGCCACCAGGCCGGTGCGGATGCCCTTGCGGGCGGCGTAGATGGCGGCCGTGGCGCCGGCCGGGCCGCCGCCGAGCACGAGCACCTCGTAGGGGTCGGCCTCGGAGAGGCGGTCCGCGGCGGCCTGCGCGGCGTCGTCGTCGATGCGCTCGACGATCTCCTCCAGGGTCATGCGGCCGGAGCCGAAGTCCTCGCCGTCGAGGAAGACGGTGGGCACGGCCATGACGCCGCGCTCGTCGGCCTCGTCGGGGAAGGCCGAGCCGTCGATGGCGGTGTGCGTGATGCCCGGGTTGAGCGTGGCCATGAGGTCCAGCGCCTGCACCACGTCGGGGCAGTTCTGGCAGGACTGGCTGAAGAAGGTCTCGAAGTGGTGCTCGCCGCGGATGTTCCGGACCTGCTCGATGGTGGCGGCGGCGGCCTTGGACGGGTGGCCACCGATGTTGAGCAGGGCGAGCACCAGCGAGGTGAACTCGTGGCCCATCGGCAGGCCGGAGAAGGTCACGGCCGCGGCGTGGTCGTCGGCGGCGCGGATGGTGAACGAGGGGGTGCGCTGCGCGCGCTCGTCGCCCTCGGCCTCACGGGCGGTGACGAGCTCGGACATCTCCGCGATCTCGGCGCACAGCTCGAGGGTCTCGCGGGTGGTGGCGTCGGTGGCGTCGGCCTCGACGGTGGTGAGCAGCTCGACCGGACGCTTCAGGTTGTCCAGGAGCTGACGGAGCTGGGTGGCGAGGTTCTTCTCGAGCACGGGGTCCTCCAGGGGTGCGTGGCGTGGCGTGGCGGGGACGAGGGCGCAGGGGCGGGTGCACCGCATCGGGTGCGGGTGGTGGGTGCACCGACGGCGGCCGACCGGCACCTGGCCGGCCCGACCGCCGTCGGGTCAGGGGTCGACGCCGTCAGGCGCCGAGGGCGGTGTCGCCGATCAGATCTTGCCGACGAGGTCCAGCGAGGGCTCCAGGGTCTCGGCGCCCTCCTCCCACTTGGCCGGGCAGACCTGGCCGGGGTTGTTGCGCACGTACTGGGCGGCCTTGACCTTGCGGACCAGCTCGGCGGCGTTGCGGCCGATGCCCTCGGAGGTCACCTCGGTGAACTGGATGACGCCGTCGGGGTCCACCAGGAAGGTGCCGCGGTTGGCGACGCCCTCGTCCTGGCGCAGGATCTCGAAGTTGTTGGCCAGCAGGTGGGTGGGGTCACCCAGCATCGGGTAGGTCACCTTGCCGACGGTCTCGGAGGAGCCGTGCCAGGCCTTGTGGGTGAAGTGGGTGTCGGTGGAGACACCGAAGACCTCGACGCCGAGCTTCTGCAGCTCCTCGTAGTGGTCGGCCAGGTCACCCAGCTCGGTGGGGCACACGAAGGTGAAGTCGGCCGGGTAGAAGAAGAAGATGGCCCACTTGCCCTGGATGTCGGCGTCCGAGTAGTCCTTGAACTCACCGTTCACGAAACCGGTGGCCTGGAAGGGCTTGATGGTGGTGTTGATCAGCGACATGCGTGCTCCCTCGTTGCGTTGTTGACGTCTGGGGGGTGCAGCCGACGTTCCCGACTGCGATAGCCACTGTATATGAGTCGGACGGTTTTGCATAGTCGACACCTATACCACCCCCCCACCCCCCGACCCCACCCCAGCGGCCCGTTGAGTCGTCGCTCCTCGGGGTCAACTCCCCCCATCGGCCCCAAGAGTCGACGACTCAACGGGAGGGGGGGTCAACGGGCAGCCACGCTCACTCCCCCGGCAGGGCGTGGACGATGTCGGTGACCAGACGGGCAGCGGCCTTGGCGGTGCGCGAGTCCACGTCCACCGACGGGTTGTACTCGGCCACGTCCACCACGCGAAGCTTCCCGGAGGCCGCCAGGCGGCGCACGACGGCGCTGCACACCCGCATCGGCACGCCGTAGGCCGCCGGCGCGCTCACACCGGGCGCGATGTCGGCGGGCAGCACGTCGAGGTCGATCTCCAGGTGCACGTGGTCCGCGCGGGCGAGCACCTTGTCCACCGCGGCCACGGCGGCCTCCTCGGTGGAGTCCACGTCGAGCAGCCAGGTGGCACCCAGCGAGCGCGCGGCGTCGAACAGGACGGCGGTGTTGCTCGACTCGGCGATGCCGATGACGGTGTAGTCCAGCCCGCGGCCGGCCCCCTGCTCGGCCTGCGCCATCTGCAGGAAGGGGGTGCCGCTGCTGGGCTCGGGGGCCTCGCGCAGGTCGAAGTGCGCGTCCAGGTTGACCACGGCGGTGCGGCCCATCGCCTCGGGGGTGCCGTAGCGCTGGGAGCGCGCGCGGCCCAGGTAGCAGCCCCACGCGGTCTCGTGGCCACCGCCGAGCACGACGGTGAGGTCGTCGGCGTCGAGCGAGGCGGCGATGGCGGTACCCACGGCCTCGTGACCGGATTCGAGGTCACGCCCCTCGTAGCCGGTGTCGCCGTGGTCGGTCAGCGCGAAGGGCCTGTGGGCGGCCATGCCGGCCAGGGCGCCGCGCAGCAGCGGCGGGGCCTCGGCCGCACCCTGGCGGCCCTTGTTGCGGCGCACGCCCTCGTCACTGGCGAAGCCGACCACGCCCACGCGCGGGCCGCCGTCCGTCGCCCCGGCCGCGACGTGGTGCCAGCGGCGGTGCTCGGGGCCGGGGCCGTCGTCGCGGCCGGTCCAGGGAGCGGGGGCGGAGGACTGCGAGGCGTCGGTGGTCATGGGGCCATTGTGGCGCGACCGGGCGGGGCGACCGCCAGCCGGCGAGGACCCTCCCATGTACTTAGGCAGTCTTACTATGAGATAGCCTCACTACCATGCGACACGGCCCCGAGGACCTCGCCACCGCCCACGCCCTGCGCGGCGCCCTGCGCGAGGTGGTGGTGATGATGCGCGGCCTCGACCACACCGAGGCACTCAGCACCTCCCAATCCACCGCGCTCACCGCCCTGCGCGAGGGGCCGCGCACCATGGGCGAGCTCGCCCGCATCGGGGGCATGCGCCTGCCCAGTGCCACGTCGATGGTGCGGCGCCTGGCCGATGCCGGGTACGTCACCCGCACCCGCGACGAGGCCGACCAGCGCGTGCAGCGCGTGCACCTCACCGAGGAGGGACGCGCCGCCCTGGCAGCCAGCGACGAGCGCCGCGCCGCCTACCTGGCCGATGCCATGGCCACCCTCAGCGCCACCGAGCGGGAGGCACTGGCCGCCGCGGCACCCGCCCTGCAGGCGCTGGCCGCCGCGGCCGAGCGCCCCTGAGCCTCGCCCACCGAGGAACCCGTCCCACCGAGAGGAGACCCGTGCCCACAGCCACCCACCACCCCTCCGCCGAGGAGGTCGCCGCCGCCGAGCGCACCTCGATGCTGCGCCAGCCGCCCGCCGTGTGGGCCACCGCCCTGGCCAGCGTGTTCGCCTTCATGGGCATCGGCCTGGTGGACCCGATCCTGCCCGCCATCGCGGAGAACCTGGACGCCACGCACTCGCAGGTCTCGCTGCTGTTCACCAGCTACTTCGCCCTCACCGCGGTGATGATGCTGGTGACCGGCTGGTTGAGCTCCCGCATCGGCGGGAAGCGAACGCTCCTGCTGGGCCTGGCCCTGGTGGCCGTCTTCGCCGCCCTGTCCGGCACCTCCTCGACGGTGGACCAGCTGGTGGGTTTCCGGGCCGGGTGGGGCCTGGGCAACGCCCTGTTCGTGGCCACCGCGCTGGCCGTCATCGTGGCCGTGGCCAGCGGTGGGTCGAGCGTCGCGATCATCCTCTACGAGGCCGCGCTGGGCGCTGGCCTCTCACTGGGCCCCCTCCTGGGCGCGGTGCTGGGCGGCTGGCACTGGCGGGCCCCCTTCTTCGGCACGGCCGTGCTGATGACGGCGGCCTTCGTGGCGCTGCTCGTGCTGCTGCCCGACCTGCCTCGCCCGGCGCAGCGCACGCGGCTGTCCGACCCCCTACGCGCCCTGGGACACGGCGGGCTGCGCATCGTCTCCACCAGCGGGGCGCTCTACTACTACGGCTTCTTCACGGTGCTGGCGTTCGTGCCGTTCGTGCTGGACGCGGGCCCGTACACGATCGGCGCGGTGTTCTTCGGGTGGGGCTTGGCGCTGGCCCTCACGTCGGTCTTCCTGGCCCCGGTGCTGCAGGCGCGGTGGGGCACGGCGCGCACGCTCGTCACGGTGCTGGTGCTGCTGGCCGCGGACCTCGGCGTGACGGCCGCGGCCGCAGCCGGTGGCTCCCGGGCGGTCGTCATCGCGTGCACCGTGGCCGCCGGCGCCCTCCTGGGCGTGAACAACACGCTCTACACCGAGCTGGCCATGGAGGTCTCCGACGCCCCGCGTCCGGTGGCCTCGGCGGGCTACAACTGCGTGCGCTGGATGGGCGGCGTGGTGGCCCCGTACGTCTCCACCCTCGTGGCCGAGCGGGCCGGCGTGGCCTGGCCGTTCGTCATCGCGGCGGTCGTGGTGCTGGTGGCGGCGGGGCTCATCGGCCGCGGGGCGCGGTGGATCGGCGGGCACGAACCGGCGGTCGTCTGACGGGTCAGGCCTCTCGCAGGTCGGCGGTGTCGGTGTGCCAGGCCGCGGCGAGGGCCTCGAGGTCCACGCGGTGGTCGGCGATGCGGCATCCCAGCCCGTTGGGCTTCCAGACGATGCCCTCGTCGGCCCAGTGCTCGGCGGCCCGCGGGCGCAGGTGCGGCGGGAGGTCCCCGTCGGAGTTGGTGACCCGCCACCAGCTCACGAGGTGCCCGTGGTGGGCCATCACCGCGCCGACCTGTCGGGGCCCGGCCCCCACGATGCGGCCGACCTCGCCGTAGGCCACCACCCGCCCCGCGGGCACCAGCTCCACGCAGCGCAGCACCTTCTCCACCAGCAGCTCGTCCACGGCGGCAGCCTGCCACGGGGTGGGGCGCCTTCGACGGGACGGCACCGGGCCGGGGCTGGGCCGCCCGCACGCGAAAACCCACCCGGCACGGGAAAGGTGCTGGCCGCACGGGATGTTTCCCGGGTGACCAGCACCTTTCGCATGCGGCCGGAGGTTTCCCGTGCGCGCAGATGAGGCGGTGCGATCGGGCCGCGGTGAGGCCGGGGCGGCACGCGTCGCCGGGCGGCGCGATCGGGCCGTGGGACCGTCGCGCAGCGACTCAGGCCGCGGGGCGGGCGGCGCGATCGCGCAGCATCATCACGGCCCACACCACCAGGCCCCCGACGGACAGCGCAGCCCCGGCCCACCCGGTGGAGTGCCAACCCCACCCGGCCGCGAGCGCCGCCCCCGCCACGGCCGGCCCCAGCGCGTTGGCCGCGTTGAAGGCCGCATGGTTCATGGCCGCCGCCATGGTCTGCGCCTCACCGGCCACGTGCATGAGCCGCGTCTGCAGCGGCACCACGAGCCCGCCGCCGAAGCCCACCACGGCCACCGAGAGCAGCATCAGCCACCAGTGGTCCACCGTGAGCGAGTAGACCAACGTGGCCACCCCGATGAACGCCTGGAAGGCGCCGGCCACGGGCAGCAGCCGCCCGGCGGGGGTGCGCCCGGCCGCGAGGTTGCCCAGGATGCCGCCCACGCCGTAGGCCATGAGTACCAGCGGGATGCCCCAAGCGGGCGCGTCGGTGTTCTCCAGCAGGGTGGCCGAGAGGAACGAGTACACGGCGAACATGCCACCGAACCCGATGGCGCCCATGGCCAGGGTGAGCAGCACGTCCGGGTTGCGCAGTGCGTTGAGCTCGTGGAACGAGGTGCCGCCCGAGCGCCCGCCGCCCGGCGGCACGAGACGCCAGAGCACGGCCGCCAGGAGCAGCCCACCCACGGCCACCAGGGCGAACGGCAGCCGCCAGGTGGTGGCCTGCCCGATGACGCTCACGGTGGGCACGCCCACCACGGTGGCCACCGTCAGGCCCATCATCACCCAGGCCACGGCCTGCGCCGCCCGCTCACGCCCCATGGCGGTGGCCGCCACCAGCTGGGCGATGCCGAACAGCGCACCGTGCGGCAGACCGGCCAGGAAGCGGGCGCCGACGAGCAACGGCATCGAGGGGGCGAGGGCGGCCAGCAGGTTGCCGGTGGCGAACATGCCCAGCAGCACCACCAGCGCGCGGCGACGCTCCCAGCCGCCCATGACCACCGAGAGCACGGGGGCACCCACCACCACCCCCAGCGCGTAGGCGCTCACCGCCCGCGACGCCTGGGGCTCGGTGACGCCGAACTCCCGCGCGTAGAAGGGCAGCAGGGTCATGGCGGCGAACTCCGTGAGCCCGATACCGAAGGTAGCCGCCGCGAGCCAGAGCACGAGCGTGCGGGCGCTGGTGCGCAGGTGGGCGGAGGGGGCGGCGGGGTGGGCAGACACGGGCACGCTCGGACCAACCGAGGGTCCGGGCGTGCCATTCCGCCGCGGTGGGGCGGGGTGGGTCACACCGTCGGGCGCGACCGCTGGGGTCGGGTCGCTCAGGCGGCGTCGTCGCCGGAGAGGGAGACCTGCAGGTTGTTGCCCTGCACGTACTCGCCGGGCAGGTCCATGCCGGCGTCCTTGAAGGTCATGATCTGCGGCTCGGCGCCGAAGGCCTCACCGTAGAAGCGCATGGCCTCCTCGGCGTTGCCGTCGAAGGTGATGTACGGGTTGGGCTTGGTGGCCGCGGGGCCCTCCTGAGAGAGACTGGATGTCAACGGCGTTCACGCCAGGACCCGCACCGTGCGGCGACAGGCCCCCGGAGCGTGACGCGCCACCCACTTCTGCGAGGGGGATGGAGCCGCCTCAGAGGTCCTGCCCGAGGACCCGCGCCCGCTCCAGGTAGGGCGCCGCCTCGGCGTCGCGCCCCTGCCGCTCCAGCGAACGGGCCAGCAGCACCGCGGCATAGGAGTCCTCGGGCCGCTCGGCCAGCATCTCCCGGGCCATGTTCTCCGCCCGCGTGAGCTGCGCGGAGTGGAAGTACGCGCGCGCCAGCAGCAGCCGCACCTCGGCCAGGCCGTGCACCGCGTCGGCCGTTCCCAGCAGGGTCTCTGCCTCCACGGCGGCCTCGCGGTAGAGCTTCTGCTCGAAGAGGAACTGCGCCCGGCGGAAGCGCTCGTAGTCGTCCAGCTCGGTCATCGGCGCTCCAGCAGGCTCTGCATCCTGCGGGTGATGAAGTCGGCCGCCCACCGCGGGGCGATGCGGCTCGCACGGTCCACGAACCTCGCGTCCTTCCCGATGACCACGCGGAAGGCCCCCTCCTCCAGGGCGCGCAGGATCGCCTCGGCCGCGTCGGGTGCGCTGGTGCGGGGGAAGGACGACGCCTCGGCCGCCGCGGGGTCGTCCGCCGCCGCCCCCACGGACACCCCGGAGTTGTCCGCGATGCCGGTCTCCACCGCCCCGGGGAAGGCGACGGTCACCGCCACCGGCCCGTCCTTGAGCTCGCAGTACAGCGCCTCGGTGAACAACTTCACCGCCGCCTTGCTCGCGCCGTACGCGGCCTGCCCCGGCACCGGGGTGAGCGCCCCCATGCTCGAGACGTTGAGCACCGCCGCCTCGGGGCGGGCCTGCAGGTGCGGCAGGAAGGCCTGGCAGGTGTTGACCACGCCCCAGAAGTTCACGTCCACCACGCGCCGCACGTCCTCGACGGCCAGCTCCCCGACGGTGACGAACGGCTGGATGACGCCGGCCACGTTGAGCAGGCCGTCCACCGCGCCGTGCTCGGCCACCACGGCCTCGGGCAGCGCCTCCACGGCAGCCCGGTCGGTGACGTCCACGGCGTGGGTGCTCAGGAACTCCCCGGCCCCCTCGTTCACCGCCTCGGCGCGCGTGGCGGCCAGCCCCTCGGCGGAGCGGTCGACCGCGGCCACGCGGGCACCGGCGCGCAGCAGCCCCAGCACCACCTCGCGGCCGATGCCGTCACCGCCGCCGGTGACGGCGAACACCTTTCCCTCGAGCTGCATCTCAGTCCTCCGTCCCGTGGTCGGTCCGCCACCAGGTGTGGAAGGGGGTGACGGGGGTGGTGCGCTTGTGCCGCGAGGTGCGCCACTTCTGCTCGATGCGCTCGGCCACCTCGGCGGGCACCTCCTCGCCCTGCAGGTAGGCGTCGATGTGCGCGTAGGTCAGGCCCAGCTCGTGCTCGTCGGAGCGCAGCGGCTGGTCGTCGAGCAGGTCGGCCGTCGGCTCCTTGGCCCACAGCTGCTCCGGCGCGCCCAGGTGGCGGGCGATCTCGCGGTTCTGCCCCTTGTCGAGCCCGTACAGCGGCAGCACGTCGGCCCCGCCGTCGCCGAACTTCGTGAAGAACCCGGTGACGGACTCCGCGCCGTGGTCGGTGCCGATCACCAGCATCCGCCGCTCCCCCGCGATGGCGTACTGCGCCACCATGCGCAGGCGGGCCTTGACGTTGCCCTTGGAGAAGTCGCTGACCTGGCTGCCCAGCGCGCGGGCGTACTCGGCCTCGAAGGCGTCGGTGGCCGCCCCGATGTCGAAGGTGACCTCCTCGTCGGCGGCCACGAAGCGCATCGCCTCAGCGGCGTCGGCCTCGTCGGCCTGCACGTGGTGCGGCAGGCGCACGGCCACGAACACGGCCTCGCCGCCCTGCTCCCGGTGGCGCTCGGCTGCGAGCTGTGCCAACCGACCGGCCAGCGTGGAGTCCACCCCGCCGGAGATGCCGAGCACGAAGCCCTTCGTGCCCGTGGCCTGCAGGTAGTCGCGCAGGAACTCGACGCGGCGCTCCACCTCGCGCGCCGGGTCGATGGAGGGCTTGACGCCCATCTCGTCGATGATCACTCGCTGGAGATCGCGCATGAGGCCACCCTACGGCCGCAGGTGCGCCATGATGGCCACATGGCCCAGACCTTCCAGGTGACCCGTTCCGTCGAGATCTCCGCCTCCCCCGAGGAGGTGTTCCCGTACCTCAACGACCTGCACCTGTGGCAGCAGTGGTCGCCCTGGGAGGAGGTGGACCCCGACCTGCGCCGCTGCTACTCCGACCCGGCCAACGGCGTGGGCGCCACCTACGCGTGGGAGGGCAACCGCAAGGCCGGCAAGGGCGAGATGGAGATCACCCACTCCGAGGTGGGGCGCGTCAGCCTGGACCTGCGCTTCGAGAAGCCCTTCCGCGCCGACAACCAGGTGGCGTTCACCCTGGCCCCCACCGCAGTGGGCACGCTGGTGACGTGGACGATGACGGGCACCCGCGGCCGCGTCATGGCCCTGGTCAACAAGGTGGCCGACTTCGACGCGATGATCGGCAGGGACTTCGAGAAGGGCCTGGGGCGCCTGAAGCGCGCCGTCGAGACCCGCCTCTGACGCCGTCTCCGGGGCCCTGCGCCCCCCCACGCACGAGGGGGACCCACCGGGTGGTGGGTCCCCCTCGTGCGTGGGCCGGCGGGTGCTCAGAGGTCCATGAACTTGGGCAGGAAGACGGCCAGCACGGAGGCGATCACGGCCACGTAGTTGACCACCACGACCACCCAGGTCCACTCGCGGAAGAAGTGGCGCACCCCCTCGGACCCCGGCAGGAGACCGCGGGAGACCAGGGCGCCGGTGAGGCCCCAGAACATCGGGATGGTGGCCGCCCAGCAGACCATGCAGTAGATGCAGAGCTTCTCGATGTCGAACAGCGCCTGCGACCACAGCCACACGAGGAAGACCCCAGCCAGGGCCACCCCCACCCAGGTGGCCACCCAGTACCAGCGGGCGTAGCGGGCGCCGGCGAGCAGGCCCGTGCCGATGGCCACGACCAACGCGTAGCCCACGATGCCCAGCAACGGGTTGGGGAAGCCGAACAGCGCGGCCTGCGGGGTGGCCATGACGCTGCCGCAGCTGACCAGGGGGTTGATGTCGCACGAGGTGGAGGCGAACGGGTTCTCGTAGAGGTGCACCCGTTCGAGCACCAGGACGGCCGCTCCCACCCAGCCCACCAGGCCGGTGGTGGTCAGCAACCAGCCGAGCGCCCGGTCGGTGGCCCAGCGGGGGGTGGTCACGACGGCGCCGGCGTGGTCACCCTCGGTGTCGAGGCGTTCGCTCACGGCAGGATCCCTTCGTCACGTGGCCGCGGATCGGCTTCCGCGGCCTGCTCATTGTGCGCCACCGCACACCCAGCGGACCGGGCGGGGCGGATGGGACCTACCTGCCGTCGCGAGTGAGGTTCGCCTACCCTTCGCCCTATGAGCCAGACCGCGATGCACGAGATCCCCGCCGCCACCGCGTCCCCCGCCCCGCGGGCCGCCGGCGCACCGCACCACCTGCCGGCCGTGGCGTCCCTGTACGTCACCCAGTACCTCGGGGTGGGCTTCCTCTCCACCGGGCTGCTCGGCATCGCCCGGCAGCAGGGGCTCACCCTCACCGACCTGGCGCTCATCACCCAGCTGGGCATGGTGTGGGCGCTCAAGTTCCTCTGGGCCCCGGCCGTGGACCGCTGGGCCCCACCCGGCCGCCGCGGGCACTACCGCCGCTGGGTGATGTGGACCCAGCCGCTGGTGGTGCTGGGCATCCTGGCCATGCTGCCCTTCGGTCACCTCGGCACCGGCCTCGGCGGGCTCGGCGTGGTGGTGGGCCTCTACCTGCTGGTCTCGGCCACGCAGGACGTGGCCGTGGACGCCCTGGCTGCCCGGCTCTTCGCCTCGGAGGGCCGGGGCCGCGTGAACGGCGTGGTGGTGGGCGCGCAGTGGCTGGGCACCCTCGTGGGCGGCGGTCTCGTGGTGGTGGTCTACGACCAGTTCGGCTGGACGCCGGCCGTGCTGCTGCTGGCCGCCGCGGCGGCCTTGCCCTACCTGTGGCTCCCGCGGCTCGACGAGGCCGACGGCCACCACACCGCTCCCCCGCAGCCCCTCCCCCTCGCCTCGCAGGCCGTGGGCGTGTTCCGCCAGCCGGGCGCCGTCCTGTGGGGGCTCGTGACCGTGCCGCTGCTCCACATCGGCATCGGGGGCGCGTACTTCCTGCTGCAGCCCGCCCTGGTCGATGCCGGGTGGTCGCTCAGCCGGGTGGGCGTGGTGCTCTCGGTGGTGGTGGCCGCCCCGGCGATGCTGGCGGGACTGGCCTCCGGCCACCTGCTGGACCGCTGGGGGCGCCGGCCGATGCTGCTGCTCACCGGGGTGGGCGGCGCGCTCTCGCTGCTGCCCCTGTTGCCGCTGGCCGCCGGGCAGGCCCCGCTGGGAGGCACGGTGGTCGCGCTCACGGGCTTCGTGGTGCTCAACGCCGTGGCCAACGCGCTCGTCTACACGGTGAACATGGACCTCGCGCGCCCCGACAGCGCCGGCGGCGACGTCACCCTGCTGGCCTCGCTGGCCATGGTCGTGTACTTCGTGGGCGGCGGCTTCCTGCTGGCCCTGGCCGACTCCCTCGGCTACACCGCCGTGCTGGGGCTCGCGGGCGCGTTCTACGTGGCCGCCACCGTGAGCGGGCTGCTCTTCCTGCGCCGCCGCCCGGACGTGGCCACCGCCCGCGCAGACTGACCCCGCACCCCATCGACCGGCCGGCCCGCCCCGACCAGCCCTCCCTCCCCCGGACAGCACGACGCCCGGCCCCCTGGGGGACCGGGCGTCGTCGGTGTGGGGACGGCTCAGCGCAGGCCGGTGGGGTGGGCGCCGTCGGTGCCGGTCACGACCGCCTCGCCCTGCCCCTTGCGGAAGCGGCCCTCGACGCGGTCCACCCAGAAGTCGGCATTGCTGATGCCGACCTCCCGCGGGTCGAACTGCGGGTCGCGGCCCTCCTTGAGCTGGCGCTGGTAGTCCTTGAGCGCCTTCACCGCCGGCCCCTGCAGGATGAGGATGGCGATGATGTTGAGCCACGCCATGAGGCCCACACCGATGTCACCCAGCGTCCACGCGTCAGCGGCCGACTGCACGGCGCCGTAGGCGGTGGCCAGCAGGATGACCAGCTGCACCAGGCGCACGGCCACGGCCCGCGCCATCGGGCTGGCGTTGCGGAACAGGTAGGTCATGTTCGTCTCGGCCATGTAGTAGTAGGCCACGATCGTGGTGAACGCGAAGAACAGCAGCGCGATGGCCACGAACGAACCACCCAGCCCGTGGAAGACGGTGTCCAGTGCGGCCTGCGTGTAGCTCGGGCCGGCTGCCGCACCGTGCACCTCGGCGGGGCCCTCGAGGAGCAGCGCCTCACCGTTCTTCTCGTCGAAGACCTCGTACATGCCCGTGGACAGGATCATGAACGCGGTGGCCGAGCAGACGAACAGGGTGTCGATGTAGACGGCGAAGGCCTGCACCAGACCCTGCTTGGCCGGGTGGGAGACCTCGGCCGCCGCGGCGGCGTGCGGGCCCGTGCCCTGACCGGCCTCGTTGGAGTAGATGCCGCGCTTCACGCCCCAGGCGATGGTGGCACCCAGGATGCCGCCGAGCGCCGAGTCCATGCCGAAGGCGCTGGAGAACACCAGCTTGAGCACGCCGGGCACCTCGGAGATGTTGACGACCAGCACGATGAGCGCCAGCACGATGTAGCCCACGGCCATGAACGGCACCACCATGGAGGCGAAGGTGGCGATGCGCTTGATGCCGCCGACCACGATGAAGGCCAGCGCGATGACCACGATGATGGCCACCCACAGCGGGTCCACGCCCCAGGCGCTGTTCATCGCCTCGGCGATGCCGTTGGACTGCACGCCCGGCATGAACAGGCCCATGGCCAGCACCGAGACGATGGCGAAGAGGATGCCGTACCAGCGCTGCCCCAGGCCCTTCTCGATGTAGTAGGCCGGGCCACCGCGGTACTCGCCGGAGTCGTCGCGCTCCTTGTAGATCTGGCCCAGCGTGGACTCGATGAACGAGGTGGAGGCGCCGAGGAAGGCCACCATCCACATCCAGAACACGGCGCCCGGGCCACCCATGGCGATGGCGGTGGCCACACCGGCGATGTTTCCGGTACCCACGCGGCCGGACAGCGAGATGGCCAGCGCCTGGAAGGACGAGACGCCCGAGTCGGACTCCTCGCCGTGCAGGATCTCGTGGGCCATGCGGCCGAGGAGTCGGATCTGCGGGAAGACCAGGCGGACGGAGAAGTAGAGGCCGGCGGCGAGGCAGAGCCAGACCAGCCACTGGGACCAGACGATGTCGTAGATCGCCGTCAGGGTTTCGGACATGGGGAACCTTTCGGAGGACAGCCGGGTGGGCTGGGTCTCCCCGAACGCTAGGCGCCCACCGGGGCCAGTGCGATGACCGTTCGACAACGGATCTGCAACGATTCGGCAAAGGGAGCCGACCGGGCCCCGTGACCGCGAAGGAGGCGACATGCGCATCGGCGTGCCGACAGAGGTGAAGAACAACGAGTTCCGGGTGGGGATGACCCCGGTGGGCGTGCGCGAGCTGACGCAGCGCGGGCACGAGGTGCTGGTGCAGGCCGGTGCCGGCCTGGGCAGCGCCGTCACCGACGAGGAGTACGCGGCCCAGGGTGCCCGCATCGTGGAGTCCGCGGACGACGTGTGGGGCGAGGCCGAGATGGTGGTCAAGGTCAAGGAGCCGGTGGCCGAGGAGTACCACCGCCTGCGCGACGGCCTGACCCTGTTCACCTACCTGCACCTGGCCGCCGAGCCGGAGCTCACGAAGGCGCTGCTCGAGGCGGGCACCACCTCCATCGCGTACGAGACCGTGCAGCGCACCGACCGCTCGCTGCCGCTGCTCTACCCCATGAGCGAGGTGGCCGGCTGCCTCGCGCCGCAGGTGGGCGCGGCCTCCCTGCTCAAGGCCCGCGGCGGACGCGGCGTGCTCATGGGCGGCGTCGGCGGCGTGGCCGGGGCCAAGGTGGCCGTGCTGGGTGCCGGCACCGCGGGGCAGAACGCGGCCAACATCGCGATGGGGATGGGCGCCGACGTCACGCTGCTCGACATCGACCTGGAGAAGCTCCGCATGAGCTTCTGGCGCTACGGCAACCGGGTGCACGGCATCGCCAGCTCCGCGTTGGCCATCGAGGAGGCCGTGACCCGGGCCGACCTGGTGATCGGCTCGGTGCTCATCCCCGGTGCGGCGGCGCCCAAGCTGGTGACCAATGACCTCGTGGCCCAGATGAAGCCCGGCTCGGTGCTGGTGGACATCGCCATCGACCAGGGCGGCTGCTTCGAGGACTCCCACCCCACCACGCACGACGACCCCACCTTCGAGGTGCACGACTCGGTGTTCTACTGCGTGGCCAACATGCCCGGCGCCGTGCCGGTGACCTCCACGCAGGCGCTCACCAACGCGACCCTGCCGTACACACTGCGTCTGGCCGATGCCGGGTGGCGCGACGCGCTGCGGGCCGACGAGGCGCTGGCCAAGGGCCTGTCCACGCACGGCGGGACGCTGTACTCGGCGCCGGTGGGTGAGGCGCTGGGCATCGAGAGCCAGGACGTGGCCGCGGCGCTGGCCGGCTGAGGCGGGGCGCCGCGGGCGGGTCAGCTCGCGCCGCGCAAAGGTCCGCCTGTGGTCCGGAGGTCCGGGTTTCCGGACGCACCTCTGGACCACAGGCGGATCTCTGCGTGTGGGCGAGGCTGGCGCGAACTCACCCCCGGGCCGCCACCGGCCGGTCGCCTCGGGTTCACGGCACGTTCTCCCCGGCCACCTACCGTGCCGGCGTCCCGCACCCCTCACCCAGGAGACGCCGTGTCCCACACCCCTGCCCTCTCCCGCCGCGCCGCCCTCGCGATGGGTGGCACCGCAGCCCTCGCCGCGGCCGCCCCGGCACACGCCGCCAAGCCGACCACCCTGCGGGTGCTGGCCATGAACATCTGGTTCGGCGGCACCGCCGTGCCCGGTGGACGCGCGCTCGTGGCCGAGGCCATCCGCCGCACCAAGGCCGACGTCGTCCTGCTCTCGGAGTCCGGCGACGCCACCGCCGACCTCGCCGCCACCCTCTCGGCCGGCGGCCAGCGCTGGCACCACGCCTCCAGCTCCGACACCGGAGTGCTCTCGCGCTTCCCCATCGTGGACAGCGCGGTGATGCCCTTCGTCACCAAGGCCGTGATCGACCTCGGCGGCCGACAGGTGGCCGCATACGCCGCACACCTGGAGTACCGCTGGTACGCCACCTACCTGCCCCGCGGCTACGGCGCGGGCGTGCCCAGCGGCCCCTACTCCGGCTGGGACCTGCTGCCCGGCGGGCCCGTGACCGATGCCGGGACCGTGCTGGACGTGAACGCCGCCTCGGGCCGCCCGCAGGTGATCGCCGACGTCATCGCCGACGCGAAGGCCGAGCAGGCCCGCCGCCGTGCCGTGCTCATCGGTGGCGACTTCAACGAGCCGTCCCTGCTGGACTGGACCCGCGCCGCCGCGACCACGCAGGACCACCAGGGCCTGGTGGTGCCGTGGCAGTCCACCGCCCTGCTGCGCGAGGCCGGCTACGTGGACGCCTACCGCGCCATGTACCCGAACCCGGTCACCCACCCGGGCACCACGTGGCCCATCAGCAACGAGGCCGTGGGCACCGACCAGCTCACCTGGGCTCCCGAGGCCGACGAGCGCGACCGCATCGACTACGTGTTCGCCTCCCCCACTGCCGGGCTGCGCCTGCTCGATGCCGGACGCGTGGGCACCGGGCGCACCATCGTGCGCAACCAGCGCGTGGCCGAGCGCACCGACGACTACCGCGCCCTGTTCAGCGACTGGCCCACCGACCACCAGGCGGTGCTGGCCACCTACCGCGTGGCCGGGGCGCCTGCACGCGGCTGACGGGCGCGAACGCACACAGATCCGCCTGCGACCCAGATGTCCGGGTTCCCGGGCGCACCTCTGAACCGCAGGCGGATCTCTGCGTGTGGGGCGGCGGCGTGGTTCCGGCAACCCGGCGCGGGCCCCCCGTCTTTTCGCCCGGGAAAAGCGGTCGTGACGGCCGGCCGGTGGCCGGTACGGTCCGGGCATGCCGCACCTGGAGGTCCACGACATCGAGTACTGGCTGCCGGACGGGCGGCCGCTGCTGGGGGCGTCTCGTTCCGGGTGGGGGACCGGCAGCGGGTGGCTCTGGTGGGGCCCAACGGCACGGGCAAGACGACGCTGCTGCGCATCATCTCCGGCGAGCTGGCCGCGGAGGGCAACGTCACCGCATCGGGCAGCGTGGCGCTGATGCCGCAGTTCATCGGGCGGGTGCGGGACGAGTCGACCGTGCGGGACCTGCTGGTGCGCTCGGCGCCGCCGCGGATCCGGGCAGCGGCCGAGGCCGTGGACGCCGCCGAGCTGCGCCTCATGGAGACCGACGACGAACCGGCCCAGATGGCGTACGCCCAGGCGCTGGCGGACTGGGGCGACGCCGGCGGGTACGACTACGAGACCCAGATGTGGGACGAGGTGGCCCAGGCCGCGCTCGGCGTGACCTTCGAGCGGGCGCAGAACCGGGCGGCCGCCACCCTCTCCGGGGGTGAGCAGAAGCGGCTCGTGCTGGAGGCGCTGCTCCGCGGACCGGCCGAGATCCTGCTGCTCGACGAGCCGGACAACTACCTCGACGTGCCGGGCAAGCGCTGGCTGGAGGAGCGGCTGGCCGGGTGCGGCAAGTCGGTGCTGCTCATCAGCCACGACCGCGAGCTGCTCAGCCAGGTGGCCACCCACGTGGTGACCCTGGAGCCGCACGCCGCCGGGGCCAGCGCGTGGACGCACGCCGGGTCGTTCAGCGGCTGGCACGAGGCCCGCGAGGCGCGCAACGCCGCCCTGGAGGAGCGCCTGCGCCGGTGGGAGGAGGAGCACGCCAAGCTCAAGGCGCTGGTGCTGCGGCTCAAGGTGAAGGCCGAGTACAACGACGGCATGGCGCCCCGGTACCGCGCGGCACAGACGCGCCTGGCGAAGTTCGAGGAGGCCGGACCGCCGGAGAAGCTCGCCGCCACGCAGAACGTGCGCATGCGGCTGCGCGGTGGGCGCACGGCCAAGCGCGCCGTGGTGACCGAGGGGCTGGAGCTGCGGGTGCCGGCGCTCGAGGGTGGTGGCGCCGCGACGCTCATGGAGCCGTTCGACCTGGAGGTGTGGTTCGGCGAGCGCGTGGCGGTGCTGGGGTCCAACGGGTCGGGCAAGAGCCACTTCCTGCGCCTGCTGGCCGGTGGCGGGTCCGACCCCGAGCCCGAACACCGCCCGGTGGGCGACGTGGCCCCGCCGCCGGTGGACCACCGGGGCGTGGCCCGGCTGGGCTCCCGGGTGCGCCCCGGCTGGTTCGCCCAGACCCAGGACCACCCGGCGCTGACGGGGCGGACCCCACAGCGACCTCCGCACCCGTCGGCACGGCGAACTCCGCACCGGTGCCGAACTCAGGCCGCCGAGCACCCACTTCCGCACCGGTGCTGAACTCGACTGTCGAGATCGGCACCGGTGCGGTTCTCACGGCCGGGTGACGTCCGAGATCGGCACCGGTGCGGAGTTCGTGGCCGGCGATGCTCGAGATCTGCACCGGTGCGGAGCTCGCCGGACCGTCAGCCCCAGAGGGCGTGGAAGTGGTGCACCGGCCCCGGCCCGGCCCCCACGTCGAGGGCGTCCGCGTGCTCCAGCGCGGCCGTCAGGTAAGCCTTGGCGTCGGCCACCGCATCGGTCCAGCCCGCCCGCTGCGGGCGCAACGCGGCTACCGCCGAGGAGAGCGTGCATCCCGTGCCGTGGGTGTTGCGCGTGGCCACCCGAGGAGCGGTGAACTCCTCCGCCCCACCCGGCCCGGCCAGCACGTCGGTGCTCGCGGCGCCGTCCACGTGGCCGCCCTTGAGCAGCACCCGCGCCCCCAGCCGCTCGTGCAGCGCGGCAGCCATCGCCCGCTGTCCGGCCAGGTCGCGCGGCGGTTCGGCCCCGGCGAGCACCCCCGCCTCGGGACCGTTGGGCGTCACAAGGTCCACCATCGCAACCAGCCGGCGCACGGCCTCCACCGCGTCGGCGTCCAGCAGCCGTGATCCGGCCGTGCTCACCATCACCGGGTCGAGCACCACGGGGCAGTCCAGCCGGCGCACCACGTCGGCCACCGCATCGGCCACCGACGCCGTGCCGAGCATCCCGATCTTCACCGCGTCCACCCGCACGTCCTCCAGCAGCGTGGCCAGCTGGTCGGTGACGAACCCCGCCGGCACGGGGTGTATGCCGGTGACCCCGCGGGTGCTCTGCGCCGTGAGCGAGGTGAGCACCGCGCAGCCGTAGGCCCCCAGGGCACTGAAGGTCTTGAGGTCGGCCTGCACACCCGCCCCGCCGGAGGGGTCCGAGCCCGCGACGGTGAGCACCACCGGCACGCGCGCGCTCCCCGCCCCTGCCGGGCCCCCGTGCGCGCTCACCGCCACAGCTCCCGGAACTCGCGTGCGGCCGCGGCCACGTCCGGCGCCGCGCACAGCGCCCGCACCACCGCCACGCCCTCGGCCCCGCACCCACGCAGCTCGCCGATGTTCTGCGGGGTGATGCCGCCGATGGCCACGCCCGGAAGCTGGCTCGCCGCCCGCATCGCACGGGCCCCCTCCGGCCCGATGGCGGGATCGTGCGCCACCTTGGTGGGTGTGGGCCACACCGGGCCGATGCCGATGTAGTCCACCGTGCCCGGCGGCAGGGCGCTGGCGGCACGGGCCTGCTCCACCGAGTGCGTGGACAGCCCGACGAGCACGTCCGGCCCCACCTCCTCGCGGGTCTGCACCGGCGGGGTGTCGGTCTGGCCGATGTGCACCCCCTGCGCCCCGATGGCGTGCACCAGGTGGGCGCGGTCGTCCACCAGCAGCGGCACTCCGGTGCCCTCGAGCACCTCGCGGATCTCCTGCCCCAGGCGCACGAACGCGACGTCGTCGAGGCGCTTCTCGCGCAGCTGCACGATGGTGACGCCGCCGGCCACCGCATCGCGCACCACGGCGGGCACGCCACGCGCGCCGCAGCGGGCGGTGTCGGTGACGAGGTAGAGCGTGAGGTCCAATGCGGGGCGGCCGGGCACCGACGGGCGCGTGGGGGCGGGTGTGGCCGCGGGGTGCGGGGCCGGCTGGGCAGGGTGGTTCACGATGACGTCCCTCCGCTCGCGTGAACGAGATCAGGTTCCACGGGTGTGTTCTCAGCCCCGGTGGGGCACCCCGCGTCGTCGGCCACCCTAGGTGGTGGGGCGTCCCGCCCTCGGGTGGGTGTGTGGCCGGGGCGGGGCCGGGGCGGCACCCCTCCGGACGTGCTCACCTCCGGAAAGCTTTCAGATCCACCGCGCCGTCGTGGTGGTTCTGAAAGCTTTCCGGAGGGTGGGGCGGCGGAACCCGGAGGTCTGCACGGAACCCGGAGGTCTGAGGCCGCTCGGGTGGGTCTGCTGCGGAGGTGGGCCCCATCGCCCCGCCGCACGGGAAAGGTGGCGCGGCACGGGAAGGGACGCCCCCGCACGGGAAGCTTCGCGTGCGGCCAGCACCTTTCGCGTGCGCAGTGAGTTTTCGCGTGCGACGGGCGGTGCGATGGGGGACGCGGCGGGGCGATGAGGCGAGGATGCCGGAGGGCGTGGGCGGGGCGATGCCGGAGCGGCCTTCCCCGCCCAGGCCCAACGACGTCCCCCCTCACGCCTGGCGGGCGCCGCGCATCATCCACGCGTGGTTGGCCCGCAGCACCGCCCGCGCACCGGGCACCCACAGCGCGTGCCGCAGCACCGGGTGCGCCAGCCGGCACCGCTGCCGCCACACGATGCGGCTGCCCCCGCCGCACGCCACCACGCGCACCTCGATCGTCCCCACCAGGTCGCCCGCGGACCGGGCCACCAGCCGGCGCCCCACCGGGTCCTCCACCACCCGCCGCAGCGAGAACCGCAGGGGCACCGGCAGCAGGCTGCGCACCACCATCGAGCCCGCGCCGTCCCCGGTCCGCCGCGCCGCCCGCGCCTGCGGCCACCACCCCGGGAAGCCCTCCGGAACCGCCCACCGCGCGTACACCGCTGCCGGAGCGCCGGGTTCGGTCCACGAGTGGGTGAACACGAAGGGGCGGTCGGCAGGGCGGGGCACGTGCCCCATCGTGGTCCACGCACCGCGGCGCTCCCGCGTGCGGCCCCGACACCCCGACAGGCATGATGGCCCTGCGGACCCGGCACACCGCCGGCCCACCCGCCGCACACCACGGAGGTCACCATGAGTCTCGAGTCCGGCCTGCACGCGCGCTTCTCCCAGGCGTTCGCCGACGTGGCGGACACGGTGACCGACTGGGACGCCCCCACCCCGGTCAAGGAGTGGACCGCCGGCGACGTCGTGGAGCACCTCATCGACTGGTACGAGTCCGTGCTGGAGAACTGGGTGGACATGGACCTGCCCGACCGCGACCCGCAGGCCGACCCCGCCACCGCCTGGCGCCAGCGCGCCGCCGACGTGCAGGAGCTGCTCGACGACAGCGAGCGCTCCACCATCGTGCTGGACGAGGGCCCGTTCGCCGGCCAGACGATCGCCGAGATGACCGGCGACCTGTACGTCTCGGACATCTACATGCACACCTGGGACCTGGCCCGCGCCGCCGGCGTGGAGCCCGACCTGGACGCCGACTACGCCGAGCAGATGCTGCAGGGCATGGAGCCCATCGAGCAGATGCTGCGCCAGTCCGGCCAGTACGGCCCGGCGGTGGAGACCGAGAGCGAGGACCCGGTGGAGCGCCTCATGGCCTTCATCGGCCGCGACCCGCAGTGGCGCCGCCCGGGTGCCCCGGAGGGTGGCGCCAGCCCGATGTGACCCGGGCGATCGCGCCCCGCCCCCTCGGGCAGGATGGCCCCGTGCCCGCCTGGACCCGCCGCGCCCCCGCACCGCACTTCCGCACCGCCACCGACCGGGCGGTGCGCCAGTTCGGCCTGTACACGCTGTTCTCGGTGGCGATCGTGCTGGTCACTTTCCTGTTCCTGGGCGGCGCGGTGCTGTGGGTGGCCCTGCCCGCGCTGCGCTGGCTGACCCTGCCCTCGGTGCTGCTGATGCTGGTGTGCTCGGTGTGGATGGCGCGCGAGGCCCTGCCCCTCCAGGACGAGGGCGATCTCGCCGGCCCGCCGTGGGCCGCGGTGGCCGGCACCGTGGCCGCGGGCACCGTGCTCACCGCCGTCCCCGCCTGGGCGGCCGAGGAGCCCCGCATCCTGCCGATGATGGGCTACACGGCCATGTCGGTGGCGATGATGCTGGGCCTGGCCGTCCGCTGGCGGCTGGCCGGCACGCTCGCGTGCGTGCCGGCCCTGGCCGCGTGCCTGACCCTGGCCGTCCGCGACCTGCGCCTGGTGCCCATGTCGGCCGTGGGCCTGGGAATCGGCCTGGGAACGGGGCTCTTCATCGGGTACTGCAGCGCGTGGGCCATGAGCGTGGTGCGCGCGCAGGCCCGCCACCACCGGGTGGCCGCCGACCTGGCGGTGGCCGAGGAGCGGCTGCGCTTCAGCCGCGACCTCCACGACGTGCTGGGCCGCACCCTCTCGGTGGTGGCCCTCAAGAGCGAGCTGGCCGGGGAGCTGGCGCGGCGGGGCGACGGGGAGGCCGCCGCCGCGGAGACCGACGCCGTGCGCTGCCTCGCACAGGAGGCCGCGGACGACCTCCGGGGCGTGGTGCGTGGCTACCGCCGCATGGACCCGGCCGCCGAGCTCGAGGGCGCGGTGGCCCTGCTGCGCTCGTCCGGGGCCGAGGTGCACGTCGAGGGCGCCGAGCACGTGGAGCACCACCCCGGCTGGCCGCCGGCCACCTCCGAGGCCGTGGGCTGGGTGCTGCGCGAGGGCGTCACCAACGTGCTGCGCCACTCCGACGCCCGCACCGTGCACCTGGCCGTGCGCCCCGGCCCCACCGACGTGGCCCTGGAGCTGGTGAACGACCGCCCCCGGCAGGCCCCCACCGGCCCCGATGCGGGGAGCCGCCCCCGGGGCACGGGGCTGGCCGGCCTGCGCGAGCGGCTCCGCCAGGCCGGCGGGCACCTGGCGACCCACCCCACCGCCGACAGGTTCACCCTCGTGGCGACCCTGCCCACCGACGCACCACCCACGCCTGCCCCGTCCCCCCAGGAGACCCGATGACCCCCGACGCCACCGGCACCACCCCGGCCCGCACCCGCGTGCTGCTGGTGGAGGACGAGACCCTCATCCGCGAGGCGCTGGCCTCCCTGCTGGCCCTCGAGGAGGACCTCGAGGTGGTGGGTCGTGCCGGCTCGGTGGCCGAGGCCCAGGCGGTGCTGCGCTCCACCGAGGTGGACGTGGCCCTGCTGGACCTGCAGCTCCCGGACGGCGACGGCATCGACCTGGCCGTGCACCTGGCCCAGGTGCACGCGCAGGCGGCGAGCCTCGTCATCACCAGCCACGGGCGACCGGGGTACCTCAAGCGCGCTCTGGAGAACGGGGTGCGCGGGTTCCTGCCCAAGACCGTGGGACGCCGCGCGCTCACCGAGGCCGTGCGCACGCTGGCCACCGGCGGGCGGTACGTGGACCAGGAGCTCGCCGCCGACGCCCTGGCCGCGGGCGCCTCGCCCCTGAGCGCCCGGGAGGCCGATGTGCTGGAGCTCTCCGCCGATGCGGCCCCGGTGGAGGAGATCGCCGAGCGGGCGCACCTCTCCCCCGGCACGGTGCGCAACTACCTCTCGGCGGCGGTCACCAAGACCGGCACGGCCAACCGGCACGAGGCCGCGCGGGTGGCCCGCGCCAAGGGGTGGATCTGAGGGGTCCCGGCTCGATGCGGGGGCACGGGCCGACGAGGGGACCGAGCCGGTGCGGGTGGCCCGCATGACGTCCGTCATGCCGCGGCGGTGACGCCTCCCCGGCATCCGGTGCACGGGCTCACGGGTGGGTGGCCGGTGGCGGCCCGAGGCTGGAGCCACCACCGAGACACCAGGAGGCCACCGTGCTGGACGCACTGCAGAACTTCACCGAGGGCCTGCCGCCCGCCCTCCAGTGGGCCGGCGTCGCGCTCGTGAGCGCCATCCCGTTCGTGGAGAGCTACTTCGGCTCCACCATCGGCGTGCTGGCGGGGCTGCACCCCGCCGTGGCCGTCGCCGCCGCCGTGGTGGGAAACGTCGTCTCGATGCTGCTCTTCGTGACCCTGGCCGGCACGGGCCGCGCCCTGGCCACCTCCGGCGCCGAGGAGGAGTCACCCCGCCGGCGCCGCTTCCGCCGGGCCTTCGACCGCTGGGGCGTGCCGGGTGTCTCGCTGCTGGGCCAGACCATGCTGCCCAGCCAGATCACCTCCGCCCTCATGGTGGGCCTGGGCGCCGACCGCCGCGCCGTCATCGGCTGGCAGTGCGTGAGCATCGTGCTGTGGGGCGTGCTCTTCGGCGCCCTGGCCAGCCAGGGCGTGCAGCTGCTGCGCTGAGACGGGTCAGGCGCGGCGGGCCGTGGCCAGGAAGGTCGGGTAGTCGCCATCCGGCTTGGTCACGGCCACACCGTCGACCACCGTCACCCGCTCGAACCCGGCGTCGGCCAGCCAGAGGCTGAACTGCTCGCGGTCGAACCCGTCGTGGCCGTGGAAGTCGTCCACCTGGGCGTGGAAGGAACCGTCCGGGTCGGTGTCCAGGTCGAGCACCGCGAGGTGGCCGCCCTCGGCGAGGAGGTCGTGCAGGGCGCCGAGCACCGGCGGCACCTCGACCAGGTGATGCAGCACCAGGCTGCAGACCACCACGTCGAAGCGCTCGCAGGGCACGGCATCGTGGGCGAGGTCGAGCTCGAGCACGCGGGTGCCGGCGGGCAGGTCGCCCTCGGCCACCTTGGCGCGCATCACCGCGAGCATGCCCGCCGAGGCGTCGGCCAAGGTCACCCGGCCCACGTGGTCGGCCAGGGCAGCGGCCACCAGCCCGGTGCCAGCGCCGTACTCCAGCAGCCGCTCGTCGCCGCGCAGGTCGAGCGCGTCGACCACGGCACCGGCCACGGCGGCCGCCTCCTCGCGCTTGCCGGGGGTGCCGTCCCAGGTGGCCGCGCGGTCGTCGAAGTGGCTGCCGTGGTGGGCGGGGTCGTGGTGCGGGTGCTCGGGCACGGAGGTCTCCTGGCCGGTGGGTGCGCGACGGGTGAGGTTCCCCGTCACCATCCGGAGTATGCCGCGAGATCGGCCGGGTCCACCTCGCCACGGGCCGCGGCGTCGAGCGCGTCGAGCAGCCGGTCGAGTGCGAGGTCCAGCTCCTCCTCGCCGATGGTGAGCGGCGGCGTGATCTCCAGGACGTTGTCGCGCACCGGGTAGGCCACCACTCCATGGCCCCAGCCGGCGAAGCTCGTGGTCGCCGCGAGCGCCGCATCGGGATCCGTGGACCCGGCCTCCACCAGCTCCACCCCGAGCAGCAGGCCACGGCCACGGACGTCGCCGACCCGGGCCGCCCCGGGCCGGCCCGAGGCGAGGTAGTCGTTCAGTCGCGCACGTGCCCGGTCCCCGAGGGCCACGGCCCGCGCGGCCAGCTCCCCGTCGGCGAGGGCGGCGAGGACAGCCCGCGCGGCGGCGCAGCACACGGGGTTGCCCACCGTGGTCATGAGCGCACTGGCCACCGGCGTGCCCAGCGCGGCGGTCGGGCCGACGGTCGCCGAGACCGGCAGCCCGTTGCCCAGCGCCTTGCCCAGGGTCACCAGGTCGGCCTCCACCTGCTCGTGGCGGTGGGCCAGCAGGTGGCCGGTGCGGCCCATCCCCGCCTTCACCTCGTCGACCACCAGCAGGGTGCCGAACTCGTCGCACAGGGCACGCAGCCCGGGCAGGAACCCGTCCGGTGGCACCACCACGCCACCGTCGCACTGGATGGGCTCCACCATCACCGCGGCCACGTCACCGGCGGACAACGCCTCCCGCACCTCCGACAAGGTCGCGGCAAGGAGGTCCCCCTCGCACCAGGGCCGGTAGGGGTCGGGGTAGGGCACGAGCACCAACCCGTCCTCGGCCGGCACCCCGGCCTCCACGTGCACGCCCGAGACGCCCCGCGACCGCCCGATGCCGCCGTGGTACCCGCCGCGGAAGGCCACGATGCGCTCGCGTCCGGTGGCGTGACGGGCGGCGGCCACGGCCATGTCGTTGGCGTCTGAGCCGGCGTGCCCCAGGTAGACCTGCCGGTCCTCGCCCCGCGTGGGCACGACCGCGAGCAGCTCCCGGGCCAGCAGCACGGCATCGGGGTGCGTGCCCGAGAGCAGCGACCCACCCGCCGGGGCGCGGACGGCCCGGGACACGGCATCGGCCACGCCCGGGTGGCCCAGCCCCAGACCGGTCGCGGTCCAGCTGGCGCTGAGGTCCAGCACCTGGCGCCCCTCCGGGGTGGTGAGCACGGCACCCTGCCCGGAGGCCGCCACCTGCGGGAAGAAGCGCAGCTTCTCCACCCCGGCCAGCAGCCGCTCGTCCTGGGCGTACCACGCGGCATCGGTCGTCGGGGCGGCCATCACGCCCCCAGCCGCTGGACGGCCCCGAGGTAGCCGGCCACCATCGCCCGGGCCACGTCACGCACCGCCTCGTCCGTGGGCAGGAAGGCCGGGGTGTGCAGCTGCGGGGGCTCGTCGTGGCCCTCCACGCGCACGCCCACGAAGGACATCACCGCCGGCACCTGCTCCCCCAGGTAGGAGAAGTCGTCGGCCCCCAGGGAGCGCATCGGCTCCGTGGGCTCGATGCCGGCACGCACCAGCCAGGCGTCCATGTGCTCCACGAGCTGCACGTCGTTGTCGAGCACCGGCTCCCCGGGCACCACACGCACCTCGGCCGTGGTGCCGAACACCTCGGCCTGCGCCGCCACGGCCCGCTGCACCTCGCGCAGCACCACCTGCCGGTCGGTCGCGTCGGTGGTGCGGAGCGTGGCCAGCACCACGGCCCGGGAGGGCAGTACGTTGGCGCTCGCCGCACCGGCCTGCACGTGCCCCACCGAGAGGGTGGCCGGCCGCATCGGGGACACGTGCCGCCGCACCACCTCCTGCAGCGCCAGCAGCGTGTGGGCCAGCGCGGCCACCGGGTCGGACGCTCGATGCGGGTAGGCCCCGTGGCCGCCCTGACCGGTGATGGTGATGTGCAGCTCGTCGGCCGCCGCGTTCACGACGCCCCCACCGGTGGCCACCTGTCCGGGCGGCACCGCCGGGTGCACGTGGGCCCCGACGGCGGCGGCCACTCCCAGGCGCTCCAGCTCACCGGACTCCACCGCATCACGCGCTCCGGACGGGTAGGTCTCCTCGCGTGGCTGCAGGAAGGGCACCAGGCCCAGGGGGAGGTCGAGGCCCCGGGCGGCACGCACCACGGCCACCAGGGCGGCCAGGTGGACGTCGTGTCCGCAGGCGTGCATGGCCCCGTTCGAGGCCGCGAAGGCAGCCCCCGTCTCCTCGGCCAGTGGCAGGGCGTCGAGCTCCCCGCGCACGAGGACGGCCGGCCCCTCCTGCGGGCCGATGCGCCCGATGCGCCCCACGTCGGCCAGGCGCGCCATGGGGATGCCGAGGGCCTCCTCCACCAGGCGGGCGGTGTCCTCCTCCTCCCCGGAGACGCGCGGGTCGGCGTGCACGCGGTGGCGCAGCTCCACGGCATCGGGCAGGTGGTCCTCCAGGGCGCTCGTCCAGCGCTCCTGCAGGTCCTCCAGCCCCGGCAGGGCAGTGGCGGTCGGGTGGGCGGCGTCAGTCATGCAGTCACCCTCCGGTGGTGGGGTTCTCGAGGCGGTACAGGCGGCGGGCGTTCTCCGATCCCACCATGCGGGCCACGCGCAGTTGCTCCTCGGTGGGCCAGCCGGCGGTCCTCCCCCACTCGCTCAGGGCCTGTCCGAGGCCTCGGCGGAAGAGCAGGGCCCCGAGATGGTAGAGCTCGGCGGCCCCGAACGCGTCGGAGGAGAACAGGGCCTTGTGGAACGGGGTGAGCTCCAGCGACTCGGCGACCACCTGCGGCGACTGGGCGCCGGTGAAGTTCACCGCCAGCCCCACGTCGCAGTACACGTGCTCGAAGACGTGGGCCAGGTAGCCGGCCTCACGGTGGTAGGGGTAGCAGTGCAGCAGGGCGAAACGCACCCCCGTCCCCCGGGTCCGGCGGAACAGCTCGGTCATGAGCAGGGGGTTGCACCGGTGGAGGTCCACGTCCGGGTCGCCGTACCCCACGTGCACCTGCACCACCGCCTGGCGGTCCACCGCCTCCCACCAGCCGAAGCGGACGAGCACCGGGTCGGTGAGCCGCAGTGGCCCCTCCGCACACCGGGTCCAGGCGGCCACGGCGGCCACCACCTCGTCGTCGGTGGGACGCTCGGGGTCGAGGTCGAGCCCGCCCCGGTACGCCGCGATGGTCTTGACCCCCACCGCGGTACGCAGGGCGTCGTCGAGCGCCGCCCGGTAGGCCGCCGGGAAGTCCGCCGGCTCCACGCGGGCGGCCACCTGCTCGGCGATCACCTCCAGACGCACCACCTCGGCGTGGCCGGCGCCGGTCACCTCCGCCATCTGCTCGGGCGTGAGGATCTCATCGGATCGGTGCCCGGTCTCGATGACGTAGGTCCCGATGCCGGCCGCGCGCAGCAGGCGACGGTTCACCTCGGCCGCCCCCAGGTCGGCCCGCCGCGCCACGTAGTCCTCCGGGACGGCGAACGGGGGCAGGTCGAGCACCGGTGCGCACTCGCGCCGCACCGCGAAGCCCAGCTGCGTGTCGAAGAAGGTGGTGCCGGCCGGGGCCGGGGCGTCGGACTCCGTGAGGAGGTCCTCCATCCCGGCCCGGTCCAGGTCGGTGGTCACCACGCCGTGGCAGTGGTGGTCCACCAGCTCCAGGGCGCCCAGGTCCAGTGCCTCAGTAGACACGGGCGTACCACTCACAGGTCTCGGTGTCGCTCAGGGAGGACACCTCCGCGAGCTCCTCGCGCTTGATGCGCAGGAAGGTCTCCACCAGGTCCGGGTCGAACCAGCCGCGCACCTCCTCGTCGGCCTCGAACAGCTGCAGCGCCTCCTCGAGGGAGTGGGGGAACTCCGGGATGCCGTCGGCACCGTCGGTGAGGTCCACCTCTCCCTCCCGCACCCGGGCGGGCTCGGTCTGCTGGCGCAGGCCCTCGAGGCCGGCGCGCAGGACGACGCCGAGTAGCAGCCACGGGTTGGCCCCCACGTCACCGCCACGGAACTCGAAGTGCAGCTGCGGCTCGGGGTCCCGTCCGTCGATCTCCACCGTGGGGCACAGGCGCAGCAGGGCCTCCCGGTTGTGCAGGCCCAGGAAGATGCCGGCCGAGGCCCACTGGTGGGGACGCAGGCGCAGGTAGGAGGCCGAGAGCGGCGCGAACAGCGCGGCCAGCGAGCGGGCACGCTCCAGGATGCCGCCGGCGAAGCGGCCGCCGAACTCCGACAGGCGCCCGGGGCGGGAGTCGTCGAAGAACACGTTGCGCCCCTGCGCGTCGCTCAGGCTGAAGTGCACGTGCACGCCGTTGCCGGACTCCCCGGGGATCAGCATCGGGGTGAACGAGGCACGGCGCCCGGCCGAGGCGAACACGTCGCGCACCAGGTCGCGCACCACGATGGCGCGGTCCGCCGCCGCCACGGGGTCGGTGGGCTTCATGGTGACCTCGTACTGGTGCAGGCCGTACTCGGGCAGCCAGTTCTCCGGCTCCAGCCCGGAAGCCTGCATCGCGGTGACCACGCGCGACCCGAGCGGTTCGGCGGCCCGGTAGGAGCGCCACGAGAAGGGGTGGTGGGTGTCAGTGGCGTCGCGGTCCATGAACTCGTGCTCGAAGGAGGCCTTGACGGTGACGCCGAACTCCTCCTGCAGGGCCGCCACCGTGTCCCGTAGGAAGGTGCGCGGACAGCAGCCCCACGGCTCACCGGTGGTGGTGATGACGTCGGCGAACACGATGGTGGTGTCGGGCTTCCCGGGCACACCCCGCAGGGGGTAGCTCGCCGCACGGTCGGGGCGCAGGCGCAGGTCCCCGGTGGACCCGAACGGGATTTTCTCGGCGATGTGGCCACCGGTGCCGATGCCCAGGTTCGCGGGCACCCAGCCGGTGGTGTCCTTCTCCCCCAGGTTGGCCGAGGGGAGTGCGCGTCCCTTGGTGACGGCGGTGAGGTCGCTCGTGGCCACGAAGGTGAGCGGGGTGAGGTCGTCGGTGGTCGGGCACTGCGGGTTCTCGCACATGGTGTTCACTCCAGGTCCTCGGCCGTCAGCCGGGCGCCGATGCGCTCGGCCAGACGGGGCTTGGCGAAGATGACGACGGCGCCCAGCAGGCACCAGGCCCCTGCGATCCAGGGGAAGTAGGTGTACGGGGCCTCCTGGCCGGTGACCTGCACGAGGTACACGTAGCCGAGGTAGGCCAGGCCCAGCACGGGCACGAGGGCCTCCCACCGCGCGATGCCGGAGCCCGGACGGAAGGCGTGGCGCAGCACGCCCACCGAGGTCATGCCGTAGGCGACGACCATGCACAGGGTGGCGATGGTGGCGTACCAGTAGTAGACCTCCACCGGCCCGCCCCGGAGCCCGGCGAGCAGGAACACCAGCGCCAGCGTGGTGCCGACGACCGTCGCCGTGGCCACGGTGGGGACCCCGGTGCGGGCGTCGGTGCGGGCCAGCACGGAGGGGCCGAAGCCGTCGCGGGCCAGGGCGAACAGCAGCCGTGCGGCGGCGGCCACCGAGCTGAGCAGGGAGGCGAGCGCCACGAGGAACGCCACCACCGAGATGAGCACGGCGAACCAGCGCCCGAGGTAGCTGGCCCCCAGGTCGGTAAGGGTGGAGCTGGCACCGGCGAAGGCCTCCTGGCCGGCGGCGTCGGTGCCGTAGCCGATGGTCTGGGCGAACATCACGAAGGTGTAGAGCACGCCGGCCAGCACCACGGCACCGAGCAGGGCCCGCGGGATGGTGCGCTTGGGGTCGCGGGACTCCTCGGCCAGCGAGGTCCCGGACTCGAAGCCGGCCCACGAGAGGAAGCCGAACACCGAGGCGGTCATGACCGCGTTCCACGAGTTCTCGCCCGGCGTGAGGGTGCTCAGGTCCACCCCGGTGGAGACCGGGGCGGAGCCGGAGGCCACCTTGGCCACGATGACCACGGCGAGCACCACCATCGCGAGGATCCCGGCCATGCCGATGACGAGCAGGGTGCGGGTGGTGACCGTGGACTCGCGCAGGTTGAGCACCAGGGTCAGCGCGGCCACTGCGATGGCCACGAGGAGCCAGCCCCAGAACGGCATGGTCACCCCGAACTGCTCCAGCATCGCCTCGAAGAAGACGGCACAGGCACCGGCGATGCAGGCGGCGAAGAAGAGGTAGGTGCCCAGAAGGGCGAACCCGCCGAAGAAGCCTGCGCGCGGACCGAGGGTCACCCCGGAGAGGGCGTAGACGCTGCCGGCGTGCGTGAAGTGGCGCGTCAGGCGCACGAAGGCGTAGGCCACCAGCAGGGTGCCCACGAAGGAGACGAGGAAGGTGAAGGGCACGGCGGTGCCGACGAGGCCCGCGATGCCGATGCCGTTGAGGGACATGGCCATGACCGGCCCCATGAACCCGACGGAGAGGGCTGCGACCTCCCAGACGCCCAGGCCACGGCCGCCGGCGCCGAGCTGCGGCTCGTCGGGCCCCGCCACGCGTGCGGGATCGGTGTGAGTGCTCATGTCGCCATGAAACAGATCACACACATCGACCGTCAAGAGGTCGTTACGAAATGTTTATTAGCCAGCCGTCTCCGCGCCGCCAGCGGGTCCGGTGCTGGCCTCCTGGGGCGCCAGTGCCGAGGGCGTGTGCGGGTCCAGCTGGCTGCGCACCTCCTCGAGGCGTTCCACCCGCAGACGCCCCTCCTCGGCCAGACGCTCGGTCACCGCGGTCACCACGGCCTCCACCAGCGCCATGGCCGGCACCAACGAGTCGAAGGGCGACGGGGACTCCACCCGGGTGGGCAGAACGGCCTCCGCCAGCTCGGCCACGGGCGAGAGCCACGGGTCGGTGAACAGCACGACACGGACCCCGGCGGACCGGGCCAGCTCGGCGAGCTGGACGGTGCTGGGGTCGTGACGACGGAAGTCGAAGACCACGAGGACGTCGTGCTCGTCGGCGTCCCCCACCAGCGCGACGCGCGAGAACTCGTCCGCCGGCACGGCCCGCACCCCGGGGCGCAGCCACTGCAGGTGCGCCACCAGGTAGTCGCTCAGGACGTGGCTGAAGCGACCGCCCACCACGTGCACGCGGGCGCGCGGGTCGGTGAGGACCTCCAGGGCCCGCTCGAACTCGCTCGGCGGCACCTCGTGGAAGGACTCGCGCACCCGGGCGGTGTAGACGTCCGCCGCCCAGGGCAGGAAGGCGCCCCCCTCGGGCACGTCCCGCCCCTCGGCGTACTGCTCCACGGGCGAGCCCATGCGATCCTGCACCTCGCGCATGAGCGCGCGCTGGAAGGCCGGGTACCCGTCGTACCCGAGCCGCCCCACGAAACGCACCACGGTGGGGGCGCTCACGCCGGCCCGGGACGCGAGGGCGGCGACGGTCTCGAGCCCCGCCATCGGGTAGAGCGCGAGGAGCGCACGCCCCACCTTGCGCTCACCCGCGCTCAGGTCGCCGAGGCCGGCCCGCGTGCGCTCGGCGACGGTGAGACCCTCCGCCGCGAGCGCCGCCTCCCTCGGCGACCCCGCACTCACTTGCCGGAGCCGTCCAGGTCCTGCCCGTCCTGCGTGGACGGGAACTCGTCGATGGCGCGCACGGCCTCGGTGAACTCCACCTCGACGTCGCGGCGGCGGTCCAGGTGGATGCCGGCGATCATGCAGCGCACGGACCCACCGGCCAGCTCGATGGTGGGGATGTCCACGGCCACGATGCGGCAGGACTCCTCGATGGCGGCCACCTGCGCGTCGGTCAGCGAGCGGCGGGCACGGCCCGACATCGCCATGATGCGCTGCGGCCTGCCGTCGGTGTCCTTGCCCATGAGCTCGATGGCGTTGCCGGCGAACTCGCGCACCTGCTCCTCGGTGATCTCCACGATCTTGCGGCCGTTCACCGTGAGGCGCTCGCCCACGGCCCAGCGACGCTTCTCGTCCTTGATCATGTCCAGGGCGAACAGGGCCACGTCCGTGCCGATGGTGGCGATGACGTTGGTGTGGTACACCGGCACGCCGTCGGAGTCCACGGCGTCGAAGGCCATGGGCTCGTAGCCGAAGTCGGCGCAGAAGCGCTCCAGCACCATCTCGTCGGCGCGGTGGCTGCGCGCGGTGTAGGCCACGCGCGAGACGTGGTCGAGCACCATCGCGCCGGTGCCCTCGAGGAAGATGCCGTCGGGCTCCAGGCCGGAGTAGTCCACGATCGTCTGCACGCGGTAGGTGCTCTTGAGCATCTCCAGCACGTCGGCGCGGCGCTCGAGGCGGCGGTTGGAGGCGTACATCGGGTAGACGGCCACGTAGCCGCCGGCGTGGGTGGAGACCCAGTTGTTGGGGAACACGCTGTCGGGGCGGGTGAGCTCGTCGTCCTCGAAGACGTGCACGGTCACGCCGGCCTCGCGCAGCGCCTCGGCCAGGGCGTCCATCTCGGCGATGGCCTGCTGCGACACGGTGGCGGCGTCGGTGCCCTCGGCCACCTCGGACTGGAACGCGTTGTCGGCGGCGGTCGAGGGGTTGGGGGTGAAGTTCAGGGCGCGGACGAGGATGACGCTGGAGGGGGCCTGTGCACTCATGGGGTCAAATCTACCGGTGCTCCCGACCGTGCCCCGCCCCCCACGGACAGGCCGTGCCTCAGTCGGCCAGCAGGTCGGCGTACTGCGGCTCGTCCCGCATGAGGTGGCGCACGTAGGAGCAGTCCGGGCGCACGGTGCGGCCGGCCTCGCGCGCGGCCTCGAGGGCGGCCCCCACCACGGCCCGCGCCACCCCCTGGCCACGGTGCTCCGGCAGGGTCACGGTGTGCGGCATCACCTGCACGTCACCGTCCAGGTGGTACTCGGTGAAGCCGGCCAGCTCCCCGTCGACGTATCCCTCGAAGCGCTGCTCGGCGGTGTTCTGCCGCACGGTCACGGTCGGGTCAGTCATTGTCGCCTCCGGTGTCTCCCATGCGGGCTGCCGCGGCGCCCGCATCGGCCTCGTCCTGGTTGTCGGACCACTGCCACCCTGCCACCTCGGGCAGGTCCACCCCGTGCGCGTAGGCGTGGGCGCGGGCCTCCAGGCGCTTGTCCTCCATGCGCTGGCGCAGGCCGGCGTGGCGTGCGCGCAGCCCCGGCACGTGGTCGATGACGTCCATCACCAGGTGGTACCGGTCGAGGTCGTTGCGCATGAGCATGTCGAACGGCGTGGTGGTGGTGCCCTCCTCCCGGTAGCCGCGCACGTGGAAGTCCGACCCGGTGTCGTTGCGGTACACCAGCCGGTGGATGAGCCACGGGTAGCCGTGGTAGGCGAACACCACCGGGGTGCCCTCGGGGAACAGGGCCCGGAACTGGTCGCGGTCCATGCCGTGCGGGTGCTCGCCGGAGTCCTGCAGCCGCATCAGGTCCACCACGTTCACCACCCGCACCCTGAGCCCCGGCAGCTCGCGCTCCAGCAGGGTGGCCGCGGCCAGCACCTCCACGGTGGGGACGTCGCCGGCGCAGGCCAGCACCACGTCCGGCAGCTCGCCGTCGCGCACCGTGCCGGCCCACTCCCAGGTCCCGATGCCGCGCGTGCAGTGGGCGACCGCCTCCTCCATCGACAACCAGGTGGGCGTGGGCTGCTTGCCGGCCACCACCACGTTGACGTACTGCCGCGAGCGCAGGCAGTGGTCCATGGTGGACAGCAGGGTGTTGGCGTCCGGCGGCAGGTACACGCGGATGATCTCGGCCTTCTTGTTCACCACGTGGTCGATGAAGCCCGGGTCCTGGTGGGAGAAGCCGTTGTGGTCCTGCCGCCACACGTGCGAGCTGAGCAGGTAGGTGAGCGAGGCCAGCGGGCGCCGCCACTCGATGCCGTTGGTGACCTTGAGCCACTTGGCGTGCTGGTTGAACATCGAGTCCACGATGTGGATGAACGCCTCGTAGCTGCTCATGAGGCCGTGGCGGCCGGTGAGCAGGTAACCCTCCAGCCAGCCCTGGCACTGGTGCTCGCTGAGCACCTCCATGACCCGGCCCGACGGGCCGAGGGGCTCCCCGGCGTCGTTCGGGTGGTACTCCCCCATCCACTGCTTGGGGGTCACCTCGTAGACGTCCTGCAGGCGGTTCGACGCGGTCTCGTCCGGCCCGAACACACGGAAGTTCTGCAGGTTGGCGGCCACCACGTCGCGCAGCCAGGCCCCCATGCGGCGGGTGGGTTCCACCACCTCGGTGCCACGCTCCTCCACCGGGACGGCGTAGCGACGGAAGTCGGGCAGCTCCAGCTCCTGCAGCACCGCGCCACCGTTGGTCACCGGGTTGGCGGACATGCGGGCGGTGCCCTCCGGTGCGGTGGCGGCGATCTCCGGCAGCAGGGCGCCGTCGGCGTCGAACAGCTCCTCGGGGCGGTAGGAGCGCAGCCAGTCCTCCAGCACCCTCAGGTGCTCTGGGGTGTCGCGGGCGCTGGCCAGGGGCACCTGGTGGGAGCGCCAGTGGCCCTCGGTCTGCCTGCCGTCCACCTCGGCCGGGCCGGTCCAGCCCTTGGGGGTGCGGAAGACGATCATCGGCCAGGCCGGGCGGTGCGCCTGCGGCACGGAGCCCTCGGCGGCGGTGGGGTCCTGGCCCTGCTCGGCGCGCACCGCCGCATCGGCCTTGAAGCGGGCGATCATGTCGAGCGCCTCGTCGAGCACGGCTGCGAAGCGCTGGTGGATGCTGATCGGGTCCTCGTCGTCGAACCCGGCGGTGAAGAACAGCGGCGTGTGGCCGTACCCGGTCATGAGTGCGGCCAGCTCGTCCTCGGGGATGCGGGCGAGCACCGTGGGGTTGGCGATCTTGTAGCCGTTGAGGTGCAGCACCGGCAGCACCACCCCGTCGGTGTGCGGGTTGAGGAACTTGTTGGAGTGCCACGCGGTGGCCAGCGGACCGGTCTCGGCCTCGCCGTCACCCACCACGGTGAAGGCCAGCTGGTCGGGGTTGTCGAACACCGCCCCGTAGGCGTGGGAGAGCGCGTACCCCAGCTCGCCGCCCTCGTGGAGGGATCCGGGGACCTCCGGGGAGACGTGCGAGGGGATGCCGCCGGGAAAGCTGAACTGCTTGAACAGCCGCTGCAGGCCGGCCTCGTCGCGCGTGATGCCGGGGTAGGTCTCGGTGTACGTGCCCTCGAGGTAGGTGGAGGCCACCAAGCCCGGGCCGCCGTGGCCGGGGCCGGTCACGTAGAACGCGTTGAGCCCGCGCTGCCGGATGGCCCGGTTCATGTGCGCGTAGAGGAAGGTGAGCCCGGGCGTGGTGCCCCAGTGGCCCAGCAGGCGGGGCTTCACGTGGTCCTCGGTGAGCGGCTGGCGCAGCAGGGGGTTGTCGAGCAGGTAGATCTGCCCCACGGAGAGGTAGTTGGCGGCCCGCCACCACTGGTGGATCCGTGCGGCCTCCTCGGCCGTCAGCGGGGTGGAGGGCCGGTCGGGCCAGGCGGTCGGTGCGGTCACAGCGGCTCCTCGAGGGTGGTGTCGCTCACCGGGCGCCGGCGGTCCCCGGGCCCGCTCGCCACGCTAGCCACCCCAGCCGGCCCGGCGCACCTCGGCACCCCTGTCCAACCCCTTGGCCAACTCCTGACCGCCGCTTGGTCCGTGCTCGAGGGACGCGGGGCCACCATGCGAGGACCCCCTCACCCCCCCTTGGAGGACACCATGCGTCGCACCCTCGCGCTCACCACCCTCGTCGCCCTGGCCGCCACCTGCGCACCGGCCGCCACCGCCGCCCCCGATGCCGGGTCGCCCGCTGCGCCCGACCTGCGCCCGCGCGTGGCCGCCACCGCCGACGGCGGGCTCTCGGACGACCACCGCTCGCGCACCCGCATCCAGCTCAAGCTCGCCGAGGGCACCTCACCCGACGCGCTGGCCGGCACCCTGGCCGCCGCCGGGGACGACGCCGTCTCCTCGCTGGCCGCCGCGGGCACGCTGCGCGACCTCCGCCCGATGGTGGACCGCCCCGCCGCGGACCTGCGCGCCCTGAAGGCCACCGCCGAGCGGCGCTCGGGGGACCAGCAGGCCGACATGTCCCTGTGGATGCTGGCCGAGGTGGACGCCGCCGACATGGACCGCGTCCTGGCCGAGCTCGACGCGGACCCGGCCGTGGAGGTGGCCATGGCCCAGCCGCTGCCGACCGCGGAGCCGCTGGCCGGTCCGCAGAAGGTGGCCGCCACCCCGCTGGCCGCGTTGCGCGCCGACGGCGCCGACCCGGTGAACCCGCTGGCCACCCCGGACTTCACCGACCGCCAGGCCTACCGGGGCCCGGCCGCCGAGCAGGGCGTGGAGGCCGTCGCGGCGGCCGAGCAGCCCGGTGGCGACGGGGCCAACGTGGCGGTCGCCGACATCGAGTACAACTGGCACCGCAACCACGAGGACCTCACGCAGCTGGCCCGCGAGGGCGCGCTCTTGGCCGTCGGCACCCCGGACCCGTCCTACGGCCCCCACGGCACCGCCGTGATGGGCGAGATCGTCGGGGACGACAACGGCGGCGGGGTCACCGGCATCGCGCCGGCGGCCACGCCGTTCATGTCCAACGCCATCAGTCTGGAGAACGGGTGGGCGCCGGGCGCCGCCATCGCCCTGGCCGCCGAGACGCTGGAGGCCGGCGACGTGATCCTGCTGGAGCTGCAGGTGAACGGGTGCGGCGGCGGGTACGCCCCGGTGGAGCTGGACCCGGCCTCGTACGACGCCATCAGGACCGCGACGGCCAAGGGCATCCACGTGGTGGAGGCCGCCGGCAACGGCACCCAGAACCTGGACGACCCCTGCTACGGCGGGGAGACCTTCCCCGACGGCAAGGGTGACTCCGGCGCCATCATCGTGGGCGCCGGGGCCGGGTCGCGCTCGGGCCGCACGCCCGGCTCGCGCCTGGACTTCAGCACCTACGGCTCGCGCGTGAACGTGCAGGGATGGGGCGAGACCGTCACCAGCGCCGGTTACGGCGACCTGTACGGCAGCGACGAGAACACGCACTACACGGACGGCTTCTCCGGCACCTCCTCGGCCTCCCCCATCGTCACCGGGGCGGTGGCGCAGATCTCGTCCATCGCGCAGGAGAGGGGTGTGGAGCTCACCCCGGCGCAGATGCGCGACCTGGTCGTGGAGACCGGCACCCCGCAGCCCGAGGGCGACGCCGGCCACATCGGCCCGCTGCCCAACGTGGTCAAGGCCGTGGAGGCCATGGGGTCCGGCGTCGCCGAGTGATGCCACCCCACCCGGGGGCCGCACCGTCGCCCCCGGGTGGGGAGCACACTGGGGGCATGACGACCCTCCACGACTTCACGGCCACCACCATCGACGGGCAGGAGCGCTCGCTGGGCGACTACGCCGGACAGCTGGTGCTGGTGGTGAACACCGCCAGCGAGTGCGGCCTGACGCCCCAGTACGAGGACCTGCAGAACCTCTACGCCGAGCACGCAGGTGCCGGGTTCGTGGTGCTCGGGTTCCCGTGCAACCAGTTCGGCGCCCAGGAGCCCGGCACGGAGGCGGAGATCTCCGGGTTCTGCCAGAAGAACTACGGCGTGACCTTCCCGATGTTCGCCAAGGTGGACGTCAACGGTGACGAGGCCCACCCGCTGTTCGCCTGGCTGCGCGAGGAGTCCGGCGGCGAGGAGGTCGAGTGGAACTTCGCCAAGTTCCTCGTGGACGGCGAGGGCAAGCTCGTGAAGCGCTACTCCCCGCGCACCACCCCCGCCGAGATGGGCGGCGACGTCTTGCGACTGCTCGAGATCGGCCTCTGAGGCGCTACACTTCGCCGACCGCGGCCACTCCCGGAGGCGGCAACCACCCCGCGTCCGAACGGAGTCCGCGCATGCCCACGTCCACCCTGCCCTCCCGCACCCGTCGCAGCCCGCGCGTCCTCGTGACGGCGGCGGCAGCCCTGGCCGTCATCAGCAGCGGCCTGGTGCCTGCCACCGCCTCGACCGGTACCGCCGGCGCGTACTCCGCCCCGCTGCGCACGGCCGTCCGCAACCTGCCGGTCGCCCACGAGAACAACGCCGGGTACGACCGGGACCGCTTCTTCGGAGAGTGGCGTGACGCCAACGGGGACTGCCAGAACACCCGCCACGAGGTGCTCGTCCAGGAGTCCCGCATCACCCCCACGTACTCCAGCCGTCGCTGCACGGTGAAGGCCGGCAGGTGGGTGACCAGCTGGGACAACAGGACCCACCGGTACCCCTCCACGGTGCAGATCGACCACACGGTGCCGGTGGCCGAGGCCTGGGGCTCCGGCGCACGTCGCTGGACCCAGACCCGCCGCAAGGCCTTCCACAACGACCTCGGCGACAAGCGGTCGCTGAACGCCCAGACCACCTCACTCAACCGCGCCAAGAGCGCCAAGGGCCCCGAGGCGTGGATGCCCCGCGCCAACCGCTGCCGCTACGTGCAGGAGTGGGTGGCCGTGAAGATCCGCTGGCGCCTCACCGTGGACCCCGCCGAGAAGGCCGCGCTCACCCGCCTGGCCTCGCAGTGCTCCAACGTGACCCTGCGCGTCAACCGCGTCTGACCCCGCCGCCGTGCCCCGAGTCCCCTCCGGCGCGGCGTTCAGCAGGCTCGCCGCACGTCGGTGTGGGGGGGAGTGGTCGCCCGTGAACAGCAACGCTTCCCCCAGGTCCTGCGCAGTGGTGTACGCAAAGCAGTCACCCAGGTTGAGCCCGGCGGGATGACCGCTTCCCCAACCGATGTCCCGGAAGGCGGCACGGGCGGCACGCGCCTGCGCAGGCGTGAACGGCACCACCTCGATGCCGAGTGCGTCCAGCAACTCGTCGACCACCCCGGATGCCCTCTAGCCTCGGGCCATGAGCAGCGCACGAGGGACCTTGGAGTGGACGCCGCTGGCCGACGGGCTGGACCTGGTGGCACCCCCGGTGGCCGAGGCCGCCCGCGCCGGCCACGTGCCGGGCGCCGAGGTGGTGGGCATCGACGCCGACCTGGCCGACACCGCTGCCTTCTGCGAGGCCTACGCGGTGACCCCCGAGGCGTCGGCCAATTGCGTGGTGGTGGAGGGTCGTCGCGGGGAGAGAACCACAATGGCAGCGGTGATGGTGCTGGCCACCGACCGCGCGGACGTCAACAGGACCGTCCGCAAGCACCTGGGCGTGCGCCGCATCTCGTTCGCCGACCAGACCGCCACGGAGTCCGCCACCGGCATGACCTCCGGTGGCATCACCCCGGTGGGCCTGCCCGCCGACTGGCCGATCCTCGTGGACGAGCGCGTGGCCGCCGCCGAGGCCGTGGTCATCGGCGGCGGTGTGCGAGGCGCCAAGTTGCTGGTGCCCGGCGCGGAGCTGGCCGCCCTGCCGGGCGCCGAGGTGCTGGACCTCGTCGTCCCCGGCTGACCCCGGCGGCCGGCCACCACTCAACGGTCGACGACCCGTCGTCGTTCCTGACCAGATCCTGACCGAATCTTGGGCCGCGATCGAGGTCGCCGTTGCCACGATGTGGGCTCCACACACCCTCACCCCCCTCCCGAGGAGAGCCCCATGAACCGATCCGTGGCCATCGCACTCGCCGCGGCCCTCGCCACCACCGTTACCCCGTCCGCCCTGGCGGCTCCGGCCACCGTGCACGCCGACGGCCACACCCCACCCTCCACGAGCAGCACCCCCGCCACCAGCGCCACCCACCGCACCACGCTCGAGCCCCGGACGGTCGCCTCCTCGAGCACCCCGGTGGCCCGCACCGGGCAGTCGCGCACCCGCATCCAGTTCAAGCTGGCCGAGGGCACTTCCACCACCCAGCGCACGAGCGCCCTGGCCGCCGAGGGGCCGGGCGTCGTCTCCCGCCTGACCCGCAGTGGCGCGCTGCGTGACGTGCGCCCGATGGTGGACGCCCCCGCCTCCTCGCTGCGCTCCCTCAAGGCCACGGCCGAGCAGCGCTCCGGCGCGGAGCAGGCCGACATGTCGCTGTGGATGGTGGCCCGCGTGGACGCCGGTTCCCGCGACGAGGTGCTGCGCCGCCTGCAGGCCGACCCCGCCGTGGAGGCGGCCATGCCGCAGCCCCTGCCGGTGACGCCGCCCGAGGCGATGGCGGCCGCCGCCCCCGCCGTTGCCTCCCCCGAGGCCGTGTTCCGCAAGGATGGCCGCAGCCCCGTCAACATGCTGGCCACCGCGGACTTCAGCGGCCGCCAGACCTACCGCGGCCCGGCATCCCAGCAGGGCATCGAGGCCCTGGCCGTCAACAAGCTGCCTGGCGGCAAGGGCGAGAACGTGGCCGTCTCCGACGTGGAGTTCGGCTGGACCATGAACCACGAGGACCTCTCCCAGCTGGCCCGCAGCGGCGCCCTCATCGCCACCGGCACGCCGTCGTTCAGCTACCCCGAGCACGGCACCGCCGTGATGGGTGAGGTCATCGGCGACGAGAACGGCTCCGGCGTCACTGGCATCGCCCCCAAGGCCACCGGGTACGTGGCCAACGCAGTGAGCCGCGAGTACGGCTTCTCCGCCGGGGCGGCCATCACCCGCTCGGCACAGAAGCTCCAGGCCGGCGACGTGATCCTCCTGGAGCAGCAGCTCACCGGCTGTGGTGGCGGCTTCGCCCCCGTGGAGATCGACCCCGCCGCCTACGACGCCATCCGCACCGCCGTGGCCAAGGGCATCCACGTGGTGGAGGCCGCTGGCAACGGCGCCCAGAACCTGGACTCCTCCTGCTACGGCGGCACCGCCTTCCCCGGCGGCCGTGGCGACTCCGGCGCCATCATCGTCGGCGCGGGCGCCAGCTCCCGCTCCGGCCGGGTGCCGGGCTCGCGCCTCAGCTACTCCACCTACGGCTCGCGCGTCAACGTGCAGGGCTGGGGCGAGATGGTCACCACCACCGGTTACGGCGACCTGCAGGGCGGCTACGCCAGCACCCAGTACACGGACGTGTTCTCCGGCACCTCCTCGGCCTCCCCCATCGTGACCGGCGCCGTGGCCCTGGTCTCCTCCGTGGCCCAGCAGAAGGGCGTCTCGCTCACGCCGGCGCAGATGCGCTCCCTCCTGGTGAGGACCGGCACGCCGCAGCAGGGCTCCAGCGGCCACATCGGCCCGTTGCCCAACGTGCTCGCGGCGGTCAACAGCCTGGGCGAGGGCACCGACCCCGGCACCGACCCCGACCCGGAGCCCACCGGCTGCACGGGCCTGGCCTCCACCACCGGCGCCCTCTCCGGCCAGGGAGACCGCGACATCCTGCCCAACGGGTCGTGGTTCCGGACCACGTCGGTCTCCACGCAGCACGCCTGCCTGAAGGCCGACGGCGAGTTCGCCCTGTACCTGCAGAAGTGGAACGGCGCCAGCTGGGACTACGTGGCCAAGTCCACCAGCCGCACCGGCACCGAGGAGATCACCTACTCCGCCGGCGCCGGCTACTACCGCTGGATGGTCTACTCCTGGGCCGGCAGCGGCAACTACAGCCTGCTGGCCACCGGCCTCTGAACAGCCCCTCCCGCCGATGCCGGGGCCCGGGTCGCGTGACCCGGGCCCCGTCACGCGCCTCGCCCTACGCCCCGTCCTCGAGCCGGCGCCGCTGCTGGCGCGCCGCTGCCCGGTCACCGGGGCGGCCGCGCTCCTCGAGGTGGGCCGACACCCGCTGGCGGTGCTCGGCCGGCTTCTCGTCGTCGTACTTGAACTTGGCCACCACCTCGCGCACGGGCAGCCGCAGCGCGGTGATGGCGGGCAGCATCCGGGCGTAGGGGCCGCCCTCGGCGGTCACCGGGGCGCTGCCTCCCTCGGGCTGCAGGTCGGCGAACTGGTGGGTGAGCACCTCGGCCTTCCCGGCCGGGTCGTCCACCACCTGCACGCCGCAGCGGAACTGCACGCTGGCGTAGTAGCTGGTGGGCACGCCGTGCTCGGGCGGAACGTCCGGCGCCGCCCGCCACGGACCGGGCACGTAGGCCACCGCCCCGGTCACCACGAAGCGCACCTCGCCGTGCTCCTCCAGGTGCTCGAACACCGGGTTGACGCGGGCCAGGTGCAGCACGAGCTCGTCGCGCGGCCCGTCCTCCCCCTCGATGCCGGTGAGCAGCGTGGCGTGGGTGGGCACCACCACCGGGGCGCCGGCCGGGTCGGCGTTGTTCACGGCGAGCACGCCGAACAGCTCGGGGCCGTCCAGCCACTCGCGCCACTCGGCCTCGTCGCGGGCGGCGTCCTGCGGGAAGACGAGCATCAGGCCTCCCGGTCCGCGGCCGGCAGCACGCGCGTGGCCACGCGCACCTCGTCGCCGAGGGTGCGCAGGTGGTCGGCCAGCTCGTCCACGGCCGCTGCGAGCGCGGCATCGTCCACCGGACCCAGGGCGTCGAGGATGAACACCGCCCGGCGGGTGCCCTCGCGCAGCGCGGTGCGGGGGCCCTGGCGCCAGTTCCAGCGGCGGCAGGTGACGCCCTCGTCGTCGCGCCACACCACCTCGCCGGGGGGGTTCTCCACCACCTCCTCGCCGGCGGACATCACGCTGAACGACTCGTCACCGGTGGCGACCACCAGCTGCGCACCACCCACGTAGTGGTCGAGGTCCTCGCCGCCCAGCGGGATGCCGTGCAGCACCGAGACCGCGTTGTACACGTCGGTGAGGCGGTTGACCCGGGGCAGGCCGTCGCCGGCGGCGCGGCGCAACAGGGCCTCCAGGCTGTTGCGGGTGCGCTGCGGCTTGGCGCCGAACGCCCGGTAGGCCTCCCGCCAGGCGGCCACGTGCGGCAGCTCCTCCACCGGCGTCTCGTCCAGCAGGGTGGTGGCGTGCTCCTCGGCACGGCGCAGCAGGGCCTCGCTCGCCTCGTCCGAGGGACGGGGCTCGATGCCGTCGACGGCCAGCAGCGCCACCCGGTAGTCGGGGCGCAGGGCCAGCACGTCGCCGTGGACGGTGCAGGTGTCGAGGAAGGTGTCCACGTCAGTGGTCATGGCCCGGATTCTCCTCCACCGCCGTGCTGCTGCGGTAGGCGCCCGGCAGCAGGTCCGCCACCTGCACGGAGACCGGTTCTCCCCCATCGGGTCCGGGGACCAGGACGCGGCAGCCGGGGTGGTGGTCCACGAGCACCTGCCGGTCGCGCCCGCAGGGGGCCAGCACGCCGCGGCCCAGGTCACCCACGGCCACGATGGCGGCCACCCGCCGCGCACCGTTGGCCCGCGCGGCGCCCAGCGCCACGAGCTCGGCGCACGGCCCGCCGGTGAAGTGGTACAGGTTCACGCCGATGTGCACACGGCCCTCGCCATCGAGCACCGCGGCACCCACGGTGTGCAGGCCGTCGGCCTCGGGGGTGGTGCGGTCGGTGGCGGCGTCGATGGTGCGGGTGGCGGCAGCCAGCAGCTCCTGCTCGGCCGCGTCCAGGGGACGGGCGCTGGGGAAGGGGGTGCCGGCAACCGGCGACGGGGTCCCGGTGGTCACGCTCAGAGCGCCATCATCCCGGTGGGTCGGCCCAGGCGGGCCATGAGCTGCTCGGTGGGAGTGGCGTTCGCGGCGGCCTCCACCGGCGGGTCGAAGTGCGGGTTGTCCTCGCGCCCCTCGCCCATCGCGTCGGTGACGCCGCTGGCGTAGGCCAGGAGCGGCTCGTCGAGCTGCAGACGGCTGCCCACCGACCGCTCGAGGTCCCAGCTGTGCACGATGGCGTCGACCACCACCAGCGGCAGGACGTGGCCGAGCGGCATCTCGCCGTAGGGGGTGCGGCAGGCCGCGTCCAGGTCGGCCTCGGGCAGCAGCTCGCGCACCCGGTCGGCCTCGGCACGCAGGGACGTGGCCGCCGCGGCGGCGTCCTCGGCGTGGAAGGCCGCCGGGTCCACCGGCACGGAGTCCACGTCCCCGCCCTCGAGCAGGACGACGGCCTTGCGCACGGAGCTGGTCACGTGGGCGACGAGGTCGCGCACGGTCCAGTCGCGCAGGTTCGAGCGACGTCGGAGGTCCCCGTCGGAGAGGCCCTCCACGGTCCGGGTGAGCAGGTCCAGGGCCTGCGGGGCCACGGTGCGCACGTCATCGGTCATGACCCCAGCCTAGGCACACCGCGGCGCGAGGGAGCCTGCTCGCCAGAGGGAAAACGAAGCCTTTCATGGGGCTTCCCTGACCCGGGCCGCGCTACCTTCGCAAGGCGCGAGAACAACGCTCCCCCACTCGTTTCCAGAGATCGGAGAACTCCCGTGACCACCACCTCGCGCGGCCCCCGCCGCTTCCTCGCCCTCGGACCGGTGACGGCCGGCACCCTGCTGCTCACCGCCCTGGCCCCGATGACGGCCACTGCCGGCAGCACCGAGTACAGCGCCCCGCTCACCCAGGCGGTGGAGGAGCTGCCCGTGGCCGCCGAGGACAACGCCGGCTACGACCGCAAGAAGCACTTCGGCTCCTGGAAGGACGAGGACGGCGACTGCCAGAACGCCCGCGCCGAGGTGCTCATCGAGGAGAGCAGCACCGAGGTCACCTTCACCAACGAGAAGGAGTGCACGGTGGACGGCGGCACGTGGACCACCACCTGGGACGGCAGGGTGCACCGCAAGGCCTCCGAGACGCAGATCGACCACACCGTGCCGCTCCACGAGGCGTGGGGCTCCGGGGCCCAGGAGTGGGAGGACACCCGCCGCAAGGCCTACGCCAACGACCTCGGCGACGAGCGCCTCCTCACCGCGCAGACCAGCGCGCTGAACACCGAGAAGGGCTCCAAGGGTCCCGAGGAGTGGCTGCCGCCGAAGGACCAGTGCACCTACGTGGCCGACTGGACCGCCATGAAGGTGCGCTGGGGCCTCACGGTGGACGAGACGGAGAAGGCGAAGATGACCGAGATGGCGGCCTCCTGCCCGGAGACCACCATCACCGTCACCGTCGTCTGACGGGCGCCTGCCCGGGCCCGCCCGCGCGGGCCCGGGCACGGCTCACCGCCGCGGGATGTTGCGCATGTTGGAACGGGCCATCGAGACGACCTCGCCCACCCCGCCGTTGAGCACGATCTTGCTCATGGCGGTGGCGAAGCCGAACACCTGGTCACTGGTGATCTTGGGCGGCAGTGAGAGCGCGTTCGGGTCGGTGACCACGTCCACCAGACTCGGCCCGCGGTGGGCCAGGGCCTCGCGGTAGGCGGCCTCCAGCTCCCGCGGGTCCTCCACGCGCCAGGTGCGCCACCCCATCGCGCCGGCGATGGCCGCGTAGTCCGTGGCCGGCACGTCCGTGCCGAAGCTGGGCAGCTCGTCCACGAGCATCTCGAGCTTCACCATGCCCAGCGTGGAGTTGTTGAAGACCACCGCCGTCATCGGCAGGTCGTAGGCCACCGGCGTGAGCAGGTCGCCCAGCAGCATCGAAAGGCCGCCGTCTCCGCACATGGCCACCACCTGACGCTCCCGGTCGGCCAGCTGGGCGCCGATGGCGTGCGGCAGCGCGTTGGCCATGGACCCGTGCAGGAACGAGGCGATGAGGCGCCGCGTGCCCAGCGGACGCACGTAGCGGGCGCTCCACACGTTGCACATGCCGGTGTCCGCGGTGACCACGGCGTCGTCGTCCATGAGCTGGTCCAGCAGGTCGGCGGCGTACTCCGGGTGCACGGGCTTCATGTCGAGCACGTCGTGGGTGTAGGCGCCCACCGACTTGGTCATGAGCCGCTCGTGCTTCTCGAGCATCTTCTCCAGGAAGCTGCGGTCGGTCTTGCGCTGCAGCAGCGGCAGCACGGCCTCGATGACGGAGCGCACGTCGCCCTGGACCGGCAGGTCCACGTCCGTGCGGCGGCCGATGACGGCGGCGTCGGTGTCCACCTGCACGGTGCGGGTGCCGGGGAGGAACTGGTCGTAGGGGAAGTCCGTACCGAGCATGACCAGCAGGTCGGCGTCCTCGATGCCGGCCGCGGCCGCGCCGTAGCCGAGCAGGCCGGTCATGCCCACGTCGAAGGGGTTGTCGAACTGGATGGCGTCCTTGCCGCGCAGCGAGTGGCCCACCGGGGCGGCCAGGGTGTCGGCCAGCTGCATCACCTCGGCGTGGGCGCCGCGCACTCCCTCGCCGCAGAACAGGGCCACCTTCTCGGCGCGGTTGAGCTCGTCGGCCAGCTCCCGCACGGCGTCCACGGTGGGCACCGTGACGCCCCGGCGCACCGGCACGTACCGGGGTGCCTCGGCCGCCACGTCGAGGTCGGCGATGTCGCCGGGGAGGCTCACCACCGAGACGCTCCGGTTCTGCACGGCGTGGCGGATGGCGGCGTGCACCACCCGCGGCGCCTGCTCGGCGGTGGAGACCAGCTCGCAGTAGTCCGAGCAGTCGGTGAACACGCGGTCGGGGTGGGTCTCCTGGAAGTAGCCCTGACCGATCTGGCTGCTGGGGATGTGGCTGGCCAGCGCCAGCACGGGCGCCCCGGAGCGGTGCGCGTCGTAGAGACCGTTCACCAGGTGGGTGTTGCCCGGGCCGCAGGAGCCGGCGCACACCGCGAGCCTCCCGGTCACCTGGGCCTCGGCGGCCGCCGCGAAGGCGCCCACCTCCTCGTGCCGCACGTGCACCCAGTCGATGCCGCCCTTGGCGGCACCCCCGGTGCGGCGCACCGCATCGACGATGGGGTTGAGGCTGTCGCCCACCACCCCGTAGATCCTGTTGACGCCCGCTTCCACGAGCTGCTGGACGAGCTGTTCCGCGACGTTCTTGGCCATGCGGTCACCGTATTGCGAGAACCCTCGTGCGGCCAGCCAGCGGCCGCACCGACGACTGGACCCCGGCGCCAGGGGGCACCGGGGTCCAGGAGGTCGTCGGGTCAGCAGGCGGCGGACTTGATGTCGTCCTTGGTGCTCCGGTCCTTGTAGGTGCAGGTGTCGAGCACCGCGCCCTTGGGGCCCTTGAGCGTGATCGTGTCGCCGGTGTTGTTCCACACGTAGGAGGTCTTGCCCCAGTAGCGCAGCGTGGTGGAACGCACACCCGCGGTGTTGGTGCCCCGGCCGGTCATGATGCGAACCGTCCCCTTGGCCGGCACCACGGTGGTGGGCAGCCTGTAGGTGAAGCCCATCGCGTCGCGCACCGTGTAACCGGTGATGGTGCGCCGCACGCTGGTGTTGTTGCGCAGCACCACGTACTCGGCGTTGAGGCTGGCGTTGGAGTAGTCGTCGCGCTTGGCCCCGTAGGAGTCGTACACGATCTGCGAGATGGAGACGGGAGGCAGTGCCTCGGCGGCCGGTGCGGAGGTGAGCACGGTGGGGGCAGCGAGAGCGGCCGCGAGCAGGCCCCCCACCAGACGTGCGTGACGGTTCACCCTCCCAGTGTGCCGCATCGGCGTCCGGCTCTCAGCGCAGGACCACCTCACCAGGACTGGGGCAATCCTCAGGCTTCCTTGGTCCGGGCCTGACTGCCCGGCAGACACGATGAGGGCCCCCTTTCAGATCGCACACTGGCCCGAGGAGAGCCCATGTCCCGCTTCCTGACCACCGCCGTCGCGGCCGCCATGGCCGGTGCGCTGAGCGTGCCCGTCGCCGCCGGCGCCACCCAGCACCGTTCCGAGGCCGAGCTCACACCGCGCCTCGCCGCATCGGCCGACTCGGCCCCCTCCGCCCTGCACCCGACGGAGGGCCGCTCGGCCACCCGCATCCAGGTGAAGCTCGCCGAGGGCTCGTCCTCCGCGCTGCGCACCGCCGCGCTCTCCGGCGAGGGCGACTCCCGCGTGGCCGCCCTGAACCGCTCCGGCACCCTGCGTGACGTGCGTCCGATGGTGGACGCCCCCGCCTCCTCGCTGAGGGCCCTCAAGGCCACCGCGGAGCAGCGCTCCGGCGACGAGCAGGCCGACATGTCGCTGTGGCTGGTGGCCGAGGTGGCCCCCGGTGAGATGGCCGACACCCTGGCCCAGCTGAACGCCGACCCGGCCGTGGAGGTGGCCATGGCCGCCCCACTGCCGGTGCAGCCGCCGCGCGCCGGTACGTCGCCGGCCACCCCGCTGGCCGCCCTGCGCGCCGACGCCACCGACCCGGTGAACCCGCTGGCCACCCCGGACTTCACCGACCGCCAGAGCTACCGCGGCCCGGCCTCCGAGCAGGGCATCGAGGCCCTGGCGGCGCACGAGATGCCCGGCGGCAAGGGCAAGAACGTGGCCGTGGCCGACGTGGAGTTCGGCTGGACCATGGACCACGAGGACCTCACCCAGCTGGCCCGGGAGGACGCCCTCATCGCCAACGGCACCCCCTCGTACAGCTACCCCGAGCACGGCACCGCCGTGATGGGCGAGATCATCGGCGACGCCAACGAGTTCGGCGTCACCGGCATCGCGCCGGAGGCCACCGGGTACGTGGCCAACGCCGTCAGCAGTGAGGCCGGCTTCACCCCCGGCGCCGCCATCGCCGGGGCCGCCGAGGTGCTCGAGCCCGGCGACGTGATCCTCCTCGAGCAGCAGCTCACCGGTGGCCGCGGCGGCTTCGCCCCCGTGGAGATCGACCCCGCCGCCTACGACGCCATCAAGACCGCCGTCGCCAAGGGCATCCACGTGGTGGAGGCCGCCGGCAACGGCGCCCAGGACCTCGACGACCCCTGCTACGGCGGCGAGGGCTTCCCCGACGGCAAGGGCGACTCCGGCGCCATCATCGTCGGCGCGGGCGCCAGCTCCCGCAGCGGCCGGACGCCCGGCGAGGTCCTGAGCTACTCCACCTACGGCTCGCGTGTGAACGTGCAGGGCTGGGGCGAGATGGTGGCCAGCGCCGGGTACGGCGACCTGCAGGGCGGCTACGCCAGCACCCAGTACACGGACGTGTTCTCCGGCACCTCCTCGGCCTCCCCCATCGTGACCGGTGCCGTGGCCCTGGTCTCCTCCATCGCGCAGGAGAAGGGCGTGGAGCTCGACCCGGCCGCCATGCGCACACTGCTCATGGAGACCGGCACCCCGCAGGCCGGGAACGACAGCGCGCACATCGGGCCGCTGCCCAACGTGGTCAAGGCCGTCGAGGGACTGGGTTCCGGCTCCGCCGAGTGACCCGATGGCGAAGGGGCCGCTCCCGGTGGAGCGGCCCCTTCGCACGTCGGGGATCTCCCCGCACGGGAAAGGCGTCGGGCACACCGGAAGTTTCCGGTGTGCCCGACGCCTTTCCCGTGCCGAGCGCGGTTGCGCGTGCGCCCGCGCGGCTCAGCAGGGGCTGCGGTACACGAAGCCCTGCTCGGCCGGGGCGCACACGAACTGCTCGTAGCGCTTGTCGCCGTCCACGTGCACCTTGAGGAAGCTCAGGATGCGGCCCTGGATGACCTTGTTGTCCACCAGACCCGCCCAGTGCGTGCCCGCCAGGTCGGTGAACAGGCCCTTGGTCTCCGAGCCGATCGACTCGTGGATCGGCACCGCGTACTCACCGGCCGGGGCCACGTTGTCGATCCCCCCGGCGATGGTGAGCGACGGCTCGCTCACGCCCTTGAATCCCTCCTGCGCCCACGGGTGGATCGGCACCACAGCGTCCTGCTCGGACTCCTGCGCGGCGTAGAGGACGCCGCCGCCACCCATCGAGTGGCCCACCAGGGCCGTGCGCTCGGCATCGAGCAGCGGGGCCATGTCGGCGTCCGCCGCGAGCGCCTTCTGCGCACCCAGCGCCGCCTTGCCACGGGCCTGCGGCTGGCTCATGACGGTGGGGGCCTCGGCCATGAGCACCACGAACCCGTGGGAGGCCAGGCGCTTGGCCACGAACTCCATCGCCGACCCGGGCTCGGTGAACCCGGGCATGGTCACCACGCCGCCGAAGGTCTCCCCCTCGGCGCCGTTGGAGGGGTGGAACACCGTGCCGCCGTAGAAGTCCGCGTCCGGGGCGGCCTCCAGCTTCTTGCTGGCCACCTCGTAGGGGCCGTCCACGCCGACCGAGTCCTTGGTCGGGGCCGGGCCGTGCTCGGCGGCGGGCTGCACCTCCTGGGCCGAGAACGCGGCCGGCGCGACCGGGCCGGCGGTCGCGGGGGCGGCCAGGCCGAGGGCCAGACCGGCGGCGAGGACGGTGGTGCGGGTCAGAGAACGCATCATCTGCTCCTGTTGTTGAGGGGAGCCCCCACGCTAGGGAGAGCAGGTGACGCGGCCCCCTCCTGCGGGTCAAGGAGCGGTCAGGAGTCCGTACGGGTTGCCGGCAGGCGCAGCTCGTCGTCGGCCAGGGCGTCCACGTCGGCCGGGTCGTGGGTCACCAGGAGCACCGGGCAGGCCAGGCGCTCGAGGGTGGCACGCAGCCAGGTGCGCACCTCGCCGCGGGCGGTGGTGTCCAGGGCGGAGAGGGGCTCGTCGAGCAGGAGGGCGACGGGGTCGGTGGCCAGCGCCCGGGCCACGGCCACCCGCTGGGACTGCCCACCGGACAACTCGGCCGGGCGTCGGGCGGCCAGGTGCTCGATGCCGAGCTCCGCCAGCACCGCATCGGCCCGGGCCTCGGCGGCGCGGCGCCCGGCCCCGCGGACGCTCGGCCCGAAGGCGACGTTCTGCCGCACGGAGAGGTGCCCGAACAGCCGGTGGTCCTGGAAGACCACCCCCGCCCGGCGGCGCTCCGGCGGCACGAAGGTCCCGGTTGCGGCGTCGTCCCACACCCGGCCGGCGCAGCGCACGTGGCCGGACGCCACGGCATCGAGCCCGGCGACGGCCCGCAGCAGCGAGGTCTTGCCCACCCCGTTGGGGCCGAGCACGGCCAGGGCACGCCCGGGCCGCACGGCGCAGGCCACGCTCAGGTCCAGCGTGCCGCGGCGGATGCGGGCGTCCACCTCGAGCGCGGGCGTGGCGCCCGTCATCGGGGCAGCCCCGGCGTCCAGCGGTCCCGCAGCAGCACCAGCACGGTCACGCACACCGCCAGCAGCACGAGGCTCAGGGCCACGGCGGCGGGCGGGTCGGTCTCGAAGGCGCGGTAGACGGCGCTCGGCATGGTCTGGGTGACGCCCGGGAGATTGCCGGCGAAGGTCACCGTGGCGCCGAACTCCCCCAGCGCCCGGGCCCACCCGAGCACGGCCCCGGCCGCGATGCTGGGCCCCAGCGCCGGCAGGGTGACGCGGCGGAAGGTGGTGAGCGGCCCGGCCCCCAGGGTGGCGGCGGCCTCCTCCAGGGCGGTGCCGGTGGAGCGCAGTGCCCCCTCCACGGTGACCACCAGGAAGGGCAGCGCCACGAAGGTCTGCGCCAGGACCACGGCGGTGGCGGTGAAGGGCACCTGCCAGCCGGTGGCCTCGTACAGCCAGCGGCCCACCAGGCCGGTGCGGCCGTAGGCCAGGAGGAGCGCCACACCGCCGACCACCGGGGGCAGCACCATGGGCAGGGTCACCACGGCGCGCAGCAGGCGCACGGCGGCGGCACGCGCGGGGCCCGTCGGGCCGCCGGGGTGGGCGTCGGCCCGGGCGAGCACCCACGCCAGCGGCACCCCCATCGCCAGGCAGAGCAGGGTCGACACGCTGGCCGTCACCAGGGAGAGGCGCAGCGCGTCGAGCACGGCGGGGCGGGCCAGCAGGGCGGGCAGGTCGCGCCACGGGGCGAGCACCACCATCGCCACGAGGGGGGTGAGCAGCAGGAGCGCGCCCACCGCGGCGGGCAGTGCGAGCGCCACCGGGGGCCGACGGCGGGCGCGGGCGGGACGGTCGGCGCGGTCGGGGGTCACGGGGTGGTGAACCCCGCCTCGCGCAGCACGGCCCGGCCGCGGTCTGACTGCACGGCATCGACGAACGCCCGGGCCAGGGCGGGATTGGCGGCGTCGGACACCACCGCCAAGGGGTAGTCGGTGGTGGGCGCCTCCGGCAGGGGCACCTCGTCCACGGCGGACCCCGCGGCGCGCACGTCCGTCACGTAGACCAGCCCCGCGTCCACCTCGCCGAGGCGCACCTTGGCGAGGGTGGCCTTGACGTCGCGCTCCTGGGTGACCGGGTGGAGCGTGGTGCCGGTGGCGTCGGCAAGCTGCTGGGCTGCCGCACCGCAGGGCACCTCGGGCAGGCAGGTCGCCAGGCGCACGTCCTCGCGGGCCAGGTCCTCCACGCCGTCGATGCCGGCGGGGTTGCCCCGCGGCACGGCGATGGTGAGGCGGTTGCGCGCCACCACGGCGGGTTCCTCCACCGCACCGGCCTGCACCGCGGCGTCCATGGTGGTGGCCGAGGCGGTGGCGAGCACGTCGGCCGGGGCACCCTGGGTGACCTGCGTGACCAGCGCCGAGGAACCACCGAAGCTCAGGCGCACGTCGGTGCCGGGGTGGTCGCGCTCCACGTCGGCGGCGATCTGCTCGAACGCCTCGGTGAGCGACGCGGCGGCCAGCACGGTCACCTGACCGGTCGGCTCCCCCTCGGCCGGCGCGCCCTCCTCGGTCCCGGGGCCCGGTGCGCCACAGGCGCCGAGGGCCAGGGCAGCCACCACCGCGAGCGCGCCGGTCGGAACTCCCGCACGGCGCAGGAGGGGGCGGGGTCGGGTACGCATGGCCCGACTGTACGGGCGGGCGTTCCGGGTCCACTCGGCGCAGGGGTGTCCTGTCGCGACCGGTGCCCCGGGTTGAGGCGCCCCGAGTCGCCAGACCCGGGGGGTTTCTCCGGTTCGCCGGGGTGAGGTCACGTCGTGGACGGCGTCACCCCCGGACAGGCGGCGTCACCCCCGGGTGCGCACACGGCGAGGGGCCACCGTCGGGTGACGGTGGCCCCTCGCGACGGGGTTGCCGGCGGCTCAGCAGGGGGACTTGTAGGTGAAGCCCTTCTCGGCCGGGGCGCACACGAACTGCTCGTAGCGCGTGTCACCGTCCACGTGCAGCTTGACGAAGCTGAGGATGCGGCCCTGGATGACCTTGTTGTCCACGAGCCCGGCCCAGTGGGTGCCCGCCAGGTCGGTGAACAGGCCCTTGGTCTCCGAGCCGATCGAGGCGTAAATGGGCAGCGTGTACTCCACCATCGGGGCCACGTTGTCGAGCAGGCCGCCGATCGTCAGGGTGGGCTCCTTGACCAGCGGGAAGATGGTCTGGGCCCAGGGGTGGATCGGGATGACAGCGTCCTGCTCGGACATGGCCGCGGCGTGCAGGACCCCGCCACCACCCATCGAGTGGCCCACCAGGGCGGTGCGCTCGGTGTCCATGATCGGGGCCAGGTCCGCGTCGGCGTGCAGCACCTTCTGGGCCGAGAGGACCGCCTGGGCGCGGACCAGCGGGATGCTGAACGGCGTGAGGGCCTCGGCCCGCATCACCACGAAGCCGTGGGAGGCCAGACGCTTGGCCACCAGGTCCATCACGGCACCGGGCTCGAGGAAGCCGGGCATGGTCACGACGGTGCCGTAGGTCTCGCCCTTGCCGGCGTCGGCCGGGTAGTAGATCGTGCCGCCGTAGAAGGACCGCTTCAGGTCGATCGGGGCCTTCTTGCTGGCCACCTTGTACGGACCGTCCACGCCGATGGACTCCTTGGTGGGGGCCGGGCCGTGCTCGACGGAGGCGCTGGCGGCGGGCTGGGCCTGGTCGGCGGTGGCGGCGGTGGCGGCCGGGGCGCCCAGGGCCAGGGTGAGTCCGGCAGCCAGGGCGGTGAGGCGGGTGCGTGCGCGCATCATGTGCTCCTTGTGCGTGAGGGGGGAGGAGGGGTGCCGCCACAGTAGGCGCAACACGCGTGCCGAGTACCCCCATCAGGTCAAGGAACGGTCAGGACTTGGCATGAAGACGGCGCGTCGCCGCGGTCCCCTATGATCGCCGGCAATGAGCCACCACCACGACCACCTGCCCCACGGCGCTGGTACCCACCGTGGGCGGCTCGCCGTGGTCCTGGGCATCACCGCCACGGTCCTCGTGACCGAGCTGGTGGGCGCCTGGGTCTCGGGGTCGGTGGCCCTGCTGGCCGATGCCGGGCACATGCTCACCGACCTCGCCGGCCTGGTCATGGCCTTGGTGGCCGCCCAGCTGGCCCGCCGCCCCGCCACCCCGGAGCGCACCTGGGGCTGGCTGCGCGCGGAGGTGCTCGGCGCCGGCGCGCAGGCCCTGCTGCTGCTCGTGGTGGGCGTGGTGGTGCTGGTCGAGGCCGTGCAGCACCTCGTCTCGCCCGAGCCCGTGGCCCCCGGGGCGATGCTCGTGTTCGGCGCCGTCGGCCTGGTGGGCAACGTCATCGGCCTGCTCGTGCTCGCCGGGGCCCGGGAGGCCAACCTGAATCTCCGGGCCGCCTTCCTGGAGGTGTTCAACGACGCACTCGGGTCGGTGGCCGTGCTCGCCGCGGCCCTCGCGGTGCGGTGGACCGGTTGGGAGCGCGCCGACGCCGTGGCCTCGCTGGTGATCGTGGCCCTCATCGTGCCGCGCACGCTGGTGCTGCTGCGGCAGGTGCTGCGCGTGCTCCTGGAGGCCACGCCCGGCGGCCTGGACCTGGACGAGGTGCGCGCCCACATCGAGGACCTGCCGCACGTCCGCGAGGTGCACGACCTGCACGCCAGCCAGGTGGCCACGGGCGTCCCGGTGCTCACCGCGCACGTGGTGGCCGACGAGTCCTGCTTCCACGACGGCCACATGACCGGCCTGCTCGACCGGGTGCAGGAGTGCCTCCGGGAGGACTTCGGCATCACGCACTCCACCGTGCAGTTCGAACCCCCGGCGCACGCCGGGCACGAGGTCGACGTGCACGCCTGACGGGGGCGCGCGTCAGGAGGGCGCGCCCAGCACCAGCGCGATGCCCGAGCGCTGGCTCTGCCCGCACTTGCGCAGCACCGACCCCACGTGCGTCTTCACCGTCTTCTCGCTGATGACGAGGCGCTCGGCGATCTGCGCGTTCGTGAGCTGCTCGGAGACGATCAGCTCGGCCACCTCGGCCTCGCGTGGGGTCAGGGGCGACAGCGGGCCGGGCGGGGCCGGCGGCGTCTCGGTGGCCAGTGTGGCCATGCGGGCCTCCAGGAGCTCGCAGAGGCCCACCACCTCCCGCACCCGCTCGGCCACCCCGGCACCGCCGAGGTCGTCGAGCCCCTCCAGCCCGGTGCGCATCCGCCCCACGAGGGCGGTGAGGTCGTGCAGCTGGTCCACGAGGTCGCCCGGGTCGGGCGCCAGCTCGGGGAAGGCACGGTGCAACTCGGTGTCCCGGGGGTCGGTCAGGTCGTGGCCCTCGCGGCCCAGCATCACCGCCAGCGCCTCCACCACGCGCACGTGCTGGTCGGTGAACACGCGCGGCCGCAGGGCGTGGGCGGCCAGCACGCCACGGACCTCGCGCGCCGGGGAGAGGATGGGGGCGCACACGGCGTCACGGGTGGGCTCCCCGGCATCGCCGAACGGGAGGGCCTCCCCCAGCAGGGCCCCCGCGTCCTGGCCGAACACGTACGAGCGCTGGTGGTCACGCACCCACTCGGTGACCGACCCGGGCGGGGAGTCCATCACGTCCGGCCCCTCCAGGCGGTCGCCCTCGATGACGAAGGGCACCACCACGTGGTCCTCGTGGAAGAAGGCGATGACGAGGGCGTCCGTGGGGGTGAGGGTGCGCACGGCGTGGTGCACGCACCGGTACCGGTCCCGCGCCCGGTCGGGTCCGAGCACGGCGAGCCGCCGGGCAGTGCGACGCAGAGCACGGCTCGTCGTCTCGTCCAGGGCCTGGGTGCCGTGCTCGCTGCGCGTCTCGCCGTCCACGGGGGCACCGTACTGAGCCTCGACCACGCGCCGGGCCGCCCCCTCGTCCGTGGAGGGGAGCGGCCCGGCGGGGAGGGACGCGCGATCAACCGGCGCGGCGGGGTGAGGGGTCAGTCGACCACCACGGCGCCGTAGCCGTACACGTCGTGGAACTGGTTGGTCCAGTCGGCACCCACCGAGTGCGGCTCGTTGGCGTCGGGCCCGGACAGCGGGTCGAGCACGGTGTACTTGCCGGAGTCCTTGTCGTACCCGGCCAGCACCACCCAGTGCGAGACCGACTCGGAGGTGGCCAGGTCCTCCTGCCAGTACTTGCCGGCCACCTGGGCGTCACCGAGCACCATCACCGTCTTGCCCTCCCGGGCGGCGGCCTCGGCCTCGTCGGCGGTGGCCACCCAGTGGGTGTCGAAGCCGTAGGCGGCGAAGCCGTTGCGCACCTGCTCGACGTTGGTGTTGCCCGTGGGTGCGGCCCCCATCGTGGCGCGCATGTCGCGCACGGCCTCGGTGGGGTCGGCCGGGTCGCCGCTCCACTTCTCCGGGGTGACGCCCCGGTCGAACAGCGACATGAGCAGCGACACCGGACCGCAGTCGTACCAGGTGCTCACCTGGCTGTTGGCCTGGCGGATGGGCACCAGCTTGCCGGCAGCGGCGTCGACGGAGAAGGGCGAGGCGGTGGCGGCCGGCTGGCTCGGGGCCGCGGCTGCGACCTGCTCGGCGGGGGCCTGTGCCGGGGCGGCCTGGGTGGGGGCGCCGGCGCCCAGCACGAGGGCGCTGCAGGCGGCCAGCCCGGCCAGCGAGGTGGTGAAGCGGGTGTGGGTGTTCATGGTCCTGTCCTCTCGATCGCGGGGTGCGGATCGGCGGGCGGTTGCCTGCCACGGCCTCGACGGTGCCGCACCCGGCGCGGGCGCACCATCGGTCGCGGACCGAGATCTGGACGGCAGGGTCTTAGGACCCTGCCGGTGGACCGCTACCGTCGGCGGCCGAACCGCCGCCGCCGAGCCACCTGGAGGGAGGTCCCCATGCCCACCACGGACGCACGACACCCCGGGCTGATCGCGACCGTCGGGATCCTGCTGGTGGCGGGCCTGGCCGGCCTCGAGGCGACCATCGCCTTCGAGACCTACGCGGTCACCACCTCCCTGCCCTCGGTGGTCGACGCGCTGGCCGCCCCGGCGTGGTACTCAGCCGCCTTCGCGGCCACGCTCATCACCTCCGTGACCGGCATGGTGCTGGCGGGCCCCTGGTGCGACCGCGTCGGCGCCCGGCCACCCCTGCTCACGGCGATCGCCCTGTTCGTCACCGGGGTGCTGATGTGCGCGCTCGCCGGCCACATCGGCGTCTTCGTGCTGGGGCGACTCGTGCAGGGCGTGGGCGTGGGCATGGCCGCGGTGACGGTCTACGCCATCGCCTCGGCCACCGTCCCGCAGGAGCACCACCCGGCGCTGTTCGGGGTGGTCAACGCGGCCTGGGTGGTCCCCTCGCTGGCGGGTCCGGTGGTGTCCGGGCTGCTCACCGAGCACCTCGGGTGGCGCTGGGTCTACGGCAGCGTGGCGGTGGTCGCCGTGCTCTCGGCGGTGGGCCTGCTGGTGGGGCTGCACGGGCGGGACACCCGGCCCGCCGGGGACCAGGACGTCCGGATCCCGTGGGGCTGGGCCGTCGCCGCATCGGCCGCCGTGCTGGCCATGAGCGTCGCGGGCGGCAGCCGGGCCGGGTGGGGCCTGCTGGCGCTGGGGCTCTCGTTCGTCGCGGTGCTGGCCGTCCTGACGCGCCTGCTCCCCGCCGGGACGCTGCGGGGCCGCCACGGTGTGCCCCGACTCGTGGCGTTGCGGAGCCTGCTGGCGGCGTCGGCCTACACCACGGAGACGTACGTGCCCCTGTTCCTCCAGCGCGACCGGGGCGTCCCCATCGTGGTCTCCGGTCTGGCCCTGGCCGGCTCGGCCGTGGGGTGGGCGGTGGGCGCCTGGTGGCAGAGCCGCCACAGCCGGTCCGCCACCGCCTCGATGGTGCCGGCCGCCCTGCTGGTGCTCTGCGGCCCCGTGGCCACGGGCGTGGTGATCGCCACCGGGTGGCCGTGGTGGCCCGTCTCGGTGGGGGTGGCGCTGGCGGGGCTCGGCATGGGCGTGGCCTACCCGCAGATCTCCTCGCAGGCCCTGGCGCTGAGCCCGCGGCGGGAGCACGGCCGGGTCGGGTCGAGCCTCCAGCTGGGCGAGGCCTGCGCCGTGGCCGCCACGCTCGCCCTCGGCGGGGCGGCGCAGGCACATCTGGACCACGGGTTGGCCTGGACCTACGTGGGCCTAGCCGGCATCGGCGCGCTGGCGGCGCTTGTGGCGCGCGGCGCCCGGGAGAGCGCGGCCTGAGGCAGCGAGGCTGCGTGGCAGGCTGCAGGCATGCCCCGACCGCTCAGCATCCCGCTCGAGGAGGGGCGCCGCGCCTTCCTCGAGGCCCTCCGCACCTTCCGGGCCGGGTGCGAGTCGCTCGACGACCTCGCCCTGCTGGCCCCGAGCCGGGCCCAGGGCTGGTCGCGCCTCGACTGCATCGTGCACGTGCGCACGGGGCTGCAGGAGATGCTCGCCGGGTCTCGCGCCGACACCGACACCCCGGCGGACACCGACGCCGCCTCGTACTGGACCGCCTTCGCCGCGCAGGAGGCCGACGACCCCGTGCCCGGGATCTTCGTGACGCGCCGCACGGCATCGGCGTACACCCGCCCGCGCCAAGCGCTGCAGCACCTCGACGAGGTGTGCGCCGGGTGGGAGCACCACGCGCCTGCTCTGCCCGACGGGCGGATGTCCTTCCAGGGTCTGGTGCTCACCACCGGGGACTTCCTGGCCACGTGGGCCGTGGAGCTCGTCGTGCACCAGCTCGACCTCGACCTGCCGGCCGGTGCACCGCCCCCGGCCGCCAGCGCGATGCGGATCGCCCGCCGTACCGTCGACGCCCTGGGGACCGCCCCCGCCGGCGAGGCCGACGACGCCAAGGCCGTGCTGGCCGGCTTCGGACGCTGACCGGGGCTCACGGCAGCGGGGTCCGCCCACCGGTTCTGTGGACGGACCCCACGTGCGCGGCTCAGGCCTGGGGGCCGGCCCAGCCCTCGGGCACCACGCCCTGGCGCACGCGCTGCGGGTGGTCGCCCACGGCCACACTGCCCACCTTCTGGCCGGTGGCGAAGTCGATGGCGGTCACCGAATCGGCCCCGGACTCCGAGACGATGCAGCGCGCACCGTCGTTGCTCACCGTGGCCCAGTACGGCTTGCTGGTGGGCACCAGCGGGCCGTGCTCCAGCGTCTGGCGGTCCACCACGGTGGCGTAGTCGTCCATGGTGCCGGCCACGCACAGCTGGGTGCCGTCGGGCTTCATGGTGATGCCGTGGTGGCGCGAGTCGTTCACCCACGCGCTGCGGTCGGCGGGGGTGGTGGGGTTCTTCGGCAGCTCCACGCGGCGGGTGATGCGGTCGGCCTGCACGTCGTACTCCAGGAAGCCGTTGAAGTAGCTCACCTGGAAGTACGCCTTGTCGAACTCCGGCGTGAACGCGATGGGTCGCACGGCGTCGGAGAGCTCCGCGTGGCCGGCGGCGTCCAGGCGGTCGCGCATGTCGATGGTGCGCACCGGCTGGAAGGTCTCGGTGTCCGTGACGGTGATGTAGCGCTTGCCCTTGAGCAGGTCGTTGCGCTGCTGGTCCGGGGCGTCGCTCTTGTTCTCCACGTTGCCGATGGCCATGGTCCACAGCTGCTTGCCGTCGGGGCTGAACACGTTCTCGTGCGGGCGGTCACCGGTCCTGACCTTGCCCTGCACCTTCCCGGTGGCCATGTCCAGCACGTGCACCAGGTTGGCACTGGAGTCCGAGACGGCGACGCGCGAGCCGTCGGGCGAGAGGGCCATGTGGTCGGCACGGAAGCCGGTCAGCTTGTAGCGCCAGGCGATCTTGCCGGTGACGGTGTCGATGGAGACGACGTCGCGGAAGCTCGGGCGGGAGACCACCACGTGGCGGCCGTCCTTGGCGGAGTACACGTCGTCCACGAGCTGGTCGTGGCCCTCGCCCGCGGTGTGGCGGATGTAGAGGAACACCGGCCAGTGGATGGGGTTGAACGCGATCTCGGTGAGGCGCTGGTGGTAGTCCGGCACGGCGTTGATGCGGCCGAGGCGGCGCATCTGCCCCTCGTCCTCCACCACATCGATGGTGCCGTCCCAGTTGTTGCCCACGAAGAGCACGTCCTCGAGCCCACCGGCGGCGGCCGCGCTGGTCGACGCGGTGGACCCACCGGCATCGGGGCCGGCGGCGGTGGCGAGGGTGGTGGGCGCCACCACAGTGGTGGCGGCGAGGCCGGCGACGGCCAGGCGGGTCAGGGTGCGGGGGCTGCGGGTGCGCGCGGACACGGTTCCTCCGAGGGGTGAGGCGCAGGGTGGGACGGGCCCAAGGTAGCCAGCACCCGAGTACCCGGCACAACCTGTCCCGGGATCCATACGGATTCCTGACCATCACGCACACTGGGGGCGTGACGCAGCACCCGGCTCCCACCCCATCGACCCCCGACGGCACCCCCGTGCCCCACCCGGCCGAGCGGTCGGTGCAGCTCTCCACCAGCGGGGTCCGCGCACGCCTGGCCCCCGCCGAGCACGGGAGCGGCTGGGAGCTGTTCGTGGGGGAGCACGTGCAGAGCCACGTGGACCCTGCCGACCCGCTCGAGGTGCGCTACGAGTACCTGCGGCGCATGGCCAACGTGCTCGATGCCGTGGCACACCCCGGTGCGCCGCTGCGGGTGCTGCACCTGGGCGCCGGGGCGCTCACCCTGCCGCGGTACGTGCAGGCCACACGACCCGGGTCGGCGCAGGTGGTGGTGGACATCGACCGCGAGCTGGTCTCATTCGTCACCGAGACCCTGCCGCTGCCCGCCGGCACCGACCTGGAGGTGGTGGTGGGCGACGCCCGCGATGCCGTGGGCCAACTGGTGGCCGCCGGGGAGCAGTTCGCCGTGGTGGTGGTGGACCTGCCCACCGACACTGAGGCGTGCGCCCACCTGGCCGGGCCGGACTTCCACCTCGAGCTGCTGGACCTGCTCGATACCCAGGGGTTGCTCATGACCAACATCGGCACCGAGGACGGGCTGGACTTCCTGGCCGACCAGCTGGAGGTGCTCGACGAGGCCGCCACCACCGAGGGGCACGACGGCGTGTGGACCCTGGCCGACTCCGGGATGCTGGAGCGTCGCACGGCAGGCAACGCGGTACTGGTGGTGGGCCCGCTCGGGGACGGGGTGCGCGAGGCGCTGGTGGCCGCCGGGCCCCACCCGGGCGTGGTGCTGGACCCGGCGGGTTCGCGCGAGCTGACGGAGGCGCTCCGCGACTGAGGAGCGTCGTCCGGGGTGATGTGGTTCACTGACCGCGCCGACCCCAACCCGAGGATCACAGTACTCCAAAACGCTCGTCGCACAAGTCTTTACGCTTTCCTTACCGTGGCCGTCACCGGCCTGACCGCGCCCGCCGCCACTGCGGAATCGGTGGCCGAGGACCGCCGGGAGGCACCCCGCCCCGATGCGGTGGCCCGCCAGCACGGCGTGGACGCCCGGCACGGCGCGCCGATGGGGTGGCGCCTCCGGGACGGCCACGACGCCGCCGGCCCGGCAGCCCCGCAGACCGCCCCGGCCGACCCCTTCCGCGCCGAGGCTGCGGTCCCCGGCATGGACGTCAGCGGCCACACGGTGGGCAACGACTGGAAGACCTGGCACGGCAACGGCATCGAGTTCGCGTACATCAAGGCCAGCGAGGGCGACTACCTGCTCAACACCAAGTTCGCCGAGCAGTGGACCGGCGCCACACAGGAGGGCGTGGTGCGCGGCTCGTACCACTTCGCCAACCCCAAGGTGACGGACGGCGCCACCCAGGCCGACTACTTCATCGAGCACGGTGGCGGGTGGACGCCGGACGACCGCACCCTGCCGGGAGCCCTCGACATCGAGTGGAACCCCTACGAGGGCAACGACTGCTACGACAGGACCCCCGCGGAACTGCAGCAGTTCGTGGCCGACTTCGTGGGCCGCTACCAGGAGCGCACCGGCACGCGGCCGATCATCTACACCGCCCGCAGCTGGTGGGATCAGTGCATGGGCAGCAGCCCCTCGTGGCGCTCCACGCCGCTGTGGATCGCCCGCTGGACCGACTCCCCGGGACCGCTGCCGGACGCGTGGAAGGGCGTCGAGCACACCATCTGGCAGAACGCCGCGTGGGAGGAGCTCGGGTACGACACCGACCTGTTCAACGGCGACCTGACGGCGCTCAAGGCGTTCGCCACGAACGGCGCCTGAGGGGCCGGCCGGTCAGCCGGGGATGCCCGCCACCGGCGTGAGCACTTGGTGGCTCATGCCCTCCGGGTCGAGGATCGGCACCGCGCGCTCGATGCGGGAGCGCACCGCTGGCAGCTGCAGCGAGGCCTGGTGGTGCTCGGCCGACTCCCACACCTCGGTGACCCACACGGCATCGGGGTCCTCCGGGTCGGAAGCGACGAGGTAGAGCAGGTTGCCCGGCATCGGCTCGGCGCCGCCCTGCTCGGAGAGGATGGCCAGCAGGTCGGCGCCGTGGCCCGGGACGGTGCGCAGGCACCCGTGGAACATCACCTTCATGGGCGCCATCCTGCCCGATGCGGGGGGGGGCATGGCCCCGGACGGCGTTTGACCCTGCCGGAGGCCGCTCCCTAACCTTGCCCACCGCCGACCGGGCCCACGGCGGCATCGACGGTGACGCGCCACGGCGCGGGAGAGGAGGCGGCCATGCAGGCCTGCAGCGCGGTGCGCGCGACCTTCCCCCGCATCCCCCTGCGCACCCACGGCTGGCGGTGACCCCCTCGGGGTCCGTCGTGCCCGCGTGCGCCCCGCACCGCCACGAAGAGAGACCCCCATGCACCCCGTGACCGAACAGGACATCCGCACGTCCTTCGTCAACGCCTCCAGGCGCGAGGCCACCCAGGCGATCCTCCCCGAGCTCGACACCGTCGACTGGGAGTCGCTGGACTACCTCGGCTGGACGGACGCCAAGCGACCGAACCGGTCCTACGTCGTCCTGCATCTGGACAGCGTCGTCACCTCCATCCTGCTGCGACCCGCTTCCGGCACACCCACGCGCCGCAAGGCCATCTGCGTGTGGTGCCAGGACATCGAGGCCACGGAGAACGTCCGGATGGTGGTGGCCTCGCTGGCCGGCGCCGCCGGGCGCCGCGGCGCCACCGTGGGCGTACTGGCCTGCACCGACTTCTCGTGCTCGCGCAACGTACGGCGGGCGCCGACGGTCAGCGAGGTCGGTGACCGGGCCACCCCGGAGGAGAAGGAGTTCTGGACCGAGCTGCGCATCGAGGGCCTGCGGGACCGCATCGCGAAGTTCGCGCGGCGCATCCAGCGGGACGCCTAAGGCGCACCGAACCGCGGCAGGGCCGGGCGGGGCAGATGGCCCCCGCCCGGCCCCGCGGCCTGCCCGTCAGAAGCCCTGGGCCATGTCCTTGAACCGGCTGAAGTGACCCTGGAACGCCACAGTGATGGTGTCCGTCGGGCCGTTTCGGTGCTTGGCCACGATGAAATCCGCCTCACCCGCCCGGGGTGACTCCTTCTCGTAGGCCTCCTCGCGGTGCAGGAGGATCACCATGTCGGCGTCCTGCTCGATGCTGTTGTGGACGGCGATGCCGTTGGCGACGAAGTTGTGCGCTCCGGCCACGGTGGCGTCGAAGACAGGCTCGACGCCCTCCAACTCGACGGATCGCACCTCGTCCCACAGCACGTCGTTGGACGCCACGAGGTCGAGCTCGGCCAAGTCCAGTACCTGAGCCACGCGGGCCAGTCGCTCACGGGACGGAGCGCTCTTGTACAGCGCCGATCCGCAGTACTGGGTTCCGAGCTCGGCTTGGAAGGCACGGGTGGTCATGCCCTTCTCCTGCATGGCTACCCGCACGTCGTCCCAGACCTCACGCGGGACGGTGTCGACGTTGGTGTTCGCGGTGAGACCCCGCAGGATCTCCAGGAGTTGCGTTGCCGCCTCTCCCCGCTGACCGTGGACGCCGATCTCCTGCAGGAAGCGACGCTGGCTGTTGGTCCCGGAGATGTCCAGCGTGTAGCCCGGTCGGTAGTCACCCTTTGAGGTGGTGCGGATCCGCGAGGAGATCCCGAAACGCAGAAGCAGACGCGAGACGCCGTCCACAAGTTCTCTGGACGTCGAGGCATAGTAGACGCGACCCCCACGGCCACCCCTCGTGACGGTCACCGACCCGTCCGTGGCCCAGAGGTGGCGCAGGAACAAGGAGATCTGCTCCTTGGGCAGCGAGTACACACCCTCGGGGACGAACTTCTCGTGGCTCCGCGCACCGAACAGGCCCATCTCGTCGAGCCACGCCGCGATGGGGTTCCGCTTGCCATGGGTCAGGCGGTACGGCGCGGGGAGCCGCAAGGAGGTGCACCGCGCGGCTTCGTGGTCGTCACGCACCGCTGTGATCCCGAAGTGCTGCGCCGCCTCCGTCACGGCCGCGAGATTTGCCTCGTCGACGCTCGCATACCGAATCGGCTGACGCCGGACGAACGACCCGTCCCCGATGAGGTGGGCCAGCATGACGACCTCCGCCGCGGTCCACGGGGTGCACTGCTCCGGCGCCGGGACGTGCCGTGGCACGGCGAGCCGGTCACCCGGGCGCAAATCCTCCAGGGCGGTCCAGCCCCGGTAGGTGCGGAACGGGTGGTTCGCGGTCGCCCGCAGCGTCTTGCCGGACGTGGTGGTGAGGCGGAAGACCGGCTTGATGCCCGTCGGGAAGACGTGCGTGAGGTGGCGACGCACGTACCGCATGGAGTCGTCCAGGGCCCAGACCGGCACGTCCCGGGCACCACTCACCATCAGCTCGCCCAGGGTGACCTCGGCCCCGGTGTCCGCCCGGAGCACCCGCGTGTCGGCCGTGAGGCAGCCCGACTCACGCAGGTCACTCATCTGCGGCTTCTTGTCCGTGCGCTGCTCGGGTCCACGGTTCAGCTGCGAGATGGCGATGACCGGCACCTCGAGCTCCTTGGCCAGCAGCTTGAGCGCACGGGAGAACTCCGAGACCTCCTGCTGGCGGCTCTCCACCTTCTTGCCGGAGGTCATGAGCTGCAGGTAGTCGATGACCACGAGCTTGAGGTTGTGCTGCTGCTTGAGGCGCCGCGCCTTGGCCCGGATCTCCATGAGCGACAGGTTGGGGCTATCGTCGATGAACAGCGGGGCCACGCTGAGCCGCCCCTGGGTCTCGGCGATCTTTGCCCAGTCACCCTCGTCCACGTCGCCCTTGCGGAGCTTCTGCAGCTGGATGGACGCCTCGGCCGAGAGCATGCGCATGACGATCTCGGTCTTGCTCATCTCCAGGGAGAAGATGCACGACGCCAGGCCGTGCTCGATGCTGGCCGACCGGCAGATGTCCAGGCCGAGCGTCGACTTTCCCATGGCGGGTCGGGCGGCCACGACGATCATCTGCCCGCCGTGCAGGCCGTTGGTGAGGCGGTCGAGGTCGGCGAACCCGGTGGGCACGCCCACCATCTCGCCGGAGCTGCCGGCGGCGTGCTCGATCTCGTCGACGGTGGCGTCGAAGATCTCGCCGATGACCTGGTAGTCCTCCGCGCCACGCTTGTCGGAGACCGCGTACACCTCGGCCTGGGCGGCGTTGACGACGTCCTCGACCTCGCCCCCGCCCTGCCCGTAGCCCATCTGCACGATGCGGGTGCCGGCCTCCACGAGGCGGCGCAGGATGGCGCGCTCGGCCACGATCTCGGCGTAGTAGCCGGCGTTGGCCGCCGTGGGCACGGCCTGCATCAGCTGGTGCAGGTAGGCCTGCCCGCCGGCGCGCTGCAGGTTGCCGCGCTTGGTGAGCTCGTCAGCCACGGTGATGGCGTCGGCCGGCTCGCCCCGGCCGAACAGGTCGAGGATCGCCTCGTGGATGAGCTCGTGGGCCGGACGGTAGTAGTCCGCCCCGCGCACCACCTCGAGCACGTCGGCGATGGCGTCCTTGCTCAGCAGCATGCCGCCCAGCACGGAACGCTCGGCATCCACGTCCTGCGGGGGCATCCGGTCCATGCCCGGGCCGTCGTCCGGCGGCGGCTCGTACTCGTGATCGCTCATGTGCTCTCCCACTCCTCGAAGCGCCCTCGTCGGTCCCCGGCCTGCGCGCGCGTGCACACGGTAGGCCCCACCACCGACAGCCCCAAACGGCCCTGTGGACAGTCTGTGGAGACCGGTGTGGACCGATGGTGTGCCTCTCCCCACAGGCTGTGGACGAGCCTGTGGGGAAGCCGGTGGGCAACACGCCCGGGCGCCCGGCGAAGGGGCCTCTGACCTGCGCAGACGCCGTCCACCGCGTGTGCGTGGAAAGTCGTGGACGAGATGGGCCCGCACCGCGTCCCCCACAGTCCGCGGCACGCGGTGCGACCACCCGTCACCCCGTCCACAGGCCGCAGGATCCCGCTGTTGAAGGAGCCGGGGTGCTGCACCAGACTGGGCATCTGGCCCCGACCGGCGGGGCCGTCGAGAAGGAGGAACCATGACGGACGCCCCGAAGAACGACGAGCTCGACCCGGCACAGCTGCTCGGCGACGGCGGCGCTGACGGTGCTGCCGGCGATGGCGCCGCCGGTGACGGCGGTGCTGACGGCGCCGCGGGTGACGGCGGTGCCGACGGCGCGGCCGGTGACGGCGGTGCCGACGGCGCGGCCGGTGACGGTGCCGCCGGCGACGGCGGTGCGGATGGCGCTGCCGGCGACGGCGGTGCCGATGGTGGCGCGGGTGACGGCGGTGCCGACGCCGGCGCCGACAGCGGTGCCCACGGCCCGGCCGACGGTGGCGCCGCGGTCTGAGTGAGCACCCCACCTGCCGGGACCGCCCCGGCCTCCCAGGACCGCCCCGCACTGCGCCGGCTCCTCCACACGGACCCGACAGACTTCGCGGGGCGGTCCTGGGGCACCCACCCCCTCCACGTCACCGCCGCCGAACGCGGTGGTGACGACTTCGCCGACCTCTTCTCCCTCGAGGCCGTCGACGAGCTGCTGACGCACCGCGCCCTGCGCACCCCCTTCCTGCGTATGGCCAAGGAGGGGCAGACCCTCCCCGAGTCGCGCTTCACCCGCGGCGGGGGCACCGGCGCGGGGGCCTCCGACCAGGTGGACGAGGACCGGGTGCGTTCCCTGTTCGCCGGCGGCTCCACCATCGTGCTGCAGGGGCTGCACCGCACCTGGCCGCCGATCGCGGAGTTCGCCCGCCGTCTCGGCGAGGACCTGCGTCACCCGGTTCAGGTGAACGCCTACGTCACGCCCTCGCAGAACCAGGGTTTCTCCGCCCACTACGACGTGCACGACGTGTTCGTCCTGCAGGTCCACGGCACCAAGCACTGGACCCTCCACGAGCCCGTCATCGAGCACCCGCTGCGCGACCAGCCGTGGGACACCGTGCGCGAGCAGGTCGCCCACCGCACCGCGCACGAGGACCCCGTGGTCGACACCGTCCTGGAGCCCGGTGACGTGCTCTACCTGCCCCGCGGCACCATCCACGCCGCGGCGGCCCTCGGCGGCATCAGCGCCCACCTGACCATCGGGGTCCACACCTGGACTCCCGACCACATCGCCGGCGCCGCCCTGGAGGCGGCCCGCGCGCGCCTGCGCCAAGAACCCGCCCTGCGTGCCAACCTGCCGCTGGGGGCCCGCCCCGACGACGCCGCCGTCGTCGGCCCCACGCTGGAGCAGCTGCGCGGCGCCCTGCACGAGGCGATCGACTCCCTCGATGCCGCGGCGCTCGCCCGGGCGTTCCGCACCCAGGTGCGGGCCACCCGGCGCCCGGACCCCGCGCCCCCGCTGGCCCAGCTGGCAGCCGCCGAGGGGCTCGGCACGGCCAGCACCGTCGCCCTGCGCGGTGGGCTGGAGCTCGGGGACGACCCCGCTCGCCCCGACCGTCTGCACACCCGACTGGGCTGGTTCGACCTGGACGAGGACGCCCGCGCGGTGGTGACCGCGCTGCAGGACGGCCCGCACCGCACCGACGCCCTCCCCGCCCCGCTGACTGTGGTGCAGGACCTCGTGCGCCGGGGCCTGGTGGAGGTGCAGCCGTGAGCCCCTCCCCCGCCTTCCGCTGCTCCGACGGCGCCCGCGAGCGCGGCGACACGATGGTGGGCACCGCCCCGCCGGCGCGACGCTGGTTCCTGGTGGAGCAGAACGGTGACTGGGGCCGTAGCGCTTGGGAGGGCCTCGACTGCTACGACCGCGCCAAGGAGGAGCTCCGAGCCCGCCTGGAGTCCGCCGGCGCCCGCCTGATGCTGATCCGCCGCCCGGGGGCACGCCCCGAGCCCGGTCACCCCACGCGCCGGTTCTGCTTGGTGGACACCGACCGCCCGCGCCCCCTGCTCTGGGGGACTGCGCACAGCGACGGTGACCTGGTGCGGGCCGTGGAGTCGTTCGGCACCTGGCCCGATGCGGAGGCGACCGTGCCGCAGGCCGGCGAACCCGGCATCGTCATGGTCTGCACGCACGGGCTGAAGGACGTGTGCTGCGCGATCCGCGGCCGGCCGGTGGCCGCTGCGCTGGCCGAGGAGTGGCCCGAGGCGGTGTGGGAGTGCACCCACACCGGCGGCGACCGGTTCGCCGCCAACGTGGTGCTGTTGCCCGACGGGGCGATCTACGGCGGCAGCGACCCCGCATCGGCCACCGCCGACCTGCGCGCCCACCTCGCCAGCGCCGTGGACCCCACCCGCCTGCGGGGCCGCTGTGGGCTGACCCCGCCCGCCCAGGCGGCCGTCGCCGCATCGATGCGGGAACTCGGCCCGATGGGGTGGGGCGAGGTGGTCGTGACCGGCCAGTCGGGCAGCGAGGAGGCCTGGCAGGTGGATCTGGTGGTGCGTGGTGAGCCCGTGCAGGTCACCGGCCACACCGTGACCACCGAGCCGCACCAGCTGACCTGTCGCGCTGCCGGTCCTGCCCCGATGCGCCTGCCGGTGGTCAAGGACGTCCGCGCCAGCTGAGGACACCCACGGCGCCGGTCAGGCCCGAGCCACCCGTCCCGACCCGTCACCCCCGAGAGCCAGGAGGACACGATGCCGAAGACCGGCAAGGACGACCACGCGAAGGGCAGCGAGATCCCCGACACCTTGGAGCGCTCTGACCAGAAGGCCCAGGACACCTTCGCCAAGGCCTACGACTCCGCGGTGGAGCAGTACGACGACGAGTCCCGCGCCGCCCGGACGGCCTGGGCCGCGGTGAAGCAGACCCACGAGAAGGTCGGCGACCACTGGGAGCCCAAGCCCGAGAACGGCCCCTCGGACGAGGCCTCCGAGGAGGGCGGCCCGGACCCGCAGGGCGACACCGCCGGCGGTGTGGACGCCAACGCCTCCAAGGAGCACCTCTACGAGCTGGCCCAGGAGCTGGACGTCGAGGGCCGGTCCGACATGACCAAGGACGAGCTGGTCGAGGCACTGCAGAAGGCCAGCGAGCGCGAGACCCGCAAGGCCCGCGAGGACTGACGGGGTGCCCCCCCGAGCCCCGCCGGACGGCCTGCGGGCGCTCAGCCTTGGCCGACCGCCCGCAGGCGCTGCGCATGGGTCTGCAGGCCCGCGCCCATCTGCACCGCCCCCAGGGCCCCGGCCAGGCCGAACCCCTCGCCCATGTTGGCGTAGACGGCCTCCCGCGAGCCCGGTCCGGCCACGTAGGTCTCGTGCCACACGCCCACGTCGCCGTCCTGGGCCAGGGCGCGGAACCGACGCCACGGCTCCAGGTGCGGCCCCTCGGCGTCCGCCGCGAAGCGCTGCAGGTGCTCCGGGCTGCGCCAGTAGCTCAGCAGGATCGTGGTGCGGCCGAACCACTGGTGGTGTCCCAACATCCCGGCCTCGGGCGTGCTCGACAGGTACCTCAGCATGCGCGGCATGGCCATCACCACGGGCCCCCATCGGCGCACCTGCAGCGGGCTGTTGACGCGCATGCCGATGAGGAAGAACGTGACCTCCCCCTCGGGCGATGCGGTGTAGCGCGTGAACCTCGTGGACATGACCCACCCTTTTCATGACGCCGTTTTGTAACACCGTTAGTGAACCACCTCGCGGGTAGGCTCGTCCAGTGGCCAGACCCCGTGTGCACGACGACGCGCTCCGCGACCGCCTCGTGGCGGCAGCCGCGCGCACCCTCACCGAGGAGGGCTCGGCCGCGCTCTCCCTGCGACGCCTGGCCACCCGGTGCGGCACCTCCACCGCTGCCGTCTACACCCTCTTCGGAGGGAAGGACGAGCTCCTCGAGGCCGTGCGCGAGGCCGCCGTCAGCAGCTTCAGCGCGGCCCAGCACGCCATCGGCACCACCGACGACCCCGAGGCGGACCTGCGACGCCTGGGCCACGCCTACCGCGACTGGGCCCTAGGGCACCCCGACCTCTACGCGGTGATGTTCGACGCGCCGCCGCAGGGCGCCAGCCCGGCGGGGTCGTGGCTGGAGTTCGAGGGCATCGCCCCCCTCGTGGAGGCCGTGCGGCGTGTCCTGCCCACGTCACGCGCGGCCGAGCTGCCGGCCGCCGTCCTCAGCCTGTGGGCCGGGGTGCACGGGTACGTGGCCCTGGAGCTCGGGTCGTGCGCCGGACTCCCCGCCAAGGCCCGCGAGACCGCGTTCTCCCGGCAGCTCGACATCCTGCAGGCCGCCTGGGGCAGCAGCTCCTCGGCGGCCTGAGAGGTCCCCGCACAGCACGGGCAACGGACGATCCACTTCAGTCGGGCAGGTCGATCCCGGTGTGCCGGAGCCAGGCCAGCACGGCCTGCACGCGCCGGTGGTGGTCCCCCTCGCTGAGTCCGAGCTTCGCGAACAACCGCTGCGTGTGCTTCTCCACCGCCCCCTCGGTGACCACCAGCTCCTCGGCGATGCCGGCATTCGTGCGCCCGGCAGCCATGAGCTCGAGCACGTCCCGCTCCCGCGGGGTCAGGGTGGCCACCGGGTCGGCGACGGGCCGACGCCCGAGCAGCTGGCGGACGACGTCCGGGTCGAGCACCGTCCCCCCGGCAGCCACCTGCTGCAGGGACTCACCGAGCATCCGCAGGTCGGCCACGCGGTCCTTCAGCAGGTAGCCGATGCCGGAGGCGTCCTCGGCGAGCAGCTCGTCCACGTACCCGGCCACCACGTACTGGCTGAGGACGAGCACGCGCGCCGAGTGGTCGGCCCGCCGCACGGCGAGCGTGGCGCGCAACCCCTCGTCGGTGTGGGTGGGCGGCATGCGTACGTCGACGATGCCGAGGTCGGGCCGGTGCTCGGCCATCGCGGCGACGAAGGCGTCACCGTCGCCGACGCCGGCCACCACCTGGTGGCCGGCGTCGGCGAGGATGAGCTGCAACCCCTCCCGCAGGAGGACCGAGTCGTCGGCCACGACGACCCGCAGCGACGGGGACGTGCTCACGGCAGGGGCACCTCCGCGGTGATCCGGGTGGGGCCGCCGACCGGAGAGTCGACGGTGAGTCGACCGTAGACCCCCTCCAGGCGCTGGGCCAGCCCGGCCAGACCATGGCCCGATGCGGGGTCCGCGCCGCCCCGTCCGTCGTCGGCCACCGTGAGCCCGACCCACCCGTCACGCTGGCCGATGCTCACGCGCACGTGCTGGGCGTCGGCGTGCTTGGCCGCGTTGGCCAGGGCCTCGCTGGCGGCGTAGTAGAGGGCGGTCTCGAGGTGCTCGGGCAGGCGCCGCTCCAGCCTGCCAGTCACCGCGACCGGCAGGGGGTGGCTGACGGCGCGCTCCCGGACGGCCTCGACCAGGCCGCGGTCGACGAGCACCGGCGGGGCGATGCCGCGCGACAGCTGGCGCAGCTCCCCGAGGGTGTCCCGGGTCAGACGGCTCGCGTCGTCCAGCATCCGGCCTGCACGCTGCGGGTCGGCGTCCACGGCCGCTCGGGCCCGGGCGAGGTCCATCTGCAGCCGCACGAGCTGCTGCTGAGGGCCGTCGTGCAGGTCGCGCTCCAGCCGCTGCAGACCGCTGAGCTCGGCCTGCTGCGAGGCCCGGTGGGCCCGACGGGAGGCAGCAAGGTTGTCCTGGGTGGCCCGGCCGGAGAGCAGGACGGCGGCCGCGTGGCCCTGGACCGGGGCGATCCAGCGGCAGACGGCCCACAGGAGCAGCGCACCCGCAGCGCCAAGGCCCAGGTTGACCAGGAGGTCCGGCCAGAAGCCTCCGGTCCCGAAGAGGTCCTCGGCGGAGGACCGGTACCCGTCCAGCCTGCGGAGGAACGGGAGCCACAGCGGCGCGGTGACACCGGACAGCGCCAGGCCGCCGGACGTCACCACCAGGGTGAAGGTCAGCAGGGAGGCCAGGAACCCGACCAGGGCCCAGACGACGTCGAGCCAGAGCTGGGGGTGCAGGACGTGCTCGCGGAGGTCGCGGGCGTCCCGCAGCGGGGCGGGGTACGGGGGCTCCTCGGTACGGATCCCGAGGAGACCACCCAGCGCCCCGCGCTCCACGCGGGCCAGGGCGCGCAGGGCCATCCCGGTCCCCGGCAGGAGGAGAGGCGCCAGGAGGATGCTGAGGCTCCCGCTCACCCCGATGGCGGCCACGCAGAAGGCGGCGACGGTGAGGGGCAGGTCGAGCAGGAGGTAGAGCGCGCTACGGGCCGTGCGGGAGAGCTCGCGGCGCAGCGGGCCGGTCGTGTGCAGATCATCTACAGCCGTTCCCGCCACGGCCATCGGATCGGTGGGGTTCAGGTGGGCTGGTGCGGTGCGTCCGTTCATGTCTCCACCCTCGTGATCTCCGGCGTCGAGCGACATCCTGCCAGCCGGCCGGATCGCTGTCGGGCTGGCCCGACGGCGACCCGGCGGGCCCGGTCCACGGTCTGTCTGCGACACTCCGCGCGTGACCAGCCCGGAGCCCACGTCCTCGACCCCGGACCAGACCACGGGCCCTGAGGGCGCCGGGCCGCGCGAGATCCTCGCGCTGGCGGTGCCGGCGTTCTTCGCCCTCATCGCCGAACCGCTGTTCCTGCTGCTGGACACCGCCATGGTGGGACGCGTCTCCACCGAGGCGCTGGCCGGCATGGGCGTGGCCACGGCCGCGCTGGGCACGGCGGTGGGCATGTTCGTCTTCCTGGCCTACGGCACCACCGCCGTGGTCTCGCGGCGGATGGGGGCCGGCAACACGCGTGGCGCCCTGGCCGCCGGCGTGGACGGCGTGTGGCTGGCGCTGCTGCTCGGCGGTGTGACGGCGGCACTCACCGCGGCGCTCGCCGCGCCGCTGGCGGGCCTCTTCGGGGCGTCCGGCCCGGCCACGGGACAGGCCGCCACCTACCTGCGCATCTCGGCCCTCGGCATCCCACCGATGCTGGTGGTGCTGGCGGTCACGGGGGTGCTGCGCGGCCTGCAGGACACCCGCTCGCCGCTCGTGGCGGCCACGCTCGGCTTCGCGGCCAACGCGGCGCTCAACGCCTGGCTGATCTTCGGCATGGGCTGGGGCATCGCCGGGGCGGCCACCGGCACCGTCATCGCGCAGACGGGCATGGCGGCCGGCCTGCTGTGGCTCCTCGGCCGGCACGTGCGGCGCCATGCCGCGCCCACCGCGTTCACGCCGGCCGGGGTGCTCACCGCGGCCCTCGGCGGGGTCCCGCTGCTGGTGCGCACCCTGGCGCTGCGCGGGGTCATCCTGCTCACCACGTGGCTCGCGGCCGGGCTGGGCGACGTGCCCCTGGCGGCCCACCAGGTGGCCATGACCGTCTGGGGATTCCTGGCCTTTGCCCTGGACGCGCTGGCCATCGCCGCCCAGGCGCTCACCGGCAAGGCGCTGGGCGCCGGGGACACCAGGGGTACCCGCGCCATGACCCGTCTGATGACCTGGTGGGGCGTGTGGTTCGGCGTGGTCACCGGGGTGCTGCTGGTGGCGCTGGCGGGCGTGCTGCCGGCACTGTTCACCGACGACCCGGCCGTTCAGGAGGCGCTGTCAGCCGGGTTGCTGGTGGCCGGGCTGGTGCAGCCCGTGGCGGGGGTGGTGTTCGTGCTCGACGGGGTGCTCATCGGCGCCGGCGACGCCCGCTGGCTGGCGTGGGCACAGACCGCGGTGCTGGTGGCCTACCTGCCCGTGGTGTGGCTGGTGCGCGAGGCCGTGCCCGCCGGCACCTCGGCCCCCTCGGCCATGGTCTGGCTCTGGTGCGCCTTCGCCGCCTTCATGGTCCTGCGTGGGGCGGCCCTGGTGTGGCGTGCTCGCGGCACGGCGTGGATGGTCACCGGAGAGTAGCCGCGGCCGGGTGCGGGGCAGGTGCGATGCTGGAGGTACCACCCGGTCCCCGACACCCGAGGACGCCCATGGCCACGTTCGTCCGCCGTCACCCACTGGTCTCCTTCGTCGCGCTGGCCTACCTCAGCTCGTGGCTGATCTGGAGCCCTTGGTGGCTGTCGGCCAGTGGCCTGGACGTCCTGCCATGGCAGCCCACGCTGAGTCAGGTCGCCGGCATCAACCAGCTGGGCATGTTCGCCGGGCCCTTCGCGGCCGCGCTGCTGGTGACCTGGGCGGCCGAGGGACGGTCCGCCGTGGGTCGCCTCCTCGGGCGACTTCTCCAGTGGCGCGCGCACCCCGGCTGGTACCTGGTGGCGCTCGCGGCGATCCCGGTGGCCACGGCCGTGGGCTATTTCCTCACCCCCGCGGACGGCCTCCAGGCCCCCGGCGGAACGGCCGCCACGCTCACGCTGCTGGCCAGCAGCTTCGTGGTCTACCTGATGGGCGGACCGCTGCAGGAGGAGATCGGCTGGCGGGGCGTGGCCCTCCCCCGCCTCCAGTCACGGCTCGCCCCTCTACCGAGTGCGCTGGTGCTGGGCGTCATCCACTGCCTGTGGCACGCCCCGCTCTTCCTCACCACCGAGTGGGACACCGCCCGACACGAGCCCAGCCAGCTCCTGGCCTACCTGCTGCTGGTGGTGAGCCTGTCAGTGGTGCTGTGCTGGGTGCACGACGGCTCCGGAGGCTCCCTCCTGCTGGCGGTACTGGGGCACAACGCCCTCAACTGGGCGCTCCTGGTGGCGGGCACGCTCACCGGTCGGGAGGTCGAGAGCACCTGGCCGGCCGCTCTGGGCCTGGGGGTGCTGGCGCTGTTCGTCGCCTTGGGGACCCACGGCCGCCTCGGACACACGGAGCGCACCCGCAGCACCAGCAGTACCGAGCGCCGGGGCGGCGCCACCGCCCGACTCAGCCCTCGGCGCGGTGCTCCCGCGGCACCCACCGGGCGAACGCCGCCGAGGCGCCGAACCCGAACCCGGCGGCCGTGAGCACCGCGGTCGTCAGACCCGCCACCGCCGTGACCCCCGACAGGACCACCGGACCGGTGGCCGCCCCCGCATCGGCCAGGGTGCGAAACACCGCGAGGAAGGACGGCCTACCCACCCGCGGTGCCACGTCGCCCGACAGGGTCATGACGATGCCGGACCCCAACCCGTTGCCCAGGCCGATGACGACCGCAGCCAGGGCCAGGGGCGCCGCCGAGTCAGCGAATGCCACCAGTGCGATGCCCAGGCCCAGGATCGCCATGGACGGGATGGCGTTGGCCCGCCGGGAGACCCGGTCCATGAGCACACCGGCCGGGTAGAACACCAGCGTCTCCAGCAGGCCGGCCAGGCCCACCACCAGCGCGATGACCGAGTCATCCACCCCGATGTGGTGCCCCCACAACGGCATCACCACCGTCCGCGAGCTCCGGGCCGCAGCGCACAGCACCACCCCGAACCCGAGGGTGGCGAAGAGCCTCCAGTGCGCCCGCACCACACCCCGCAGCGGTGGGGGTCGGGTGTCGCTGCAGTGGGACTCCCCCGGCAGGGCCGGCAGGCGCAGGGTGAGCCCCACCAAGGCCAGCACCAGCACCAGAGACAGCCCCACCGGCCCGCGGATGCCCACGGCCCAGATGGTCCCGGCGCCCAGCACCGGGCCGACGAAGAACCCGATGCGGGCCATGCCTCCCAGCGTGGACATGGCCCGGGCCAGCATCTGCCGCGGGAACGCCGAGGTGAGGTAGCTCTGCCGCGCCAGCATGAACACGCTGCTGGAGACCCCCAGGAGGGCGACGCCCAGGGTCAGGAGCACCAGCGATGACGTGGTCAGCACCACCGCCAGCGACACCACCGCCAGCCCTGCGGCCGCCGTCATGGCACGCCGCTCACCGACCCGTTCGGTCGCCAGGCCGGCGGGGATGCCCACCAACATGGCCGCGACCCCCTGCACGGAGACCACCAGCGCCGCCTGTCCGGCCGGCGCACCCAGCCGCAGCGCGATGAGGGGGATCACCGGCTGCACGGCGGCGAACGCCACCGACCAGAGCACCATCGGCCCGTAGGCCGAGACCGCGAGCTGCCCGAGGGTGGGGCCTCCGTCGGTGACCGGGGTGTCCCAGCGTGTCCTCACCCGGTCCCCCGTCGCGCGTGGCCCGGGGAGGCGTCGCCCCATCGCTGCGCGAGGAGCCGGGCGGGCGCCACGTTGGTGGGCAGCCACGGGTGGGCGGCCACCTCGCGCCAGGCCAGCCAACGCACCGCGTCGTGGGAGGGATCCGGCGCCGATGCGGGGTCCGGCACCACACGCCCGGCCGCGTCGCGCGGCAGATCGCCCACCCCCTCGGGGCCGGCGCCGGCCACGCCGGTGACGACCGCGAGGAACAGGCGCAGCTCGAGCCGGTCGTTGATGGGCCAGGCCCCGCCCGCCGGGGGCACCAGCTCGTCGCCCAGGCGCACCTCGATGCCGAGCTCCTCGGCCAGCTCGCGGCGCAGGGCCTGCCCGGGCGCCTCCCCCGCATCGACCTTGCCGCCGGGGAACTCCCACAGCGGCACCTCGCCGGTGGCACCGGGGATGGGGGCCAGGTCGCGCTCCGCCGCCCGGTGGGCCGCGAGCACGGCGGTGGGGTGCGCGAGGTCGTCCACGATCACCGCACCCACCACCAGTCGCATGGCCGCAGGCTAGCCCGCCGAGGACGGGGCCCCGCCAGCCTCCACCTCCGCGGCCGCATCCGCACCCGCAGCCCCACCCCCCCGTTGAGTCGTCGTTCCTCGGGGTCGACTGGCCCGTTTCACCCCCGGAAGCGACGACTCAACGGGGGGGTGGGCGGGGCGGGGGGGGGCAACGAGGGTGGGTGGCGTAGGAGTGGGAGGGCGCCCGGGGGCCGGGCACGACGGAGCGGGCCCGCCCCTCTGGACGAGCCCGCTCACGTCATCGCGTCACCCCGGTGCGGGGGCGGTACCTCACCAGGTGAACGCCGTGCCCGGGTCCTGCAGCAGCGCGGCCACGTCGGCCAGGTAGCGCGAGCCCAGGTCACCGTCCACGAGGCGGTGGTCGAAGCTCAGCGCCAGCTCGGTCACCCAGCGCGGCTCGATGGTCTCGTTGCCGTCGCGGTCGGTGACCACCCACGGGCGACGGTTCACCGCGCCGAAGCACAGGATGGCCGCCTCGCCGGAGTTGAGGATCGGCGTGCCCGAGTCCACCCCGAAGACACCCACGTTGGTGATGGTGATGGTGCCGCCGGACATGTCGGCCGGGGACGTCTTCCCGGCACGCGCCGTGGACACCAGGTCGCCCAGCGCGCCGCCGAGCTCCACCAGCGACTTCTCCTGCGCACCCTTGATGTTGGGCACGATGAGGCCACGCGGGGTCGCCGCGGCGATGCCCAGGTTCACGTCGTGGTACTGCACGATCTCCTGGTTGGCCTCGTCCCACTTGGCGTTGATCTCCGGGTTGCGCCGGGCAGCCAGCACCACGGCCTTGGCCACGAGCAGCAGCGGGGTGACCTTGACGTCCTTGAACGCGCGGTCGCCCTTGAGCTTCTCGACCATCTCCATCATGGCGCTGACGTCCACGGTGATGAACTCCGTGACGTGCGGGGCGGTGAAGGCGCTGTTCACCATGGCCTGCGCGGTCATCTTGCGCACGCCCTTGACCGGGGTGCGGGTCTCCCGCTCGCCGGCGGCGACCGGGGCGGCAGCCGCGGCGGCCTCGGGGGCCTGGGCAGCCGCGGGGGCGGCCGCAGCGGCCGGAGCCGCCTGGGCCCCGCCCTGACCGCCACCGGCCAGCGCCTGCTCCACGTCCTGGCGCGTGATGATGCCGTTCGGCCCGGTGGGCGTGACGGTCCGCAGGTCGATGCCGTTGTCCTTGGCGAACTTGCGCACCGGCGGCTTGGCCTTGGGGCGCGAACCGCCGGAGGCCGCGTGGCCCACGGACTCGTGCACCGGCTGGGCCGTGCGGGCCGAGGCCTGCGTCGGCTCGGCCACCTGACGCTGGCCGTAGGCGCCCTCGCCGGGCACCTCGGGCATGCGCTCACCGGACGGCGCCGGGGCGCCACCCTTGCGGCGGCGGCGCGAGGTGGCACCGGCCACCGCGCCGTAGCCCACCAGGTTGGCCACGCGCTCCTCGCCGTCAGCCTCACCCGCGGGGGCCTCGGCAGAGTCGGCACCCCCGTCGGCCGGGGCCGCGGCGGCGGGCGCACCGGCACCGGTGCGGATGGCGATGATCGCCTCACCCACCGGGACCTCCTGGCCCTCCTCGGCCAGGATCGCCTCGACCGTGCCGGCGAACGGGATCGGCAGCTCCACCAGCGACTTGGCGGTCTCCACCTCGACGACGACGTCGTTGACCTTGACCTGGTCGCCGACCTTCACCTTCCAGGAGACGATCTCGGCCTCCGTCAGGCCCTCGCCGGGGTCCGGGAGCACGTAGTGCTCCACGCCCCCACCGGAGGCGGCACCGCCGGCGGCCGGGGCCGACGGTGCGGGCGCCTCGGCAACGGCGGGCGCCCCACCGGCATCGGCGGCACCCATGGACGAGGCACCACCGGCCGGCGCGGCGGACCCACCGCCCTCACCGTCCTCGATGGCGATGATCGGCGCGCCGACCTCCACCTCGTCACCCTCCTGGGCCAGCAGCTCCACCACGGTGCCGGCGAACGGCACGGGCAGCTCCACCAGCGACTTGGCGGTCTCCACCTCGACGACGACGTCGTTGACCTTGACCTGGTCGCCGACCTTCACCTTCCAGGAGACGATCTCGGCCTCGGTCAGACCCTCACCGGGGTCCGGAAGCACGTAGTGCTGAATGGTCATGTGCGTTGCTCCCTCCGGCGCGTCAGTGCGCCAGGACCTCGTCGACGTGGAACAGGATGCGGTCCAGGTTGGGGAGGTACTCCTCCTCGTAGCGGCTGGGCGGGTAGGGGATGTTGTACCCACCGCAGCGCGCCACCGGCGCCTCCAGCTCGTAGAAGCACTTCTCCGTGATCTGCGCGGCGATCTCCGAGCCCATGCCCAGGAAGGTGGGCGCCTCGTGCACCACCACCACGCGACCGGTCTTGCGCACGGACTCCAGCACCGGGCCGAGGTCCAGCGGGTTGAGCGTGCGCAGGTTGATGACCTCCAGCGAGCGGCCCTCCTGCTCGGCCGCGGCGGCGGCCTGCATGCAGGTCTTCACCATGGGGCCATAGGTCACCACGGTGACGTCGCTGCCCTGGCGCACCACCTGCGAGGCGTGCAGCGGCAGCGCGGCCTCGCCATCGGTGGCGAAGTCGACCTCGCCCTTCTCGTGGTAGCGGCGCTTGGGCTCGTAGAAGACCACCGGGTCGTCGGACTTGATGGCCTGCTGCATCATCCAGTAACCGTCCTCCGGAGTGGCCGCACAGACCACCTTGAGGCCCGCGGTGTGCGCGAAGTAGGCCTCGTTGGACTCGCTGTGGTGCTCCACGGCACCGATGCCGCCGCCGAACGGGATGCGGATGACGATCGGCATCTTCAGGTGGCCCAGCGAGCGGGCGTGCATCTTGGACACCTGGCTGACGATGTGGTCGAAGGCCGGGTACACGAAGCCGTCGAACTGGATCTCCACCACCGGGCGGTAGCCGCGCAGGGCCAGGCCCACGGCGGACCCGACGATGCCGGACTCGGCCAGCGGGGTGTCGATGACCCGCTCCTCGCCGAACTCGTCCACCAGGCCCTCGGTGATGCGGAACACGCCACCCAGGCGGCCGATGTCCTCGCCGAGCATGACCACCTTGGGGTCGTCCTGCATGGCCTTGCGCATGCCGGCGTTGAGTGCCTTCGCCAGCGTCATCTTCTTGGCGCTCATGGTGCTCAGTTCCCTTCGAAGCCGGCGTGGTACTCGACGAACGCCCGACCCTCGTCGGTCAGCGGGGCGTGCTCGCCGGAGTAGGTGTGGTCGAACATGGTGGCCAGCTCGGGGTCCGGCATGGTCTGGCAGGCCTTGCGCACGCGCGCGGCCAGCTCGTCGGCCTCGGCGTCCACTGCGGCGAAGTACTCGTCGTCCCCGACCCCGCGGGCCACCATGTGCTTCTTCAGGCGGTCGATGGGGTCCTTGGCCTTCCACGCCTGCACGTGCGCGTCGTCGCGGTACTTGGTGGGGTCGTCGGAGGTGGTGTGCGCACCCATGCGGTAGGTGAACGCCTCCACCAGCACCGGGCCCTTGCCGGAGCGGGCGTGGTCGAGCGCCCACGCGCCCACCGCCATCGAGGCCAGGACGTCGTTGCCGTCCACGCGGACGCCCGGGAAGCCGAAGCCGGCGGCGCGCTTGTACGGCTCGATGATGAAGTTGCGGTGCGTGGGCTCGGAGATGGCCCACTGGTTGTTCTGCACGAAGAACACGCACGGCGACTTGGCGACGGCCGCGAAGACCATGGCCTCGTTGTAGTCGCCCTGCGAGGTGCCGCCGTCACCGGTGCAGGCCACCACGGCGGTGTCCACGGTGTCGTCGCCGGTGGCCCAGGCGCCGTCCAGCTGCACGCCGCGCGCGTAGCCGGTGGCGTGCAGCATCTGGTTGCCGATGACGATGGTGTACAGGTGGAAGTTGTTCTCCTTGGAGTCCCAGCCACCGTGGTTGATGCCGCGGAACATGCCCAGCAGGTTCTCCGGCGGGACGCCCTTGGTCCACGCCAGACCGTGCTCGCGGTAGCCCGGGAACACGTAGTCCTGCGGCTTGAGCGCACGGCCCAGACCCACCTGCGCGGCCTCCTGGCCCAGCAGGCTCGGCCACAGGCCCAGCTCGCCCTGGCGCTGCAGCGCGAAGCCCTCGGCGTCCACGCGGCGCACCAGCACCATGTCGCGGTAGAGCGCCTTGAGGAACTCGTCGTCCACGCCCTGCAGGTAGTGGGCGTACGGCGCGTTCAGCTCGGTCTCGACGCGCTCCCCCTCGGGGGTCAGGAACTGCACCATCTCCGGGCCGCCGTCGGTGATGTCCACCGGGGTCCCGGCGGTCTCGGCGGCGGCACGCGCCTCCGGCGACTGTGCGGCCGGGGCGGCACCCTCGGGGGCCCGTGCCGCGCTGTCCTGGAGGGCGTCCTCCGGGATCGGGGCGTTCTGGTCGCTCACGATGTCTCCTCGTTCGGTACTGGGCGCCGTCACGGCGCGCACCGCCTCACCCGTGGGATCGAACGGGCGGGCTTGTGGCTCAGGTCACGCTACTACGGGGGCCGGGGCCGTCGGACCCGGGTGGGCACCGGACGGCCCCGGCCGTGACGCGCTCAGGCGTTCCGCTCGCGGAAGGCGCGGGCGACCTCCAAGAAGCGCGCGTTCGCCTCGTCCTCGCCGATGGTGACGCGCACGCCCTCGCCGGCGAAGGGGCGCACCACGAGGCCCTGCGCGGCGGCGGCCTCGGCGAAGTCCACGGTCTGCTCGCCCAGCGGCAGCCACACGAAGTTGCCCTGTGCGTCGGGGATCCCCCAGCCCTGCTCGCGCAGGCCGTCCACCACCACGCGGCGCTGGTCCTTGAGATGTGCCACGCGCTCGTCGAGCTCGTCCATGGCGGCGTAGCTGGCCACGACGGCGTCCTGCGCCAGCTGGCTCACGCCGAAGGGCACGGCGGCCTTGCGCAGCGCCTCGGCCACGCGGGGGCTGGCGATGGCGTAGCCCACGCGCAGGCCCGCCAGGCCGTAGGCCTTGGAGAAGGTGCGCAGCACCACCACGTTGGGGTGGGCGCGCTGCACGGCCAGGGCGTCCGGCACGTCCTCGGCGTCGGTGAACTCCAGGTAGGCCTCGTCGATGACCACCAGCACGTCCTTCGGCACGGCGGCGAGGAACTCCTCGAGCTCGCCGGTGCGGACCGTGGGGCCGGTGGGGTTGTTGGGCGTGCAGACGATCACCAGGCGGGTGCGCTCGGTGACCGCCTCCGCCATCGCGGGCAGGTCGTGGCGGGCCTCGGCGTCCACCGGCACCTGCACGCTCCTCGCGCCGGCCAGGCCGATGACGATGGGGTAGGCCTCGAACGAGCGCCAGGCGTAGACCACCTCGTCGCCGGGCTCGCAGGTGATCTGCACGAGCTGCTGGAGCAGGCCCACCGAGCCCGTGCCCACGGCCACGTTCTCCGGCTGGGTGCCGCAGTTGTCGGCGATGGCCTCCAGCAGGCGGGTGGCGCCCATGTCCGGGTAGCGGTGGAAGCTCTGGGCGGCGTCGGCCACGGCCCGGGCCACCGACGGCAGCGGCGGGTAGGGGTTTTCGTTGGAGCTGATCTTGTAGCTCGTCAGGCCCTCCACCGCGGGGGCGGGCTTGCCGGGCTTGTAGGCCGGCAGCGCGTCGAGGGCGTCACGGAGACGCACCTGGTCGGTGGTGAAGGTGGCCTGGTCGGTGGGGTCGCTCATGGGGGTCAATCTAACGTCGCCCAGGTCACACCCGGACCGCGGTGGTGGGAGGCTGGGGGGCATGGCCGACCTGCTGCTCAAGACCGTCGTCAACGGTGCCGCCCTGTGGGTGGCCGCCCTGCTCGTGCCCGGCATCGCGCTGGGCGACCCCTCGGAACCGCTCGGCTCCCGCCTGGTGACCGTCCTGCTGGTGGCGCTGGTGTTCGGCGTCATCAACGCCCTGGTGAAGCCAGTGGTGAAGTTCTTCAGCTTCCCGTTCATCGTGCTGACCCTGGGATTGTTCACCTTCGTGGTGAACGCGCTGATGCTGCAGCTGCTCTCCTGGGCGGCCGGCGGGCTGGGCCTGGACTTCCACGTGGACCGCTTCTTCTGGAGCGCCGTGATCGGGGCCGTGGTGGTGACGGTGGTGGCCATGCTGCTCGAGGCCGTGGTGCCCGACGCGGAGTCCGACCGGCACACGCTGCGGCGGTACTGACCGGCCGAGGCGGGGCGGCGCGCTGGCCCGGACGCTGCACCGGGGGTCTGCCCGGATCGGGAGCTCTGGTGGGGCGCCGGGAGACGGGCCGGTCCGCAACCGAGGCACGTCGCGTTCACCGACCGGCAACGATTCCGTCACCCGCTCATCACCGTGAAAGCACCTCTGCCACCTAGCGTCCCGCGCATGCCCCCCACCCTCACCCGCCGTACCCTGCTCACCGCCTCCACCGCCGGCGCCACACTGGCCGGCCTCACCACCGCCTCGGGGGCCACGGCCCTCGGACAGGACGTGACCCCCGCCCACCGCCCCCTGCGCGGCAACCCGTTCACCCTCGGGGTGGCCTCGGGCGACCCCGCCCCCGACGGCATGGTGCTGTGGACCCGCCTGGCAACCGACCCCCTGGCCGAGGACGGGCTCGGCGGCATGCCGGCCCGCACCGTCCCCGTGCAGTGGCAGGTGGCCACCGACGCGCGCATGCGCCACGTGGTGGCACGCGGCACGGAGCTGGCCCGCCCCACCGGCGCCCACTCGGTGCACGTGGAGCTGCACGGGCTGCGTCCCGGCCGCGAGTACTTCTACCGCTTCCGCGCCGGCCGCCACCTCTCGGAGGTGGGGCGCACCCGGACCGCCCCCGCCCCCGGCGAGATGCCCGCGGCGCTGGCCATGGCCTTTGCCAGCTGCGCGCAGTACGAGCACGGCTGGTTCACCGCCTACCGGCGACTGGCCGAGGACCAGCCGGACCTGGTGCTGCACCTGGGCGACTACCAGTACGAGTACACCGCGGGCGACTACGTGGCCCCCGGCGGCAACGTCCGCGACCACCTGGGCCCGGAGACGGTCACCCTCGCCGGCTACCGCCAGCGCCACGCCCAGTACAAGACGGACCCCGACCTGCAGGCCGCCCACCTGGTGGCGCCGTGGCTGGTCGTGTGGGACGACCACGAGGTGGACAACAACTGGGCCGACGAGGTGCACGAGAAGCCCGAGATCCCGCAGCCGGACTTCCTGGCCCGCCGCGCCGCGGCGATGCAGGCCTACTACGAGAACATGCCGCTGCGCCGCCGGCAGATGCCTCGCGGCATCGACACCCTGCTGTACCGCAGGGTGCAGTGGGGACAGTTGGCGAACTTCCACATGATGGACACCCGCCAGTACCGCGACGACCAGGCCTGCGGCGACGGCTGGGACACCAACTGCACCGAGCGCCTGGACCCGGCCCGCACCCTCACCGGCGACGAGCAGGAGGCCTGGCTGCTGGGCAACCTGCGCCGCTCCTCCCAGCGGTGGGACGTGCTGGGCCAGCAGGTGTTCTTCGCCGAGCGCGACGGAAAGGTGGAGCCCGAGCTGGAGCACCACTCCAACGACGGCTGGGACGGCTACGTCGGCTCGCGCGACCGCATCACCCGCGGGTGGGTGGACGCCGGGGTGCGCAACCCGGTGGTGCTCACCGGTGACGTGCACCGCCACTGGGCGGCCGACGTGTTGGCGGACTTCGAGGGCGAGGGCGCCGAGGCCGAGCGCGTGGTGGGCGCTGAGCTGGTGTGCTCCTCCATCACCTCCGGCGGCGACGGTGACGCCACGAAGACCGACCCGATCCTGGGGTGGAACGACCACCTGCGCTACTACAAGGACCTGCGCGGGTACGTGCGCACCACCATCACCCCCGAGGCCATGACGGCGGACTTCCGCGTGCTGGCCGACGTCTCCTCCGGGACGGCCGAGGCCCGCACGGACGTGAGCTTCCGCATCAACGACGGCGTGCCGGGCCTCGAGGCGGTGACGCCCCGGGGCTGAGGACTGGAGCCCAGCGGACCGGGCGCTGCACCGGGGGCACGCAGGAGCCCACTTTGCGAAGCGTTCTCAGGAGGGCCTATTCTCCGCCCATGCGAACGATTCTCACACATCCGCGCCGTCTGGGCCTGGCCCTCTCCGTCTGCCTCGCCGGCGCCACCGCCCTGACCGCCTGCGGCACCGAGGAGTCCGGCGGCGACACCTCGGCCAGCACCTCGGGCAGCGAGACCGGGACCGCCGGGGAGGGCGCCTCCCCGGCGAGCGCCGAGGAGAGCCACGACCACGAGGGCGAGGAGTCCCACGACCACGGCGACGACGCGAAGGCCGCCGAGCCGACCGAGACCGCGGGCGCCCAGCCCCGCATCGCCTACACGTACGACGGCGGCGTGCAGGTGCTCGACGCGACCACGCTGGAGCCCGTGGGCAAGCCGCTGGAGGCCGAGGGCTTCGTGCGCCTCAACGACATGGGCGACGGCCGCCACCTCGCGCTCTCCGAGGGCAACCACTGGCAGGTGCTCGACCTGGGCGTGTGGAGCCAGCCCCACGGGGACCACTCGCACAGCTACGCCAAGGACCCGGTGCGTACCGACATCGCCATCGAGGGTGAACACCCCGGACACGTGACCTTCGACGACGGCCGTGTGCTCACCTGGGCCGACGGCACCGGCACCGTCAAGGAGTTCACGGCCGAGTCGCTGCTGGCCGGGGTCACTCCCAAGACCAAGGACTGGACCGCCGAGCACGCCCACCACGGCGTGGCCGTGCCCACCCACGACGGCGGCATGCTCGTGACCGTGGGCACCGAGGACGAACGGAACGGCGTCATGGCGCTGGACGCCGACGGCAAGAAGCTGGCCGAGTACGACAACTGCCCGGGCGTGCACGGCGAGGCCGAGGTCAAGGGCGGCGTGGTGTTCGGCTGCGAGAACGGCGCGGTCATCTGGGACGGCAAGCGCTTCAAGCCGGTGGACGGGCCCGGCGACTACTCGCGCGTGGGCACCATCAAGGGCTCGGCCAAGAGCCCGGTGGCCTTCCACGACCTCGAGGTGCAGAAGGACGCCGAGTTCGAGCGCCCGGAGCAGGTGGCGATGACGGACGTGCGCACCGGCACGATGCGGACCGTGGACCTGGGCACCTCGTACTGGTTCCGCTCGCTGGGGCGCGCGTCCGACGGCGACGGCCTGGTGCTGGGCTACGACGGCGCGCTGCACCGCATCGACACCGAGACCGGCAAGGTCACGGACAAGCTGCCGGTGATCAAGGCGTGGAAGGAGAACGAGGACTGGCAGAAGCCCGGCCCGGCGCTCCACGTCATGGGCGACACCGCGTGGGTGACCGAGCCGGCCACCCAGAAGGTGCACCGCATCGACCTGAAGGCGTGGAAGGTCACCAAGTCCGCCACGCTGGAGCACGTGCCCAACGAGCTCAACGGTGTGGACGCCGAGGTGCCGGAGTTCGCCGTCGAGGAGGGGCACGGTGACCACGGCCACGAGGGTCACGACCACGAGGGCCACGACCACGGCGAGGGTCACGACCACGAGGGCCACGACCACGGCGAGGGTCACGACCACGACCACGAGCACGACCACGGCGAGGGTCACGACCACGACCACGAGCACGACCACTCCGAGGAGAGCGGCCACGAGGGCCACAGCCACTGAGGCCCGCTCCACCACATCGGGGGTGGGTCCGGTTCACCCGGGGTGACGTACGCCGTGGGCGGCGTCGACCCCGACCAACCGGACCCACCCCTTCTTGGGCGCCGTCACCCGGCGGCGGCGTCACCTCGCTCCCGCCGCGTCACGGCATCCGTGCTGCCTCCCGGTCGAGCACCTCGTCCACGCGCCCGTCCTCGATGGCGCGCACCACGCCCCGCACGGCCGGCTCCACCTGGTCGTACATGGCCGTGAAAGCCGGGGCGTCCTGGCCGTACGGGTCCGGCACGGCCTGCGCGCCGTCCCGCTCGGCCCCCGGCGCGAACGCCCCGAGCATCACCACTCGCCGCGCCGCCTCGGCATCGGGCGACAGGGCGCGGACGTCGCGCAGGTTGGACTCGTCCATCACCAGCACCAGGTCGGCCTCGGCCACCTCCCGCGCACCCAGCTGGCGGGCCACCGTGTCGAAGACGTAGCCGCGGCGCTCCCCCTCGGCCCGGCTCAGGTGGTACGGCTCCTCCCCCACGTGCCAGCCACCGGTTCCCGCGGAGGTCACCTCCACGTCCTCGATGCCGGCCGCACGCAGCTCGTGCACGAGCACGGCCTCGGCAGCGGGCGAGCGGCAGATGTTGCCCAGGCAGACGACCTCGATGCGCATGGCCCCACCCTCGCACGGACGGTGGCAGGCTGAGCGCGTGAGCAACCCCGACCCGCACCCCAGCGAGACCACCTGCGGCCCCGACGACGCCGACTGCCCGGTCGTCCTGGCCCCGCGCGAGGTGCCCCTGGGCGGGCCGCGCGCCATGACCGTGCGGCGCACCCTGCCCGCCCGCGAGCGCTCCCTCATCGGGGCGTGGTGCTTCCTGGACCACTACGGGCCGGACGACGTGCGCGAGACCGGCGGCATGGACGTCACGCGCCACCCGCACACCGGGCTGGCCACCGTGTCCTGGCTGTTCACCGGCGAGATCGACCACCTCGACTCCACCGGCGGGCAGGCGCGGGTGCGCCCGGGGCTGCTGGTGCGGCAGCGGGCAGGGCGGCAGGTGCTGTACGTGCGCACCGAGCTGGGCGACCGCCTGGCCGGGTGACCTCAGGGGAGGAGGTCCCGGTACAGATCACCGCCTGTGGTCCGGAAATCCGCCCCACGGGGCGTACCTCTGGACCGGAGACGGGCATCTGGGGCGGGCCGGCCGAGGCCGGGGCGGGTCTCAGGGGAGGGTCCACCACAGGGCGAGGCCGAGACAGGTCAGGCACACCATCCCGAACAGCGCCACCCACACCCCGCCGGGGACGCCGGTGAGGTCGGCCAGCTGGTCGGCGTCGTCGGTGCCGCGCCGGCCGCGCCGCCGGGCCCGCGCGCGCCCCTCCTGCAGCGAGAGCACAGCCCGCGGCGCGGCCAGCAGCAGCCCCCACACGGTCACGTGCGCCGCAGCGGTGACGAGCCACCCCGGCGCCCACCAGGAGAGCGCCCCCACCACGCCGCCGAGTCCGACGACCACCAGGGCGCCGTACCCGTTGCGGACGAGGGGCAGCATCGCCACGCACAGGCCCACCAGCACCCACAGCCAGGCCGCCGCGTGGCCCGCACCCAGCACGGCCGCCCCCGCCAGCCCCAGCAACGCCGGTGCCGGGTATCCGGCCGCCAGCGTGGCCACCATGCCGGGCCCGCGCGGCCGCCCGCGCGAGACGGTCACCCCCGAGGTGTCGCGATGCAGGGTGATGCCCGACAGCCGGCGCCCCACCAGCAGCGCCACCACGGCGTGCGCGGCCTCGTGCACCACCGTCACCAGGTGCCGCGCCAGGTGGTGGCCGGTCGGGCTCCACGTGATGGCGAACGCCAGCCCCACCAGCGCCAGCGCGGCCACGGGGTGCAGCGGCGGCTGGGTGGCGGTCACGCGGGCCCACAGCTCGTGCATCACCGGCGCAGGGTGTCACGCCGGGCTGGGACCCGCGGGGCGCCCCGTTAAGGTGACCGCGCCCACACGGCATCGGGCCCCCTGGTGCCGCCACCCACCTGGAGGACCCGTGGAGAACACGCGCGACGTGGAGTCCGGCATCCACACCGACTTCCGTGCCGAGATGAGCTACGGCAGCTACCTGGACCTGGACCGGCTGCTCTCCGCCCAGCACCCCGTGAGTCGGCCCGAGCACCACGACGAGATGCTCTTCATCATCCAGCACCAGACCTCCGAGCTGTGGCTGAAGCTCGTCCTGCACGAGATCCGCTCGGCCATGGAGCTGCTGGCCGCCGACGAGATGCGCATGTCGCTCAAGCGCATCGCGCGCGTGAAGCACATCCAGAAGACGCTCACCGAGCAGTGGAGCGTGCTGGCCACCCTCACCCCCAGCGAGTACATGGAGTTCCGCGACTTCCTGGGCCACGCCAGCGGCTTCCAGTCGTTCCAGTACCGCGCCGTGGAGTTCGCCCTGGGCAACAAGAACGCCGCCATGCTGCCGGTGCACGAGGCCAACCCCGAGGCCCACGCCCTGCTCACTGAGCTGCTCGCGACCCCCAGCCTGTACGACGAGTTCCTCCGCTGCCTGGCCCGGCGCGGGTACGCCGTGCCGCAGCGGGTGCTGGAGCGGGACGTGACGGTGGCCCACAGGGAGGACCCGGAGCTGACCAAGGTCTTCACCGAGATCTATGAGAACGCCGACGCGCACTGGGACGTCTACGAGGCGTGCGAGGAGCTGGTGGACCTGGAGGACAACTTCCAGCTCTGGCGCTTCCGGCACCTCAAGACGGTGCAGCGCGTGATCGGCATGAAGACCGGGACCGGCGGGTCCTCCGGCGTGGGCTTCCTGCAGCGGGCACTGGACCTCACCTTCTTCCCCGAGCTGTTCAGCGTCCGAACCGAGGTCTGAGCCCTACCGCGTTTCAGTGCAGAGCACGTCCCCCCCGGGGGAAGATCGCGAGGCACGGCAGCCTCTACCTTGGCCGTACGACCACCACATTCAGGGGGGACCATGATCAAGCGCACCTCGATCGCTACTGCCACAGTCAGTCTGTTGTCGGCGCTGCTTATCACTACAGAGGACGATCCGGGGCCCACCTCCACGCCCCCCGAAGAAACGGCACTCGTAGCCGCAACCACCGCACCAGAGAGCCCCGAACACGAGTTCAATGCCCGGCTCGCCGAGTGGTTGCAGGAGAACGGTGACGTCTATTCCACCGCCGAGATCACATCGCCTTCCTCGGCCGAGGTCATCCTGACCGCTGGGGGCCGCTCACGCGACACCTCGCTCCTCACCAGCACGCCGGGCATGACCGTGTCCATCCGCTACAGCGGCACCATGACACAAGACCAGATGACCCAACACCAACTCGCTGCCATGTCGGCAACCGGCTCCGAGTACACCGAGTCCCACCCCGAATCCGGGATCATCGACGTCTATGTGCCCCATGCGGACAACGCCCTCCACGGGGCACTGTCCGCGACCACTTCCCTGCAGGCGGAGGGTCTTTCGATCCGGGTCATCGAAGACCCGACCGTCACCACGCAACCGGAGCACTCCTTCAAAGGAGGGGGAGCCCTCAACGATGGGAACTGCACCGCGGGGTGGGCGATCAAGAACGTGTTCGGCTCCCGCCAGGGCATCGTGACTGCCGACCACTGCACCGGCATGAGCAGGTCCACCTTCTCCCCTGCCGGGATCCTCCCCGGCTACGGCGCATTTCTCGCCCTGTGACCATGTCGACGACATGCGCGATCAGCCGAGCGATCGTGGCGGCCGCCCTTGCGGCCACCACCCTCACCGCGTGCACAGGCACGTCGGACGGCTCTGACACCACCAGACCACCGTCCACGGACGCCCCTCCGAGCACCCCGCCGGCGCACTCGGCACCCACCCCCGGCACGCCGGACGCGTTCCTGCCGAGCTCGACAGCTGAGGGCGGCATCCTCTTCCATGAGATGCCCGCAGAGGGAAACGACCTGCGCATGTCTGGCCTGTTCGACCTCCGCGACGGGTGCCTCACCGGTATCGACCCGGACACCGGCACGCGGTATCCGGTCTCGCTCCTGGCGGGCTCCACGGTGGAGGACGACCGCGTCTCGATGCCGGACGGGAGCTCGATCGAGATCGGCGTGCCCTTCCACAGTTCCGGCGTGGAGATCGACGACGAGGCGCCCACCGGCGAGGCGCCGGCGGACGGGGCCACCCCCTCCAGCACGAGAACTCCTGTCGCCCGCATGGGGCTCCTCGACGATGCCGACGGGTACGCGCAGAAGTGCGGATTGGACCAGGCCGAGGTCAGCCGCTTCCTGTGGGTGCACGGAGACCTCACGCCCGCCACCGGTGCGAGTCGCTCCTCGGGCTGAGAACCCTCGCGCTCCATGCCGTGGACGATCGTCCACGGCCCGCTCGCCAGCCGGAGCAGACACGCACATGCACATGTGTAGGTTTGGTGCATGAGCGTGATGGAGCACCGGATGCAGCTGCTGCTCGATGCCGACCGGCTCGAGCGGCTCCGGCAGCGCGCCCGGGAGCGCGGGGTGTCGGTGGCGGCCGTGGTGCGCGACGCCATCGACGCGTCCTTCGAGGACGACGCCGCAGCCCGCCGCGCGCAGGCCGGCCGGCGCCTGCTTCAGCTCGCATCCGAGGCCGAACCCGTCACCGACGAGCCCGAGCGCGTGGACCTGCGCCACGAGGCGATGGACGCCGAGCTCCTCGAGAAGGCGTCCCGCTGGTGAACCGCCACCTCCTCGACGCCTCCACGCTGCTGCTGGCGGTGGGCGCTGAGCACCCCCTCAAGAACGTGTGCCAGCAGTGGCTCCTGGCCGGTGAGGACCAGCACGTACGGCTGGAGGCGAGCGTCGAGGTGGGCCAGGAGTACCTGTTCCACCGCACGCGTCGTGTGGGGGCCACCCAGGCCGCCCGCGAGTTCGAGGCGCTGGAGGAGCTGGTCGTCTGGCACCCGTTCGACCAAGAGATCCTGCGCCGCACGGCCACCCTGGTGGCGACCGGCACCATCGGCGGGCGCGATGCGGTGCACGCGGCCACCGCGCTGGCCGCCGGGTTCACCGAGATCGTCTCGGCCGACCGTGACTTCGACCGCGTGCCCGGCCTGACCCGCCGCGCCCCCGACGACCTGCCCACCGCCTGAGGAGGCCCCGATGAGCACCCTGACCACCCCCGATGCCGTGCGCGCCCGCGCCGCGGAGCTGGACGCCGCCGACCCGCTGGCCGGCTACCGCGAGCGCTTCGTGCCGATGGGCGAGGGACGCGGCGCCGAGGCCGGAGAGGTGCTGGCCTACCTGGACGGCAACTCCCTGGGACGGCCGCTGAAGGCCGCCGGCGAAGCGCTGGACCGCATCGTGCGCGAGGCCTGGGGCACCCGGCTCATCCGCTCCTGGGACGAGCAGTGGATGGACCTCCCGCTGCGCCTGGGCGACCGCGTGGGCGAGGTGGCCCTGGGAGCCGCGCCCGGACAGGTGGTGGTGGCCGACTCCACCACCGTGATGATCTACAAGTTCCTGCGGGCCGGCCTGGAGGCCGCCCGGACGGCCGATCCGGCACGTCGCCAGATCGTCGTGGACACCGAGAACTTTCCCACCGACCGGTACATCGCCGAGGGGATCGCCGCCGAGTGCGATGCCGAGCTGGTGTGGATCGAGCCCGACCCCGCCACCGGCGTGACCGTCGACGAGGTGCGCGAGGCCGTCGGGCCGGCCACCGCGGTGGTGCTGCTGAGCCACGTGGCCTACAAGTCGGCGTGGATCGCGGACCTGCCCGGCATCACCCGCGCGGTGCACGAGGCCGGCGCGCTGGTGCTGTGGGACCTGTGCCACTCGGCCGGGGTGATCCCGGTGGACCTGGACGCCCACGAGGTGGACCTGGCCGTGGGCTGCACCTACAAGTACCTCAACGGTGGGCCCGGCGCCCCGGCCTTCGGGTACGTGGCGGCCAGGCACCAGGCGTCCATGCGCCAGCCGATCCAGGGGTGGATGGGGCACGCCGAGCCGTTCAGGATGGGCCCCGGCTACGAGCCCTCGCCCGGCATGCGGCGCTTCATCTCCGGCACGCCGCCGGTGCTGGGCATGGTGCCGCTGGGCGAGATGGTGGAGCTGCTGGCCGAGGCCGGGATGCCCGCGGTGACGGCCAAGGCCGCGGACCTCACCGCCTTCGTGGTGGAGGTGGCCGAAGGACTGCTGGCCCGCCACGGGGTGCGCGTGGACTCCCCTGCCGACCCGGCGCGGCGCGGCGGCCACATCACGCTGGGGCACCCGGACTCGCGGGAGCTCACCGCGCGCCTGTGGGAGGCCGGGGTGGTACCAGACTTCCGCAACCCGGACGGCATCCGCATCGGCATGTCGCCGCTGAGCACGTCGTTCGCCGAAGTGGCCGAGGGGCTCCTGGTCCTCGACGGGCTGCTCGCCGGGCGCGGCTGAGCGGGCGCGGGGGTGGGCGCCATCGGGCGCCCCACCCCCGCTGGGGTCAACCGTTCACGAGCACCATGGCTCGATCCGGCACCACAGCGATGTCGACGGTAGCCGCCCGCCCATCGCACTCAAGGCGAAGTGTCACGGAATCAACAGCATCGCCTGGCTCGGCCCCCACCACGCCCGCGGGGATCGTCATCTCAGAAGACCTGTGCTGGCTGCTCTTCCAGTCGTCGGCCAAGTCGCAGTCACCATCGGGGAAGGAGAAGTGGTCCGCATAGAAGCGGACCGCCGCGTCGTCGTCGGTTTGCTCGGGAGCACTGCCGACCACCAGGCCTCGAGTGGCGTCACCGTCGCCGCGCTCCACTCGGTGGAAGAACGCCGCGGCCGTGGCCACACTGTCCCCCTCACGCGGGTCCGGAGAACCCACGCCAGCACAACCCGCCACAGGCATGGGCAGACATGTCACCACGGAGAGAAGAGTCCATCTTCTCAGCTGCACGAGAACCGCCTCCTGAGATCAAGGGTTGCACTTGTTTTGAGCTTGACGCCACCAACTCACATACCGACGCCAAGATTCCAGGTTGTAGTCCGGCTCCCAGTGGGTAGGACCCCCGAAGAACACATGGCAGTAGTGCTGCTCACGGATAGTTCCCGTGTACCAACCCGCTCGACCACCCAGCTGGGAGCGGACCTCATCCCGGTGATAGCCGAAGGTGGCGCGCCCAGTCCACGCCCGCCCCCAGGGCGTCACGAAGGCATTGACGGCTCTTCGGAGTTGAGCGTGGGTGCTTGGGGGTAGGGGTCGAGGTCCCGGGCATGATCTGAGGACTTCTACCCCCTCG
>NZ_PKIZ01000089.1 GCF_002847825.1 Kytococcus schroeteri | reverse complement strand
CGCGACGCGGGCATGGACGTGGAGGTCGGCGGCCCTGGCTTCGGAGACCCCATCGCCGTCGAGCCGATCTCGGAGATCGCGGGCGTGGTGGTCGCGCTGATCATCCTGTTCTTCACGTTCGGTTCGCTGCTGGCGGCGGGGTTGCCGCTGGCTACCGCGATCGTGGGCGTGGGTATTGGCGCGCTGGTGACTGTCGGTGCGACGGCGGTGCTGCCGCTGAACTCCATCACGCCGACGCTGGGGCTGATGATCGGCCTGGCCGTCGGCATCGACTACGCGCTGTTCATCATGTCGCGTTACCGCGATGAGCTGCGGCAAGGGCGGTCGCGCCCGGATGCGATTGGCTTGGCCACGGGAAC
>NZ_PKIZ01000088.1 GCF_002847825.1 Kytococcus schroeteri | reverse complement strand
AGACCCCAGGTGTGATTGAGAAGGGGATTGCGCATGCGGGGTAGAGATAGCCATGCATCCCTCCTTGACGCGTGAAAGTCCATGATCTTAACGGGAGCAAGCTTATATGAACAAGGTAAGCCTAATCAAAGTGGTGCTGTTGCAAAGTTCGGGCGACAGGAAGACCTGCGTGAAATAATCACAGCCATGGGCATCTTCTCCGGTCGTCATTTCCCCCGTGAAATCATCCTGTGGGCGGTCCGGTGGTACTGCCGCTACGGGCTCAGCTACCGCGATCTGGAAGAAATGATGACCGAACGCGGCGTACCGGTCGATCACAGCACCATCTACCGCTGGGTCCAGAAATATGCTCCTGAGCT
>NZ_PKIZ01000087.1 GCF_002847825.1 Kytococcus schroeteri | reverse complement strand
TTGATGAGGGTGTCTTCGAGGAAGTCTGCGGCGTCAGCAAAAAGGGCGGCGGAGCCGATGACCAGCGCAATCGTCACCTCAACGACGAAGCCAAGCCCGTTAAGAGCAGCGACCCATGCTCCGGCTGATCAGCCCATTGAGCTCGTCGTTGCCGGGCGCACTGACGCGGGCGTGCATGCCAGCGGCCAGGTCTGCCACGCGGACATCCCGGCGGACGCCTTCGAGCAGCGCTCGCTGACCCGCCCGGAGGATCTGGTGCGTCGCCTGTCGCGCATGTTGCCCGCGGACGTGCGGTTGCACGGGGCAAGTGTTGCCCCGCAGGGTTTTGACGCCCGCTTCTCCGCGCTGCGCCGGCACTACA
>NZ_PKIZ01000086.1 GCF_002847825.1 Kytococcus schroeteri | reverse complement strand
TCGCAGCCTGGCCGCGTTCCTGCAGATCGTGAGCGTTTTCCTTCAGCGCCGCGGTGAGCTGAGCGATCTTCTGCTCGCGCTTCTTGGCCTTCTTTCCGGCCTTCTTCTGAGCCCTCTCCTGCGCCTCGTCGAAACGGCTGCGCAGCTTCTTCGTACGCTTGTCGATCTTCTTGCGCAGTTTCTCGGCATCCGCGCCGAGCTTCTCGGTCAGATCATCGGTGTTCAATTCTTCGCCCTTCTTCTTTAGCGACGCCACCTTCCCAGCAGCATCGCCCTCAACCTTCTTGGCCTTCTTGGCTGCTTTGGCCTGTGCCTTTGCAGCCTTCTTCTTTGCGGCCTCGGCCTTCTTCTCGGCCTTGTCGCG
>NZ_PKIZ01000085.1 GCF_002847825.1 Kytococcus schroeteri | reverse complement strand
GCCGTGGCCGCGTTCGGTCATGGCAAAGCAGCCGAGGGCCTCGAGGTTCATCAGCTTCCCCACCATCTCCTGGTGGCGTTCGGTTCCCAGGTTGCCGACGGCGCCGCCGAACAGGCCCCACTGCACTCCGGACTTCACCATGAGCGACAGGTCGGCGTGCCCCAGCATCTCGATGGAGGTCAGGCAGCGGCCGGTTTCGCCCGCGCCGCCCTGGTCGGCGCGAAAGGCGTGGTTCGGCACGCCGGATTCGAGCACACGCTGCAGGTGCTCGGTGGTGCGGGCACGGGACTGCTCGAGATCCAGGTCGCTGCGCGGCAGGATGTCTGGCTCTGCCAGCAGGCTACGGGTTTCCTCGCGTGCTTCCG
>NZ_PKIZ01000084.1:0-244 GCF_002847825.1 Kytococcus schroeteri | reverse complement strand
CGCCACTCAGGTTCTCCAGCTCTTCCTTAACCTCGCGTGCGTGATCCAGGTCACGAATCTGTCGTGCTTCCTGTGCGCGCTTAATTCCTTCAATCTGCTTCTCAGCGCCGCGGGTAGCAACAATTGCGTAGCCGCGCGGAAGCAGGTAGTTACGTCCGTAACCAGCCTTGACCTCTACGATGTCGCCGGGGACACCGAGCTTGTCAACGTTGGTGGTGAGGATCAGCTTCATGATCCAGCCTTT
>NZ_PKIZ01000083.1 GCF_002847825.1 Kytococcus schroeteri | reverse complement strand
TGGCCGCGGGTGTTGGTGGTGTAGGTCAGCTCGGCAAGTAGGCGGCCAGCGTGATCCAGGCCTGCCGGAGCGCTTGTATCGGTGTGGTGGTCATGGGTGACCGCTGGGGTGGTGTGTTGGGTGATGGTGCTGCTGGTGATCTCCCCAGCAGCATTGCGTCCGTAACCGGTGGTGATGGTGCCAGCAACAGGTAAGGTGAGGTGTTCGCCGGTGAGCATGCCCGTGGCGGAAAGATCTAGTGCGTGGCGGGTTTCTTCACCACTGGCCAGGCGTGTGGTTTCACTAATGGCTCGGCCGTAGGTATCACGGGTGTAGGTGATCGTGGCAGCCGGGTTGGTGATGCTGGTCAGGCGGCCGAAGGGATCG
>NZ_PKIZ01000082.1 GCF_002847825.1 Kytococcus schroeteri | reverse complement strand
GGTTTAGTCATGTGTGCAGACTTTGTTGGACAAAGACGGATTGGAGTGGTCATGACGATCACACCCGCACCGAATTGGCGTGGCGACCCTGTGTGGCTGGCTGATGTGATCCGCGCCTACGGCGTGACCGTTAAGGAGCTCCCCGGCTGGAAACAGTGGGCAGACCAATAACGCCAACTGGGAGTCCATCGGTATTGAGGCGCAGTCCAACGGCACCGACCCATGGCCAAAGGCAGAACTGGACGCGTATTACCGGATCTGTGCAGCGATCCTCACCAAGCTCGGCAAGCGCGCCACCACGCAGACCCTCATCTCCCACTGGGAATATTCCCGCGCAGCGCAGGGTAAGTGGGATCCGGGAGCGGG
>NZ_PKIZ01000081.1 GCF_002847825.1 Kytococcus schroeteri | reverse complement strand
GCCCCCTCGTCCCCCTCCTGCCACTCCTCCGCTTCCTCTACGGGCTCTACCATCGCAGTTTCCGCTTCTCCGCGACGAACGGGGTCAGCGAGGTTGAGATGTTCCAGTTCCTGCTGTGCCAGCGCGAGCTCGCTGGCCACCCGCAGCAGTCGCTGCTCCAGCACCTCGCTGACCATCTCAAAAAGTTCAGTGAGCCTGCCTAGACTCAGCCCGGAACGCTGGAACTCCACGTCGTCCAACGCATCCGCTGTGTTTTCTGAGCTCTCGTACTGCAAATATCCCGTACGTTGCATCTCGGCATCGCCGGTCACCACGAATCCTGTCGCCAGATCCGTCACCGTCATACCACTGACCAGCACACCCGATT
>NZ_PKIZ01000080.1 GCF_002847825.1 Kytococcus schroeteri | reverse complement strand
GCGGCCATCCACTCGGCAAAGCGCGCAAAGCCCTGCTCGGCGAAACCCGCACCACCCGCATAGCCGTCGTACACAAACACCGTCGGCAAACCCGTATCCGCATGCAAAGCGGTAGAAACGCCACCAATATCCCAACGCCCACGCCACGGATTCTCCCAGGTCCAGCAGTTGCACCACGAACGTCTCGCCCTGGTGCATGTACACCGCCCCGGTGTGCACATCCGACGTCGCACGCGACTGGTCCACCGTGCCCAGCAGTCGGCCGGAATCGGCCTCCACGATCGCCACCTGGGCCGCCGCCCCGCCGCGGATCGACACCTGCGAATGCACCTGCTCCGCCACTTTCAGGTCCGCGAAAATGCCTCGCGG
>NZ_PKIZ01000008.1 GCF_002847825.1 Kytococcus schroeteri | reverse complement strand
AAGCCACATCCCAGCCGGAGGTTCTCCCACGTTCAAGCCCGTCCTGCTGCTACCAACCTCCTGACCGAGAACACCTAGGCTGTCCCCCATGGAGCAGACGCACGCAGCCGCCCTCGACAAGGCCACCATCGTCAACGATGCCGTCCTGTGGTCGCGCATCATCCAGCGCCACTTCGACGAGTTCCTGGACCAGGAGGTCGGCCCCGACGCGCAGATGGGCGCCGACCTGGAGGGTGGCCGCATCCAGTGGGCCTCCGAGACCGCCGACGTCACCGGCGACGTGCACCTCATCGCCTCGGTGGCGCCCGGCCCCAAGTCGCTGCTCTGGGCCTGGGCCAACGAGATGTTCGCCGAGACCGAGGTGGCCGCCCTGTCCCACCGGGTGCGGGAGTTCGGCGAGGCGCACGGCGTGACGGACCTGTCCGAGGCCGAGGTGCCGCTGGACACCGAGGGCCGTGAGCTCGAGGCCGCCGTGGTCGCCGCGGCCCACGAGGCCGGCATGGTGGCCGCCAAGGTCACCGGCACCCACCCCTACTACGTGTCCGACGCGGGCAACGGCACCTGGGTGGTCGTGCTCGTCTCGGGCCTGCAGATGCCCGCCCCCGCGCTGGCCGTGCTGCCCGGTGTCCTGGGTGAGGTGCTGGAGTCCGGCGTGCTGACCGACCACCGTCGCGCGCTGTACCACCTGGGCCTCGACGGCCCGTGGCCCGCCACCTGGTCGGCCGACGGCTCCCGCGTGCGCTTCGACGACGGCGAGGGCCGGGTGGAGGTCGAGCTCGACGAGCAGGGACGGATCGTCCGGGTCAGTGGCGATCTGGCCTGACGCCTGGACCCCGCGCCGCTCCGTGCGGCGCCCGTCCGCCCACGTGGCGGTGCTGGGGCCGCAGCACGCCCCGCAGGTCATGGACCTGTGCGCCGCGGACCCGGCCGCCACGGTCTTCGTCGCCTCGCGCGTCCGCGAGGGCGTGCTGCAGGTCCGGGGCCACGTGCTGGGCTGGCTGGTGGGCGGCCGCCTGCGCGCGATGGTGCTGTGCGGCGCCAACGTCGTGCCGGTGGGGGTGGACGAGGAGTCCGTGGGGCCGCTCGCCGAGCACGTGGAGTCCCGCCGGGCGCTCTCCAGCTCGGTGTTCGGCACGGCCACCGAGGTGGGTCTGCTCTGGGACCGCCTGCGTCCGCTGTGGGGGCCGGCGCGCGACGAGCGCATGGACCAGTGGTCGATGGTGACCTCCACCCGCCCCTCCTCGCTGGGCGTGCAGGCCGACCCCCGGGTGCGCCCGGCCCGTCCCCACGAGGTGGACCTGCTCTACCCGGCCGGTGCGGCGATGTTCACCGAGGAGATCGGCTACGCGCCCTACCAGGGATCTCCCGCGCGGTACCGGGCCGGGTTCGTCCAGCTCGTGGCGCAGGGGCGTTCCTTCGTCGTGATCGAGGACGGCCGGGTGGTGTTCAAGGCCGATGTCGGGTCGGTGGCCCTCGGGGTGGCCCAGGTGCAGGGTGTCTGGACGCACCCGGACCTGCGGGGACGTGGCCTGGCCACCGGGGCGATGGCGGGTGTGGTGGAGCACCTGCTCACCCACGGTCTGCCCGGCACGACCCCCGGTGCGCCGCCGGAGCCGGTGGGCACGGTGCACCTCTACGTCAACGACTACAACGTCGGAGCCCGCAGGGTCTACGAGCGCATCGGCATGCGCCGGGTGGGGACCTTCGCCACCGTGATCCTCTGACTCCGGCGGCAGGTAACCTCGTGCCCACCCGGCGCCCGGCCGGGCGACCCGTACCACCCACGAGAGGCTGAGCCGATGGCACTGCGCATGTCCACCCTTTTCCTGCGGACCCTGCGCGAGGACCCGGCCGATGCCGAGCTGCCGGGCCACCGCCTGCTCGTGCGCGCCGGCTACGTGCGCCGAGCCGCCCCGGGCGTCTACACCTGGCTGCCGCTGGGCCTCAAGGTGTTGGAGAAGGTCAAGGGCATCGTCCGCGAGGAGATGGAGGCCATCGGCGACCAGGAGCTCGCCTTCCCCTCGCTGCTGCCGCGGGAGCCCTACGAGGCCACCAACCGGTGGGAGGAGTACGGCGACAACCTGTTCCGCCTCACCGACCGCAAGGGCGCGGACATGCTGCTGGGCCCCACCCACGAGGAGATGTTCACCCTCGCGGTGAAGGACCTCTACACCTCCTACAAGGACCTGCCGGTCAGCCTCTTCCAGATGCTGCCCAAGTACCGCGACGAGGCCCGTCCGCGCGCCGGCGTGCTGCGCGGCCGCGAGTTCGTCATGAAGGACGCCTACTCCTTCGACGTCGACGAGGCCGGGCTGCAGCGCTCCTACGAGAAGCACCGCGGGGCCTACGTGCGGGTCTTCGACCGCCTCGGCTTCGACTACGTGGCCGTGCACGCCGACTCCGGCGCGATGGGTGGCTCGGCCAGCGAGGAGTTCCTCGCGGTCATGGACTCCGGTGAGGACACCTTCGTCCGCGACGCCTCCGGTTACGCCGCCAACGTCGAGGCCGTGCGCATGCCGGTCGTGCCGGTGCCCAGCGACGAGGCCGCCCGCACCGAGCTGTGGGGCCACCTGCCGGCCGCCCACGTGGAGCCCACCCCGGACACGCCCACCATCGAGACGCTCGTGGACGCGGCCAACGCCTCCCACCCGCGCACCGACGGCCGCGCGTGGACGGCTGCCGACACGCTCAAGAACGTCGTGGTCATGCTCGTGCACCCCGACGGCACCCGCGAGCCGCTGGCGATCGGCCTGCCCGGTGACCGCGAGGTGGACGCCAAGCGCTTGGAGGCCCAGGTGTCCCCGGCCGAGGTGGAGCCCTTCGAGGCCGCCGACTTCGAGCAGTACCCCGCCCTGGCCAAGGGCTACATCGGCCCCGGTGTGCTCGGCGAGGAGAGGGCCACCGGCATCCGCTACCTGCTCGACCCGCTGGTGACCCCCGGCTCGGCCTGGGTGACCGGTGCCGACGAGCACGGCAAGCACGTCTTCGACCTCGTCCACGGCCGCGACTTCACGGCCGACGGCACCATCCACGCCGCCACCATCCGCGAGGGCGACCCCAGCCCCACCGGTGAGGGCACGCTCACGCTCGCCCGCGGCGTGGAGATGGGCCACATCTTCCAGCTCGGCACCAAGTACGCCGAGGCGCTGGGCCTCAAGGTGCTCGACGAGAACGGCAAGCTCGTCACGGTGCAGATGGGCTCCTACGGCATCGGCGTGACGCGCGCCGTGGGCGTGGTGGCCGAGACCCACCACGACGAGATCGGCCTGGTGTGGCCGCGCGCGCTGAGCCCGGTGGACGTGCACGTGGTGGCCACCGGCAAGGACGCCGCGGTGCTGGAGAAGGCCGAGGAGCTCACCGCCGCCCTGGAGGCCCAGGGCGTCAGCGTCCTGCTGGACGACCGCCCCAAGGTCTCCCCGGGCGTGAAGTTCAAGGACGCCGAGCTCATCGGCGTGCCGACCATTCTCGTGGTGGGCAAGGGCCTGGCCGACGGCGAGGTGGAGCTCAAGGACCGCGCGTCGGGCACCGCCCGCGCGGTGCCGGTCGACGACGCCGTGGAGGCCGTCGTCGCCGAGGTCCGCTCCTGATGGCGGCGCGCGCACCGCGTGCCTGAGCTGGAGGTCACCCTCGGGCTGCTGGCGCTGATGTTCGGCGCCGGCCTGCTCGCGGGCTGGATCGACGCCGTCGTGGGCGGCGGGGGACTGGTGCAGCTGCCGGCCCTGCTGCTGGGCCTCCCACAGGCCGCGCCGGTGCAGGTGCTGGCCACCAACAAGGTGGCCAGCATCGCCGGCACCTCCGTCAGCGCGGTGACCTACTACCGCCGGGTGCGGCCCGACCTGCGCACGGCCGTCCCCCTGGCGCTGCTCGCCTTCGTGGGCTCGATGGGTGGTGCCAAGGTGGCCTCCCACCTGCCCAAGGAGGCGTTCACGCCCGTCATCATGGCCGCCCTGCTCCTCGTGGGCGGCTACACGCTGGCCCGCAAGGACCTCGGGCAGCAGGCGCGCCTGCGCTTCGACGGCCACCGCCACCTGGTCGTGGCCGGGCTGGCCGGCGCCACCATCGGCTTCTACGACGGTGCGCTCGGGCCGGGCACCGGCAGCTTCCTCGTCTTCGCCCTCGTGGGCCTCATGGGCTACGACTTCCTGGCCGCCAGCGCCAAGGCCAAGATCGCCAACCTCGCCACCAACCTCGCAGCCCTGGCCGTCTTCGTCCCGATGGGGGCGGTCGTCTGGCAGGTGGGCCTGGTGATGGCCGCCGGCAACGTGGTCGGCGGCTACCTGGGCACCCGCACGGCCGTGGCGCGCGGCGGGACGTTCGTGCGGACGGTCTTCATCGTGGTGGTCGGCGCCTTCCTCGTGCGCCTGGGCTGGGACCTGACGGCCACCCACCTCTGAGCCACGAGGGGCCGGAGGTGGGTGGCCTGGACCGCCTCAGCCCTGCGGCTGCATGATCTCGGCGTGGCAGGACGCCGCGCCGAGCCGCTCGATGGTGGCCTTCGTGCGGGCGAAGGACTCGGGGTGCTGGGTCTCGCTCACCGGAGCCACCTCGAAGGCGGGCTGCGTGGTGAGCGTCGGCTGGTAGCTGGCCTTCTGGTCCCAGCCACCCTTCCCGTCGGCGGTGAAGGTGATGCCGGCGATCATGCCGTCCTGCACCTGGGGCGGGAAGCTGTTGGTCGGCTTCTTGCGCTGGGCCGAGAGGAAGTTGCCCAGCCCGTAGAAGACGGTCTTGTCGTTGATGGTGGCGCACGGCTGCGGCAGGTGGGCGTGGTGCCCCACGATGGCGTCCACCTGGTCGCCCTCGAGCAGCTGGTGGGCCATGTCCTCCTGCTCGGGACGCGGCGGGATGGAGTACTCCGCGCCCCAGTGCATGACGGCCACCACCACGTCGGCGCCCTGCTCGCGGGCCTTCCGGGCCTGGGCCTCGATGCCCTTCTTCCCCTGCGCCATCCACATGTGCTTCTCCATCCACGGGTGGCTGGGCAGCGAGGGGGAGAGGCCGGCGTTGGCCACGTTGTAGGAGTAGGTCACCACGCCCACGGTGCGGTCCCCGGCCTTCACGAGCACCGGGTTGTCCGAGCCGTCGCCCTGCTGGCCCCCCGTCGCGTCGGCCGCCGGGCCGATGGGCGTGACGCCGGCGTCCTCCATGATCTTCCGGGTGGCCCGGATGCCGTCGACGCCCTGGTCGAGCGTGTGGTTGTTGGAGGTGCTGCACGCGTCGATGCCGGCGCCGGCCAGGGCGTCGGCCTGCTCGTGCGGGGTGTTGAAGACCGCGATCTTCATGCTCTGCGTGAGGTTCGTGTTGTCGGGGGACAGGGGCGTCTCCTGGTTGCAGATCGCCACGTCACCGCCGGCCAGCCAGGGCTTCACCTGGGCGAACATCGGCGCGAAGTCGTAGCCCTTCCCGCCCGCATTGGCCTTGGCCTGCTTGATGACGTCGGAGTGCACGAGCACGTCGCCGGTGGCCACCACGGTGAAGGAGGTGCCCTTGGGGGCGGCCTCGGCGGGGGAGCCGCTCGGGGCGCCGGACGCATCCCCGGTGGAGCTGGAGGAGGAGGCGCCCGGGGAGGGCTCTGCGGACTCACCGGCCGAGGCGTCCGCCGGCCCGCCGCCCGAGGGCGCTCCGCTGGCCTGGCTGCTGGGGGTCGTCGTGGACCCGGTGGTGGCCGGGTCGTCGGCGCCGCCGGAGCAGGCCGAGAGGGCCACGCCGGCCAGGGCGGCCAGGGCCAGGGTTCGGTGGGTGGTGGTGCTGCGCATGGTGCGTCCTGTCGTCGACGGGGTGGGATTCACTTCAGCGGGGTCGCGGCGCAGGTGCCGGGACCGAGGGCGTTCATGGCCTGCCGCGTGCGCTCGAAGGACGCGGGATTCTCCTGCGGCGAGGTCGGCTGCACCACGAAGTCGGGGCGGGTCACGAACGTGGGCTGGTACTCCAGCTCCTGCTCCCAGGTGGTCTCGCCGTCGCGGGTGGTGGGGGTGAAGGTCCAGCGCAGCAGCACGCCGTCCTGGGTGGTGATCGGCTTGGCGGGGTAGCGGTTCGGGCCCTGCTCGGAGAGGAAGTTGCCCATCCCGTAGGCCACCGTGCGCCCGTCGACCGTCTCGCACGGCTGCACCACGTGGGCGTGCGACCCGGCGATGGCGTCGACCGCACCGCCGCGCAGGACGGCCCGGGCGAGCTCACGCTGCTCGGCGTTGGGCTGCTGCTGGTACTCGGTGCCCCAGTGCATCTGCACCATCACCACGTCGGCGCCGGCCTCCCGGGCCGCCCTCGCGTCGGCGGTGATGCCCTCGGCACCCCGGCCGCGGTACAGGTGCGGGTCCATCCACGGCATCTCGCGATTGTGCGTGGTGCCGTAGGCGTTGAGCGTGTTGTACCCGTAGCTCAGGAGCGCCACGGTGGCACCACCGGCGTCGAGCAGCACCGGCTGCCGCGGGCCACCGTCGCCCGGGGGCACCGGGCCCACCGGCTGGATGCCGTTGTCGCGCAGCACCTGCCGGGTGTCACGGATGCCCTGCACCCCCCGGTCGAAGGTGTGGTTGGTGGCGGTGTCGCAGGCGTCGTACCCCGCATCGGCCATGGCCTCGGCCAGCTCGTGCGGGGCGTTGAACGAGAAGGTGCCGGGCGAGTCGGTGAGGTCCTCGTTGTCCGGGGAGAGGGGGGTCTCCTGCACGCAGGCGGCCAGGTCGGCCGACTGCACGAGCGGCTTCACGCGGGCCAGCATGCCGTCGAAGGCGTACCCGTCCCCGGGCCGCAGGGCGTCGGCTCGTTCCTGGAGCACGAAGTGCGTGAGCATGTCGCCGGTCGTCACCACGGTGAACGCGCGGGGCGCGTCGCCCCCGTCGGGCGACGGACTGGCGGACGCCTGGGGGGAGGACGGCGTCGAGGGGGCGGACTCTCCCTCCGAGGGGGAGGCGCCGGAGGACGGCGACGCATCCGGGCCCGCGGCCTCCTCGGGGGACGTGGAGCCGGACGAGGGTGCGGAGCCGGTGGTGCTCGGGTCGCCCTCGGGCGTCCCGGGCTCGTCGCTGCCGCAGCCCGTCAGGACCAGTCCGCCCAGGACGAGTCCGGCCAGCAGACGGGTGGGCAGGGTGGTCGGACGGTGCATGGTTCCCCCGGTCGTCGGTCGTGGTGCGTCGGTGTGGTGCGTCGGTCGTCGGTGTGGTGCGTCTCAGTCCTGCGGCACGCTCGGCGTGGAGTGCTCGTTCCAGTCCATCTGCAGGCCGGTGGCGATCCCCAGCAGGGCCGTGTACAGGTGCACCGCCTTCGGGTCGTCGCCGCGGTCGGCCACCTGCGTGCGCAGCCCGGCCACCCACGGGTCGAGCACGGCCCGGAACCGGTCTCCGCGCTCCTTGCGGTCCATGACCTCTCGCGGCAGGGCGTACCCGATCTCCTGCGAGGGCCCGGCGCGGCCGGCGAGGTTCTGCACCACCCGCCGCGCGTCCTGCAACTGTCCCAGCCGGCGCACGCCGGGCTTGCGGGCGTCGGGGCCCAGGCGGGTGGTGAGCACCTGCATCGCCCACGTGACCTCGTGCAGGGAGCCGAGGGCGGACGCCGCCACCGGTGCGCAGTCGTTGGGCAGGCTCACGAGCGGCCCCACGGGGTTCACCACGTGGGCGGCGCCGATCCACCAGGCCACCATGTCGCTGGCCACGGGGAGGTCGTCCGTGGCCTCGTGCAGGCGGGGGAGGATCGCGTCGGCGGAGGCCAGCAGGGCACGCGCGACGTCGCGGTTCACCTCCGGCTGCAGCACCTTCTTCTCGTCGATCGCCACCGCACCGTTCTTCTCCTTGAGGTGGCGCACCTGCTCCACCAGGCCGTCGGTGACCCAGCGCGTGGAGATGTACGTGGCCGGGCGCTGGGCGTGGGGCACGGCGCCGTGCGCGCGGGAGGTCGCCATCGCGTAGCGGGCACCGCTCTGCACGAGCTGGAGCACCGTCTCGTCGGCGGACGCCTGGCGTCCCGGGTGCGCCTCACTCTCGCGGTGCACCCCGCAGGCCGAGAGCCCGGCCGGCAGCACCAGCCCGGCGACGGCCGTCCGGGCCCAGGCACGGCGCGAGGGGCCGCTCGGCGTGGCGGTGTCCGAGGGGGCGGTGCGGTCGTCGCGGTGGGGGAGGCGCATCATCACGCTCCGATGATGGCACGCGGGCAGCGGGCCCGCTGCGGTGGACTCGCCCGTCCGGATCGTTCCCGACTAGGATGCTGGCCACAATTCGGTGCGCACCGCGCCGGGCATCCGACTCGAGAACAGCCGTCCGACCGGCACCAGGAGGCACACGTGGCACTCGCAGACCGCGCCGAGAAGGTGCAGCAGATCGCCGGGCAGGCCGTCGCCCCGCTGGGGCTCGAGGTCCCCGACGTCGTCATCACGCCGGCCGGCAAGCGCTCGGTGGTGCGCGTCCTGGTGGAGCCCACCCTCCCGGCGCAGGACGACGGGGCCTCCGTGCTGGAGCCGGTGACCCTCGACCAGGTGGCCGAGGCCACCGAGGCCGTGAGCACCGCCATCGACGCCGACGACCCCTTCGGCGAGCAGCCCTACACGCTCGAGGTCAGCTCCCCGGGCGTCGACCGTCCGCTCACCGCCCCGGAGCACTTCCGCCGCGCCGTGGGGCGGCTGGTGGAGTTCCGGGCGGAGGGCGCCGAGCCGTTCACCGCCCGCGTCGTGCGCGTCACCACCGAGGGCGTCGAGCTCGAGGACGGGCGCACCCTGGCTGCCGGTGAGACCGGCACCGGTCAGGTCCAGGTCGAGTTCCGCCGGTGACCCACCCGCCCCGCGACCGCGGGGCCCACAGCTGTCCGAGCCCCCCACGGGGCCGTGCGAGGAGAAGACAATGAAGATCGACATGGCAGTGCTCCGCGACCTGGAGCGAGAGCGCGAGATCCCGCTCGACGTGCTGGTGCCCTCCCTGGAGGCCGGCCTCCTGCAGGCCTACCAGCACGAGGCCGGCGGCCGGCGCAACGCGCGCGTGGAGCTCGACCGCAAGACCGGGCAGGTCGTGGTGTGGGCCCGCGAGGACGCGCCGGTGCTCGAGGACGGCACGCGCGGCGAGGCCGGTCCCGAGTTCGACGACACCCCCGAGGACTTCGGCCGGATCGGGGCGTTCACCGTGCGCCAGGTGATCCGCCAGCGCCTGCGCGACATCGAGGACGAGGCCGTCCTGGGTGACTTCAAGGGCAAGGAGGGCGACATCGTCGCCGGGGTCATCCAGCAGAGCAACGACCCGCACGCCATCCACGTCGACCTCGGCACCATCGAGGGCCTGCTGGGCACCTCCGAGCAGGTGCCGCTGGAGAAGTACGCCCACGGCGACCGCATCCGCTGCTACGTCATCCACGTCAAGCGCGGTATGAAGGGCCCGGTCATCGGCCTGAGCCGCACCCACCCCAACCTCGTGCGCAAGCTCTTCGCGCTCGAGGTGCCCGAGGTGGCCGACGGCACCGTGAAGATCGAGTCCATCGCCCGCGAGGCGGGGCACCGGTCCAAGGTGGCCGTGCGCGGGACGCAGTCCGGCGTCAACGCCAAGGGCGCCTGCATCGGCCCGATGGGGGGCCGCGTGCGGGCGGTGATGAACGAGCTGCAGGGCGAGAAGATCGACATCGTCGACTACGACGAGGACCCGCAGCGCTTCGTGGCCGCAGCGCTCTCCCCGGCCAAGGTGACCTCCGTGACGGTGGTGGACGCCAAGACCCGCTCGGCGCGGGTCACGGTGCCCTCCCACCAGCTCTCCCTGGCCATCGGCAAGGAGGGGCAGAACGCCCGTCTGGCGGCCCGCCTGACCGGCTGGCGCATCGACATCCAGCCGGACCAGCCGGTCGGTGGGGCGGCGGACGCGGACGCCCCGGCAGCCCCGCCGTCGGCGGGCTGACGTCCGGCGGGTTAGAATGGGTGGTCCTGCGGGTACGCCTGCCCCCCACACCCCCGTGCGAACGTGCGTCGGGTGCCGCGGCAGGGACCCCCAGGCGGAGCTCGTGCGCCTCGTCGCCGTCCCTGCCCCCTCGGAACCGACCGGGGTGGCTGCCGGGCACGACGGCGGTCCGGACGGGCCCCGGACATCCGGTCGGTCCGGCACGCGTGTGGTGCCGGACCCGATGCGTAGGTTGCCCGGGCGTGGAGCACACCTCCACCCCGACCCTGCGTGCGTGGAGCGTGCCGTGCAGCGGCGCGCCATCCCGAGAGCCCTGCGGCTCCCGGGCGACGTCGACCTCGGCGAGGTCATCTCGTGGGCAGAAGGGCTCACGACCTCGGGCGAGCAGACGAGAGGAACAGGACATGGAAGCGGGACACACGCGATGAGCACCCGATGAGTACTCAGCGATGAGCACCCAGTACTGACAAAGGCCCCGCCTGCCTGGCGAGGGCCAGACAGGAGAGATGTGGCAAAGCTCAGGGTCCACGAGCTCGCGAAGGAGCTCGGAGTCACCAGCAAGGAGCTGCTGGCCCACCTGAAGGAGCAGGGCGAGTTCGTCAAGTCGGCTTCGTCGACGGTCGAAGCCCCGGTCGTGCGCAAGGTGCGCGACAACCCCCCTGCCGGCGCGCAGCCGGCCGACGCCCCTGCGGGCGAGCAGAAGAAGGCCGACGCCAAGCCGGCCGCCGGGTCCGGTCCCAAGCCGGGTCCGAAGGCGACCCCCGGTCCCAAGGGCGCGACGCCCGGCCCGAAGGCCACGCCCGGTCCCAAGCCGTCCGCGGGGAAGCCCGCTGCGCCGACCCCCGGGCCGAAGGCGACCCCGGGTCCCAAGGCGACCCCCGGGCCGAAGCCGGGCCGCGCCGCCCAGCAGGAGTCCGCGGGCAAGGCCGCTCCGGCCGCCACGCCGGGCCCCAAGGCCACTCCCGGCCCCAAGGCGGCCCGTCCGGGCAACAACCCGTTCGCGCCGAGCCAGGGCATGCCCAAGCCGGGCAGCGCCCGTGGTGCCGGCAAGCCGGGTGCGCCGCGTCCGGGCAACAACCCCTTCGCCACCAGCCAGGGCATGCCCAAGCCGGGCAGCGCCCGTGGTGCCGGCAAGCCGGGTGCGCCGCGTCCGGGCGGTGACCGTCGCCAGGGTGCGCCGGCCGCTCCCGGCCAGCGCCGTCCGGCCGAGGGCGGCGCACCGACCCCCGGGCCCCGTCCCGGCGGCGGCCCCCGCCCGAACCCGAACATGATGCCGGGCAAGGCCGCCGTGCCGCGCCCCGGTGAGCGTCCGCAGCGGGGCCGTGGCGGTCCCGGCGGTCGTCCCGGTGGCGGCCCCGTCGGTGGTGGCCCGCGTGGCGGTCGCGGCGGCCGTGGTGGCACCCAGGGTGCCTTCGGTCGCGGAGGCGGCAAGCGCAAGGCCCGCAAGTCCAAGCGCGCCAAGCGCGCCGAGTTCGAGCAGATGCAGGCACCCTCCATCGGAGGTGTGCAGGTTCCCCGCGGTGACGGCTCGACCGTCATCAAGGTGCGCCGCGGCTCGTCGCTCACGGACTTCGCCGACAAGATCAACGCCAACCCGGCGTCGCTGGTGACGGTGCTCTTCCACCTGGGCGAGATGGCCACGGCCACCCAGTCCCTGGACGAGGACACCTTCGGCGTGCTCGGCGCGGAGCTCGGCTACGACATCCAGGTGGTCTCCCCCGAGGAGGAGGAGGCCGAGCTGCTCAGCTCGTTCAACATCGACCTCGAGGCCGAGGAGGCCGCCGAGACCGACGAGGACCTGGCCCCGCGTCCGCCGGTCGTGACCGTCATGGGTCACGTCGACCACGGAAAGACCCGCCTGCTCGACGCCATCCGCAAGGCCGACGTCGGCGGCGGTGAGGCCGGTGGCATCACGCAGCACATCGGTGCCTACCAGGTGCACACCGAGCACGAGGGCGAGGAGCGTGCGCTGACCTTCATCGACACCCCGGGTCACGAGGCGTTCACCGCCATGCGTGCCCGTGGTGCCAAGGTCACCGACATCGCGATCCTCGTGGTGGCGGCCGACGACGGCGTCATGCCGCAGACCATCGAGGCCCTCAACCACGCCAAGGCGGCCGACGTGCCGATCGTGGTAGCGGTCAACAAGGTCGATGTGGCGGGCGCCAACCCGGCCAAGGTGCGCCAGCAGCTCACCGAGTACGAGCTGGTCGCCGAGGAGTACGGCGGTGACGTGATGTTCGTCGACGTGTCGGCCAAGAACGGCGACAACATCGACGGCCTGCTCGAGGCGGTCCTGCTCACCGCGGACGCCGCCCTGGAGCTGCGCGCCAACCCGGACAAGGACGCCCGTGGTGTGGCCATCGAGGCCAACCTGGACCGTGGCCGCGGTGCCGTGGCCACCGTCCTGGTGACCTCCGGAACGCTGCGCGTCGGCGACGCCATCGTGTCGGGCTCGGCCTACGGCCGCGTCCGCGCGATGCTCGACGAGCACGGCAACCCGGTGGAGGAGGCGCTGCCCTCCCGCCCGGTGCAGGTGCTGGGCATGGACTCCGTGGCCCGCGCCGGTGACACCTTCGTGGTGGCCCCGGACGACCGCACCGCCCGCCAGATCGCCGAGAAGCGTGAGGCCGCGGACCGTCAGGCCTCGCTGGCCAAGGCCCGCAAGCGCATCAGCCTCGAGGACCTCAACGAGGCCCTCGCCAAGGGCAAGGTCGAGACCCTCAACCTCATCCTCAAGGGTGACGTGTCGGGTTCGGTCGAGGCCCTGGAGGACGCGCTGCTGCAGCTCGACGTGGGCGACGAGGTCGACCTGCGGATCATCGACCGCGGCGTCGGCGCCATCACGATGAACAACATCAACCTCGCCGTCGCGTCCGACGCGGTCATCCTCGGCTTCAACGTGCGGGCCGAGGGCCAGAACGCGGACTATGCCGAGCGCGAGGGCGTCGAGATCCGGTACTACTCGGTCATCTACCAGGCGATCGAGGACATCGAGAACGCCCTCAAGGGCATGCTCAAGCCGGAGTACGAGGAGGTGGAGACCGGCTCGGCCGAGATCCGCGAGGTGTTCCGCTCCTCGAAGTTCGGCAACATCGCCGGTTCGATCGTCCGCTCGGGCGAGGTGCGTCGCGGCGCCAAGGCGCGCATCACGCGCGACGGCGTCGTCATCACCGAGGACCTGGAGCTCACCGGTCTGCGGCGCTTCAAGGACGACGTCACCGAGGTCCGCGAGGGCTTCGAGTGCGGTATCAACCTGGGCTCGTGGAACGACGTCCAGGAGGGTGACCTCATCACCACCTACGAGATGCGGGAGAAGCCGCGCGACTGACGCGCACCGCACCTCCGGTCCGAGGGGCCGCACCCACCCGGGTGCGGCCCCTCGGCCGTACGAGACCTGACCTAGGCTGGTGCCCCGCCAGCACGACCCCCTGCACGAAGGAGCCCGACATGGCCGACCCCGCACGCGCCCGCAAGATCGCCGAGCGCATCCGCGACATCCTCGCGGAGAACGTCGCCGCCGTGGTCAAGGACCCGGACCTGGGCATGATGACGGTCACCGACGCCCGCGTGACCCCTGACCTGCAGCACGCCACTGTGTTCTGGACCGTGCTCGGCGACGACCGCCAGCGGGAGCTCACCGACGAGCTGCTGCAGCGCAACCGCGGCAAGCTCCGCACCCTGGTCGGCAAGGGCCTGGGCATCCGCATGACGCCCTCGCTGGAGTTCGTGCATGACGCCCTGCCCGAGGACGCCGCCCACCTCGAGGACGTGCTGCGCCGCGCCAAGGAGGACGACGAGCGCCGTGCGCGGGAGAACGCCGGGGCCGTCTACGCCGGCGACGAGGACCCGTACAAGAAGCCGGCCGACGACGAGGACCAGTGAGCGGCAGGTCGGCGTCGCAGGGCCGTCCCGCGCCCCGGACCCCGCGTCCGGACCCGGCGCCGGACGGCCTCCTCGTGCTCGACAAGCCCGAGGGACCGACCTCCCACGACGTCGTCTCGCGCTGCCGCTGGCTGTGCGCCACCCGCAAGGTGGGGCACGCCGGCACCCTCGACCCCATGGCGACGGGCGTCCTGCTCGTGGGGGTGGGGCGGGCCACCCGCTTGCTGACCCACCTGGTGGGTGCCGACAAGACCTACTCCGCCACGATCCGGCTGGGGGAGGGCACCACCACCGAGGACGCCCAGGGCGAGTTCACCGCCACGCCGGGTGTGCCCGACCGCGAGGTCCTGCTGGCCGGTGGTCCGGCGCTGCAGGACGCCGTCGCGTCGCTCACCGGGGAGGTCCAGCAGGTCCCCAGCGCCGTGAGCGCCCTCAAGGTGGACGGCAAGCGCGCCCACGCCAAGGTGCGTGACGGGGAGGAGTTCGAGCTCGCCCCGAGGCCGGTGACGGTGTACTCCTTCGAGGTGCTCGATCGTCGACCCTCGACGGGTGCCTCAGGCACCGAGACCCTCGATCTCGACGTCCGGGTGAGGGTCTCGTCGGGGACCTACGTCCGCGCCCTGGCGCGCGACCTGGGCCGTGCCCTGGGCTCCGAGGGGCACCTGGTGGCCCTGCGGCGCGAGGCGGTGGGCGGCTTCACCCTCGACCTCGCGGCACCGCTGCAGGAGCTCGTGGAGGTGCGTGAGGGGGGCGGGTTGCCGGCCCACCTGCCCGTGGTGCCGATGGGGGAGGTGGCCCGCCGGGTGCTGCCGGTCGGGCGCCTCGACGATGCCGCCGTGGCGCGCGTGCGCAACGGCATGCAGGTCACCCCCGCGGCCGAGCCCGCGTGGGAGGGCGACCCCTCCCGTGCGCTCACCGTCGACCAGGCGGGGAGGGCGGCGCTGCTGGACGAGGCGGGCGAGCTCGTGGCCGTGGCCACGCGCGCGGGGGAGCGGTGGCAGCCGACCACCGTCTTCCCGCCCGCGACGGGGGCCGGGTCGTAGACTCGCCGCCGTGCTCAGACTGACCCACCCCGACCAGGTCCCCCACGAGGTGCGCCGGCGCGGCACCGCCGTCACCATCGGCACCTTCGACGGCCTCCACCGTGGGCACCGGGCCGTGCTGGACCGCCTCACCGCCGAGGCGCGGGAGCACGACCTCGCCTCCGTGGTGCTGACCTTCCACCCCCACCCGCTGGAGGTGCTCCACCCCGAGCGCGCGCCGGAGGCCGTGTGCAGCCTGGCCCAGCGCCTGGAGCTCCTGGAGTCGGCCGGGGTGGACGTGGTCGTGGCGCAGGAGTTCACCCACGAGCTCGCCGCGCAGGGGCCCCGCGAGTTCGTCGAGGGCACCTACGTGCGCGACTTCGGGATGCGGCGCATCGTCGTGGGGCGGGACTCCCGCTTCGGCCGCGGGAACGCCGGCACCGTCGACACCCTGCGCGAGCTGGGCGAGGAGTTCGGCTTCGAGGTGGTGGTGCTCGAGGACCGCGGGGAGTCCGGCGTGACCCGGTGGTCCTCCACCGCGGTCCGTTCCGCCCTGCGCGACGGCCGAGTCGACCTCGCCGCCGAGCACCTCGGGCGACCGCACACCGTGCGCGGCACCGTGGTGCACGGTGACCACCGGGGGCGCGAGCTGGGCTTCCCGACCGCCAACCTCTCGGCCGACGCCGAGGGCATGGTCCCCGCCGACGGCGTCTACGCCGGCTGGCTGGTGCTCGACGACGCGCCGGACGAGGACCCGGGGCGCCGACTGCCCGCCGCGATCTCCGTGGGCAGCAACCCCACCTTCGACGGTCAGCGCCGCACGGTGGAGGCCCACGTCATCGACCGGACGGGGCTGGACCTCTACGGCCGGTCCGTGGGCGTGGAGTTCGTGCAGCGCCTGCGCGGCATGGTGCGCTTCGGTGGCATCGAGCCGCTCGTGGAGCAGATGACCGCCGACGTCGCGGAGGCGCGGGAGGTGCTCTCGTGAGCGGAGCCTTCCCCGAGACCTCGCCGAGCACCCGCCCCGCGCGCTCGCGCAGCGCCGTGACGTTCCCGACCGACGAGGGGGCGAGGCCGAGCACCGTGCCCCACCGCTGGGCGGCGCCCGTCGGCGCGGTGCGCCCGAGCGACCTCCCCCGCGAGCAGCCGGTCGTCGAGCGGGTGCTGCAGCGCACGGACTGGCCGTTGGTGGGCGTGGCCCTGGCGCTGAGCCTGCTCGGCGCCCTGGCCATCTACAGCACCACCCACATGGACACCGGTGCGGCCACCGCGGTCAAGCACCTCATCAACCTGGGCCTGGGCCTGGGCCTGTTCGCCGTGATCTCCCGCCTGGACGTCTACCGGCTGCGGAGCCTCACCCCGTGGGTGGTGCTCCTGGGCTGGGCCGGCCTGGCCCTGGTGCTCGTCATCGGCAAGGAGATCTACGGCGCCAAGTCGTGGATCGTCATCGGTGGTGGCTTCACCATCCAGCCCACGGAGTTCATGAAGATCGCGCTCTGCCTGGGGCTGGCCGCCATCCTCAGCGACCGGTTGCGCCCCAAGGTGGCCGAGCCCGGCTCGCTGCAGGTGGTGCTGGCCTGGACCCTGGTGTTCCTCACCCTGGGCCTGGTGATGCTGCAGCCCGATCTGGGCTCGGGCATCATCATCGGGCTCATGGGGTTCGGGGTGGTGGCCCTCTCGGGGGCCAACCGGTGGTGGGTGCTGGCCGCGCTCGTGGGGGCCGTCACCGTGGCCACCGTGGCCATCACGAGCGGGCTGCTGGCCAAGCACCAGATGGACCGCCTCACCACCTTCCTGCACCCCGAGCAGGACCCGAGCGGGACCGGCTACCAGGTCATCCAGTCCAAGATCGCGGTCGGCTCCGGCGGGCTCTTCGGGCAGGGCTACCTGCAGGGGCGGCAGGCCCAGGGCGGCTTCCTCCCGGTGGACGAGTCGGACTTCATCTTCGCCGTGGTGGCCGAGGAGTTCGGTCTGGTGGGCGGCCTGCTCGTGCTGCTGCTGCTGGTGTTCGTGGTGCTGCGTGCCCTGTCCATCGCGCAGCGCACGACGGACGTCTTCCCGCGCCTGGTGGCCGTGGGCATCGCCTGCTGGTTCGCCGCGCAGACCACGGAGAACGTGGGCATGACCATGGGCATGCTGCCGATGACGGGTGTGCCGCTGCCCTTCGTGAGCTACGGCGGGTCCTCGATGTTCGCGGGGTGGATCGCCCTCGGCCTGCTCAACGCCATGGCCATCGCGACGCGCTCGGACGACTGACCGCGGGGTCGGGCCGGCCCGCCCGTGGTGTGCGACACTTGTGGGCGGTACGTCCCCCTCACCCCGGGGGCACGTTCCCGGCGCGAACTCCTTGGTCGATGCGGCCACCGGAAGCGTGCCGGCGGTGGGTGACGCGCCTCGCGCGAGCCACGCCGTACCCCAGACTTTTCGCCGCCCACGGCGGCACGAACGACCGCGTGGACGGTCGCGCCGGCAGACCGGAGGGATCCGTCGCCGGCACGGGTGGCGACCCTCCTGCGGTGGAGGTCTCCGCATGACGGACCAGACCCAGCAGCCCGGTTCCTTCGCGCTGCTCTTCCAGGCACCCGACCCCGACGCCTTCCGCGCCGCTCGTTCCCGATCCGAGGACGAGGTCGAGGAGCCCCGTGGGGCCGAGCGCAGCCCGCGCCGCCGGTCCGACGAGGACGACCAGCCCACCGGGCGCCGCCAGCGTGGCGAGGGCCGCGGTCGTCGGTCGCGGGGTGAGCGCGGAGGCCGCGGGCGCGGCGACGAGGGGGCGGAGGCCACCTCGGAGGAGACCCCGGAGCAGGAGCGTTCCCAGGAGCGCGACCACGAGGACCAGGACGACGAGGCGCGCGGCGAGGGCCGTGTGCGCCGCCGTCGCCCGGATCGCCGTCGCCGCCGGGGTGAGGCCGCCGAGGACGTGGAGCAGGACGCCGACGCGTCCGAGGCCCCGGAGGCGTCCGAGGAGCGTGACCGTGAGGACTCCGCTGACGACGAGTCCGAGGGCGGGCGGGGTGGCCGCCGGGCCCGTCGCCGCCGGGGTGGTCGTGGCCGGGGCCAGGCCGACGAGGCCTCCCGCGAGGGTGACGAGGCAACCGAGCAGTCCGACGAGCAGCGATCCGCCGGTGCCGACGACCAGAGCGAGGACGACACCGACCACGAGCGCAGCAGCCGCTCGCGTCGCTCGCGCAAGCGCTCCCGCGGTGGGCGCCGGCGGTCCCGTGGCGAGGGCGGCGAGCAGCAGAGCGAGGCCACCGGCGAGGCCGGGGACGAGGTGACCCGCGTCCAGGGTTCCACCCGCCTGGCCGCCAAGAAGCAGCGCCGCCGCGAGGGCCGCGAGGCCGGCCGCAAGCGCACCGTGCTCACCGAGGCCGAGTTCCTCGCCCGCCGCGAGAGCGTGGAGCGCACGATGCTGGTGCGCCAGTCCGCCGACTACACCCAGGTGGGCGTGCTCGAGGACGGCGTGCTGGTGGAGCACTACATCGACCGCAAGCAGCAGACCACGATGGTGGGCAACGTCTACCTCGGACGGGTGCAGAACGTGCTGCCCTCCATGGAGGCCGCGTTCGTCGACATCGGCAAGGGCCGCAACGGCGTGCTCTACGCCGGTGAGGTCAACTGGGAGGCCGCCGGCCTGCCCAAGGGGGAGCAGAAGCGCATCGAGGCCGCCCTCCAGCCCGGCCAGGCCGTGCTGGTGCAGGTGACCAAGGACCCCATCGGCCACAAGGGTGCCCGCCTCACCGCGCAGGTCTCCCTGCCGGGGCGCTACCTGGTCTACGTGCCGGGCAACACCACCACCGGCATCAGCCGCAAGCTGCCGGACACCGAGCGGGCGCGCCTGAAGAAGATCCTCAAGGACGTCGTCCCGGCCGAGGCGGGCGTCATCGTGCGCACGGCCGCCGAGGGTGCCTCGGAGGCCGAGCTGCGCGCCGACGTCGAGCGCCTCACCGCCCAGTGGGAGCGCATCGCCGCCACCGAGGCCAAGGGCTCGGCGCCGGTGATGGTGCACGGTGAGCCCGACCTCACCACGCGCGTGATCCGCGACGTCTTCAACGAGGACTTCGGCTCGCTCGTGGTCTCCGGCGACCGGGCCTGGGACGAGGTGAACGGGTACGTCGACGCCGTCGCCCCCGACCTGTCGAGCAAGTTGAAGCGGTGGGAGGAGCAGGAGGACCTGTTCGACCACTTCCGGGTGCAGGAGCAGATCGCCAAGGCGATGGACCGCAAGGTCTGGCTGCCCTCGGGCGGGTCGCTGATCATCGACCGCACCGAGGCGATGACCGTCATCGACGTCAACACCGGAAAGTTCGTGGGCTCGGGCGGCAACCTCGAGGAGACCGTCACCAAGAACAACATCGAGGCGGCCGAGGAGATCGTCCGGCAGCTCCGCCTGCGCGACATCGGCGGCATCATCGTCGTGGACTTCATCGACATGGTGCTCGAGAGCAACCGCGACCTCGTGGTGCGCCGCCTGGTGGAGTGCCTGGCCCGCGACCGCACGAAGCACCAGGTGGCCGAGGTCACCTCGCTGGGCCTGGTGCAGATGACCCGCAAGCGCGTGGGCAGCGGCCTCGTGGAGGTCTACGGCGAGGAGTGCCAGCACTGCGACGGCCACGGTCTGGTGGTGAAGGACGCCCCGGTGGCCCCGAAGGGCGGCGGCGGACGCCGTTCCGGCCGCGGCCAGGGCGGTGGCTCGTCCCAGGGTGGGGAGGCCCGCGCCCAGGAGAGCACGCAGCGCCGTCCCTCCGGGCCGTCGGTGGCCCAGATCGCGCGGGCCGTCCACGCAGCCGCGCTCAAGGGCGAGACCGAGGGTGGTGTGCCCGTGGCCCGTGCCGAGGACATGGCCTCCACGCCGCAGGCCGCACCCGAGGGCCCCGCCGCGGAGAGCGCCCAGCCGGTGCCCGCCCCGCAGCAGGTCAGCGAGCCCGAGAGCGAGGCTGCCGCGTCGCCTGGTTCCGCCCCCGAGGCCGTGGCCCCGGCCGAGCCGGCGCCGGTCGTGACCGGTCGCATCGGCCGTCGTCCGTCCGTGCCCGTCGAGCCCGAGGGCGAGGGTGAGCCCTACGTGGGGGCGCCGGTGGCGGACGCCGCCGAGCCCGCCCCGGCGGCCACGGTGCGTCGTTCCACCGCGCGCCGCGTGGCGCGGACGGCCAGCGGGGCCCCCAGCGTCGAGGCGCCGGCCGCCCCGGCGGCCACCACCAGCGTCGCCGGTGGTGCCGGCGTGGCCGAGACCAGCACGGTGCGCCGTCGGGCTCCCCGTCGACGTGCGGTCGCACCCCAGGGCGGTGAGTCCACCTCGGCTTGAGCCGAGGTCACCGAACATGTAGAGTGGAACGTCGGCGCGCCGACCGTGTCTCTTCGGACCTCGTGAGCAACGAGGTGGTGGAGGGAACGCGACCCCGAGGCCCCTGTGCGAGAGCGCATGGAGCAGCGAGTGGCGCGCCGTCGTTCGTCACGATCCGTGAGGCGCCCGCCCGACCGGGCACGGTGCCCATCGGCCCCAGGGCTCGCCCGGGGTCGTCACGAACACCCCGAACCAGTTGTCCAGCAGACCAGAGAGTGAGCTCAACGTGTACGCGATCGTCCGCGCCGGTGGCCGCCAGGAGAAGGTTTCCGTCGGTGACGTGCTCACCGTCGACAAGGTGGCCGGTGAGCCCGGCGAGAGCATTGACCTGCAGCCGCTCCTGCTCGTCGACGGCTCCACCGTCACCGCCGCCTCCGACAAGCTCGCCTCGGCGAGCGTGAAGGCCGAGATCGTGGGTGCCGCCAAGGGCCCCAAGATCACCATCCAGCACTACAAGAACAAGACCGGTTACAAGCGGCGCCAGGGTCACCGCCAGCCGCTGACCGAGGTCAAGATCACGGCGATCAACGCCTGATCAGCCTCCGGGCCCGATCGAGCAGAACGAGGGAGAAGCGACATGGCAAGCAAGAAGGGCGTGTCTTCGTCCAAGAACGGCCGTGACTCGAACGCGCAGCGCCTCGGCGTGAAGCGCTTCGGTGGCCAGTTGGTGAACGCCGGCGAGATCATCGTGCGTCAGCGCGGCACCCACTTCCACCCCGGTGAGAACGTGGGCCGCGGCAAGGACGACACGCTGTTCGCGCTGTCCGCCGGTTCCGTCGAGTTCGGCAGCAAGCGCGGCCGCAAGACGGTGTCCGTCGTGGGCGCCGACGCCACCGCCTGACACGGTTTCCCGCGGTCACGCACCGCGACGAGGTCGCCACGGCGACCACCCCGACGGGGGCGATGCCACACTGAGGCATCGCCCCCGTCGGCGTTGTGCACCACCCACCCCCGAGCAGTACCGGAGACCCCTGATGACGACCTTCGTGGACCGCGTGGTCCTGCACCTCGCCGCCGGCAAGGGTGGCCACGGCGTGGCCTCCGTGCACCGTGAGAAGTTCAAGCCGCTCGGCGGACCCGACGGCGGCAACGGTGGGCACGGTGGTGACGTCGTCCTGGAGGTCGACGCCCAGGTGACCACGCTGCTGGAGTACCACCGCGGACCGCACCGCAGCGCCCCCAACGGCCAGCCGGGGGAGGGCGACGAGCGCAACGGCGCCAACGGCGAGGACATGGTGCTCCGGGTGCCCGAGGGCACGGTGGTGAAGACCCGCTCCGGCGAGGTGCTCGCCGACCTCGTGGGCCACGGGACCCGTTTCATCGCCGCCCGCGGTGGCGTCGGCGGCCTGGGCAACAAGGCGCTGGCCTCCCGCCGTCGCAAGGCGCCCGGCTTCGCGCTGCTCGGCGAGCCCGGCGAGGAGGTCGAGCTCGTCCTGGAGCTCAAGACCCTGGCCGACGTGGCCCTCATCGGTTTTCCCTCGGCTGGCAAGTCCTCGCTGGTCTCCGTGCTCAGCTCGGCGCGCCCGAAGATCGCCGACTACCCCTTCACCACCCTGGTGCCCAACCTCGGCGTCGTCACCGCCGGCGACGCCCGCTTCACCGTGGCCGACGTCCCGGGGCTCATCCCGGGTGCCGCGCAGGGCAAGGGGCTGGGCCTGGAGTTCCTGCGCCACGTGGAGCGCTGCGGCGTCCTGGTGCACGTGGTGGACTGCGCCACCCTCGAGCCGGGCCGTGACCCGCTCACCGACCTCGACGTCATCGAGGCCGAGCTGCGCCAGTACGTGCCCGACGAGGCGCTGGGCGGCCGGCCGTTGGCCGAGCGCACCCGGGTGGTGGTGCTCAACAAGGCCGACGTGCCCGAGGCGCGCGAGCTGGCCGAGATGGTGGAGCCGATGCTGCGTGAGCGCGGTGTCGAGGTGCACGTCGTCTCCGCGGTGGCTCACATGGGCCTGGAGCCGCTGAAGTTCTCCCTGGCCCGTCACGTGGCTGCCCACCGGGCCAGCCTGCCGCCGGCCGAGCCCGAGCGTGTGGTGGTGCGCCCGAAGGCGCGCGACGACAGCGGATTCACCATCACCCGCGAGAACACCCACGACGGCCACTTCTTCCGGGTGGTCGGGGAGCGCGTGGAGCGCTGGACCAAGCAGACCGACTTCGCCAACGACGAGGCCGTCGGCTACCTGGCCGACCGCCTGCAGCGCGCCGGGGTCGAGGACCAGCTGGTGGCCGCCGGGGCCGTGGCCGGTGACACGGTCGTCATCGGGGCCGGGGACGGCATCGTGTTCGACTGGGAGCCCACCATCACCGCCGGGGCGGAGCACCTGGGGTCGCGCGGTTCGGACCTGCGCCTGGAGGAGCGTTCGCGCCCTACCCGCGCGGAGAAGCGCGAGGCCTTCCACGCCCGCAAGGACGCCGAGAGCGAGGTGCGCCGGGAGATGGAGGCCGAGCGCCGCGCGGGCATCTGGACCGCCGACGACTGACGGGTGCCGGCCGGTAGGATGCCCCTCATGCACAACGTTCTCGCGGTCATCACCGAGGGCGGGGAGTCCGCCCACCACGGCATGGAGCTCCCCTTCGCCCCCATCTGGTTCGGCGTCATCGCGCTGGCCGTCCTCATGGCGCTGCTGTTCATCCTGTGGCAGTTCCGCCACGCCGTGCCCATGGACCCGCGCGACGAGGAGTTCGCCGCCGACCACATCCGTCACGGGCGTCGACGGAGCCGGGCGGGTCGTCGCTGACGATGCGTCTCGGTGTGATGGGTGGGACCTTCGACCCCATCCACCACGGACACCTGGTGGCGGCCAGCGAGGTGGCCGCCACCTTCGGTCTCGACCAGGTGCTCTTCGTCCCCACGGGTCGCCCGTGGCAGAAGGAGGGCAAGCGCGTCTCCCCGGCCGAGGACCGCTACCTGATGACGGTGGTCGCCACCGCGTCCAACCCCCGCTTCTCGGTGAGCCGGGTCGACATCGACCGGCCGGGCCCCACGTACACGCGGGACACGCTCGTTGACCTCAAGCGGATGTACCCCGAGGCCGAGCTCTTCTTCATCACCGGTGCCGACGCCCTCGGGCAGATCCTGTCCTGGAAGGGCGTCGAGGAGCTCTGGGAGCTCGCGCACTTCATCGGCGTGAGCCGGCCGGGCCACGAGCTGAGCGCCACCGGCCTGCCGCAGGACAAGGTGACGCTCACCGAGATCCCGGCCATGGCCATCAGCTCCACCGACTGCCGCCACCGCGTCGAGTCCGGGCTGCCGGTCTGGTACCTGGTGCCGGACGGCGTGGTGCAGTACATCAACAAGCACGGCCTCTACACGCCCGAGGCCACGGCGGGGGAGGGCGAGGACTTCGACGCCATCCTGCCGTCGGCCACCCCCGAGCACGACAGCACTCCGGCCCCCGCACGGGTGACGCCGGCGACCGACTCCGCAGACCCCGTCCAGGAGGACACCGCGTGACCGCCACCCCCGAGGCCATCGAGCTGGCCCGCACCGCCGCCCGCGCCGCCGACGACAAGTTCGCCGAGGAGATCGTGGCGCTGGACGTCAGCGAGCACCTCGCCCTGACGGACATCTTCCTCATCGCGTCCGCGCCCACCGAGCGCCAGGTGCACGCCGTGGTCGATGCCGTGACCGACGCCTGCATCGCGGCGGGCGTCAAGCCGCGCCGGCGCGAGGGGGAGCGCGAGAACCGCTGGGTCCTCGTGGACTTCGGCGACGTGGTGCTGCACGTGCAGCACACCGAGGACCGCGAGTTCTACGACCTGCAGCGCCTGTGGAAGGACTGCCCCGCGGTGGACCTGCAGCTGCCCGAGCACCCGGAGGGCCGCGGGGAGACCGCCGCCCAGTCCGAGGCCGAGGCCCAGCGCCCGTGGTGGCTGCCGCAGGACGGTCAGTGACCCGGACGCTGCTGCTGCAGCGCCACGGCCGGACCGCGGACAACGCGGCCGGCCGCTACCAGGGGCAGGCGGACACGCCCCTGGACCGGACCGGACGCGAGCAGGCGCGGCGCGCTGCGCCCCTGCTGGCCGGTCTGCGCCCGGACGCGGTGGTGAGCTCGGACCTGGCCCGGGCCTCGGCGACCGCCCGGGAGGTGGGGGACCTGCTGGGGGTGGGGGTCCTCACCGACGCGCGACTGCGCGAGGTGCACATGGGCCAGTGGCAGGGCAGGCTCCGCAGCGAGCTGGCCGGGGACCCGCGGTGGGCGGACACCCTGGCCGCCCTGCGGTCCGGGGAGGACCCGCGACGTGGAGGGACGGGGGAGACCCTGGCCGAGTGCGTCGTCCGTGTCGGTGAGGCCGTCGAGGAGCACCTCCGGGGGATCGATGAGGGGGGAACCCTCCTCGTGGTGGGGCACGGGCTCTCCACGCGCGCCCTGGTGGCCAGCCGGCTCGGTCTGACGCAGTCCTCCCTGGGGCCGCTGGGCAACACGCGGTGGGCTCAGGTCACCATCGGGGGCTCCGGATGGGTCCTCGACGCCTGGAACGTGGGTGTCGAGGGCGTCTGAGGGCCGAGGATTCCGCACCACGAAGCCGATTTGGCATTCGAGGGGAAGATGTGTGTAATATTCACCGGTCGCTCCGAGAGAGCGGCTCCCAGATACGGGGCTATGGCGCAGTTGGTAGCGCGCTTCCATGGCATGGAAGAGGTCAGGGGTTCGAATCCCCTTAGCTCCACATCGAGAAGGCCCACACCGTGTGGTGTGGGCCTTCTGCGTTGCCGGGTGGGGAGTCAGGTTCCCACCGACCACGGGCGGCGGATCGTGCGGCTCACCCGGCAGGGTGAGCCGCGAAGGGGCGGTGCGCCTCGGTGAAGAGGTGCACCACCTCGTCCTCAGTCATCCCCTCGATGCCGGGGAAGCAGCAGGTGGCGGACGTGGACGCCCAGGTACCGCTTGGGGCCGACCACGAGGGGAACGGTCGGAGGGTGCGCGGCCAGTCGGTGGACACCCTCCTGGGTGAGGGGCATCACGGCGCAGCGGCCACCGGGCTGGTTCTTCACCGGGATGGTGGTCCGTCGGGGCGGGAGGAGGTCCCCCCGGGCACCGGATCGACACCGCGCAAACGCACCCCGTGGGCGTCCAGCACCACGGGCCGGCTCGCACGGGCACCCGGTGAGGGTCACCGCACCCTGACGGTGCAGCACACGGAGCGCTGCGGCCAGCGCGCCGGCCGAGGCGTGCGGCCCGGGTCCGTTCAGGACCGAGGGCGCTGCTGACGGGGCTGCTGTCCGCCCCGCTCCGCACGGTTCATCCCGGCCCGTACCCCACGGCTCACCAGCCGCCGGGTGACGATGCGTCCAACTCGGTTCGCGATCTGCTGCCATGCCATACCCACGACGTTAACGGCCTTCGAGGTGTGCGTCGAGGGCGGCTGCTCTTGCGCCAGGGGCGGTCAGGGGAGAGGGTGGGGTGGAACGACGCCCCGAGAGCCGGGGCAGGAAGGAGGCCCGCCATGGGTATCGCTGACAAGCTGGGCAACGCCGCCGACGAGGCGAAGGGCAAGGCCAAGGAGGCCATGGGCGACGCGACGGACAACCCGCGTCTCCAGGCCGAGGGTCAGAGCGACCAGGCCTGCGCCAACCTCAAGCAGGCCGGCGAGAACGTCAAGGACGCCTTCGGCAAGTGAGCTGAGGCCTCCGACCCGGTGAGGGGCCGTCCGTGCGGAGACCGCAGGGCGGCCCCTCATCCGTCCCCGGCCCCGGCCCCGGCCCCGGGCCGCGCCGCGGGCCGGCGGCCACGGGGGCCGACCGTGACGTGAAAGACTGACCCGACGCCCGTACACCCCATCGACCCACGAGGTGCCCCGCTCCGTGTCCCCCGTCGCGCACACCGCTCTGCAGCCGGCCGCCACCCCGCCGTCGCAGATCCGCAACTTCTGCATCATCGCCCACATCGACCACGGCAAGTCGACACTGGCCGACCGCATGCTGCAGATCACCGAGGTGGTGCAGGCCCGCGACATGCGCGCGCAGTACCTGGACCGCATGGACATCGAGCGCGAACGCGGCATCACCATCAAGTCCCAGGCCGTGCGCATGCCCTGGGCGCTGGGGGAGGGCAAGGACCAGGAGACCTTCGTCCTGAACATGATCGACACCCCGGGTCACGTGGACTTCACCTACGAGGTGTCGCGCTCCCTGGCCGCCTGCGAGGGCGCGATCCTGCTCGTGGACGCCGCCCAGGGCATCGAGGCGCAGACCCTGGCCAACCTGTACCTGGCGATGGAGAACGAGCTCACCATCATCCCGGTGCTCAACAAGATCGACCTGCCGGCCGCACAGCCGGAGAGGTACGCCGAGGAGATCGCCGGCCTCATCGGCTGCGAGCCCGAGGACGTGCTCAAGGTCTCGGGCAAGACCGGTGAGGGCGTCACCGAGCTGCTCGACCACATCGTGGACCGGATCCCGGCCCCGGTGGGCGACGCGGACGCCCCGGCCCGCGCGATGATCTTCGACTCCGTCTACGACACCTACCGCGGCGTGGTGACCTACGTCCGCGTGGTGGACGGTCAGCTCACCCCTCGCGAGAAGATCCAGATGATGTCCACCGGGGCCACGCACGAGCTGCTGGAGATCGGCATCATCTCGCCCGAGCCGCTGCCCACCAAGGGCCTGGGTGTCGGCGAGACCGGGTACCTCATCACGGGCGTGAAGGACGTGCGCCAGTCCAAGGTGGGTGACACGGTCACCTCCTCGGCGCAGCCGGCGGGCGAGGCCATCGGCGGGTACAAGGACCCCAACCCGATGGTGTACTCGGGCCTGTACCCGATCGACGGCTCGGACTACCCCGTGCTGCGTGACGCGCTGGACAAGCTGAAGCTCAACGACGCCGCGCTGGTGTACGAGCCCGAGACCTCCGCGGCCCTCGGTTTCGGCTTCCGCGTGGGCTTCCTGGGGATGCTCCACCTGGAGATCGTGCGCGAGCGCCTGTCGCGCGAGTTCAACCTCGACCTCATCAGCACCATGCCCAACGTGATCTACACGGTGCGCATGGAGGACGGCACCGAGGTGGTGGTGACCAACCCGAGCGAGTTCCCCGCCGGCAAGGTGGCCAGCATCACCGAGCCCGTGGTCAAGGCCACCATCCTCACGCCGAGCGAGTTCATCGGCTCGGTCATGGAGCTGTGCCAGAACCGGCGCGGCACCCTCGGTGGCATGGACTACCTCTCCGAGGACCGCGTGGAGATGCGATACACGCTGCCGCTGGCCGAGATCGTCTTCGACTTCTTCGACAACCTGAAGTCCCGCACCAAGGGTTACGCGTCCTTCGAGTACTCCGAGGCGGGCTCGCAGGAGGCCGACCTGGTGAAGGTGGACATCCTGCTGCAGGGTGACCAGGTGGACGCCTTCAGCTCCATCGTGCACAAGGACAAGGCCTACGCCTATGGCGTGGAGATGGCCGGCAAGCTCAAGGAGCTCATCCCGCGCCAGCAGTTCGAGGTGCCCATCCAGGCCGCCGTGGGCTCGCGGATCATCGCGCGCGAGACCATCCGCGCCATCCGCAAGGACGTGCTCTCCAAGTGCTACGGCGGCGACATCAGCCGCAAGCGCAAGCTGCTGGAGAAGCAGAAGGAGGGCAAGAAGCGCATGAAGATGGTGGGCACGGTGGAGGTGCCGCAGGAGGCCTTCATCGCGGCGCTCAGCCAGGACGGCGAGAAGGGCAAGGACTCCAAGTGAGCACCGCCCGCGACGCCGTCGGCGGTGGTCTTCGGCCCGAGGGGGCGCCCCGCAAGGGGGCGGCGGCCGCGGCCGGGGCGGCGCTGGAGCACGCCGGGGTCTCCCGCAGCGACGCCGAGCGCCTGCCCGACGGTCGGCTCAAGCGCGTCACCCGCTCCTACGTGGTCCGCGGCGAGCGCCCGGACCCGCGCCACGCGCAGGCGTGGGAGAAGCACGCCGACCGCCTCGTGGTGGAGCCGCCGCGCACCACCGAGCCGCTCTCGGTGGACCCGGCCTTCCGCTTCGACGCCGAGGCCGTCTTCGGTCGCCGTGCGCCGCTGGTGGTGGAGATCGGTGCCGGGTCCGGCGACGCCGTGGCCGCCCACGCGGCCGCGCACCCGGAGACGGACCACATCGCCATCGAGGTGTGGCACCCCGGGGCCGCGCAGATCGTCAGCCAGCTGGCGCACGCCGGGCTCGAGAACGTGCGGGTCATGGAGGTCGACGCCGCGCGCGCGTTCGCCACGATGTTCCAGCCCGGCTCGCTGGCCGAGGTGTGGACCTTCTTCCCCGACCCCTGGCCCAAGGCCAAGCACCACAAGCGCCGCCTGGTGAGCCCGGCCCTGGCCGACGACGTGGTGCGCACCCTGCAGCCGGGCGGTGTGTGGCGCCTGGCCACCGACTGGGCGGACTACGCGTGGTGGATGCGTGACGTGGTGGAGGCCTGCGAGGGCCTGGAGAACCCGTACGCCGGGGAGCGTCCCTCGCCGGAGGACCCGGCGGGGGCGGACCGGGGTGGGTTCGCGCCGCGGTTCGACGAGCGGCCGCTCACGCGCTTCGAGCGCAAGGGCCTGGGGGTGGACCGCACCGTGCGTGACGTGGTGGGCCGTCGGGTCTGAGGTCCTGACCGGGCGGCGGGGGGGGGAGTGTGCGCCTCAGAAGGAGTCGCGCACGTGCACCTGGCTGCCGCCGAAGAGCTGCCAGAAGTCGTCCTCACCGTCGGCGAGCCCGGCCTGGCGGGCCGCACCCAGGGTCTGGCTGCCGCTCCACACCGCCGCGAAACCATGGGACGTGAAGCGCACCGTCGGCTCCCTGCCCTCGAGCTGCTCCACGGTGGCCTGCCCATCGCGCTGGGCGAGCGTTTACTGGCCCCCGGTGAACGCCGCCTCGCCGCCGGGGAAGAGGGGGCCGCGGCGGGTGAGGGGACCGTTGTGCTCGAGGGCCCAGGCCTCGTAGGTGTCGACGACGACGGGCAGGTCGGCGGGGGGCGCGCCGCAGCGTCGCGTGCCTCGGCGCGATGCCGGCGAGGGCCGCCAGCGGCACCTCGGTCTCGTCGTCGTAGGTGGTCACCACCTCGTGGCCCAGCGAGCGGTAGGCACCCGGGGCGGTGGCTTCAGGGTGGAGACCACGGCGCCCCAGCCGCGAGCCTCGTCGGTGAGGGTGCGCACCAGACGGGCCGCGAGCCCCTGGCCGCGGTGCTCCGGTGCCACCTTGACCCCGGCGATTCCGGCTGTCGGCAGCACCTGTCCCCACCACCACGAGGCGGACCGCTGGCAGGTGGCCGAGGCGACCACCCTGCCGCCGACCTCGGCCGCGGTGGCCGGGCGCCGCTGCGGGGTGGAGGTCATGCGGGGACGCTACGCGGCGGCCACCGGGGGAGCCACCGCTTTTCGGCTGGGAGAATCACCGCGTGCCACAGCTCCCCGACGGTGACCCCGCGCCGCACGACGGCCGCCTGCCCGCCGCCTCCCTCTCCGCGATGCGGGGCGGCACCTTCTCGCTCTACCTGCACGTGCCGTACTGCTCGGTGCGCTGCGGGTACTGCGACTTCAACACCTACACGCTCACCGAGCTGGGCGATGCGACGGGTGCCTCGCTGGCCACGTGGGTGGACGGTGTGGCCGCCGAGCTCGACCTGGCCGTCGACGTGCTCACCGCCGACGGGGGCGCGCCGCCGGTGGTGGACACCGTGTTCGTGGGCGGCGGCACCCCCTCGCTGCTGGGAGCCGATGACCTCGGCCGCGCGCTGGGGGTGGTGCGGCAGCGCTTCGAGGCGGCGCCGGACTGGGAGGTGACCACCGAGGCCAATCCCGACCAGGTGGACGAGGCGTTCACCACCGCCCTGGCCCGTGCCGGGTACACGCGGCTGTCGGTGGGCATGCAGTCCGCCGTGCCGCACGTGCTCGCCACGCTCGACCGCACCCACGACCCGCGCAACGTGGAGCGCGCGGTGGCCGCCGCGCAGTCCGCCGACCTGGCGGTGTCGGTGGACCTCATCCACGGCACGCCGGGCGAGTCACTGGCCGACTGGCGCACCAGCGTGGAGGCGGCCCTGGCGCTGCGGCCCGACCACGTCTCGGCCTACGCCCTCACCATCGAGGAGGGGACCGCCCTGCACCGCCGGGTGGCGCGCGGGGAGCTGCCCCGGCCCAGCGAGGACGACCAGGCCGACAAGTACGAGCTGGCCGACGACCTGCTCACCGGTGCCGGGTACGCCTGGTACGAGCTCTCCAACTGGGCGCGCACCGAGCGCGGGCGGTGCCGCCACAACGAGCACTACTGGGACGGCGGGCACTGGTGGGGCGTGGGGCCCGGGGCGCACAGCCACGTGGGCGGTACCCGGTTCTGGAACGTCAAGCACCCGCGCGCCTGGGCCCAGCGCCTGGCGTCCGGTTCCCCGGCTGAGGCGCGGGAGGTGCTCACACCCGAGCAGGTGACCGAGGAGCGGGTGATGCTCGGCATCCGCCGCCGGGAGGGGCTGCCCGTGGAGGACGTGCCCGACGCCGGGCGGCAGGCGGTGGCCGGTCTCGTGGCCGCGGGGCTGCTCGAGGGCGTGCCCGCAGTGCGCGACCGGCGGTTGGTCCTCACCCGTCGGGGCCGGTTGCTCGCCGACCGCGTGACCTGGGGGCTGCTCGGCCTCTGAGGAGTGATCGGGCGCCTCGGGCCCCCATATGGGAACGCCGCGGGGCGGCCGACCGGGTGGTCGACCGCCCCGCGGCGTGGGGAACCGGTGCGTCAGTCCAGGATCTTGATCTCGACGGGGTAGCGGTATGGCTCCCCGTGGTTGGCCTTGAGCGTGGCGCTGATGGTCCACCAGAGATAGATGCCGGTGGCGAGGAGAGCGAGCGGGACCAGGAGGAACAGGGCCAGGCCGAAGGTGAGAGGCGCCACCACGAAGAGGCCGAACCCGAGCGTGACGAAGACGATGGTGGCCACGACGTGGAAGTTGAACGACCCGGCGGCGGCGCGGCGCACGAAGGGGTCGCGGTCCTTGTACACCAGCCACACGATGAGCGGCCCGACGAAGGGCAGGAGGCCACCGGACAGCACCCACGAGATGATGCCGGACAGGTGGCAGAACATGGCCACGAGGCGGTCGGAGTCGGACTTCTGGCCGGCGGCGGCATGCGTCCCGTTCCAGCCGGGGCCGCTCGCGCCGGGCTGACCGGGGCCGCCCTGCCGGGGTCCGCCGCCGGCGAAGGTGTCGTCCGGAGTGCTGCCACCGGACAGGGCCGAGGAGTCTGCCGAGGAGTACGAGGGGCCGGTGCTCCCGTTCGGGGGAGGGGGTGGTGTGGTCATGCCCCCAGCATGACCACATCCGGCCGCGGGCGGCGCCCCTCCCGCAGGCGGATCTGTGGACCACCGTGACCTTCCTCGGGCGGGGGATCAGCCCAGCGGCACCTCGCCCACGGTGACGAAGTCGATGAGCTCCTCCACCCGCCCCAGCAGCTCGGGCTCGAGGTCGGTGTAGTCGTCCACGGTGGCCAGGATGCGCTTCCACCCGCGCGCCACGTCGGCCTGCGTGGCGTGCGGCCACCCCAGCTCGGCGAGGATGCCGTGCTTCCACGAGGTGCCCTTGGGGATCACGGGCCACTGCGTCCACCCGAGCTGCTGGGGGCGCACGGACTGCCACACGTCCACGTAGGGGTGGCCCACGATCTTCACGTGGCGGGCGTAGCGTGGGGTGGCCCGTGCCTCCTCCACCACGCGCCACTCCTTGGTGCCGGGCACGAGGTGGTCCACCAGCACCCCCATCCGGCGGTCGGCGGTGGGTCGGAACTCCTCGATGACGGCACGCAGGTCGTCCACGCCGTCGAGCATCTCCACCACCACGCCCTCCACGCGCAGGTCGTCACCCCACACCTTCTCCACGAGCTCGGCGTCGTGCCGTCCCTCCACGAAGATGCGCGATCCGACCGCCACCCGTGCCGGGGCATCGGCGACGGCGCGGCTTCCGCTGCGGGTCCGCGCGGGCGCGGTCGCGCGCGCAGCCGCCCTCGGGGCCACCAGGGTGACCGGCTGCCCGTCGATCCAGAAGCCCGGGCCCAGGGGGAAGGCCTTGGTGCGGCCGCGCCCGTCCTCCAGGTGCACCACGTGCTCGCCGCCCGCCTTCTCCACCGAGACCACGGCGCCCACCCACCCGGTGGTCACGTCCTCCACGACCGTGCCGGGCACCGCCTCGACCTCGCGGCTGCGCCCGCGCGGGGGACGCTTCCAGTCGCCGGCCAACACGTCCGATCCGTACCTGTCCATGGGGGCAGAGGGTACGGCGCCGGTCTGCCCGGGCGGCGTAGACTGGCACTTGGTGTGCCGGAGTGCCAGCGGCCCCGGGCCGGAGGTCCGCGCACGCCGTCACCGGACCGATGCCGAGACCCGTCAGGAGGAGTCGATGTCCTCGGAACGCCGCCTGCAGGTGCTGCGCGCCATCGTGGAGGACCACGTGCGCACCTCCGAGCCCGTGGGCTCGCGCAGCGTGCTGGAGCGGCACGGCATCGGGGTCTCGGCGGCCACCATCCGCAACGACATGGCCATCCTCGAGGCCGAGGGGCTCATCCAGGCACCCCACACCTCCGCCGGGCGCGTGCCCACCGACGCCGGGTACCGCCGCTTCGTGGACACCATCAGCAAGGTGCCCCGCCTCACGCCGGCCGAGCGCCGCGCCATCCGCGACTTCCTGGCCGACCCCATGGACCTCGACGACGTCGTGGAGCGCACCGTCCGGCTGCTGGCCGCCCTGACCCGCCAGGTGGCCGTGGTGCAGTACCCCTCCCTGACCCGTTCCGCACTGCAGCACGTGGAGCTGGTGCCGATGGGGCCGCGCACCATGGTGGTGATCATCACCGACAGCGGCCGGGTGGAGCAGCGCCTGGTGGACCTGCCCGAGGGCACCGGCCCGGAGGAGCTGCGCCGCCTGCGCGACCGGGTCAACGGCGCGGCGGCGGGCCGCACCTTCGAGGACGCCCGGGCCGCCCTGGCCGCCGCCACTGAGGAGTCGCCCGCCGACCCGGCGCTCGCCGAGCTGTGCCAGGTGGTCGCCGGAACGCTGGCCGAGGAGCGCGAGGAGCGCCTGGCCCTGGCCGGCACCTCGAGCCTGGTGCGCAACACCACGGACTTCGGCGGGTCGCTGGAGACGGTGATCTCCGCCTTGGAGGAACACGTGGTGCTGTTGCGGTTGTTGCAGTCCGCGGACCCGACCGAGGCGCCGACCGGCCGTACCCCCGCCGTGGCCGTCTCCATCGGGACCGAGCACGACCACAGCGGCCTGCAGACCACCTCCGTGGTGGCCAGCACCTACGGGCAGGAGGGCGTCGGTTCCCTCGGCGTCCTGGGTCCCACCCGCATGGACTACCCCGGCACGATGGGGGCGGTCCGCGCCGTGGCCGCGTACCTGTCCGAGGTGCTCGAGCACCGCTGAGCACCGGCACGTCCCAGACCACCGCCCCCGAACCATCAGCCGCCGGACACCCCGGCGCGGAGAGCGCATGAACGACTACTACGAGACCCTCGGAGTTTCCCGCGACGCCAGCGCGGAGGAGATCAAGAAGGCCTACCGCCGCAAGGCGCGCCAGCTGCACCCCGACGTGGCCCCCGGCCGCGAGGACGAGTTCAAGGCCGTCGCCCAGGCCTACGACGTGCTCGGCGACGCCGCCAAGAAGGCCGCCTACGACCGTGGCCAGGACCCCTACGGCGACCCGACGGCCGGGTTCGGCGGTGCCGGGGGAGCGTTCACCTTCAGCGACATCATGGACGCCTTCTTCGGCGGCCAGGCCGGGGCGGCCGGACCGCGCTCGCGCCAGCAGCCGGGGCAGGACGCCCTGGTGCGCCTGGACGTCCCGCTGCGTACGGCGGTCTTCGGCGACACCGAGGACCTCACAGTGGAGACCGCCGTGCTGTGCTCGGTCTGCGGCGGTGACGGCTGCTCCCCCGGCACCGGCACACGCACCTGCGACCTGTGCCACGGTCAGGGCCACGTGCAGCAGGTGCAGCGCTCCTTCCTCGGCCAGGTGATGACCACCCGGCCGTGCGGCACCTGCCAGGCCACCGGTGAGGTCATCGTGGAGCCGTGCACCGACTGCCACGGCGACGGCCGCGTGCGCGAGCGCCGCACGCTCAAGGTCAAGGTGCCTGCGGGCGTGGACACCGGCACCCGCATCCAGCTGGCCGGCCAGGGCGAGGTGGGCCCCGGCGGCGGGCCGGCGGGGAGCCTCTACGTCGAGGTGAACGTGGAGCCCGACGCGACCTGGACCCGCGAGGGTGACGACCTGCACTGCTCGGTGGAGCTGCCGATGACGGCCGCGGCCCTGGGCACGCGCACCCCGGTGGAGACCTTCGACGGCACCGAGCAGGTGGAGGTCCCCGCCGGCACCCAGCACGGGGCCGTGTTCACGCTGCGCGGGCTGGGCGTGGGCCACCTGCGTCGGGAGGGGCGCGGCGACGTGCACGTGCACGCCCAGGTGGTGACGCCCACGCGCCTGGACTCCCGGCAGAAGGAGCTGCTCCACGAGCTGGCCCGGCTGCGCGGCGAGGAGCAGGCGACCGGCACGATCACGTCGGTGTCCGAGCAGGGCGGCTTCTTCGGGCGCCTGCGCGACGCGTTCTCGGGCCGCTGATGACGCTGCCGCTCTTCCTCGCCGACGGCCCCTTGGCCGGGGTGGGGGAGTCCCTCACGCTCTCCGGGGACGAGGGGCGCCACGCCGCCACGGTGCAGCGCATCGCCGTGGGCGAGGAGGTGCTCCTGGCCGACGGCGCCGGTGCCGGGGTGCGCGGGCGCGTCACCGGCACCACGAAGTCCACCCTGGAGCTGGAGGTCCTGGAGGAGCTCACCGAGCCGACCGGCCGCCCCCGGTTGGAGCTCGTGCAGGCGCTGGCCAAGGCCGGCCGGGCCGAGCAGTCGCTGGAGACCAGCGTGGAGATCGGCGTGGACGCCGTGGTGCCCTGGCAGGCCGACCGCAGCATCAGCCGGTGGGCGGGCCCCAAGGCCGAGAAGGGCCGGGTGAAGTGGCAGCAGGTGGTGCGTGCGGCCACCAAGCAGTCCCGCCGCCTGTGGGAGGCCCCGGTGGAGCCGATGGTGGACACCGCCGGGCTCGTCGAGCGGGTGCGGGTCGGTGTCGGGGCCAGCGAGCTCACCCTCGTGCTGCACGAGGTGGCCACCGACGGGCTGCTGCCGACCCTGGGCGGCCTGCTCGAGGGCCGCGAGACGCCCTCGCTGGTGCGCGTGGTCATCGGTCCCGAGGGCGGGATCAGCCCGCAGGAGCTCGAGGCCCTCACCGACGCCGGGGGAGTGCCGGTGGTGCTCGGCCCCCACGTGCTGCGCACGAGCAGCGCCGGGCCGGTGGCCCTGGCGCTGCTGTGCGGTGCGCTGCGGTGGGACTGACTCAGTGGCCGTAGCGGATCTCCACGCGGCGGTTCTTGGCCCGGCCCTCCGGGTCGTCCTTGCCGGCGGACTCGTTGGGGGCCACGGGCTGCTTCTCACCGTACCCCTCCACCTCGAGTGAGAGGTCGGGTCGGGCCGCCTTGAGGGCCTTGGCCACGGCATCGGCACGGCGCTCGGACAGCTTCTGGTTGAAGTCGTCCGCGCCGATCGAGTCGGTGTGGCCGCCCACCTCGACCGTGGCGCCCTTCGGCACGTCGGTCACCAGCTCCGCGGCCCGGTCGGCGAAGGTCGCCGGCAGGTCCGCCTTGCCGTAGGCGAAGAGCACGTCGGTGTCCAGGGAGATGACCTCCTCGGCCCCGTCGGTGGTGTGGTCGTCCAGCGGCTCGACAGAGTCCTCGAGCTGGGTGACGGCCGGCTCCAGCTGGATGATGCTCTTCCTGAGCTGTGCGTCGGACCACTCCGTCGGCGCCTGTGCGACGTGGGGTGCGGCGAGGGCGGGAGCGAGCGCCACAGGGAGGGCTGCCGCCGTGGTGAGGGCCAGGCCGGTCAGGAGGCGGGAGGTCATCGGAGCTCCACCTCCGTCGCGTCCGCCACACCACCCATCAGGTGCACCGTCATGGTCTCGACGTCCTCGGGCGGTGCGGCGAAGACGACGCTCACGTAGGTGATGCCGTCGGTGCTCACGTCGATGTCGTTGACGCTCGGCATCGCCTGCTGGTTGTTGTGTTCGTCCTGGAGCACGCGGTGCTTGCGCAGGTTCTTGGTGTCCACCAGGTAGGGGTACCAGGTGCCGGCCAAGTTGTAGAGGCTCTCGGCCTCGGCGCCGTGCTCCGCGTCGCTCTTGAGCTGGAAGCCGTAGGTGGCCGTCACGGTCTTGCCCTGCCGCTCCAGCGAGTGGAGGGAGACCAGCAGCTCGCTGCCCTCCTGCTCGAGCGGACGGGCACGCGTGACGAGGGGCTCGCCGATCTCCTCGGCGGTGAGCCCCGGTGCGTGGCTGGTGTTCGCCGTGGGTCCTCCCTCCTCCGAGGCGTCGGGGGACTGTGCGTCCCCGGCGTCCGAGGACTCCTCGCCGGTGGTCGAGCTGGTCTCGGGCGGCTCGGTCCCCTCGGAGTCCTCCTCCCCGGTGTCGGTGGTCTCGTCGGGCTCCGCGGCGGCAGCGGTGGTGCGCTCCTCCTCGCCGCTGGTGAAGGTGGCATCGGGGCTGCAGGCGCCCAGGCCCAGGGCCCCGACGAGGGCCAGGGCGGTGAGTGAACGGGTAGCTGCGGAACGCATGGCGGGTCTCCTTCGTGGTGGGTCCCCCGAGGGGGTGTGTGCCCGTTGGTCGTGTGCTCACGGGGAAAGGTTGCACGCTGCCCGGATCTCCGCCCGGGGTGGGACCCCCGTCGCGCCACTGCCACCCCGGGGGGGGAGGGGCTCAGGGGGTCACGCGCAGGTGGTGCGTGGTCACGAGCGGTGCTCCGTCGGTGGTGGTGGCCCTCACCACCACCCGCGCGCGTCCGGCACCCCGGGGGGTGAGCACCACCCTGCGGCGGCCGCTGACGAAGCGGCCGTCGGGCAGCTCCCACACCCACGAGGTGACGTCGGAGTGGTCGAGGACGAACGCGGCCCGCTCACCGACCGCCACCTCCGCGGGGCCGGAGACCTCCACGCGCGCGGCCCCGTGGGTGTCCCCGGGCTGTGTGAGGCGCGGCCACAGCACGGCGCCGGCCACGGCCCCCACGACCCCGGCTCCCGCCGGGACCAGCCCGCGCAGCAGCTCCCGGCGGCTGGCACCCTCGGGTGCGGGTGGGGTGGGGGAGGGCGTCGTGCGGGGCGCGAGGGCGGTCTCGAGCTCCCGCAGCCACTCCTGCACGTCAGCCGGACGGTCGTCGGGGTCGGTTGCGCACCCCCGGCGCAGGGCGGCGACGACGGGCTGCGGCAGCTCGGCGTCGCCCGCCACCCACGTGACCAGGGCTGAGAGGGACCAGAGGTCCGTGCGGTGGTCCACCACCCCCGCCGGGGCGTCCATCTCCGGGGCGCGGAACCCCCGGGTTCCCACGCCCACGGTGAGGCCGGAGTTGACCGCCAGGTCCTTGCACAGGCCGAGGTCGGACAGGAGCAGGCGCTCGTCGGGCTCCAGCAGCGTGGCGCGGGGCGGGCCCTGGCGGTGCCGTGCCCCCGCCCCGGGCCGGTCCGCCGGCCACGAGCGCAGCAGCACGTTGGCCGGACTGAGGTCGCGGTGCACCACCCGCGCGGCGTGGACGGCCCCGAGGGCGGCCGCCAGGTCGCGGGCCACCACCAGCAGGTCGTCGGTCGAGGCGCTCCACCCGGCTCGCCGTCGCGCCTCGACCCGGGCGCCCAGACTGCCCCGGTCGGCCTCCTCGAGCACGAGGTACGGCTGCTGGTGGTCGGTCTCCCCGAGGTCGTGCACGCCGACCACGTGCTCGCTGCGGATCCGTCGCTGGAGCCGCCCCTCGGTGATGAAGCGCTCCCGGACGTCGGGGTTGAGGCTGTGGTTCTCGGCCAGCACCTTGACCACCACGGTGTCGTCCAGCACCGGGTCGTGGGCACGGTGCACCGTGGCGAAGGAGCCCACCCCCAGCACCTCCTGGAGGTGGAGGCGGCCCACCCGGTGACGGCTCACCGGTGGACCTGCCCCTCGCGGAGGGCATGGGCGGCCAGCGCCCGACCTCGCGCCACCTGAGCCTTGACCGTGCCGAGGGGGCGCTCGAGGTGGTCGGCGATCTCGGCGTAGCTGAGGCCCCGCACCTCGCGGAGCACGACCACCTCGCGGTAGGGCGGGGGAAGCTCGCGGAGCGCACCGTCGAGGGCCTCGCGGGTGGCGACCTGCGAGCTGAGCCGGGCTCCCGGGGAGGCCACGTCCGCCGGCAGCTGCACGGCCTCGCGCCGGCGACGCAGGTGGTCGACGACCCGCCGGTGGGCGATGGAGGCCACCCAGGTGGTGACGGCCGCCCCGCCCCTGAACGAGTCCACCGAGTTGGCCACGGAGATCAGGGTCTCCTGGACCACGTCGTCGACCGAGGCCTCGTCGAGCAGGCGGGAGGCGACGAACCTGTGGACCACGCCGGAGGCGGAGAGCTGCTCGAGCAGGAGCTCCCGGCCGCTGGTCGAGCCGCCGCTCGCGGCCGACGCCAGGACCGACCACAGGGCCTCGCGCCCGTCCGGGCCCGCATCCGCGAGCAGCTGACGAGCCCGCAGCGAGTCGCCGGCGGCCAGGGCCGACTGCAGGGCGCTCCGGGGGTCCATGCACGGCATGCTACGCAGGGCCGACGGCAGGCCGACGCCGGCTGCCGGGGCTAGGGTGACGCGCATGAGCACCGACTGCCTGTTCTGCAAGATCGTCGTCGGGGAGGTCCCCGGTGACGTCGTCGTGGAGTCCGACCGCTCGCTGGCCTTCCGCGACATCGACCCGCAGGCCCCCACCCACGTGCTGGTGGTGCCGCGCGACCACCACCGCAATCTCGCCGCCGTGGCCGTGGACGACCCGGCCGCCGCCACCGACCTGCTGCAGACCGTGGCCAAGGTGGCCGAGCAGGAGGGGCTCGCCGAGGACGGCTACCGCGTGGTGGCCAACACCGGTGAGCACGGGCAGCAGTCGGTCGACCACGTGCACCTGCACGTCATCGGGGGGCGCCAGCTGCAGTGGCCGCCCGGCTGAGGTGACCTGCGTCATGCCCCAGAGGCCGGGCTGACGGGAAGGCCTGCGGTGAACCGCCCGCCGGGCCGCAGGCCTTCCCGTTGCCGGCCCACTCGCCGGAACCCCCGGGAAATCGGCTGGGCGCGTGCTAGGTTCCGGCCACCCATGACCCCCCTCCCCGCAAGGACCCCCATGGCCACCGTCGCCCCACCCACCGAACCCGCCGTCACCGACGGGCGGGCCGAGGAGCAGCTCCAGCGCAAGCTGAGCGCGCGCCACCTCAACATGATCGCGCTGGGTGGCGCCATCGGCACCGGACTGTTCGTGGCCTCGGGCGCCACCATCAGCACGGCCGGGCCCGGGGGCGCCCTGCTGGCCTACGCGGCCATCGGCGTCATGGTCTTCCTGCTCATGCAGAGCCTGGGCGAGATGGCCACCTACCTGCCTCTGGCCAGCTCCTTCGAGGCCTACGGCACACGCTTCGTGAGCCCCTCGTTCGGCTTCGCCACCGGGTGGAACTACTGGTTCAACTGGGCCATCACCGTGGCCGTGGAGCTGGTGGCCGCCGAGATGGTCATGGGCTACTGGTTCCCCGACGTGCCGGGGTGGATCTGGTCGGCGGCCTTCCTCGGGGTGCTGCTGCTGCTCAACATCGTCACCGTGCGAGCCTTCGGTGAGGGGGAGTTCCTCTTCTCGTCCATCAAGGTCATCGCCGTGCTGGTGTTCCTCGTGGTGGGCGTGCTCATGATCGCCGGCGTGCTGGGCGACGGCTCCCCGGGCACCAGCAACTGGACCCGGGGCGAGGCCCCCTTCGTGGGCGGCCTGGCCGGCATGCTGAGCATCTTCATGATCGCCGGGTTCTCGTTCCAGGGCACCGAGATGGTCGGTGTGGCCGCCGGTGAGGCCGACGAGCCGGAGAAGACCATCCCCAAGGCCATCCGCTCGGTCTTCTTCCGCATCATGCTCTTCTACATCGGCGCCATCGCGGTCATCGGCTTCCTGCTGCCCTACGACGACGCCCGCCTGCTCAACGCCAGCGAGAGCGAGGACATCTCCATCGCGCCGTTCACCCTCGTCTTCGGCGAGGCCGGCATCCCCTACGCCGGCGACATCATGAACGCGGTGATCCTCGTGGCCATCCTCTCGGCGGGCAACGCCGGGATGTACTCCTCCACCCGCATGCTCTACGGCCTGGCGCGTTCCGGGAAGGCCCCGTCCCTCCTCGGCGGCGTGAACCGCCGTGGCGTGCCGGTGGCCGCCCTGCTGGTGACCGCCGCCGTGGGCGCCCTGTGCTTCCTCACCAGCCTCGTGGGCGAGGGGCAGGCCTACACCTGGCTCGTGAGCGCCTCGGGTCTGGCCGGCTTCATCACCTGGATGGGCATCGCCTGGTGCCACTACCGCTTCCGCCGCGCCTACGTGGCGCAGGGCGGCGACCCCCGCGACCTGCCGTACCGCGCCTGGGCCTTCCCGGTGGGCCCGCTGGTGGCCCTGGCGATGTGCGCCGTGGTGGTCGTGGGCCAGGGATGGACCATCTTCGACGACATCCGCGTCGACGGCTTCGGCACCGAGAGCCTGCTCGGCCTGCTGACCACCTACCTGGGCCTGCCGCTCTTCCTGGGTGTGTGGCTGGTGCACCGCCTGGTCACCGGCTCGCGGCCGGTGGCGCCCGAGCAGGCCGACCTCTCCCGGTGACCTGCTCGGTCGTCGGGGGCACCGCCTAGACTCGGGGCCACGATGACTCAGAACACCCCCGCGGCCGGCCCCCAGCGCACCAGTTCGGTGGTGACCCTCCCCGAGGGGGTCTCCCTGGTCTCCCTCTGGGGGCCCCAGGACCAGTTGCTGCGCACCATCGAACGCGCCTTCCCCGACGTGGACCTGCTGGCCCGCGGTGACGAGCTGCACCTCGCCGGTCCGGTGCAGGAGGTCTCGCTCGCCGAGCGGCTCGTGGAGGAGCTGCTGGTCATGGTGCAGGGCGGGCACGCCCTGACCGCCGACGCGGTGGAGCGTTCCATCGGCATGCTCCGGGCGCGCACCGCCGAGCGGCCCGCCGACGTGCTGACGCAGAACATCATCAGCAACCGCGGCAAGACCATCCGGCCCAAGACGCTCGGCCAGAAGCAGTACGTCGACGCGATCGACGAGCACACGGTGGTCTTCGGCATCGGCCCGGCCGGTACCGGCAAGACCTACCTGGCCATGGCCAAGGCCGTGGCGGCCCTGCAGGCCAAGGAGGTCAGCCGCATCATCCTCACGCGCCCCGCCGTGGAGGCCGGCGAGCGACTGGGCTTCCTGCCCGGCTCCCTCAACGAGAAGATCGACCCCTACCTGCGGCCGCTCTACGACGCGCTGCACGACATGGTCGACCCCGACTCCATCCCGCGGCTCATGGCCAGCGGCACCATCGAGGTGGCCCCGCTGGCGTACATGCGCGGGCGCACCCTCAACGACGCGTTCATCATCCTCGACGAGGCGCAGAACACCTCTCCGGAGCAGATGAAGATGTTCCTCACCCGCCTGGGCTTCGGCTCCACGATGGTGATCACCGGCGACACCACGCAGGTGGACCTGCCCGGTGGCACCCGCTCCGGCCTGGCGGTGGTCGAGGAGATCCTCACCGGGGTGGAGGACGTGCACTTCTCGGGACTGACAGCCGTGGACGTGGTGCGCCACCGGCTGGTCTCCCGCATTGTGGAGGCCTACGGGGCGTGGGACGCCACCCAGTCCGGCCGCGGTGGCCGACCGGGCGGCCGCGCCGAGCGCCCGGCCGGCGGGGACCGCGCATGACCATCGAGGTGCTCGTCGAGGACGACCCCCGCTGCGACCCCGCCGACGTGCAGGCCGCGGCCCAGCACGCCATGGACGCCCTGCACGTGCACCCGGCCGCCGAGTTGTGCATCCGGTTCGTGGAGCCCGCCGCCATCGAGGTGCTCCACGAGCAGTGGATGGACCTCGCCGGCCCCACCGACGTCATGAGCTTCCCCATGGACGAGTTGCGCCCCGGGACACCCGAGCGCCCGTCCGAGCCTGGGGTGCTCGGCGACATCGTCCTGTGCCCCCAGGTGGCCGCCGCGCAGGCGGAGAAGCTCGGCCACCCCGTGGGCGACGAGCTGCTCATGCTCACCGTGCACGGCGTGCTGCACCTGCTGGGCCACGACCACGCCGAGCCCGAGGAGGAGCGCGAGATGTTCGCCCTCCAGGCCGAGCTGCTCGCCTCCTACCTGGCCCTCACCGGCCGCAGCACCACCGCCGCCCCGCGCCCCGGCAGTGCGGGGGACCGTTCGTGACCGTGTGGTTGGTGGTGGCCGCCGTGGTGCTGGTGGCCCTCACCCACCTCATGACCATGGCCGAGACGGCCCTGCAGCGCGTGAGCAAGCGCCACGCCGAGGCCCTGGCCCAGGAGGGCCGCCGCGGCGGTGACGCGTTGGCCCGCATCCTGGACGACACGGCTGCCCACATGTCCGTGGTCACCTTCCTGCGCGTGCTGGGGGAGTGCGCCGTGGCGGTGCTGTTCACCGTGGCCATCGACCGCTGGTTGGCCACCGGGTGGGAGCTCCCCGTGGCCATCGCGGTGGTGACGGTGGTGTCCTACGTGGTGCTCGGGGTCTCCCCGCGCACCCTGGGGCGTCAGAACGCCGAGGCGATCGCCCTGCGCGCCGCCCCGGCCGTGGCGCGCGCCCGCGACCTGCTCGGTCCGCTGTCCAAGACGCTGATCGTGGTGGGCAACGCCGTGACCCCGGGCAAGGGCTTCGCCGAGGGCCCCTTCGAGAACGAGGCCGAGTTCCGCGACATGGTCGACATGGCCGGCGAGAGCGCCGTCATCGAGGCCGGGGAGCGGGAGATGATCCACTCCATCTTCGAGCTCGGTGACACCACCGCGCGGCGCGTGCTCGTGCCCCGCACGGACATGGTGGTCATCGAGGGCCACAAGCAGCTGCGCAAGGTGATGAGCCTGGCGCTGCGGTCGGGCTTCAGTCGCATCCCCGTGGTGGGCGAGGGGGGCACTGACGACGTGCTCGGCATCGTGCACTTCAAGGACGTGGTGCGGCGGGTGAACGCCGACCCGTCCGCCCGCGAGGAGGTCACCGCCGCCGAGGTGATGCGCGAGGCGACCTTCGTGCCCGACAGCAAGGGTGTGGACGCGCTGCTGCGCGAGATGCAGGTCTCCCAGACGCACCTGGTGGTGGTCGTCGACGAGTACGGCGGCACCGCCGGCATCCTGTCGATCGAGGACATCCTCGAGGAGATCGTCGGGGAGATCACCGACGAGCACGACCGCGAGAGCGTGGAGTCCACGCAGCTCGAGGACGGCACCTGGCGCGTCGCGGCCTCGATGGACGTGGACGACCTCGCCGAGCTCTTCGAGGTGTCCTTCTCCGAGGAGGTCACCGAGGACGTGGAGACCGTCGGCGGGCTGCTGGCCAAGCTGACCGACCGCGTGCCGATCGTGGGCTCCACCGGCGACGTGGCCGGCATCCGCCTCACCGCCGAGCGCCTCTCGGGCCGTCGGCACCGCGTGGCCACCGTCATCGCCGAGTGGGTCGGCCACGCCAGCGACGCCGAGGAGGCCCGGGACGACCTGCCCGGTGACCCCGGCTCCGGTGCCCACCCCGCCGGCGCGGAGCTCGACCCGGAGCCCGCGGGCCCGGGCATGATGGACCCCGACACCCCGCCTGCCAAGGAGCACCCATGACGATCACGCCCGACTTCCCCGAGGACTACCGGGCGGGCTTCGTGTGCTTCGTCGGCCGACCGAACGCCGGCAAGTCCACGCTGACCAACGCCCTGGTGGGGCAGAAGGTGGCCATCACCTCCAACAAGCCGCAGACCACGCGGCACACGGTGCGCGGCATCCTCAGTGACGCGAAGCGGCAGCTGGTGGTGGTGGACACCCCCGGCCTCCACAAGCCCCGCACCCTGCTGGGCGAGCGGCTCAACGACGTGGTGCGCGAGACGCTGCTGGACGTGGACGTCATCGGCTTCTGCATGCCCGCCGACCAGAAACCCGGGCCCGGTGACAAGTTCATCGCGGCCGAGCTCGACGAGGTGCGCCGCGGCCGGCGGACACCGGTGATCGCCATTGCCACCAAGGCCGACCTGGTCTCCCGGGACCAGTTGGCCGAGCACCTCATCGCCATCGACCAGATGGGCGACTTCGACGAGATCGTGCCCTGCTCGGCGGTCAACGGGGAGCAGCTCGACCTGGTGCGCGAGCTCATCGGCGACCGGATGCCGCTCTCCCCGCCGCTGTACCCCGACGACGTGCTCACCGACGAACCCACCGACGTCATGGTGGCCGAGCTGGTGCGCGAGGCGGCCCTGGAGGGTGTGCGCGACGAGCTGCCGCACAGCCTGGCCGTGGTGGTGGAGGAGATGCTGCCGCGCGAGGACCGCCCGGTGGACAAGCCGCTCATGGACGTGCGCGTCAACGTCTTCGTGGAGCGCCCCAGCCAGAAGGCGATCATCATCGGCCGCGGTGGGTCGCGGCTGCGCGAGGTGGGCACCACGGCCCGCGAGCAGATCGAGCAGCTGCTCGGCCAGCGCGTGCACCTGGACCTGCACGTGAAGGTGGCCAAGGACTGGCAGCGCGACCCCAAGCAGCTGCAGCGCCTGGGTTTCTGACCCGCCCCGCCGGGCCGGCCACCGTCCTCTCGGGGCGGGGCCGGCTCAGCGCACCCCGCGCGGCCGGAGCTGGATGCTGACGCGCGGCCCGGTGGGGTGCCGCTCCTTGGGCACGGCGTGCTCCCAGGTGCGCTGGCAGGAGCCACCCATGACCACGAGGTCGCCGTGGCCGACGGGCAGGGTGAGCGAGGCCCCGCCGCCGCGCGGGCGCAGGAGCAGCCGCCGTGGCGCGCCCACCGAGACGATGGCCACCATCGTGTCGTGCGTGGCCCCGCGGCCGATGCGGTCGCCGTGCCAGGCCACGGAGTCGTGCTCGTCGCGGTAGAGGCACAGGCCCGCGGTCGCGAACGGCTCCGCGGCCGGCTCCGCGGCGTAGTGGGCGTCGAGGGCCTCACGCGCCGCGACGAGCAGCGGGTGGGGGAGCGGCTCGTGCTCGGCGTAGAAGCGCAGCAGGCGTGGGGTGTCCACCACGCGGTCGTACATGCGGCGCCGCTCGGCCTGCCACGGCACGGCGTCCAGCAGGTGTTCCAGCAGCGTCCGGGAACCGGTCACCCAGCCGGGCCGCACGTCGACCCAGGCCCCGTGGTCGAGGACGCGGCGCGTCACGGCCCGGCCCAGGGGGCGCAGGCCCAGGTCGTCCACCTGGTCGAGGAGCGACCCCTGCCCGGGGGCCACGGCAAGCGTGCGTACAGACATGCCACCAGGATAGAACACCTGAGCCAGCCGCGAGGTCGCCGATCCCCGACCATGCGAAGGTGCCCCGCCCCTCGACCCACCTGTGGTGCTCGTGCCCCTGGGTGTGGTCCGCCTGCATCGGCGAGCCGGGCGGGTGGCCGACGCGCACATCGTGCGGCGGGAGCAGCGCCTGGTCCCCCTGGCTGCGGCGGTGGTGAGTGTGGCCGTCGGGCTCGCCCTGCTGCACCTGGCCGGTGCCCCGGCCGCGCTGGTCCGTGTGCTCGCGGCGATGCTGGCCGCCCTGCTGGTGCTGGCCCTGGTCACCGTGGTGCACAAGGTCTCCTTCCACACCGGTGTGGTGGCCGGCGGAGCGGTGGCCCTGTGGGTCACCGGCACCCACCTCTGCGGTGTGGTGCTGGGGTTGCTGGTCCCCGTCGTCGCGTGGGCGCGGGTGCGGCGCGGGCGACACAGCGTGGCTCAGGTGGTGCTGGGCGGACTGGTCGCGGCCGCTGTCGCCGCGGCCACCTGGTGGGACACCGCCTGACGCTCGCCAGCCCACCGCCGGGCCCGGACCGGTCCCGGTGCCTGCACCACCGCCGGGCCACGGCACAATCGGGGGATGCCCCTCTACCGCGACGCCGCCATCGTGCTGCGCACCCACCCGCTGGGGGAGGCCGACCGCATCGTCACGATGCTGGGGCACCAGCGCGGCAAGGTGCGTGCCGTGGCCAAGGGGGTGCGCCGCACCCGGTCGCGCTTCGGGGCCCGCCTCGAGCCCGCGATGGTGGTGGACGTCCAGTGCTACGAGGGGCGCAGCCTGGACACCATCACCCAGGCCGAGTCCATGGCCACCTACGGCGAGGCGATCTCCCGCGACTACGCGGGGTGGGTGTGCGCCCAGGTGATGTGCGAGACCGCCGACAGCCTGCTGGACGAGGGAGAGCCCAACCCGCCGCAGTTCCGGCTGCTCGCCGGGGCCCTCTCGGCCCTCGCGGCCGGGCAGTGGCCGGCGGACGTGCTCATGGACGCCTACCTGCTGCGTGCCATGGCGGTGGCCGGCTGGCCCATGGCCACGCGCGACTGCGCCGCCTGCGGTGCGCCCGGCCCCCACCGCGGGGTGCACGTTGCCGCGGGGGGTGTGGTCTGCCCCTCCTGCCGGCGGGCCGGCGCCTGGGCGCCGCACCCCGACAGCATCCGCCTGCTGGACGCCCTGGGGGAGTCGCACTGGAGTACCGTGCGCGAGGTCCTGGGGACCGAGGGGGCCGCCTCCCGGCGCCGCGAGGTGCAGGAGCTGGTCACCGCGCACCTGCAGTGGCACACCGATCGGCAGGTGCGGTCGGTGCGCCACCTGGACCCCGACCTCGTGCTCACCGGGCCGGGCCCCGTGCAGCCGACCGAGCACGCCGCACCATCCGCCGAGACGACGGGACAGTGACATGACCCACGAGCCGCCCTTCCCGCACCCCTCCGGGGCCCGCCCGCCGCAGCTGGCCCCCGACGAGCTGCCCCAGCACGTGGCCGTGGTCATGGACGGCAACGGCCGGTGGGCCAACGAGCGCGGCCTGCCGCGGACCGCCGGCCACGAGGCGGGGGAGGGGGCGCTGCTCGACGTGGTGGCCGGCGCCCTGGAGGCCGGGGTGCCGCACCTCTCGGCGTACGCCTTCTCCACGGAGAACTGGCGCCGCTCGCCCGAGGAGGTCCGCTTCCTCATGGGCTTCAACCGCCAGGTCATCCGCCGCCGCCGCGACCAGCTGGACGCCTGGGGCGTGCGCATGCGCTGGGTGGGCCGCCGGCCGCGGCTGTGGCGCGGCGTCATCAAGGAGCTCGAGGCCGCCGAGGAGATGACCCGGCACAACGACCGGCTCACCCTGTACTTCTGCGTCAACTACGGCGGGCGCGCAGAGATCGTGGACGGGGTGCGCGCCATCGCCCGCGAGGTCGAGGCCGGTCGGCTGCGCCCCGGCGGCATCACGGCGGCCACCGTCGCCCGCCACCTCTACGAGCCCTCGATGCCGGACGTGGACCTCTTCCTGCGCTCCTCCGGCGAGCAGCGCACGAGCAACTTCCTGCTCTGGCAGAGCGCGTACGCCGAGATGGACTTCCCGGACACGCTGTGGCCGGACTTCGACCGCCGCCACCTGTGGGCGGCCCTGGAGCGCTACGCCGGGCGCGACCGCCGGTTCGGCGGCGCGGTGGACCGGCCTCAGGAGCAGGCGGAGCAGCGCCCGTAGAGCTCCACGGTGTGGCTCACCTCGGAGAACCCGTGCTGGGCCGCGATCTGCTCGGACCACTGCTCCACGGCCGGCCCGTCGATCTCGACGGTGTCGCCGCACTCGCGGCAGACCAGGTGGTGGTGGTGCGCGGTGGTGCGGCAGGCGCGGTAGAGCGTCTCGCCGCCCTCGGTCACGAGGGTGTCCACCTCGCCGGCCTCGTCGAAGGACTGCAGGGCACGGTAGACCGTGGCCAGCGCCACCTTGTGCCCGGCGCGGGCCATGGCCACGTGCAGCTCCTGGGCGGCCACGAAGTCCGTGCGGGAGCCCAGGGCCTCGAGCACGGCGGACTGCTGACGGGTCCGGCGGGGACGGTTCGTGGTCACCGGTGCTCCTGCGAGAGGGACGGGGTCATGGACGTGGTGCCGGCGCCGAGGCGTCCAGCGGCCGCTCATCGTAGTGACCCTCGTGGGGATGGTGCAGGTGGTCCCCGTGGAGGTAGTCGAGGTGGTCGCCGTGGGGGACTGCGGGGTGCTCGCAGTCGGGGTGGTGCTCGTGGGCGTGGTGCTCGGCGAGCGAGGCCCGGCGGTGGCGTCCGACCCGGACCCGGCGGGCCACCCAGGTGCCCAGCACGGCCAGGGCGTACACCGCCACGGCCAGCAGCACGATGGTGCCGCCCGAGGGCAGGTCGTAGGTGTAGCTGACCACGACGCCCCCGACGCCGGAGAGCGCCCCCAGCACCATGGCCATCCACCACGCGGCGGCGAAGCTGCGGGTGAGCAACTGCGAGGTCGCGATGGGCACGATCATCAGCGCGGAGATGAGCAGCAGGCCCACCACCCGCATCGACATGACGATGGTGACCGCCACCAGCGCGGAGAGCAGCATGTTCAGGGCCGTCACGGGGAGCCCCTGGGAGCGGCTGTACACCTCGTCCTGGGCCACGGCGAACAGGCGCGGGCGCAGCAGGGTGGTGGCCACCGCGACCACCACGCCGAGCACCACGAACAGGCGCAGGTCGGCCGAGCTGGTGGTGGTGATGGCACCGAACAGGTAGTTCTCCAGGTTGGCCGTGCCCGGGGAGGTGCTGATGAGCACCACGCCCAGCGCGATGCCGGTGTGGAACATCAGTGCCAGGGCGACGTCGCTGGCGGTGCCGCCGCGGGCACGCAGGGCCTCGATGACCACCGCCGCCAGCACCGCCACCGCCAGCGCGGTCCAGACCGGCTGCGCCTGCATCACCACGCCCACGGCCACGCCGGCCAGGGCCACGTGGCCCAGGGCGTCGCCGATGAGGCTGAGCCCCCGCTGCACCACGAAGATGCCCACCATCGGGGCCACGGCCCCCACGAGCAGCGCGGCCAGCAGGGCCCGCTGCATGAAATCGAACTGCAGCATCTCAGCCACGGTGCACCTCCAGCATGCGGTCGTCGGTGAGGCGGCCCCCGGTCAGGGTGAGCACGCGGTCCAGCGCCGAGGCGATGGGGTCGAGCTCGTGGGTGATCACGAGCATGGTCAAGCCGTCGTCGGCCAGGCGGCGCAGGAGCACGGCCAGCAGCTCCTGGTTGGCCAGGTCCACGCCCGCGGTGGGCTCGTCGAGCACCAGCAGGGCGGGGCGCGACACGATGGCGCGGGCCAGCAGGGCGCGACGCCGCTGCCCGCCGGAGAGGTCGGCCAGATTGTGGTGGAGGCGGTCCTCCAGCCCCACGTCGGCGGCGGCGCGGCGGGCCAGCTCACGGTCGGAGCGGCCGGGGTGGCGCCACCACGGCAGGGCGGCCACGCGCCCGGCCAGGATGACCTCGCCCACGGTGGCGTGCAGGGCCCCTGTCACGGAGTGGTGCTGGGGCACGTACCCGATGCGGGTGCGGTCGCGCAGGCGGCGCAGGGGGGTGCCGAGCAGCTCGGCCCGTCCGGAGAGCTGGTCGGTGAGGCCGAGCAGGCCGGTCACCAGGGTCGACTTGCCCGCGCCGTTGGGCCCGGTGATGGCCACGCTCTGGCCGGCCGGGACGGTGGCCGAGACCGGGCCCACCGCAGGGTGCCCGTCGTAGCCGTAGACGACCTCCTGCAGGACGAGGGCGTCGCTCACTCGCAGCCCTGACCGGTGTGCAGCACCTCGCCGTTGTGGCGCATGATCCCCAGGTAGTCGCGGGCGGCCGAGGAGTCCGTGAGGCCCGCGGCGGGGTCGAGGACCTCCACCGTCGTGCCGGTCTCGTCGGCCAGGGTGCGGGCGTTGTCGCGAGGGGCCAGCGGCTCGGCGTAGATGGTGCTCACCCCGGACTTCTTGATGGTGTCGGTGAGCTCGGCCAGACGGGCGGGGGAGACCTCGGCCTCGTTGGACAGGCCGGCCACGCCCAGCTGGTGGAAGCCGTAGCGGGCGCCGAACCACGCGTAGGCCTCGTGGCCCACCACCAGGTCGGTGCTGCGGCAGTGACCGAGCTGCTGGGCCAGGTCGTCGTCGAGCTCCTCCAGCTGGTGCACGTACTCCTGGGCGTTGCGGCGGTAGTCCTCGGCGTGTTCGGGGTCGCGCTCGGCGAGCGCGTCGCCCAGGGAGGTGGCGGCCTCGCCGAAGGCGACGGGGTCGAGCCAGAAGTGCGGGTCCACGCCACCGTGGTCGTGCCCGTCGTGGCCGGCCTCGGCCTCGGCCGCGTGGTCGTGCCCCTCGTGGCCAGACTCCTCGGCCTTCCCGGTGCGGGGCCCGGCCTCGAGGTCGACGGCCTCGCCGGCGTCCCACGCGCGGTCGGCGGCCACGGCCTCCACGGCGGCGTCGAGCGCCGGCTGCATCGTGCGCAGGTGCAGCACCAGGTCGGCCTCCTGCAGCCGGCCGGTGGCCTGCGGGGTCATCTCGAGGTGGTGGGGGTCGCTGCCGTCCGGGGTCACCTGGGTGACCTCCACGTGGTCGCCGCCGACGGCGCGGGCCAGCTCGCTGAGCGGGAAGAACCCGCTGGCGACCTGCACCTTCCCCTCGTCGGCCGAGCCGCCGCCCTCGTCGGTGCCCCCGCACGCGGCGAGGGTCAGGGTGGCGGTCAGGGCGATGCTGCCCGCGCGCAGGGCACGCCGGCGGGGGCTGAGGGTGTGGGAGGGCATGACAATCATTCTCAGGGAGGCGAGAATGATCGTCAAATCGGGGACCCGTACCCTGTGCCCATGGCCAAGAAGACCTCCACCGTCGACACCGTCGTCTCCCTCTGCAAGCGCCGTGGATTCGTGTTCCCCACCGGCGAGATCTACGGAGGGACCCGCTCGGCCTGGGACTACGGTCCCCTCGGCGTGGCGCTCAAGGAGAACATCAAGCGCCAGTGGTGGCGCACGATGGTGCAGATGCGCGACGACGTGGTCGGCCTGGACTCCGCGGTGATCCTGCCCCCGGCGGTGTGGGAGGCCTCCGGCCACGTGGCCACCTTCACCGACCCGCTCGTGGAGTGCCTGTCCTGCCACAAGCGCTTCCGAGCCGACCACCTGCAGGAGGCCGTGGCCGAGAAGTCCGCCGCCAAGGGCAAGGAGGTGGACCCCGACTCGGTCTCCTTCGAGGAGATCGCCTGCGCCAACTGCGGCACCAAGGGTGCGTGGACCGAGCCCAAGCAGTTCTCCGGCCTGCTCAAGACCTACCTGGGCGTCACCGAGGACGAGAGCGGCAAGCACTTCCTCCGCCCGGAGACCGCGCAGGGCATCTTCACGCAGTTCGCCAACGTCATGACCACCAGCCGCAAGAAGCCGCCGTTCGGCATCGCGCAGGTGGGCAAGTCCTTCCGCAACGAGATCACGCCCGGAAACTTCATCTTCCGCACCCGCGAGTTCGAGCAGATGGAGCTCGAGTACTTCGTGCCGCCGGCCGAGGCCCCGCAGTACTTCGACGAGTGGATCGACGTCTGCGAGAAGTGGTTCACCGACCTGGGCATCACGCCGGAGAACATCCGCCGCTACGAGCACCCCACCGAGAAGCTCTCGCACTACTCCGACCGCACCATCGACCTGGAGTACCGCTTCGGCTTCTCCGGCTCGGAGTTCGGCGAGCTCATGGGTGTGGCCAACCGCACCGACTTCGACCTCTCGGTGCACGCCAAGGCCTCCGGCCAGGACCTGTCCTACTTCAACCAGGCCACCGGCGAGCGCTACACGCCCTACGTCATCGAGCCGGCGTTCGGCCTCACCCGCGCGCTCATGGCCTTCCTCATCGACGCCTACACCGAGGACGAGGCGCCCAACGCCAAGGGTGGTGTCGACAAGCGCGTCGTGCTGCGCCTCGACCCGCGCCTGGCGCCGGTCAAGGTGGCCGTGCTGCCGCTGAGCCGCAACGAGCAGCTCACCCCGCGCGCCAAGGAGCTGGCCGCCGAGCTGCGCCAGCACTGGGAGGTCGACTTCGACGACGCCGGCGCCATCGGCCGCCGCTACCGCCGCCAGGACGAGATCGGCACGCCGTTCTGCGTCACGGTCGACTTCGACACCCTGGAGGACCAGGCGGTGACCATCCGTGAGCGCGACACGATGTCGCAGGAGCGCGTGCCGCTGGCCGAGGTCACCGGGTACCTCGCCCAGCGCCTGGTCGGCTGCTGAGGCCAGCACCACGACCCGCGGGCTCGTCCACCACTGGGTGGGCGGGCCCGCGGGCGTTGGGGGCGAGGTGGGGCGGGCGGCCTGTGCCCCGGCCTCGCCTCAGCGGAGCGCCAGGCCGGCGGCCAGGACCAGCATCGTCACGCCGATGAGGGTGTCCAGCACCTGCCAGGACCGCGGGCGGGAGAACACCGGGGCCAGGCGCGCGGACCCGAAGCCGAGGAGGCTGAACCAGGTGGCGCTGGCCGTGACCAGACCGAGGTAGTACCACCACCGGCCGGTCTGCCCGTGGCCGTTGGCCAGGCCGCCCAGGATGGTGATGTCCAGGTACAGGTGCGGGTTGAGCCAGGTGAACCCGGCCATGGTGAGCATCGCACGGCGCACGCTGACCGACGGGCCGGATGCCCCGGCCTCGAGGGACTCGCCGCCCTTCCACGCGCGCCGCAGGCAGGACAGGCCGTAGATCACGAGGAACGCCGCGCCGCCCCAGCGGACCAGCTCCAGCAGCGGCGGCCACCAGGTGAGCACCACGCCGACGCCCAGCACGGCGGCGCCGATGAGCACGATGTCGGAGGCGGCGCACAGGGCCACGAGCGCCGGCACGTGCTCCCGGCGCAGGCCGCGGCGCAGCAGGTAGGCGTTCTGCGCGCCCACCGCCGCGATGAGCCCGATGCCGGTGGCGAACCCGGAGGCGACCAGGCCGATCACTGGAGCACCAGGCCGGTCCCCAGCACGAGCATCAGGGTGCCGACCACGGTGTCGAGCACCTGCCAGGAGCGGGGGCGGGCGAACACCGGCGCCAGGCGCGCGCTGCCGTAGCCCACCGCGGTGAACCACACGACCGAGGCGGTGCACAGCCCGGCGTAGTAGAACCACCGCCCGTCGGCGCCGTACCCGTTGGCCAGCGTTCCCAGCAGCACGGTGTCCAGCCACAGGTGCGGGTTGAGCCAGGTGAACGCGGCCATGGTGGCCAGGGCGCGGCGCAGGCCCACCGAGCTGCCACCGGATCCCACCATCGGGGAGGGGCGCGCGGCCCGTCGGAAGCAGGCCAGCGCGAAGGCCACGAGGAAGGCCGCCCCGACCCAGCGCACCACGCCCAGCGCCGCGGGGAACTGCTCGATGACGGCGCCGATGCCCAGCACGCTGGCGCCGATGATGACGATGTCCGAGAGGGCGCAGAAGACCACCAGTGCGGTCACGTGCTCGCGCATCAGGCCGCGGCGCAGTAGGTAGGCGCCCTGCGCGCCGACCGCGGCGATGAGGCCGATGCCGGTCACGAGGCCCGAGGCGACGATGCTCACGTTCTCCATGGCTGCAGGGTAGGAACGACCGCGCCCGGCGCAGGCATCAGAATCTTGATGATCCCTGAGCGACCCTAAGATCTGCTTCATGGACGTGCTCGACCCGGTGGGACTGACGACGCTGCGCGCGACGGTGCGCGAGGGGACCTTCGAGCGGGCCGCCAAGGCGCTGAGCATCACGCCCTCGGCGGTGTCCCAGCGGATGCGCGCCCTGGAGAAGGCGGTGGGCGCCGTGCTCGTGAGCCGCACCAAGCCGGTGCGGCCCACCCCCGACGGCGAGGTGCTGCTCGCCCTGGCGCTGCAGTGGTCGCTGCTGCGAGACGAGGCGGTGGCCCGGCTCACGGCCTCGCACCACCTGGACTCCGAGGCCCACCCGCGCACCCGGCTCTCGGTACCGCTCGCGACCGGCGCGGACGCCCTGGCCCTCGTGCTGCTGCCGGCCATGGCCCAGGTGGAACGCGAGGTGCCGGTGAGCTTCGAGCTCTTCCGCGAGGACGACGCCCACTCGGTGGACCTGCTGCGGCAGGGTCGGGTCGTGGCCGCACTGAGTTCCGACCCCACCCCGGTGCAGGGCCACACCGCGGTGCCGCTGGGCACCATCCGCTACCTGCCGCTGGCCACCCCGGGGTACGTGGAGCGCCACCTGCCCGAGGGGCCCACCGCCGAGGCGATGGCGGTGGCGCCCGTCATCGCCTTCGACCGCAAGGACCTGCTGCAGTACGCCTACCTGGCACGCCTGCTGGAGACCGACCTGCGGCCGCCCACCACCTTCGTACCGGCCAACCGCGAGTTCGAGGAGGCGGTGCTGCTGGGTCTGGGCTGGGGGCTGGTCCCCGAGGGGCGGATGCACGACCAGATCGAGTCCGGGGAGCTGGTGCGCATCGCGCCGGGCTACCGCGATGTGCCCCTGGTGTGGCACCGGCCCCGCATCGAGTCGGCCGTGCTGGACCTGCTGGGGGAGCGGTTGGCGGCCGTCGCGCGGGAGGTCGTCCGCCCGGCGGCGGTCTGGGAGAATGATCGGCTGTCATGACCAGCACCCCCGCCACCGCCTCGCCCTCCGCTCTGCCCGACGTGCCCTCCGGCGCCGCCTCACCGGGCACGCCCGTGCTGCCCCCGCTGCGCATCGGGCGGCTCACCATCGACTCCCCGGTGGTCCTGGCCCCGATGGCGGGCATCACCAACCGCGCGTTCCGGCGCCTGTGCCGCGAGTACGGCACGGAGGGACTGGCGGCCGGGGGCGCGAGCGGTGCCTCGAGCCTCTACGTGTCCGAGATGATCACCACCCGCGCGCTCGTGGAGCGGACCCCGGTGACCATGAAGCTCGTGGAGTTCGACGCCGCGGAGGACCCCCGCTCCATCCAGCTGTACGGCGTGGACCCGGCCACGGTGCGCGCCGCGGCCCGCGACATCGTGGAGCACGACCGGGCCGACCACATCGATATGAACTTCGGGTGCCCCGTGCCCAAGGTGACCCGCAAGGGCGGCGGCGCGGCCATCCCGTGGAAGAGCACACTGTTCCGCGACATCGTGCGCTCGGCGGTCCAGGAGGCCGAGAAGGCCGGCATCCCGGTGACGGTGAAGATGCGTATCGGCATCGACGAGGACCACCACACCCACCTGGAGGCCGGCCGCATCGCCGAGGACATGGGCGCCGCCGCCGTCGCGCTCCATGCCCGCACCGCCAGCCAGGCCTACTCGGGGCAGGCGCGGTGGGAGGAGATCGCCCGCCTCAAGCAGGAGGTCACCACCATCCCGGTGCTGGGCAACGGCGACATCTGGTCGGCCGAGGACGCTTTGCGGATGGTGGAGCAGACCGGCTGCGACGGCGTGGTGGTGGGCCGCGGCTGTCTGGGGCGGCCGTGGCTGTTCACCGACCTCGCCGCGGCCTTCGCCGGGTCCGACGCCCGCGTCACCCCGGACCTGCGCGAGGTGACCGCCACCCTGCGCCGGCACGCGGAGTACCTCGCGGACTTCCACGAGGACGAGAACCACGCCTGCCGGGACATCCGCAAGCACATCACCTGGTACCTCAAGGGCTTCCGGGTGGGCGGCCAGCTGCGCTCGCAGCTGGGGCTGGTGAACTCGCTGGCCGACCTGGACGCGCTCATCGACACCCTCGACCTCGACCAGGTGTGGCCGGCCGAGGCCGCCGATGGGCCGCGCGGGCGCAAGGGCTCGGAGCGTCAGGTGGCCCTGCCGGAGAACTGGCTGGCCAGCCGCGAGCTGAGCGACGAGTGGGCCGCCCGGATGCGGGCCGCCGAGCTGTCGGTCGACGGCGGCTGAGGCCCCGGCTCAGGCCGGCGGCATCGTGCCCGGCTCGGCGCCGGTGGCCAGCGGGTGCCCGCCAGCGAGCCAGCCGCTGAACGACGGCGGGTAGAGCACGGGTTCCGGAGCCCCGGGGAACACCTGCTGGTGGGCCAGCGCCACCTGGCAGGCGGTGATGCCCGAGCCGCACGAGACCACCACGGGCGTCGTGGCGTCGACGCCGGCATCGGCCAGCCGGGCGCGGACCTCCTCGGGGTCGCGCAGCACGCCGTCGGAGTAGAGGTCGGCGACGGGCAGGCTGCGGAAGCCCGGTAGGTGGCCGCCCACTGGGTCGGGGCCGAGCTCCTCGCCGCGGTAGCGGGCGGCCGGCCGGGCGTCCAGACCGGCCGTGCCCGCGGGCAGGCCGCCGCGCAGCTGGGGTGCGGTGGCGCGGGGCAGGGCACCGGGGGCCTCCCGGAACTCCGCGGAGGGTGCCGGCAGGTCGTCGGTCGCGACGGGGGCGGCGGCCGGCCCCTGCTCGAGCGGCAGACCCGCCGCCCGCCAGGCCCGCAGGCCCCCGTCGAGCACGCGCACGTCCTGCTGCCCCGCATCGCGGAGCACCCACCACCCGCGGGCGGCCCCGGCGCCGTGGCCCCCGTCCATCACCACCACGGGGTCGCCCGGCGTGATGCGGTGGGCGCGCAACCAGGTGCGCACGTCGCCCGGGTGGGGGATCGGGTGCCGGCCGTCGGTGCCGTCCGGGGCGCCGGGGCCGCTGAGCACGGCCTCGAGGTCGCAGAAGAAGGCGCCCGGCACGTGGGCAGCTGCGAAGCCGTCGGGATCCGCGCCGCCGCCGAGGTCCCAGCGCACGTCGAGGAGCACCGGCACCGCACCGGAGTGCTGGGCGGTGGTCTGCAGGCGGGTGGCCAGCTCGCCGGCGGTCAGGAGCGGGCCGGTGGCGGTGGGCTCGCCCGGCATCAGCCGAACTCCGCGATGCGGTGGGGCGAGCGGGTCAGCGACGGGTCGCGCTTCACGGAGTCGCCGAGCACCTCGTCGACCTGCGCCACGAGGGCGGGGTCGAGCTCCACCGCGAGCGCGCGCACGTTGTCGGCCACCTGCTCGGGCCGCGAGGCGCCGATGATCGCCGCGGTGATGGTGGGCTGCTCCACCACCCACTTCAGGGCGAGGTGGTGCAGGGGCACGCCGGCCTGGTCCGCCAGCTCCGCGAGGCGGGCCACCGTCGCCAGGAGCTCGTCCTTGAGCAGGTGCTTCATCATCGCGGCGCCGCCGGCGGCGTCCGTGGCGCGGCTGCCCTCCGGCAGCGGCTGTCCCGGTGCGTACTTGCCGGTGAGCACGCCCTGGGCCAAGGGCGACCACACCACCTGTCCGATCCCCAGCGCGGCGCAGGTGGGCACCACCTCGGGCTCGATGACGCGCCACAGGAGGTTGTACTGGGGCTGGTTGGAGACGAACGGGATGCGCAGCTCGCGGGCCAGGGCGTGGCCGCGGCGCAGCTGGTCTGCGGTCCACTCGCTGGCTCCCACGTAGTGCACCTTGCCGGCGTGCACGAGGTCGGCCAGGGCCTCCATCGTCTCCTCCAGCGGGGTGTCGTGGTCGAAGCGGTGGCACTGGTAGAGGTCCACGTAGTCGGTGCCCAGCCGGCGCAGCGAGGCGTGGAGGGACTCCGTCACGTGCTTGCGCGACAGGCCGTGGTCGTTGGGGCCGGCCTGGTCCTGCGGGGCACCGTCGGGGCGGGTGGGCCAGAACACCTTGGTGGCGATCACCAGGCCCTCGCGCCGCTCGCCCGCCAGGGCCTTGCCGAGCACCTTCTCTGCCTCGGTGTTGGCGTAGGTGTCGGCGGTGTCGAAGGTCGTGATGCCGGCGTCCAGCGCGGCTCGCACGCAGGCCTCGGCCCGCTCGGCCTCCACCTGGGAGGCGTGGGTGAGCCAGTTGCCGTAGATGAGGCGCGAGACGCGCAGGCCGCTGTGTCCGAGGCGAGGGTGCTCCATGGCCCCAACGTACTGCGCCCCCGCCGGGGTCCGGCGAGGGCGCAGCGGCAGGCTGTCTCAGCGGCGGCGGATGGCCGCCACGTCCTCGGCGATGCGGATGACGGCCACCATGCCCTCCAGGGACACACGAGCCAGCACCAGGTAGAGCAGGGCCACGATGGGACCGGCCACCAGCATCACCAGGCCGATCAGGATCGCGCTGGCCTCCCCGTCGCCGGTGGCCATGGTGGCGAAGGCGATGATGGTCCACATGAGCAGGCCGATGGCGATGGCGACGGCCATGAGGACGTAGACCACCGACACGACCTTGGGCGTCACGAATTTCGTGAAGCGCAGGTCGGTCAGGGCGGAGAAGAATCCGCTCTCCTTGGAGAACGGGTTCGGCGCGCCTGCCGGCTCGGTGCCGGTGGGGCTGGACTGGCCGGCGGGGCCACCGTGACTCGGCGGGTACGGGTCGGAGTAGGGCGTGGACATGGGTCCCCTTTCTGCTGCGGGCGCCCTGCCGGGCGCGGCACGACGGTGTGTGCCCACGGAGTGGCGCACCCAGCTCCGACGACCTGCGGGGCGGGGGGCGCACCGCAGCACGTGGTGTCGGGGCCACCGGCTACCGTTCGCAGGGTGATGCCGACGCCCGATGCCTCCCGATGGGTCCCGCCCCGCACCGACGCCCCCGCGGGGGTGGCCCCCGTGGAGGCCTACTCGGCCCACGACCGGGAGCGCTGGGAGTCAGAGGACCCGGCCCGCAAGCGCGCCGACCGAGACGACTTCGCGCGGGACCGCGGCCGCATCATCCACGCGGCGGCCCTGCGACGTCTCTCGGCCAAGACGCAGGTGATGCAGTCGGGGATGGACGACGTGGTCCGCAACCGTCTCACCCACAGCCTCGAGGTGGCGCAGATCGGCCGCGAGATGGCCGTCTCGCTCGGCTGCAACCCGGACGTCGTCGACGCCGCCTGCCTGGCCCACGACCTGGGCCACCCGCCCTTCGGGCACAACGGCGAGGACGCGCTCGCGGACGTGGCGCACGACATCGGCGGCTTCGAGGGCAACGCCCAGTCGCTGCGGCTGCTCACTCGGCTGGAGGCCAAGCGCTTCCGCGCCGACGGACGCAGCGTGGGCCTCAACCTCACGCGCGCCACCCTGGACGCGGTGGTGAAGTACCCCTGGCTGCGGGGCGAGGGGCCGACGGGCACCCCCAAGTACAACGCCTACGCCGACGACGCCGAGGTCTTCGCGTGGATCCGCCGTGGGTCGCCCGAGCAGGGGCGCCGGTGCGTGGAGGCCCAGGTGATGGACCTGGCCGACGACGTGGCCTACTCCGTGCACGACGTGGAGGACGCCATCACCTCGGGCCACCTGGACGTGCGGGCCCTGCGCGACCCCGCCGAGGTGGCCGCGGTGGCCGCCAACGCCGCGCGCACCTACGCCCGGGACCTGCCCGCATCGGCGTTGGTGGGGGCGATGGAGCGGCTCACCTCCTCGGGCGTGGTGCCGGAGTCCTACGACGGCACCCGGCGCTCGCTGGCGCGGCTCAAGGACATGACGAGCACCCTCATCGGGCACTTCGCCCAGTCCGTGACCGACGCCACCCGTGAGCGTCATCCACAGGCCACCCTGACCCGCTTCGACGCCGACCTGGTCGTCCCCAGCGAGGTGGTGGCCGAGATCGCCATGCTCAAGGCGGTGGCGTACACCTACATGATGAACACCGAGCACCGGCTGGAGCTCATGGAGCGGCAGCGTGAGGCCCTGCAGGCCCTCGTGGCGATGTGGGAGCGGCACCCCGAGCGGATGGACCCGCAGTACCTGGAGGACCGCCGCGTGGCCGAGGAGGCCGGCGACGACGCGGCGGCCCGGCGGGCGGTGGTGGACCAGGTGGCCTCGCTGTCCGACGGCCGGGCGTGGGTGGAGCACCACCGCTGGTGCACCCACCACGGGCACTGAGGGGAGGGACGTGGCAGGACTCATCAAGCCGGAGGACATCCAGGCCGTCAAGGAGCGGACGGCGCTGGACGAGGTGGTGCGCGAGCACGTGACCCTGCGCGTGGCCGGGGTGGGCTCGCTCAAGGGCCTGTGCCCCTTCCACGACGAGAAGACCCCCTCCTTCCAGGTGCGCCCGGCGGTGGGGCACTGGCACTGCTTCGGCTGCGGCGAGGGCGGCGACGTCATCGAGTTCGTCATGAAGATCGACCACCTCTCCTTCGCCGAGGCGGTGGAGCGGCTGGCCGGGCGGCTGGGCATGGAGCTGCGCTACGAGGAGGGCAGGGGGCCCCGCCGCGAGGGCGGACTGGGGCGACGGGCCCGGCTCGTGGAGGCCCACCGGGCGGCCGAGGAGTTCTACCACCAGCAGCTGCTCTCCACCCAGGACGCCCGCCCGGGCCGGGACTTCCTGCGGGGCAAGGGCTTCGGGTCCACCGAGGCGGCGCACTTCGGGGTGGGCTTCGCCCCCCGGGGCGGCACCGCGCTGTACCAGCACCTGCGGGCCGGGGGGTTCACCGACGACGAGCTCGTGACCGCTGGCCTCGTGGGCCGCGGTGGCCGTGGCATGTACGACCGCTTCCGCGGCCGCGTCATGTGGCCCATCCGCGACATCACCGGCGACACGGTGGGCTTCGGGGCGCGCCGCATCTTCGAGGACGACCGCATTGCCGCCAAGTACCTCAACACCAGCGAGACGCCGATCTACACCAAGAACCAGGTGCTCTACGGGCTCGACCTGGCCAAGAAGGCGATGGCCCAGCAGCGCACCGCCGTGGTGGTGGAGGGGTACACCGACGTGATGGCCGCGCACCTCTCGGGCGTGGAGGTGGCCGTGGCCACCTGCGGCACGGCCTTCGGTGCCGAGCACATCAAGGTGCTGCGCCGCATCCTGCGCGACGAGGCGAACCAGGCCCCGGCCAAGGTGGTCTTCACCTTCGACGGCGACGCCGCCGGGCAGAAGGCCGCCATGAAGGCCTTCGAGGCCGACCAGGCGTGGGCCAGCCAGTCCTTCGTGGCAGTGGCCCCCGACGGGCTGGACCCCAACGACCTGCGCCAGCAGCGCGGATCGCAGGCGGTGCGCGCGCTGGTGGAGGACGCGGTGCCGATGTTCGAGTTCGCCGTGCGCACCTCCATCGCGCGTTACGACCTGAACACGCCCGAGGGGCGCGTGGGTGCGATGCGGGTGGCCGCGCCCATCATCGCCGGCATCCGCGACCGCTCCCTGCAGCCGGAGTACACGCGCACCGTCTCGGGGTGGATCGGGGTGGACGTGGACTCCCTGGGGCGCGAGGTGACCGCTGCCCGGTCCTCGCGCGCCTCCGGCGGTCTGCGGGCCGCGACGCGCCCCGTGCAGACCGGGCCCGAGTCCTCGAGCGCCCCGGAACAGGCCGCCCCGGCCGGGCCGCCGCCGCTGCCCCCGGTGGACCCGCGCAACCCGGACCACGTGGCCGAGCGGCAGATGCTGCAGATGGTGCTGCAGTACCCCGGGGCCATCACCGGCACCGAGCACTCGGCGCTGTCGACCACGGCGTTCACGGCGCCCGCCCTGGGGCTCGTGCACGCGGCGGTGGTGCAGGCCGGTGGCATCGAGCGGGCGGTGACCCTCTCGCACACCGCCTGGGTGCAGCAGGTGCGCGATGCCGCCGACCCGCGCGTCCACGACCTCGTGGGCGAGCTGGCCGTGGCCGGGCTGCCGGTGCGCATGGTCAACGGGCAGCCGGCCCCGGGGTACGCCGAGGGGCTCGTGGCACGGTTGCGCATCATCGAGCTCAACCGTCGCATCGCCGACGCGATGGGGGAGCTGCAGCGCCTGGGGTCCGCCGAGCCGGAGCGTCAGCGGGAGATCGGGCTGCGGCTGCAGGGGTGGCAGCGGGAGCTGCAGCACCTGCGGGCCTCCCGGTAGGGGCGCGATTGGACCCAACGCGGCAGTGGTGTTATGGTTCACGCCGCTGTTGAAGCGATCCCCTGTAGCTCAATTGGCAGAGCATTCGGCTGTTAACCGGAGGGTTGTTGGTTCGAGTCCAACCGGGGGAGCACACGGAGAAGGGCCGGTCACCGCGAGGTGACCGGCCCTTCTGGCGTACCGGGGGAGTGGGCCGCGTCGCCCGGGCCGCGGGCCCGGGCGACGCGGCCGTCCTCAGCCCAGCTCGGCGTGGATGGCCAGCATCTGGCTCGTGGAGTCCTCCCAGTTGAAGCGCTCGGCCTGTGTGCGCGCCACGTCCGTGAGGTCACCGCGGCCCAGGACGTCCAGGGCGGCGTCGGCGAAGGCCTCCGGCCGGGAAGGGGCCACGGCGCCGGCGGGGCCGACCACCTCGGAGAGCGCCCCCTCGTCGGGGCACACCACGGGCACCCCGCACGCCAGGGCCTCGAGGGCCGCCAGGCCGAAGGTCTCCACCGGACCGGGGGAGATGGCCAGGTCCGCGCGGCCCAGCACCTCGGCCAGGGCCTGCCGTCCGGAGATGTACTCGTGGAAGGTGACGGGCAGGTCGGCGGAGGACTCCATGAGCTCCTCACGCATCGGGCCGTGCCCCAGCACCGTGAGGTGGGCGTCCACGCCGCGGTCCACCAGCTCGCGCAGGGCGCCGAGGGTCAGGCCGGGGTTCTTCTCCGGGGAGAGGCGCCCGCAGTGCACGATCTGCACCTGTCCCTCGGGCCGCTCGCGCCCGTCCGGGGTGAGCGGGGAGCGCTCGGCCGGCGGCTGGAAGGACTCGAGGTCCACGCCCAGGGTCACCACGCGCGCATCGGCCCCGAAGCGGCGCCACTCTGCGGCCGCGTAGTGGCTCGGGCACACGATGCGGTCGTAGTCCTTGGCGGACTTGCGGTTGATGAAGTCCGCGGTCCGCTCGGCCAGACCCTGCGGGGAGTGCAGGCGGCGCACGAGGATGCCGGTCATGTTCTCGTGGCTCAGCATCATCGTGGGGATGCCGTGGCGGCGCGCCCACGGGCCCAGCCAGCGCAGCGTGGCGCGGTCGTGCACCTCGAGGCGGTCGGGGGCCAGCTCGGTGAGCAGACGCGCCACGGGACGGCGCGCCCACATCAGGGAGTAGCCGGCGCCGGTCGGCGTGGCCGGCAGGTGGTGGACGTGGCCCTGGCTCTGCAGCTCGTGGGGCTCACCGGGCTCGGGGATCACCAGGTGCACCTCGTGGCCGCGCGCGCGGTACTCCTCGCCCCAGTGGCGCAGGGCGGTGCGGATGCCCCCCGAGTTGGGGGCCACGAAGTTGGCGATGCGGACGATGCGCACGTGGGTCAGGTCCTCCGGTCGGGGTCAGCGCCGCACAGACTATCCTCGCGACGCCCCTCGGGCACCGGGGCCAGTAGCTCAGCCGGTCAGAGCAGCGGACTCATAATCCGTCGGTCGTGGGTTCAAGCCCCACCTGGCCCACTTCGGTCCCTCCCCGGACGGCGGACGCCCGGGCCCACAGGTCGTGGGTCCGGGCGTCGATGCCGTGGACGGGTGCTGCGTGATGCGCGTCGACGGCGGTGGTGCGCGGGCTCAGTCGAGCTGCCGGCCGTGGTGGCGCCCCAGCGCGCCGACGGCGATCCAGCACAGGGCCACCAGCAGGGCGCCGCCCACGGCGTAGGCCCGGCTGGGGGTGTCGAAGAGGGCGAAGCCGACGCCGTAGATCATGGTGACGGCCAGGGCGAGGAAGGCGAGCGCGTTGCGGTTCATGGCCCCATCGTGCGCAGTCGTGGCCCCGGGCGCCCATGACTCCTGTCACCAACCGGGCCGGACTCGTGACACCCCGGTGCCTGGCGGCGGTGACGAGTGGGCGCGCCGCTTGGCGGGCCCTCGACGCATGGTGCAGACTGTGCGCACAACTTGAGGGAGCCGCGGCGACCGCCACGGATCGAGGCGTTGGGGAAGACGTCGAGCGATCACAGGAGGTTGCGATGTCCGGCCCCCACCAGCGAGCCCGGGCGACGGGTGTGGTCTTCATCCACGCCACGCCCACCGCGCTGTGCCCCCACCTCGGGTGGGCGATCGAGCATGCCCTGATGCGTGCCGGCGTGCAGGGCGCCCCCCGCATCGACTGGATCGACCAGCCGGCCCAGCCCGGGGCGGTGCGTGGCGAGTTCACCTGGCACGGCCGCCCCGGCACCGGCGCCGCCCTGGCCAGCGCTCTGCGCCCCTTCGACGGCGTGCACTACGAGGTCACCGAGGACCCCACCGTCGGCTCCGACGGTTCCCGCTGGTCGCACACGCCGAGCCTCGGCATCCACCACGCCTCCACGAACGCCGTCGGCGACGCCGTCGTGCACGAGAACCGCCTGCGCGCCGTCCTGGACGCCACCCATGGGGACGCCCGGGCGCTGGCCGACGGCATCGACCGCCTGCTGGGCACCGCATGGGACGCCGAGCTGGAGGTCTACCGCCACGCTGGAGAAGCCGTGCCGGTGCGCCACCTGCACGCTACCGGCTGACCGCCTCCGGCGCGTGACCTCCTGACGCGCTGCCCGCGCGACGACGAGACGCCGGTGGGCCCCCGTGGGGTGCCCACCGGCGTCTCGTCGTGCGGGCGGTCCCCGCCCCGTGCGGAGCGGGGACCGGCCTCAGAGCGGGATGTTGTTGTGCTCACCGCGGCGCTGCGGGGCCTCGGCCAGGGCCTCCACGATGCGCGAGCGCGTCACGGCCGGCTCGATGACGTCGTCGATGACGCCGATCTCCATGCCGCGGGCCAGTCCACCGGAGAGCACTGCGTGCTCGTCGGCCAGCTCCTGCTCCAGGCGGGCGCGCTCCTCGCCCTCCACCTCGGCCAGCTTGCGGCGGTGCAGGATGCGCACGGCCGCCACGTGGCCCATCACGGCCATCTCCGCCTGCGGCCAGGCGAACACCCTGGTGGCACCCAGCGAGCGGCTGTTCATGGCGATGTAGGCGCCGCCGTAGGTCTTGCGAGTCACCAGCGTCACGCGGGGCACCACGGCCTCGGCGAAGGCGTGCAGCAGCTTGGCGCCGCGGCGCACCACGCCGTCCCACTCCTGACCCACGCCCGGCAGGTAGCCCGGCACGTCCACGAGCACCACGAGCGGCACCCCGAGGGAGTCGCACAGGCGCACGAAGCGCGCGGCCTTCTCCGCCGAGGACGAGTCCAGGCAGCCGCCCAGGCGCATCGGGTTGTTGGCCACCACGCCCACCGTGCGGCCGCCCAGGCGGCCGAGCACCGTGACGATGTTGGGCGCCCAGCGGGGGTGGAGCTCGACCGCGTCCGGGGGCAGGGTGACGGCCATCGGGTTGAGGTCGTCGCCGGCGCCGTCGCCGTCCAGCAGGTCGGCCACCAGCGGGTGCACGTCGTAGGCACGCTTGGGAGAGGTGGGGAAGGTGGCCGCGAGGTCGCGGTCCACCACCGAGGCGGTGTCGAAGCTGCGCTGGTCGCCCAGCAGGGCGCACAGGGCGCGGGTGCGCTCGAAGGCCTCGTCGTCGGTGCTCGTCACCACGTGGACCACGCCGGAGCGGCGGCTGTGCGGCTCGGGGCCGCCCAGGCGCAGGGCGTCCACCTGCTCGCCGGTCACCGAGCGCACCACGTCGGGGCCGGTGACGAAGACGCGGCCCTCGGGGCCGAGCACCACGAGGTCGGTGAGCGCCGGGCCGTACGCCGCGCCGCCGGCGGCCGGGCCGAGCACCAGGGAGATCTGCGGGATGCGCCCCGAGGCGTGGGTCATGGCCGCGAAGACCTCACCCACGGCGTGCAGGGACACCACGCCCTCGGCCAGGCGCGCGCCGCCGGAGTGCCACAGGCCCACCACGGGGGCGCCAGCGGCCATGGCCGCCTCGTAGGCCACGAGGACGACCTTGCAGCCGGCCTCGCCCATGGCGCCGCCCTGGATCGTCGGGTCGGCGGCGAAGGCCACCACCTCGACGCCCTGGACGAGGCCCTTGGCGGCCACCATGCCCTCGTCGCCCCACGGTGTGAGCAGCTCGCAGGAGCCGTCGTCGAAGAAGCGCTCGAGGCGGGCCACCGGGTTGCGGGGGTCCTCCTCGCGGGGCGGCTTTCCGGCGGCGTTCACGCGCGACCCGGCCGGGGTTCCGGGCGCGGCGGTCACGACGCGCTCCCGAAGGCGATGGCCACGTTGTGGCCGCCGAAGCCGAACGAGTTGTTCAGCGCCACCAGGTCGCCCTGGGGCAGGGGGCGGTGCTCGCCGCGCACCACGTCGAGGTCGATCGCCTCGTCGAAGGTGTCGATGTTGGCCGTGGCCGGGGCGGTGCGCTCGTGCAGGGCCATGACCGTGAGCACGGACTCCACGGCGCCGGCGCCACCGAGCAGGTGGCCGGTGAGGGACTTGGTGCCCGAGACGGCCACGCCGTCGGCCGCGGAGCCGAACGCGCGGCGGATCGCCTTGGACTCGGCCACGTCGCCCACCGGGGTGCTCGTGGCGTGCGCGTTGACGTGGACCACGTCCGTGGCCCGCACGCCGGCGTCACGCAGGGCGAAGGTCATCGCGTCGCCGGCGCCCACGCCCTCGGGCTCCGGGGCGGCGATGTGGTGCGCGTCGGAGGTCATGCCGGCGCCCAGCACCCGCGCGTAGACCCGGGCCCCACGGGCCGCGGCGTGCTCGGCGGTCTCGAGCACCAGCGCGCCCCCGCCCTCGCCGAGGACGAAACCGTCGCGGTCGGTGTCGTAGGGGCGCGAGGCGGTGGTGGGGGAGTCGTTGCGGGTGGACAGGGCCTGCATCTGGGAAAAGCCCGCCATCGGCATGGGGTGGACGCAACTCTCGGAGCCGCCCACCACGACGACGTCGGCCTCGCCGCGGCGCAGGATCTCCAGTCCGGTGGCCACGGCCTCGGCGCCCGACGCACACGCGCTCACCGGCGTGCGCGAGGCGCCGCGGGCGCCCAGCTCCAGGGAGACGGCGGCGGCGCCGGCGTTCGGCATGAGCATCGGGACGGTGAGCGGCGAGACGCGGCGGGTGCCCTTCTCGCGCAGCACGTCCCACTGGTTCATCACGGTCACCACACCACCGATGCCGGTGCCCATCACCACGGCCAGACGCGTCGGGTCCACCTCGGGGGTGGCGGCGTCGGCCCACGCCTCCTTGGCGCTCACCAGGGCGAACTGGGCCGTGCGGTCCAGGCGCTTGACCTGCACGCGGGGCAGCACGTCCTCGACGTCGGCAACCACCTGGGCGGCGAACTCCACGGGAAGGCCGTACTGCTCCTTCCACTCGCTCGGCAGGGCGCGCGCGCCGGAGGTGCCGGCGAGCAGGGCCTTCCAGCTCTCGGGGGCGGTGCCACCCAGCGGGGTGATGGCACCCAGGCCGGTGACGACGACGTCGGTCATGGTTCCTCCGGTGGTGGTGAGGGGAAGTCAGGGATGAGGAGCCGGGCGTTCTGCAGAGGCCGCCCGGCCCCTCGGGGGTGGCCTCAGGCCTGGTGGGTCTTGATGTAGTTCACGGCGTCGGCGACGGTGTTCAGGTTGCCCATCTCCTCGTCGGGGATGGCGACGCCGGTCTTCTCCTCGACGTTCACGAGGATGGTCATCATCGACAGGGAGTCGATGTCGAGGTCGCCGGCGAAGGACTTCTCCGGGGTCACCTCGGCCGGCTCGATGCCGGTCTCCTCGCTGACGACCTCGGCGAGGACGGTCAGGATCTGGTCGTCGGTCTGGGCCATGGATTCCTCCTGGTGGTGGGCCCGGGGGCCCGGTGTCGTCGGCAGCTGCCGACCTGTCGTGGTCCGGTGTTGACCCGCCGGACCGGCGGGAGCATGTCAGGGCAGTCGCACGACCTGGGCGGCGTACACCAGCCCGGCGCCGAAGCCGAACTGCAGCGCGATGTCGCCCGAGCGGGCCTGCCCCTCGGCGAGCATGCGCGCGGTGGCCACCGGCACGCTCGCGGCCGAGGTGTTGCCCGTGTGGCGGATGTCGTCGGCGACGCGGACCGACTCCGGCAGCTTGAGCTGCTTGACCATCTCGGCGGTGATCCGCGCGTTGGCCTGGTGGGGGATGAAGACGTCGAGCTCCTCGGCGGTCACCCCGGCGGCCTCCATCGCCCGGCGGGCGACCTTGGCCATCTCCCAGACGGCCCAGCGGAACACCGAGTTGCCGGTCATGGTGAGCATGCCGTCCTCGCGGGTGCGGATGAGCTCCCACTGCGAGCCGTCCGATCCCCACACGGTGGGGCTGATGCCGGACGCCTCGGCCAGGCTGACCACGGCGGCACCGGCGGCGTCGGCGAACAGGAAGGCCGTGCCGCGGTCGCTGAGGTCGGTGAACTGGCTGAGGTACTCCACGCCCACCACGAGCACGTGGTCGGCCGTGCCGGCACCCACCATGTCGTTGGCCAGGGCGATGCCGTGGCAGTAGCCCGCGCAGGCCGCGGACAGGTCGAAGGCCGGAGCCTGCGAGCCGAGCTCGGCGGCCAGCATCGGGGCCACGCCGGGGGTGCGCATCGGGTTGGAGACGGTCGCCACCACGACGGCACCGATCTGCTCACCGGTGATGCCCGCCGCCTCGAGGGCCTCGCGGGCGGCGGCGGTCGCCATCGAGAGGGTGGTGTCCTCCTCGGTGGCCCAGCGGCGCTCGACGATGCCGGTGCGCTGCTGGATCCACTCGTCGGAGGAGTCGATCGCCTCCACGAGCTCGTCGTTGGGCACCACGCGGGAGGGGCGGTAGGCGCCCACGCCGGTGATGGCCGCCGGACGCAGCGTGGTCTGGGTGCGCAGGGCCTGCATCACGCCTCCTGGCGGGGGTGGACGCGCACCAGCGGCTGGCCGGGGTGCACGGGGTCGCCGTCGGTGACCAGCCACTCGACCACCTGGCCGTCGCCGGTGGCGCGGACCGGCAGCTCCTCGCGCAGGGTGCGCACGGTGGCCACCTGCTCGCCGGCGGTGACGCGGGCCCCCTCGGGCTTCTGGCAGCCCGACAGGTCCACGGTGCCCTTGCCGGGGGAGACGAGCATGCGCCAGGTGGGGGCGTCGCCGCCCTCGGTGGCGGCCTCGCCGTGCTCGCGGAGCATGCGGCGCGCCTCGTCGAGGTCCTCGGGGCTCTTGAGGGCGAGGGCCTCCACGCCCTTGAGGTGCTTCTTCACCAGGCCGGTGAGCACGCCGGCCGGCGGGATCTCGATGACGCCGGTGACGCCCATGTCGGCCAGGGAGTCCATGCACAGGTCCCAGCGCACGGGGCGGGAGACCTGCGAGACGAGGCGGCTGAGCACCTCGGTGCCAGAGCGCAGCACGTTGCCGTCGGCGTTGGACACCAGGTCGATACGGGCGTCGTGGGTGCTCATGGCGCGGGCGTACCCGGCGAGCGTCTCCACGGCCGGGGCCATGTGCTCGGTGTGGAAGGCGCCGGCCACCTGCAGCGGGATGACGCGGGTGCCCCGGGGCGGTGCGGCGGCGAAGGCCTCGAGCTGCTCCACGGTGCCGGCGGCCACCACCTGGCGGGCACCGTTGCGGTTGGCGGCGGTCAGGCCGGCGGCCTCCACGGCGGCGACGACCTCCTCCTCGTCACCGCCGACCACGGCGCGCATCGAGGTGGGCGTGACGGCCGAGGCCTCGGCCATGCCCTTGCCCCGCTCGCGCACGAACACCATCGCCTGCTCGGCGGTGAGCACGCCCGCACCCACGGCGGCGGTGATCTCACCCACGCTGTGGCCGGCGCCGGCGCGCACCATCCGGTAGGCCTCGGCCGGATGCTCGAAGAGCGCCAGGAAGCTCACCAGGCCGGAGCCGACGATGAGCGGCTGGGCCACGGCCGTGTCGCGGATGGTGTCGGCGTCCGAGGTGGTGCCGTGGGCCACGAGGTCGAGGCCTGCGCACGCCGAGAGCCACTCCATGCGGTCGGCGAAGCCGGGCAGCTCCAGCCAAGGGGCGAGGAATCCGGGGGTCTGGGCGCCCTGTCCAGGGCAGACGATCGCAAGCACGGGCCCCACTCTGGCAAGCGGGGAGCAGGGGCGGGGCCGTGCTTCGTCACCGAACCGTCGGGGCATTCTTGGAGGAAACCTCCAAGTGGTCGGGGTGGCGAGGCCGCAGCCGGTGGTCAGCCGTCGGTCTGCACCGAGCGGCGCCACCCCGGTCCCCGCGGGGTGTCGATGCGGTGCACGGCCAGGGCCACCCGCAGTGTCCAGGCGTCCCGGGGGTCGGTGAGGTCCAGGCCCACCAGCTCGTCGATCCGCGAGAGCCGGTAGCGCACCGTGTTGACGTGCACGAAGAGTGCCCGGGCAGAGGCCTCCAGCGCTCCGCCCTGGGCGAGCAGGGTCTCGGCAGTGGCCAGGAGGTCCCGCCCGGCCTCCTGGAGCGGGCGCACGACGAGCTTGGTGAGCTCCCGCCGGGCGGCCTCGTCGCCGGCGAGGACGCGCTCGGGCAGCAGCTCGCTGGAGCGCACGGCCGCGGGGGCGTCGGGCCAGGCCCGCGCAGCAGCCCACCCGGCCAGCGCGGCGCGTGCCGAGCGCCCCGCGGCGAAGAGGTGGGGGACCACCGGACCCACCACCACCGGGGCGTCCAACGTCTCGGTGAGCGGGGCGAAGGCGTCCTCCTGGGCCTCCAACCCGCTGAGCACCACCACCACGCGCCCGGAGCTCAGGGCCACCAGGGCCTCCCTGCGATGCCGTCGGCAGGCAGTGCGCACACGGCGCAGCACCTCGGTCTCGTCGCCCAGGTCGCTCGTGGTGCCGACGGCCACGGCCACGCCACTGGCCTGGCCCCAGCCGAGGGCGGCGGCCCGGGAGTGCACGTCCTCGGTGGCCTCGCCGCGGACGACCGCGTCGACCACGAGGGACTCCAGCCGGGCGTCCCACGAGCCGCGTGCCTCGGCGGCGCGGGCGTAGACCGAGGCGGCCCCGAAGGCGACGTCCCGGCTGAAGCGCAGGCAGGCCAGGAGCAGCCGGTCGCGCTCGGCACGGGTGGGGGCCAGGTCCTCCACGGACTCCTCGACGGTGCGCACGGTGACCCGGACCAGCTCGATGGTCTGCTCCAGGCTCAGCGCCGTGCTCAGCTCGCGCGGGGCGTCGGCGAACACCAGTGTGGCGCGGCCGGGGTCGCGCGGCCCGGAGAGCCACTCGGCGAAGGCCCGGATGCCGGACTCGGCCACCACGCCCACGCCGGAGCGGTGCCGGGCCGGCAGGGCGCGGTACCACTCGTGCCGCTCCATCTCGTGCAGGGCGGCGTGGGTGAGGGGGGAGACCTGCTCGAGCAGTCGGGCGAGGGTCCCCTCGGCCACCTGGGGCGCAGTCATGGGCGCAACTGTAGGTCCACCACAACATCGGGCAGCGGGCCGGGGCCCGCTCCCGGCCCGCGCGGTTCGGCATCCGTTCAGGTGCCGTTCCCCGGACGCTCACCCCGCCGGTGCCGCCCGTGCACCTGCCCGATGTGGGCTGGGCCCCATGCACATCACCCCTCGCACCCTCGCCCCTGCCCTCGCCGTCGCCGTCGGTCTCACCGGGTCCCTCCCCGCGGCCGCCGGGGCCGCCACCGGCGCCGGTCCCACCACGCCCGAGTCCACCGACCACCCCGTGCTCACCGCCGAGACGCCCTGGGTCATCGGCCACCGGGGCGCCTCCGGCCACCGCCCGGAGCACACCCTGGCCGCCTACGAGCTGGCCGTCCGCATGGGCGCCGACTTCTTCGAGCCCGACCTGGTGAGCACCAAGGACGGTGTCCTGGTGACCCGCCACGAGAACGAGATCTCCGGCACCACGGACGTGGCCGACCACCCCGAGTTCGCCGACCGCCGGACCACCAAGACGGTCGACGGCCAGGAGCTCACCGGCTGGTTCACCGAGGACTTCACCCTCGCCGAGCTCAAGACGCTGCGGGCCACGGAGCGCATCCCGGACATCCGCCCGGGCAACACCCGCTACGACGGCCAGTTCGAGGTGGCCACCTTCGACGAGGTCATCGCCCTGCGGGAGCGGCTCAGCGCCGAGACCGGCCGCGAGATCGGCATCATCCCGGAGATCAAGCACCCCACCTACTTCGACGGCATCGGCCTGAGCATGGAGGAGCAGGTGGTGCGCACCCTCGAGGAAGCCGAGCTCAACCACGCCGACGCGCCGGTCGCCATCCAGAGCTTCGAGGTGCAGAACCTCGTGGACCTCAACCGCACCCTTCAGGCGCGCGTGCCGCTGGTCTTCCTCTCCTGGTACGAGGGCCAGCCCTACGACTTCACCGCCGCCGGCGACTCCCGCACCTACGCCGACCTCATGAAGCCGGCCGGCCTGCGCGAGCTGGCCCGCGACGTCGACGCCATCGGTCCGGAGCGCACCATGGTGGTGCCCGAGGAGGGTGGCGTGCTCGGGGAGCCCACCTCACTGGTGGCCGACGCCCACGCGGCCGGCCTCAAGGTGACCCCGTACACCTTCCGTGCGGAGAACGAGCACCTGCCGGAGTCGCTGCGCGGCTCCGAGGACCCCACCGAGCTCGGTGACATGGACACGCTGATCCGTGCCCACCTCGATGCCGGCGTCGACGGTGTCTTCTCCGACCAGCCGGGCCTGGCCGTGCAGACCCGTGACGCCTGGCGGGGCGGTCCGATCGTGGACACCGGCGTGCAGGCCACCCCGGCGCCGCGCCTGCCGCTCGTGGCCGGGGGAGCTGCGCTCCTGCTGGCGGGTGCCGCCCTGGTGCACCGCGCCGCCCGCCGCGCCTGAGCCGGCAGGATCCGGGAAGGACGCAGCCCCACCCCCTCGCCGAGGGGGTGGGGCTGCGTCGTGGTCCGGGACCTCCGGTCAGCTCTCGCCGCCGGAGTTGCCGGAGGTGCCGGCGCGGGTGTCGAGCAGCTGGTAGTGCTCGGCGGCCTTCAGGGCGGTGCCCTTCTCCACCTCGCCGCGCTTCTCCAGCATCTGCAGCGTCTTGACCACCATCGACGCGGAGTCGATGTGCAGGAAGCGGCGGGCCGCCGGGCGGGTGTCGGAGAAGCCGAAGCCGTCCGCGCCCAGGCTGTAGAAGTCGTCGAGCATCCACGGGGCGATGAGGTCCTGCACGGCGCGCATGTAGTCGCTCGTGGCCACGATGGGGCCCTCGCCGGCCGGCAGCAGCTGCTGCACGTACGGGGTGCGGGCCTCGTCCTCGGGGTGCAGGAAGGCGTCCTCGTCGCACTGCGTGGCCTCGCGGGCCAGCTCGCCCCAGGAGGTGATCGAGTACACCGAGGCGTTGACGCCCCAGTGCTCGGCCAGCTCCTCCTGGGCGTCCAGCGCCCACGGCACGCCCACGCCGGAGGCGAGCAGGCGGGCCTTCGGGCCCTCCGCCTCGCCCTCGGCGAGCAGGTAGCCGCCCTTGAGGATGCCCTCGGTGTCCACACCCTCGGGCTGCTTCGGCTGCACCATCGGCTCGTTGTAGACCGTCAGGTAGTAGATGACGTCCTCGGCGTCCGGGCCGTACATCCGGCGCATGCCGTCCTGGAGGATCTCGGCGATCTCGTAGGAGAACGCCGGGTCGTAGGACACGATCGCCGGGTTGGTGTGGGCCAGCAGCGGGCTGTGGCCGTCCATGTGCTGCAGGCCCTCGCCGGCCAGCGTCGTCCGGCCGGCCGTGGCCCCGATGAGGAAACCGCGCGAGAGCTGGTCGGCGGCGGCCCAGATGCCGTCACCGGTGCGCTGGAAGCCGAACATCGAGTAGAAGACGTACACCGGGATCATCGGCTCGCCGTGGGTGTCGTAGGACGAGCCCACCGCGGTGAAGGCGGCCACGGAGCCGGCCTCGTTGATGCCCAGGTGCAGCAGCTGGCCCTGCTCGCTCTCCTTGTAGGACAGCATGAGGTTGGCGTCCACCGACTGGTAGTTCTGCCCGTTGGGGTTGTAGATCTTGTTCGTCGGGAAGAACGCGTCCATGCCGAACGTGCGGGCCTCGTCGGGGATGATCGGCACGATCCGCTTGCCGATCTCCGGGTCGCGCATCATGTCCTTGAGGATGCGCACGAAGGCCATCGTGGTGGCGACCTCCTGGGTCCCCGAGCCCTTGCGGCCGACGTCGTAGGTCTTCTCGGCCGGCAGGTTCAGCGGCACGTGCTCCGAGAGGCGGGCCGGCAGGTCGCCACCCAGCTTGCGACGGCGCTCCAGCATGTACTGGATGGTCTCGTCGTCCTTGCCCGGGTGGTAGTACGGCGCGGCGAACTGGTCGTTCTCGAAGGCGGAGTCCGGCACCGGGATCTTGAGGCTGTCGCGGAAGCCCTTGAGGTCCTCCACCGTCAGCTTCTTCATCTGGTGCGTGGCGTTGCGGCCCGCGAAGTGCGAGCCCAGCGAGTAGCCCTTGATGGTGTGCGCCAGGATCACGGTCGGCTGGCCGGAGTGGTTCATGGCGGCCTGGTAGGCGGCGTACACCTTGCGGTAGTCGTGGCCACCGCGCTTGAGCTTCCACCAGATGTCGTCGTCGGACCAGTCCTTGACCATCCTGCTGGTGCGCGGGTCGCGGTCGAAGAAGTGCTCGCGCACGAAGGCGCCGTCGTTGGCGCGGAAGGTCTGGAAGTCGCCGTCGGGCGTCTTGTTCATGAGGTTCACCAGCGCGCCGTCGCGGTCGGCGGCCAGCAGCTCGTCCCAGCCACGGCCCCACAGCACCTTGATGACGTTCCAGCCGGCGCCGCGGAAGAAGGCCTCGAGCTCCTGCACGATCTTGCCGTTGCCGCGCACCGGGCCGTCCAGGCGCTGCAGGTTGCAGTTGACCACGAACGTGAGGTTGTCGAGCTCCTCGTTGGCGGCCAGCTGCAGGGCGCCGCGCGACTCCGGCTCGTCCATCTCACCGTCGCCGAGGAAGGCCCACACGTGCTGCTCGGAGGTGTCCTTGATGCCGCGGTTGTGCAGGTACTTGTTGAACTGCGCCTGGTGGATGGCGCCCAGCGGGCCCAGACCCATGGAGACGGTGGGGAACTGCCAGAAGTCCGGCATCGAGCGCGGGTGCGGGTAGCTCGGCAGCGCCAGGAGCTTGCCGTCCACGTAGTGGGACTTCTCCTGGCGGAAGCCGTTGAGCTGGTCCTCGGTCAGGCGGCCCTCCATGAAGGCGCGCGCGTAGATACCGGGGGAGGCGTGGCCCTGGAAGAAGATCTGGTCGCCGCCGCCGGGGTGCTGGCGACCGCGGAAGAAGTGGTTGAAGCCGACCTCGTAGAGCGTGGCCGCCGAGGCGTAGCTGGAGAGGTGGCCACCCACGGAGACGCCCGGGCGCTGGGCGCGGTGCACCATGATGGCGGCGTTCCAGCGGATCCACGCGCGGTAGCGGCGCTCCACCTCCTCATCACCGGGGAACCACGCCTCGTCCTCGGGGCCGATCGTGTTGATGTAGTCGGTGGTGGTCAGGGAGGGCACGCCGACCTGCTGCTCGCGCGACCGGTTGAGCAGCTCCAGCATCACGTAGCGCGCGCGGGCGCGACCGCGCGCGTCGACGAGTCCGTCGAGGGAGTCGAGCCACTCGGCGGTCTCCTCGGGGTCGATGTCCGGGAGCTGACTGGGCAGGCCGTTCAGGATCGGTCCGGTGTCCTTGGTCGTCACGAAGCTTCTCCTCCTCACACGCGCCGCACGCCACGGGGACCGTGGCGTGCCCGGCGGGCTGCCTGCACCGGAGTGTGCAGACGTCTGCCCGCCATTGTTCCACCCGGAGGGCGGACGGGCCCCCGGTGGGCCGCCCGTGCGGGTGCCGGCGACGCGGGGCGACGGGCGTCGGGCATCATGGTGTCGCGCCACCGCACCGTGGAGGCGCGACGACGCTGCCCGACGGGCAGTGACGATCACCACATCGAGGAGGACCACGTGGAGGCGACCGCAACGGCGGACGCACGGGCCCTGGCCGACCGGCTGGGTTTCACCGACGACCAGATCGTGCAGGAGGTCGGCTGGGACGAGGACGTCCCGGAGGACCTGCGCCTGGCCATCGAGGAGGTCACCGGCGCGCCGCTGGAGGACGAGTCCTACACCGGCCCGGTGGACGTGTGCCTGCTGTGGTTCCGCCAGGGCGACGGCGACCTCACCGACGACTGCGTCGACGCGCTCGCCGGGCTCGAGGACGACGGCTTCGTCCTGCTCGCCACGCCCAACCTCAAGCACGACCTGCACGTCGACCAGGCCGACGTCGACGAGGCGGCCAAGACCGCCGGCCTCCAGGCCCAGAGCTCGCTGCAGCTCGACGAGACCTGGCTGGCCACCAAGCTCGGCCGCCCGACGCGTCGGCGCGGCTGAACGACGCGGCGCACGGCCGCCGGGTGGGAGGATGACCCGGCGCGCCCGCCGCGCGTGGGGCCTGTAGCTCAGCTGGCAGAGCACTGTGTTTACACCGCAGGTGTCGTCGGTTCGATCCCGGCCGGGCCCACATGGAGAACTCCACCTGTTCCCTGTCCGACGTCGTCGAGGTGCTCGACGGGATGTTCCCGCCGGCCACGGCGCTCTCCGGCGACGTGGTGGGGCTGACCGTCGGTGACCCCTCCGCCTCCGTGCGGCGGGTGCTCATGGCGGTCGACCCCACCCTCGCGGTGGTGGACGAGGCGGTGGCCGGCGGCTTCGACCTGCTGGTCACCCACCACCACCTGCTGCGGGCGGGCCTGCACGCCGTCGTGCCCAGCGAGCCGAAGGGGGCGGCGGTGCTCGCGCTCTCCGAGGGCGGGGTGGGCCTGTACTCGGCGCACACCAACGCGGACGTGGCGACCGGCGGCGTGAACGACGCCCTGGCAGCTGCCCTGGGCCTGCGCGACGTGGAGCCGCTGGTCGAGCCCGAGGGACAGCCGCTCGGGCGCGTGGGACAGCTTCCCACCGAGACCACCCTCGAGGGGTTCGCGCAGCACCTCGCCGCGGTGCTGCCCGGCGCCCCGGTGGGCCTGCGGGTGGCCGGCCCCCGCGACGGGCGGGTGGAGCGCGTGGCCGTGCTCGGGGGTTCCGGCGACCGGGAGTTCGACGCCGTGCGCGAGGCGGGTGCCGACGTCTACGTGACCGCCGACCTGCGCCACCACCCGGTGAGCGAGTTCCGCGAGCACGGGCTGCTCGCGGCCCGCAGCGGCGGCGTGGACGGTCCCTTCGTCATCGACGCCGGGCACTGGGCCACCGAGTCGCTCTGGCTGGCCGGCGCGGGGGAGCGGCTCGCCGACGAGGTGGAGCGCACCACGGGCGCACGCCCCGAGGTGCTGGTGAGCACCACGGTCACCGACCCCTGGGACTTCACCGTGAGCACGCAGGAGGGCTGACCATGGCGACCTGGACGATCGAGGCCGACGGCGGTTCGCGTGGCAACCCCGGGGTGGCCGGCTACGGCGCCCTGGTGCGCGACCCTGCGGGGGCCCTGCTGGCCGAGCGCGCCGCGCCGCTGGGCAGGGCGAGCAACAACGTGGCCGAGTACACCGGCCTGCTCGCCGGTCTGCAGGCCGTGCTCGACCTCGCGGACCTGTCGGCGGGGGACACGGTGGCCGTGCGGATGGACTCCAAGCTCGTCATCGAGCAGATGGCCGGGCGGTGGAAGATCAAGCACCCCGACATGCAGCGCCTGGCCCAGGAGGCGCAGGGCCTGTGCCGGCAGCTCCGTGACCGGGGCGTGGACCTCGACTGGGGCTGGATCCCGCGGACCCGGAACAAGGCCGCCGACGCCCTGAGCAATGACGGCATGGACGGGCGCACGGTGGCGCGCGACCACGTGGCGGCCGCGGCCCCGGGGCCGCGGGCGGTCGACGCGGCCGGGGACGCCGGGCAGGACGTCGAGGTGCCGGACGAGACGCACGCCCCCGAGCCGCCCGAGGCCGTGGAGGAGTCCCGCCCCACCTCCGCCGGGGCCTCCGTGCGCGATGCCGGGGCGCGGCGTGGGCACCGGTGGCAGCTCGTGCTGCTGCGTCACGGTGTGACCGAGTTCACCGAGACCTACCGCATCGACGGGCGCGGCGGCAGCAACCCGCCCCTGTCGCCGCTCGGGGAGCAGCAGGCCGCCCGGGCCGGTGACGCGCTCGGCGAGCTGCTCGCCGCCCCCGCCGCCGAGGGGCGCGTGCGTGTGGTGACCTCCAGCCTGCGCCGGGCCCAGCAGACCGGTCGCGCGGTGGCCGACGCGCTGCGGCTCGAGGCCGCCACCGATGCGCGCTTCGACGAGCAGGCCTTCGGCGACTGGGACGGCCGCACCTGGAGCGAGGTCGACCGCGACGGCGCCGGCACCGCCCGGGCCTTCGCGCAGGACCCGGCCTGCCCGGTGCCCGGTGGCGAGACCCACCACGAGGTCGCCGAGCGCGTCGTGGAGGGCCTGCGCGACATTGCCCGCCAGGCCGTGGACGACGAGCTGCACACGGTGGTGGTGGCCGCCCACCGCATCGCCGTCATGACCGCGCTGGAGGCGGTGCTGGGCGTGGCCTACCCGCGCTCCTGGGCCCTGGGGCAGCACCCGGCGGCCTTCCACACCCTGGAGTTCGTGGGCGCCGAGGTGCCCACCGGCTTCGCCGAGCTGAGCGGACTCAACGTGCGGCACCACCTCGAGGGCCTGCCGGTGCGCTGACCCGTGGCTAGGGTGACCGGCATGGCACACCCCCACCTGACCCTCCGCCGCCCCGCCGACGCCGAGCAGGCGGCCCCGGACACCGGCACCACCGCCGAGCTGCGCAAGGCCTTCGCCGCCATCCGCGCCGAGCAGGGCGTGGAGGTGGAGTTCCCGGCCGAGGTGGTGGCCGAGGCCGAGCGGGTGGTGGGGGAGGACCACCTGCCGGGACGCGACGAACGGGGCATCGAGCTGGTGACCCTGGACCCCGAGGGCTCCATGGACCTCGACCAGGCCGTGCACGTCCAGCGCGAGGGGGAGGGCTTCCTCGTGCACTACGCCATCGCCGACGTTCCGGCCTTCGTGGCGCCCGACGGGGCGATCGCCGCCGAGGCGTGGGAGCGCGGGCTCACCGTCTACTGCCCCGACGAGCGGGCGCCGCTGCACCCGCCGGTGCTCTCCGAGGGCGCCGCCTCGCTGCTGCCCGAGCAGGACCGGCCCGCCTTCCTGTGGGAGCTGCACCTGGACGCCGACGGCGCCCTCACGGAGGCGACCGTGGGACGCGCCGTCGTGCGCTCGCGACGCCGCTACGCCTACGCCGAGGCCCAGGAACTCATCGACTCCGGTGAGGCCGAGGAGACCCTGGCGCTGCTCAAGGAGGTGGGACTGCTCCGCATCGAGCAGGAGAAGGCCCGCGGTGGGGCCACGCTGCCGATGCCCGAGCAGGAGGTGGAGGTGACCGCCGACGGCTTCACCACCCGATTCCGCCCGCTGCTGCCGGTGGAGGACTGGAACGCGCAGGTCTCGCTCATGACGGGCATGGCCGCCGCCGAGCTCATGCTCGGGGCCGAGGTGGGCATCCTGCGCACCATGCCCGAGCCCGCCGAGGAGGACGTGCGCACCCTGCGCCGACAGGCCCGTGCTCTGGGGGTCGAGTGGGCCGACGACGCGCGCTACGGCGACTTCCTGCGCTCGCTGGACACCTCGGACGGCACGCACCTGTTCCTCGTCCACGAGGCCACCACCCTCTTCCGCGGGGCCGGGTACACGGCCTTCGACGGCGAGCTGCCCGAGCTCACCACGCAGGCCGCCATCGCGGCGCCCTACGCCCACGCCACCGCCCCGCTGCGCCGCCTGGTGGACCGCTTCGTCCTCGAGCTGTGCGCGGCGCTGTCGGCCGGCGACGAGGTGCCGGTGTGGGTGCGCGAGGCGCTGCCCCGGCTGCCGGAGGTCATGGAGGCCGCCGACAGCCGTGCCCGGTCGGTGGAGCGGGAGTGCGTGGACGCGGTCGAGGCGGCCGTGCTCGCGCCGCGGGTCGGCCAGGAGTTCGACGGCATCGCCGTGGAGGTCTCCGAGAAGGCCTTCACCGTGCAGCTCGCGGACCCGGCGGTCGTCGCACGTGCCCGGGGGACTGCCGAGCCGGGCGACGAGGTGCGCGTGCGCCTCACCGAGGCCGACGTGGCCGCGCACCGCATCACGGTCGAGCGCGTCTGAGCGGGCAAGCGGCGCCCGGTCCGGTCGCGGGGCCCGGCGCTGCACCGCGGGGAGGGGAGACGAGTCGGCCTGTAAGCCGGGTCCTGTCCCCGGGGCCAATCACTCGGCCCCGGGGGACGGTCATCCATCTCGGGTGACTGTTGCCAGCCACCTCCAGCGGTCCACCCGCGCGCTCGGACGGGACGCCCTGGATCACGCGCTGTCTGACCTTGCTCCCGGTGGGGTTTGCCGAGCCACGCCGGTCACCCGGCGTGCTGGTGGTCTCTTACACCACCGTTTCACCCTGACCCGTGCACGCACGGGCGGTCTGTTCTCTGTGGCACTGTCCCGCGGGTCACCCCGGGTGGCTGTTGGCCACCACCGTTCCCTGTGGAGCCCGGACTTTCCTCGGCGGGCCCGTAAGCCCGACGCGACCGTCCGGCCGACTCGTCTCGAGTGCGGAAGTGTACGCGGCTCAGCGCCGGGCGGACTCCTGCATCTGCTGCGCGGCCAGGGCGGCCCCGATGATCCCGGCGTCGTTGCGCAGCTGCGCGGGCACGATGGGGGCGCGCAGGTGCAGCAGCGGCAGGAACTTCTCGGCCTTCTTGCTCACCCCGCCACCGACCACGATGAGCTCGGGCCAGAGGAGGTTCTCCAGCGTGGAGTAGTAGCGCTGCAGGCGTTCGGCCCACTCCTCCCAGGAGAGGTCCTCGGCCTCGCGGGCGGAGTTGGCGGCCACCGACTCGGCTTCCACGCCGTCGACCTCCAGGTGGCCCAGCTCGGAGTTGGGCAGCAACCGCCCGTCGGCAACGAGAGCGCTACCGATGCCGGTGCCCAGGGTGGTGACCAGCACCAGGCCCTTGGTGCCCCGGGCGGCGCCGTAGTGCGCCTCGGCCAGGCCGGCGGCATCGGCGTCGTTGAGCACGTGCACGTCGCGCTCGAGCACCTCGGAGAACAGGGCGTCGGCGTCGGTGCCGATCCAGCTGGTGTCGATGTTGGCCGCGGTACGCACCACGCCGCGGCTCACCACGGCCGGCACTGTGACGCCCACGGGCTGGCCCTTCGTCTGCCGGGCGAAGGTGCTGCAGATCCCACCGATCACCTCGGCGACGGCCTGCGGGGTGGAGGTCTCCGGGGTGGCGACCCGCTGGCGCTCGGCGGCGAAGGCGCCGACCCCGAGGTCCACCGGGGCACCCTTGATGCCGGTGCCGCCGACGTCGATGCCCAGGGGGTGCGTGGTGGGGCTCATGCGGTGGTCAGCACCTCCGGCCCGTCCTCGGTGATGAGGATCGTGTGCTCGAACTGCGCCGAGCGGGAGAGGTCCTTGGTCACCACGGTCCAGTCGTCGGCCCACATCGACCACTCGTGGGTGCCCAGGTTGAGCATGGGCTCCACGGTGAAGGTCATGCCGGGCTGGATGACGTCGGCGTAGGACGGCGCGGCGTCGTAGTGGGGGACGATGAGCCCGCTGTGGAAGTGCGTGCCGATGCCGTGGCCGGTGTAGTCGCGCACCACGCCGTAGCCGAAGCGGCTGGCGTACATCTCGATGACGCGGCCGATGACGTTGAGCTCGCGTCCGGGCTTCGCGGCACGGATGCCCCGCATCGTCGCCTCCTGCGTGCGCTCCACGAGCAGGCGGGACTCCTCGTCCACGTCCCCGCACAGGAAAGTGGCGTTGGTGTCGCCGTGCACGCCGCCGATGAAGGCGGTGATGTCGATGTTGACGATGTCGCCGTCCTGCAGCTCCCGGTCGTCGGGGATGCCGTGGCAGATCACCTCGTTGACCGAACTGCACAGCGACTTGGGGTAGCCGCGGTAGCCGAGCGTGGAGGGGTAGGCGCCGTGGTCGAGCAGGAACTCGTGGCCGATGCGGTCGAGCTCGTCGGTGGTGACGCCCGGCGCTACGGCCGCGCCCACGGCCTCACGGGCCTGGGCGGCGATGCGGCAGGCCACCCGCATCCGCTCGATGGTCTCGGCGTCCTTGACCTCCGAGCCGGTGAACGGGGCCGGGGCCGGCTTGTCCACGTACTCGGGGCGCGCGATGGAGGCGGGCACCTCGCGGCGGGGGGAGACGTGGCCGGGGGACAGGGGTGGTGCGACAGGCATGGCGCGCAGTCTAGGAGAGCGGGGTGCGGTCCTCGGTGCGTGGCGGCCCGGCTGGGGTGGCCAGACCCCACGCGATGCCGCTGGCAGTGGTCACCAGGAGCGTCGGCAGGAACAGCAGGGAGGCGGAGGAGAACGTGGCCCCCTGGAACGCCAGCGGCCCCCGCTCGACGCCGCCCGCCGGGGGACCAGGTCGACCCGGCGGGCTGGCATTCACGCCGCGGCTGCATAGGCTGGGGTGAACCGCAGTTCCCCACACCCCCAGGAGGCAGCGATGAGCTTCTATTACAACATCACCACCGGCCAGGTGGAGCGGGACGACGACAACCGCTCCCGCAACGCCGACGTGATGGGCCCCTACGCCACCGAGGAGGAGGCCCGCAACGCGCTGGCCACCGCCCGGGCCAACACCGAGAAGTGGGACGCCCAGGACGCCGCCGAGGCCGACGAGGCCGGTGGCGCCAACTGGGACAACAACCCCCTGAACGGCTGATCGTGCTGCCCGACCCCGAGCGCACCCGCACCCAGGAGCACACCGGTCCGCTGCCCAGCGGGCCGGAGTACCCGTGGACCGACGCCCTGCCCACCTCGGGCGAGGCCGGTGAACTCGGGGCCGAGGCCGCCCGCTGGGCCGAGAGGGCCACCGACGCGCTCGACGACCTGCGCCTCGTGGCTGACCTCTCGGCCCTGGTCTCCATCCCCAGCACCGGCGGATCCCCCGAGGAGGTCCGCGTGCAGCGCTGGGGCGCCGAGACCCTGCGGCGCATGGGGGGCAGCGTCGACGAGTGGGACGAGTCCGTCGCCGACCTCGCCCGCCTGGAGGACTGGCCCGGCCAGGAGGTCGAGCGCACGGACCTGCGCGGCGTGGTCGGCCGCTTCGGCCCCGCCGAGGGGGACCCTGCCCTCATCCTGTGCGGCCACACCGACGTGGTGCCCGCCACCGACGCCGAGCTCTGGTCCGAGCACGACCCGTGGACCCTGGTCCGCGGCGAGGACGAGCACGGCGTGTGGTTTCGCGGCCGCGGCGTCACCGACATGAAGGGCGGGGTGGCGGCGGTCCTCGCAGCCGTGCGCGCGCTGCAGTCGGTCGGCTTCCCCTTCCGCCGGGCGCTCGCCGTGCACCTCGTGAGCGGTGAGGAGGACGGCGGCTCCGGGGCGTTCGCCACCCTGCGTCGCGGGCACACCGGGGAGGCGTGCGTCATCGCCGAGCCCACCGCCGGTCACCTCGTCACCGCCAACGCCGGGTCGCTGACCTTCAGCCTCCGGCTCTCCGGCCGGGCCGCGCACGGCGCCATGGCACGTGAGGGCCACAACGCGCTGCTGGGCCTGCGCGCCGTGGTCGATGCGCTCGAGCGCCTGCAGGAGCAGCGTCGCGAGGATCGCCCCGCCCCCTTCGACACCGTCGACGACCCGTGGCCCCTGAGCATCGGCATCGTCCGGGGAGGGGAGTGGGCCTCCACCGTGCTCGACGACCTCGTGGTGGAGGGTCGATTCGGTGTCCGCACCGACGAGACCCCGCAGGAGGCCCGGGCCGCCTTCGAGCAGTGCGTGGCCGAGGCCTGTGCCGCCGACGACTTCCTCGCCGAGCACCCGGCCCGGGTGACCTGGCCCGGTGGGGTGTTCGCCCCCGGTGAGATGCCCAGCGGCCACGAGCTCGGCGCTCAGGTGGCCGATGCCGTGGAGCGCGCCGGGTACGAGCGGCCCGACCGCATCGGCGTGCCCTACGGCTCGGACCTGCGGCAGTACGCCGCGGCCGGCATCCCGACCCTCCAGTACGGGCCGGGGGACATCCGCCAAGCGCACTCGGTGGACGAGTGGGTCGACAAGGAGGCCCTCGTGCGGTGCGCCCGGGCGTACGTGCACCTGGTGGTGGAGCGCTGCGGCTGACGGGCCTCCGTCCCGCGTGGCAGATCGTGTCCGAATCGTGACCACCCTGGGGATGACTTCCGGGCCGTTGGCGCGCACGATCAGGGGGGGTGGTGACCCTCACCACATGCACACCCCTCTGGAGGAACAGTGTTCGCACGCACCACGCGTCTCTCGGGCGCCGCTCTGGTGGCCTTCGCCACCGCGACCGTCCCCTTCGCGCAGGTCTCCGCCGTCCCGTCCCAGGACGACGCCCGCTCGCAGGAGCACCGTCAGGACGACTTCTCCCACCCGCTGGGCGACAAGCAGCGCGCCCTGCAGAAGAAGGCCGTCAACCAGCTCATGCGCGGCGAGGCCAAGGTGGTCACCCGCAACGGCAGCCGTTCCATCCAGCTGGGCACGGGCAAGGACGCCCAGTACGTGCAGTACGACGTGGAGCGTCAGGAGAACGTCCTCACCTTCCTCACGGAGTTCGGTGACAAGACCGACCCGGCCAAGGGCGGCACTCCCGGCCCGCTGCACAACCAGATCCCCGAGCCGGACCGCTCCCAGGACAACTCCACCGTCTGGCGCAAGGACTTCAACACCTCGTACTACGAGGAGCTCATGCTGGGCGAGGAGAACTCCTTCCGCGACTTCTTCCGCAAGCAGTCCTCGGGCCGTTTCGACGTGGACGCGAAGGTCTACGACTGGGTGAAGCTGCCCTACAACGAGGCGCGGTACGGCGCCAACAGCGACGACCCGATGGTGGAGGCCGAGGGCTACTGGAGCTACATCCGCGACTCCGCCCAGGCCTGGTACGACGCGCAGGTGGCCCAGGGCAAGACCTCCGAGCAGATCGCCGCCGAGCTGGCGGAGTTCGACAAGTGGGACCGCTACGACTACGACGGTGACGGCGACTTCAACGAGCCCGACGGCTACATCGACCACTTCCAGGCCGTCCACGCCGGCGAGGACGAGTCCGCCGGTGGCGGTGCCCAGGGCGAGGACGCCATCTGGGCCCACCGCTGGTACGCCTTCCCGACCGACGCGGGCAAGAAGGGCCCGGAGGGCAACCTCGCTGGTGGTGTGCCGATCGGTGACACCGGCCTGTGGATCGGTGACTACACCACCGAGCCGGAGAACGGTGGCGTGGGCGTGTTCGTGCACGAGTTCTCCCACGACCTCGGCCTGCCCGACTACTACGACACCAGCGGCGGCGACAACGGTGTGGCCTACTGGTCGCTCATGTCGGCCGGGTCCTGGCTGAACGACGGCAAGGCCATCGGCGACTCCGCGGGCTTCATGGGCCCCAAGGAGAAGCTGCAGCTGGGCTGGCTCGACTACCAGGTCGTGAAGCCGGGCGAGAACGTCACCAAGACCCTGGGCCCGGCCTTCGCCTCCACCAAGAACCCGCAGGCCGTGGTGGTGCCGCTGCCCACGCAGAAGATCACCGAGGAGTACAACACCCCCTTCGAGGGCTCGAAGGAGTTCTGGGGTGGCGCCGAGGACAACCTCAACTCGTCCATGACCAAGCACCTGGACCTCTCGGGGGCGAAGTCGGCCAGCGTCTCGGCCAAGCTCGAGGCCTTCATCGAGCAGGACTACGATTACCTGTACTTCGAGGTCTCCACCGACGGTGGCGCCACCTGGACAAAGCTCGACGAGCAGACCGGTTTCTCCGACGGCTGGGTGGACCTGAACTACGACCTGTCCTCCTACGCCGGCAAGCAGATCGACGTCCGCTTCCGCGCCCAGAACGACGGTGGCCTCAACGAGAACGGTGCGTTCCTCGACAACGTGACCACCACCGTCGACGGGGTGGCCGAGGTGGACGGTGCCGAGGGTGCCAGCACGTGGGAGCTCAAGGGCTTCACCGTCATCGACGGCACGGTCACCCGCGATGCGGAGCACGCCTTCCTCATGGAGAACCGCCAGTACGGCTCCTACGACGACACCCTGCGCACCGGCCCGTACAACTTCGGCTTCGGCGAGGCCCGTCCCAACTGGGTGGAGCGCTACCCCTACCAGAACGGCATGCTCGTCTGGTACTCCAACGACGCCTACCTGGACAACAACACCGGTGAGCACCCGGGCGGCGGCCAGGCCCTGCCGGTGGACGCCAACCCGCAGCCGCTGGCGTGGAACGGCGGCGGCCTGATGCGCCAGAAGACGCAGTCCTTCGACGCCACCTTCGGCCTGGAGCGCACCGACGCGGTGACCCTGCACCACGACGGCCAGGCCACCACCATCCCGTCGCGCCCGGGTGTGCCGGTGTTCTTCGACTCCGGCGCCAACGCGTACTACTCGTCGGCCAACCCGCAGAACTCGGTGAAGCTGCCGGGTTCCAAGGTGCGTGCCGAGGTCATCGGCACCGAGGGCGACACCATGCAGGTCTGCTTCGGCGCCGCCGACCAGTGCCAGACGGCCACGCCGGACGCCACGGTCGACCGCTGGGCCGGCAAGGACCGCTACGCCACGGCCGCCGAGGTGGCCCGTCAGTTCGATGCCGCCGACACCGTCTACCTGGCCTCGGGCACGGGCTTCGCCGACGCCCTGTCCGGTGCCCCGGCTGCCGCCAACGGGGTCGCGCCGCGCTCCCTGCCCGCGCAGGACGGCCAGGACGCCCCGGTGCTGCTCACGCGCACCGACCGGATCCCGGCCGACACCCTGAAGGCCATCGAGGACCTCGGCGCGTCCAAGGTCGTCATCCTCGGTGGCGAGGCCGCGGTCTCCGCCAAGGTCGCCGGCGAGCTCGAGGCCGAGGGCCTGGACGTCGCCCGCGTGGCCGGCACGGACCGCTACGAGACGAGCGCCAACGTGGCGACGATGTTCGGCAACAACGTGGACACGCTCTACGTGGCCTCCGGTGAGGACCGGGCCTTCGCCGACGCGCTGACCGGTGGTGCGCTGGCCGGTGCCCAGGACGCCCCCGTCCTCCTGACCCGCCCGGACAAGGCCGACGCCGTGACCAAGGAGGCCGTGGCCGCGCTCAACCCGAAGAGGGTCGTGGTGCTGGGTGGCCCGGCCGCGGTGTCCGATGCCGTGTACGCCGAGCTGGGCGGTACCGAGCGCCTGGCCGGTTCCGACCGCTACGGCACCTCGGCGGCCGTGGCCGCACAGTTCGACAAGGACCCGAACCGGGCCCTGGTCGCCAGCGGCGCCGACTTTCCCGACGCACTGACCGGTGGCGCCTACGCGGGTGTGCAGCACCTGCCGCTGGTGCTGACCCACCTCGACCGCCTGCCGGCTCTGTCGAAGGCGGCGCTGGACGCCGTGTCCCCGCAGGACGTGGCGATCATCGGTGGCACCGCCGCCGTGGTGCAGACCGTCGAGGACCAGCTCAACGAGCTCCTGACCGGTTGGGTGAGGTGATGACGGCCGGCCGGTCGCACCCGTGACCGGCCGCGCCTCCGGAGGGCCCCGCGGCAGTGCTGCGGGGCCCTTCGGTGTGAGGGGCTGCCCGGTGGTTGGATGGACGCATGGATCGTCAGCAGGAGTTCGTCCTCCGCACCATCGAGGAGCGGGACATCCGCTTCATGCGCCTCTGGTTCACCGACGTGCTGGGCCGCCTGAAGTCCGTCGGCGTGGCCCCGGCCGAGCTCGAGAACGCCTTCACCGAGGGCATCGGGTTCGACGGCAGCGCCATCGAGGGCTTCGCGCGCGTCTACGAGGCCGACACCCTGGCCATGCCGGACGCCTCCACCTTCCAGGTGGTGTCCTGGAAGGACAGCCAGGAGCCCGGCATCGGCCGGATGTTCTGCGACATCACCCTGCCGGACGGCACCCCGAGCCCGGCGGACTCGCGCCACGTCCTGCGCCGGGCCCTCCAACGGGCCGACGACATGGGCTTCACCTTCTACACCCACCCGGAGATCGAGTTCTTCCTCTTCGAGCGGGAGCTCGACGCCGGTGGCCACCCGGTGCCCCTCGACGACGCGGGCTACTTCGACCACCTCGCCCAGGGTGACGGCCACGACTTCCGCCGCGCCGCCATCGACATGCTCGAGAGCATGGGCATCCCGGTGGAGTTCTCCCACCACGAGGGCGCGCCCGGCCAGAACGAGATCGACCTGCGCTACGCCGACGCCCTGTCGACGGCGGACAACATCATGACCTTCCGCACGGTGGTGCGGGAGGTGGCCCTGGCCCAGGGGGCGGTGGCCTCGTTCATGCCCAAGCCCCTGGCCGGTCACCCGGGCAGCGGCATGCACACCCACCTCTCGCTCTTCGAGGGCGACCGCAACGCCTTCCACGAGCCAGGAGCGGAGTACCAGCTGTCCATCACCGGGCGGCGCTTCGTGGCCGGCCTGCTGCACCACGCCCGCGAGATCAGCGCGGTCACCAACCAGTGGGTCAACTCCTACAAGCGGCTCTGGGGCGGGGGAGAGGCGCCGGCCCACGTGTGCTGGGGCCACAACAACCGCAGCGCCATGGTGCGCATCCCCATGTACAAGCCCACCAAGGGCCAGTCGAGCCGGGTGGAGCTGCGCTCGCTGGACTCGGCCTGCAACCCCTACCTCGCCTACGCCGTGGTCCTGGCCGCCGGTCTCAAGGGCATCGAGGAGGAGTACGAGCTGCCCACCGAGGCCGAGGACGACGTGTGGGGCCTCACCGACCGGGAGCGGCGTGCGCTGGGGATCGAGCCGCTGCCGGGCTCGCTCAGCGAGGCCATCTCGGCGATGGAGCAGTCGGAGCTCGTGGCCGAGACGCTCGGCGAGCACGTCTTCGACTTCTTCCTGCGCAACAAGCGTGAGGAGTGGAAGGCCTACCGGGCGCAGGTGACGCCCTACGAGGTCCAGAACTACCTCAAGCAGCTGTGAACCCGCGGGGTTCCCGACCGGGCGGGGTGGCCTGGCTGCTCCGCGAGGGGTTCACCGAGGGGCGGCGCGCCGCCGGGTGCCTCGACGACCTCTCACGCCTGCTCGGCCGGGACGACTGGGAGCACCAGGTGGGGCTGGCGCGGGCCCTGGGGCGGGCAGCGGATCCGGACCGGGCGGTCCTGGCAGCGGTCCGCATCGCCGAGGCGGCCGGTCCTGAGCAGCGCCGGGCGTGGGTCGGGCGCATGGACGCGGCCGGCCCCGACGCCGAGCGGGGCCCCCTGGCACGTCTCGTGGCGGTGCTCGGGGCCAGCCAGGTGCTCGGTGACCACCTGGCGCGCCACCCGGAGCACCTCGAGCTGCTCGACGCCGAGACCCTGCCCACCCCCGAGGAGGCCCGCGAGGTGCTCGTGGCGGCGGTCTCCGAGGCCGTGGCGGCGGGGGAGAGCGGCGACGACGCGCTCCGCGTGGCCTACCGCGGTCAGCTGGTGCGCGTGGCCGGCCTCGACCTCACCGCCCCCGACCCCACCGAGGTGGTCGACGCCGTGGCCGCCGCCCTGGCGGACCTGGCCGCCGGCGCCCTCGAGGCGGCGCTCGTCATCGCGCGCCACGAGGTCGACCACGCCGAGGACGTGCGCCTGGCCGTCATCGGCATGGGCAAGACCGGCGGGCGCGAGCTCAACTACGTGAGCGACGTGGACGTCATCTTCGCCGCGGAGCCGGCCGAGGGGGTCGAGGAGGCCCGGGCCCTGCAGGTCGGGGCACGCCTCGCGACCCGCCTGGTGCAGGCCTGCGGCGCGACCACCGCCGAGGGCACGCTCTGGCCGGTGGACGCCGCGCTGCGCCCGGAGGGCAAGGCCGGGCCGCTCGTGCGCACCCTGGAGTCCTTCCGCGGCTACTACGAGCGGTGGGCCTCCACCTGGGAGTTCCAGGCGTTGCTCAAGGCGCGGCCGGTCGCCGGCGACCCCGAGTTGGGGCAGGCCTTCGTCGACCTCGTGGACCCGATGGTGTGGCAGGTGGCCACCCGGGACGGCTTCGTGGAGGGGGTGCAGGCCATGCGGCGCCGCGTGGAGGCCCACATCCCGGCCGCGGAGGCCAAGCGGCAGCTCAAGCTTGGCGCCGGGGGCCTGCGCGACATCGAGTTCTCCGTGCAGCTGCTGCAGCTCGTGCACGGGCGAGTCGACGAGTCGCTGCGCTCGGGCAGCACCCTGCCGGGGCTCACGGCGCTCGCGGCCGGCGGTTACGTGGCCCGGTCCGACGCCGCCGTGCTCGACCCGGCCTACCGTCTCCTGCGTGCCCTGGAGCACCGCATCCAGCTCGACCGCCTGCGGCGTTCGCACCTGCTGCCGGTGGACGAGGACGACCTGCGCCGCCTGGGCCGCGCGATGGGGTGGACCAAGGACCCGGCCCAGGAGGTGGAGCGGCGCTGGGCGGAGGTGTCCAAGGAGGTCCGGCGCCTCCACGAGCGATTGTTCTACCGCCCGGTCCTCTCCGCCCTCTCGGACCTCACGCCCACCCAGGCCCGGATGTCGCCGGACGCGGTCACCGAGCGCCTCGCCGCGCTGGGCTTCGCCGACCCCGCGGGGTCGGTGCGCCACCTGGAGTCGCTCACCCGGGGCTTCTCGCGGACCGCCGCCATTCAGCGTCAGCTGCTGCCGGCGATGCTCGGCTGGTTCGCCGGCTGGCCGGCCCCCGATGCGGGGCTGCTGGCCTTCCGCCGCATCAGCGAGTCGCTGGGCGGGACCCACTGGTACATGGCGATGCTGCGCGACGAGGGGCACGCCGCCCAGCGCTTCGCGCACGTCCTCTCGGCGAGCCGCTACCTCACGGGCCTGCTGGAACGCGGGCCGGACGCGGTGCGCCTGCTCGGCGAGCCGGACGCCCTGGTCCCGCCCTCGCGCGAGGCGGTCGTCTCGCGCATGCGCAGTGCGGTGGGCCGTGCGGGCTCGGTGGAGGACGCGGCCACGGCGGCCCGGGTGCTGCGACGCACGGAGGTCCTTCGCCTGGGCATCGGGCGCCTCACGGGGCAGGTGGACTCCGCGCAGGTCCAGGAGGGGCTCACCAACGCCGCCGAGGCCCTGCTCGACGCGGTGCTCGAGGCTGCCCTGGACGGCGACTCGACCGGGGTCGCCGTCATCGGCATGGGGCGCCTCGGTGGTGGGGAGATGGGCTTCGCCAGCGATGCCGACGTCTTCCTCGTGCACGACGACGCACCGGGGCGGGCGGAGGCCGCCACCGCGGCCCTCAAGGCCCTGCGTTCCACGCTCGTGGCCGGGTCCGAGCCCCCTTTGGAGGTCGACATCGACCTCCGGCCCGAGGGGCGCAGCGGGCCCACGGTGCGCGGCATCGCCTCCCTGGAGCAGTACTACGAGCGCTGGAGCTCGCCCTGGGAGGCGCAGGCCCTCGTCCGGGCCCGGCCGGTCGCCGGCGATGCCGAGCTCTGCGCACGGGTGATGGTCCTCGTCGACCCCCGTCGCTACCCCGAGGGGGGTCTGACGCCTGCGGCGCTGCGCGAGATGCGGGTGCTCAAGGCCCGCATGGAGGCCGAGCGCATCCCCCGCGGTGGTGACCCCCGGCTGCACCTCAAGCTGGGCCGCGGCGGCCTCTCGGACGTCGAGTGGACGGTGCAGATGCTCCAGATGGAGCACGCCGCCCGGCTGGCGGACCTGCGTACCGCGAGCACGCGCCAGGCCCTGACGGCGCTCCGTGGCCACGAGCTCCTCTCGGCCGCGGACGCCGAGGCCCTCTCGGAGGCGTGGGAGATGGCCGGGGAGGTCCGTGACGCGAGCATGCTCTGGCGCGGCCGGGCGAGCGACTCCATCCCCACCGACCCGCTCGACCGGGAGGGTGTGTCCCGCGCGATGGGGCGCCCTGCCGGCGCCGGGGCGGAGCTCACCGAGGAGTACCTGCGGCGGTCCCGCCGGGCTCGCGCCGTGGTGGAGCGCGTCTTCTTCGCCTGAGCCGGCGACCGCGTGCGCCGCTGGTCGGGGTCCGCTCCGTAGAATCCCGGGCGTGACCACCGACCCTCGCTCCCGCACCGGGGCCACCCTGCTGTGGTTCCGGGGGCACCAGGATGCGGTGGCCGACTGGCTGTCCGGGGGAGTCGTCTCCGCCGACCACGCGCGGGGCGACGGGTGGACCGTCGTGCGCCCCGCCTCGGTGCCCGCGGGCCTGGGACCCTACGGCGATGCCCTGGGTCTCACGCTGAGCCGGCCGGTCCCGGACAGGGTGCTGCCCGTCGTGGGGATGACGGTGCGGGGCGGGCTGCTCGTGGTGGCGGCAGCCGACGGGGGTGACGCCGAGCTGCACTGGGTCGTGGCCCAGCCGGGGGTGGGCCCCCACCCACTGGGTGACCTGCCGGTCTGTGGTCCGCGTCATCTCGCGCGGGTGGCAGGCGTACCCGACCAGGGCGATGCCGTGACGGGGTTGGTCTCCCGGGGGCGGGCGACGGGCGCCGACCCGGTGGCCCTCGGGGTGCGCCTGGCCGGTCTGCTGGGGCTGCCCGGCGCCGCCGAGTTCCGCCGGCCGGACCCGTTGCCGGGCAGCCGGCGCGTGGAACCCGACCCCCGCGAGGTCCAGCGTTTCGTGGGGGTGCTGTCCGACCGTCTGGCCGAGAGGGCCGAGGAGGAGGAACGATGAGGGCTCGTGTGCCGTTGCGGCTGTGGCCGGCGGTCGACGTCGTCGGCGGGCGGACCGCCCAGGACCTGGACGGTTCGCTGGCCGACCCGAGCGCGGCGGTGGCCCACTGGGTCGCCCAGGGCGCCGAGCGACTCCACCTGGTCGACCTGGACCGCGCCACCGGGCGCGGCGCGAACGACGCGCTGATGGCCGAGCTGGTGCGTTCGGCCGGCGTCCCCGTGGAGGTGTCCGGCGGGGTCCTCGCAACCGAGGACGTGGAGCGCGCCCTCGGGTGGGGCGCGGTGGCCGTCACCGCCTCCTCGGCCCTCTGGCGGGACCCGGTGGCCGCGCGCGCCCTGGCTGCCCGGTACGGCGAGGAGCTCCAGCTCGGACTCGACCTCCGGGACGGCCGCGTGGTGGCCCGGGGCACCGATCTCGACCTCGGTCCGGTCACGGACCACTGGGCCGCGTTGGGCGCTCTCGGGCCGCGCCGTTGGGTCGTCGCCTCCGCCGGGGCCGACGGTCGCATGACCGGACCGGACCTCGCAGGACTCCGTGAGGCCGCGGCGCACCTGCAGGGGACCCTCGTGGCCTCCGGCGGGGTGAGCACCACCGGCGACCTCGTGGCGGTCTCGAGCCTCCGCGGTCCCCACGGCCCGGCGGTCGGCGAGGTCATCCTCGGGGCCGCGCTGTACGCGGGCGCCGTGGAGCTGGGCCGGGCCCAGCGTCTGCTCGGTGAGCTCGCGGGCCCGCCCACCGACCCCACCGCCGACTCGGCCGGCACTCCCTGGGAGGGGCGCTCCCTCCAGCGCGGTGAGTTCGACGACGACGACGGCGCCCTCGACCCCGCGCTGCCCGGCCCGGGGGAGGACCCGCTGGACGACGGTGCCCTGGTGGCCGCCCTCGACACCGCCCGCGTGTTCGTGGGCGTCCTCGCCGAGGAGGGTGCGGACGCCGCCGACGTGGCTGTGGCGCAGGTGCGCACCCCGCAGGGTTGGGCGGCGCTGCCGGTGTTCACCACGGTCGAGGAGGTCACGCGCTGGCGGGCCGACGCACGCCCGGTGCCGGTCCGCGGCCACACGGTGGCGCAGGCTGCGCTCTCCGACGAGGCCCCGGCGCTGGTCGTCGATCCCGGCTCCCCGGCCGCGCGCGTCGTCCGGCCCTCGATGGTGCGTGCGCTGGCCCGCCGCATCCCGTGGCGGCGCCCCGTGGACGACGAGGTGGTGCTGGCCGGCCTGCGCCGGCTCAAGGAGGACCCCCGGGTCACGGGTGTCGCGGTGCGCAGCGGCCCGGAGGGCGAGCTCGTCCTGGGGCTGCGGGGACTGGGCGACGACCGCGAGGCGGGGCGTCTGGTCGCCGGCGTCCTGGAGGACGTCGAGGTCCGCTCCCGCGTCGACGGCGTGGTCGTCAGTGCCCTGGGTTTGGACCCACACGCCTGACCGGCTATCCTGTCCGTCTGAAGTGAGACCCCGTCTCCACCTGCGGCCGATCCGGTACGTGGGTCGTGCACTCCCACGGTGCGTCGCGTGACACCACGCGGCGTCGCCTGAGTCCCTGGCCGCAAGGCCTCGGTGGGGGAGGTGCCCCGCATCGTGCGGTGGCCGCTGCATGGTCTGGGTCTCTCCGGCAGGTGCCGAGAGGCCCTTTCTTCGTGTGGAGGAGGGGTCGAGCGTCACCCGTCATCGACCCGACGAAGGAGTAGCACCATCAGCGAGCCCCGCATCAACGACCGCATCCGGGTCCCGGAAGTGCGGTTGGTCGGCCCCAACGGCGAGCAGGTCGGCATCGTGCGCGTCAAGGACGCCCTGCGTCTGGCAGCCGAGGCCGACCTGGATCTCGTGGAGGTCGCTCCCATGGCCAAGCCTCCGGTCGCCAAGCTCATGGACTACGGCAAGTTCAAGTACGAGAACGCCATGAAGGACCGTGAGTCGCGCAAGAAGCAGGTCAACACGGTCATCAAGGAGATCAAGCTCCGGCCGAAGATCGACCAGCACGACTACGAGACCAAGAAGGGTCACGTCGAGCGCTTCCTGTCCGCCGGCGACAAGGTCAAGGTCACCATCATGTTCCGTGGCCGCGAGCAGTCGAAGCCCGAGCTGGGCTTCCGCCTGCTGCAGCGCCTGGCCGAGGACATCAGCGAGCTGGGCGTCGTCGAGAGCAAGCCCAAGCAGGACGGCCGCAACATGACCATGGTCTTCGGCTCGACCCGCAACAAGGCCCAGGCCCAGGCGGCACGCCGCAAGGAGCAGGAGGCCAAGAAGCGGGAGCGCAAGGGCGAGTCCGACCAGCCCGAGACGCCGGCCCAGCAGGCCGCCGAGGCGCCCGCAGAAGCCTGAGGTCCTCCGACCTCCCCGGCACGGTTCCGCCGTGCCGCCCCACCTGTCCGTCAGAACGAAGGGATCGGCCCATGCCGAAGAACAAGACCCACTCCGGTACCAAGAAGCGTTTCCGCGTGACCGGCAGCGGCAAGATCATGCGCCAGCGCGCCCGCCACGTCCACAAGTTCCAGGAGCGTTCGTCCAGCGACGCCCGCCGCCTGGTGAACGACGTGCCGGTGGCCAAGGCCGACGAGAAGAAGATCAAGAAGCTGCTGGGTATCTGACCCGCGCCTGATCTCCCCAGCACCTACCTACTGATTCAAGGAGTTACCACGTGGCACGCGTGAAGCGGGCAGTCAACGCCCAGAAGAAGCGTCGAGTCGTTCTCGAGCGCGCCAGCGGTTACCGCGGCCAGCGCTCGCGTCTCTACCGCAAGGCCAAGGAGCAGGTCACCCACTCGCTGGTCTACTCGTTCGACCACCGCAAGGACCGCAAGGGCGACTTCCGCCGTCTGTGGATCCAGCGCATCAACGCTGCGGCCCGCGCGAACGGCATGACCTACAACCGGTTCATCCAGGGCCTGAAGATCGCGGAGGTCGAGGTCGACCGCCGCATGCTGGCCGAGCTGGCCGTCAACGACCCGGCCACCTTCACCGCCCTGGTGGAGATCGCCCGCGCCAACGTCCCGGCCGTCAAGGGTGACGAGACCGCCACCGCCGGCGCCGCCCCGCGTGGCCAGAAGGCCGCCACCGCTGCCGCCCAGGCTGGCGACAGCGCCTCCGTCGAGGCTTCTCGCGAGGCCGAGAACGTGGCCGCGAACGCCTGAGTTCCCACCACACCACCGAACGCCGGTCCACCGTGCTCCCCCGTGACACCCACCTGACCTCCACATCGGGGCGGGTCCGGGCGGCGGCACAGCTGGGCCGGCGTTCGGCGCGTCGGCGCACCGGGCGCTACCTCGTGGAGGGCCCCCAGTGCGTCCGCGAGCTGCTGCGGCACGAGCCCGAGCTCGCCGAGGACGTCTTCGTCACCGCGGACTTCCTCACCACCCAGGCCGAGTTCCGCGAGCTGCTCGAGTCCACGCCCGTCCACTCCCACCTCGTGGACGCCGGGGTGCTGCGCACCATCGCCGATGCGGACACGCCCGCCGGCATCGTGGCCGTTGCCCGGTGGCGCCCGGCCACCCTCGAGGAGGTGCTCCCGGGACTGGGGGAGGGCTTCGGCGCGGTGCTCTCGGAGGTCCGTGACCCGGGCAACCTCGGGACGGTCGTGCGCGCTGCCGACGCCGCCGGTGCGTCCTTCGTCGTGGTCACCGACGCCTCGGTCGACGTCACCAACCCCAAGGTCGTGCGCTCCACGGCCGGCTCGCTGCACCACCTCCCGGTGGTCACCGGCGTCCCCTTCGAGGTCCTGCGTGAGGCGACGGCCGGCTCCGTGCGCCTCGTGGCCGCCGACGGCTACGCCACCACGACGCTGCCCGCGGCCGACCTGACCGGCCCCCACCTGTGGGTCTTCGGCAACGAGGCCCGCGGCCTGCCGGACGCCCAGGTGGCCGCCTGCGACGACGCGGTGGCCGTCCCCCTGCTGGGGCGTGCCGAGTCGCTCAATCTCGCCACCGCCGCCGCCGTCTGCCTCTACGCCTCGGCGATGCACCCCGCACGCGCCTGACGCGCCGCCCCGGGCCGTAGGATGCGGGGCATGTCGAGCCCGGACCACACCCCGCCCGAGACGGCCCCCGAGATCACCCAGGAGGCCGTCGACGCGCTCGTCGAGCAGGCCGTCGCGGACCTCGAGGCGGCCGGCTCCCTGGAGGAGCTGAAGACTGCCCGCCTGGCCCACCTCGGTGACCGCGCGCCGCTCTCCCTGGCCAACCGCAGCATCGGCCAGCTGCCCAACGAGCAGAAGAAGGACGCCGGGCGCATCGTCGGTCAGGCCAAGGGGCGGGTGAACAAGGTCCTGGCCGCCCGCGAGGAGGCCCTCCAGGCGCAGCGGGCCGAGCAGATCCTCCTCGAGGAGACCGTCGACGTCACCGCCCTCCCGGCCCGGCGCAGCGTCGGCTCCCGCCACCCCGTGGAGCTCGTGCAGCAGCGCATGGCCGAGATCTTCACCGGGCTGGGCTGGGAGATCGCCGAGGGCCCCGAGGTCGAGGCGGAGTGGTTCAACTTCGACGCGCTCAACTTCGACGCTGACCACCCGGCCCGCGCCGAGGCCGACACCTTCTACGTCGACCCGCCCGAGCGTAACCTCGTGATGCGCACGCACACCTCCCCGGTGCAGGCTCGCGCCCTCATCGAGTGCGGTGCCCCGCTGTACGTGGCGGTCCCCGGCAAGGTGGGCCGCACCGACGAGATCGACGCCACCCACCTGCCGGTCTTCCACCAGATCGAGGGCCTGGCGGTCGACAAGGGCCTCACCATGGCGCACCTGCGCGGCACCCTGGACCACTTCGCCGCCGAGCTTTTCGGCGAGGGGATCACCACCCGCCTGCGTCCCAACTTCTTCCCCTTCACCGAGCCGAGTGCGGAGATGGACTTCCTGTGCACCGTCTGCCGCGGTGAGGACACCGCCTGCCGCACCTGCGGCGGCACCGGTTGGATCGAGTGGGGCGGCTGCGGCATGGTCCACCCGAACGTGCTGCGCGCCTGCGGGGTGGACCCCGAGGTCTACACCGGCTTCGCGTTCGGCATGGGCGTGGAGCGCGCCCTCATCTTCCGCAACGGCGTCGGCGACCTGCGCGACCTCATCGAGGGCGACGTCCGCTTCAACACGAACTTCACGGTGGAGGTCTGATGCTCATCCCGATCAGCTGGCTGTCCGAGTACGTCGACCTGCCCGCGGGCACCACCGGGGCCGAGGTCGCGGCCGCCCTCGTGAAGGTGGGCTTCGAGGAGGAGTCCCTCGGCGCGCCGATGGTGACCGGTCCGGTCGTCGTCGGTCGCGTGCTCTCGCGCGAGCCGGAGCCGCAGAAGAACGGCAAGACCATCAACTGGTGCCAGGTGGACGTCGGGGATGCCAACGGCACCGGGGAGCCCCAGGGCATCGTCTGCGGCGCGCACAACTTCGACGCCGGGGACCTCGTGGTCGTCTCCCTGCCGGGGGCCGTCCTGGCCGGCGGCTTCGCCATCAGCGAGCGCAAGACCTACGGCCACCTGTCGGCGGGCATGATCTGCTCAGCCTCCGAGCTCGGCCTGGGGGACGACCACGACGGCATCATCGTGCTCACCGAGTACCTGGGTGAGCAGTCCGCGGGCCTGGAGCCCGGCCAGGACGCCCTGCCGCTGCTGGGCCTGGACACCGAGACCATCGAGGTGAACGTGACCCCGGACCGTGGCTACGCCATGAGCATCCGCGGTCTGGCCCGCGAGTACGCGCACTCGACCGGCGCCACCTTCACCGACCCCGCCCTGCTCGAGGTCGACACGCCCTCCGGGCCGGGCGTCCCGGTGGCCCTCCGCGACGAGGCGCCGGTCCGCGGCGTCCCGGGCTGCGACCGCTACGTCGCTCGTGTGGTGCGCGGCATCGACCGTTCCCGCCCGACCCCGCGCTGGATGGCCAAGCGCCTCACCGACGCCGGGGTGCGCCCGCTGGGGCTCGTGGTGGACGTCACCAACTACGTGATGCTGGCGGTCGGCCAGCCCCTCCACGCCTTCGACCTGGGCGCGGTGTCCGGTGGCATCGAGGTGCGCCGGGCGCAGGCGGGGGAGAAGCTCACCACACTCGACGGCCGGGAGCGCACCCTGGACGCCGAGGACCTCGTCATCGCCTCCGGTGGTGTCCCCGTGGCCCTCGCCGGTGTCATGGGTGGCCAGGACTCCGAGATCTCGGAGACCACCACCGACCTCCTGCTGGAGTCCGCCCACTTCGAGGCCGTCGGGATCGCCCGCACCGCGCGTCGCCACCGCTTGGTGTCCGAGGCCTCCAAGCGCTACGAGCGCCGGGTCGACCCGCAGCTCGCTCCGGCGGCCGCGCAGATGGCGGTGGACCTCCTCGTGGATCTCGGCGGGGGAGTGGCCGAGGAGGCCTTCACCGAGGTCGACGAGACCTCGGCGCCGGAGACGTTCGCCTTTGGCACCGGCCGCCCGAGCGCCGTCGTCGGCGTCGACTACGACCGCCGCACGGTGGTGGAGCGGCTGCGCATGATCGGGTGCGAGGTGACCGCCGACCGGGGCGACGCCGCCGAGGGGGACCACGGTGTGGTGACCGTCCTGCCGCCGTCCTGGCGCCCGGACCTGAGGATCCCCGAGGACCTCGTCGAGGAGGTCGCTCGGCTGGGTGGCTACGACGCCATCCCCTCGGTCCTGCCCAAGGCCCCCGGCGGGCGTGGTCTGACGCTGTCGCAGCGTCGCCGCCGCATCGCCGCGGACCTCCTGGCCGATGCGGGCCTCCACCAGGTCGTGACGCTGCCCATGACCTCCGCCGAGCAGTGGGACCGCCTGGGCTACCCGGAGGACGACCCGCGCCGCAACGCGGTGCGCCTGCACAACCCGCTGCGCGCCGAGGAGCCCTTCCTGCGCACGGACCTGCTGCAGACGCTCGTGCCGGCCGCCCGTCGCAACCTGGCCCGCGGCCAGCGCCGGGCTGCGGTCTACGAGCTCGGGCGCGTCGTCATCCCCCACGGCGACGGTGTGGCCCCGGTGCAGGAGGTGGGTGTCCCCGCGTCCGCGGAGATGCTCGCGGCCCTGGCCGACGCCGTGCCGCACCAGCCGTTCCACGCCGCCGGCATCATCGCCGGCGAGTGGGAGCGCCAGGGCTGGTGGGGCCCGGCCCGCGTCGCCGAGTGGTCCGACGCGCTGGAGGTCGTGCTCTCCCTGGCGTCCCGCTTCGGGGTGGAGGTCACGGTCGAACAGGCGCAGCACGCGCCCTTCCATCCCGGCCGCTGCGCACGTCTCGTCCTCGCGGACGGCACCGTCTGGGGCCACGCCGGCGAGCTGCACCCGCAGCGCCTGACGGAGCTGGAGCTGCCGGAGCGCACCGTCGCCTTCGAGGTCGACGTCGACGCCCTCGTGGCCGCCTCCCCGGAGGTCTCCACGCACCAGGACTTCTCCGCCCAGCCGCACTCGCGGGTGGACGTGGCACTGGTCACCGACGCATCGGTGCCGGCCGCCGCCCTGGAGTCCGCGCTGCGCGAGGGCGCGGGGGAGCACCTGGAGTCGGTGGAGATGTTCGACCAGTACACCGGTGAGCAGGTGGGCGAGGGTCGGCGCAGCACGGCGTGGCGCCTGACCTTCCGGGCCGCCGACCGGACGCTGACCAACGAGGAGACCAACGCGGCGCGCGACGCCGCCATCGCCCTGGCTGCCGAGCGCACCGGGGCGGAGCACCGTGGCTGAGCGCCGGTCCGCCCTGGTCGTCGGGGCCTCCCGCGGCATCGGGGCCCACCTGGCGCGTGGGTTCGCCGCGGCCGGGTGGGACCTCGCCCTCACCGCCCGCGATGCCGGGGACCTCGCCGTGGTGGCCGACGACTGTCACGCTCACGGCGCGACGGTGAGCTGCCACGTCCTGGAGGTGACCGACGCCGAGGCCGTCGACGAGGTCGTCGCTGCGTCCTGGCAGGAGCACGCCGGGCTCGACGCCGCGCTCGTGGTCGCAGGCGTCATCGAGACCGAGGCCCCGCTGTGGGAGGTCGACGTCGAGGAGCTCTGGCGGGTCATCGAGGTGAACGTGCGGGGACCGCTGCTGGTGGCCCACGCGCTGGCGCCCCGCATGCTCGAGGCCGGATGTGGCCGTGTCGTCATGCTCAACTCGGGCTCCGGCACGCGCAACTCCGGCACCTACGCCGCCTACGGGGCGAGCAAGTCGGCGCTCTCCCGCATCACCGGCGGTCTCCACGAGGCTGGTGCGGAGCGGGCACTGCGCGCCTTCGACCTCGCCCCGGGGGTGGTCCGCACGGACATGACCGCCTCCATGCCGATGCACGACGACCGGACCGACTGGACGGAGCCCGCGGAGGTGGTCGAACTGGCGTTGGCCCTGGCCGACGGGCGCCTGGACGCGTGGTCCGGGCGCATGGTGCGGGCCGGTGCGGACACGGTGGAGACGCTCCGGCAGGTCACCCCCTCCGGCCCGGCCCGCACCCTGGGCCTCAGGTCATACGGGCCGGGCGACCCTCTCGCCTGAGGGGACGAGCCGTCGGGCCAGGGCAGCCGTTGAGTCGCTGATGAGCTCGACGGGGCCCCGTCCGGGGAGGAAGCGCTGCCAGAGCCAGGCGAGTGCGAGACCTCCGACGGTGCAGGCGGCCAGGAGCGTCCACGAGTTGTCGTGGCCGTACTGCCGTGCCCACCAGGCACTTGCCAGCACATGGGCGGCGTAGAGGCTCAGGGCCGACATACCCATGGTCGCGAGGGGCCTCGCGAGGGCGGGGACGGTGCCTGCCAGGAGGAATGCCGTCGTGAACCCCCAGACCGCCATGTCGGTGTTGGCCAGGGTCTCTACCCAGCTTCCGGAGTCGGCGACCATGACCAGGACGCCGAGGCGGTGGCCGACCATGAGCGCAGCCGTGAGCGCGAGGCCGGTGCACGCCAGCAGGAGCTGGCGGAGGCGCCCCTGTCGGGCGTGCCGCAGCAGGAGGACACCGACGGCCATGTAGGCGACGAAGGGGATGAGTCGGTAGTGCGGGTCGGCAGCCACGACGTGCAGGATCGTCGCGCGGAGGTCATCGCCCTCCAGCAGGGCCCGCCGGTAGAGCGGCACGGACCAGTCCCGAGCCAGGGGGGTGATGACGACGCAGGAGACGGCGACCACCCCGACGATCCAGCTGGGCAGCAGGGCCAGCAGCGGGCTGACGAGGACGGCTGCAGCCAGCGCCTGCAGCACGATGGCGATCTGGGCACCCTGGGTCTCGAGCCACGCACCGAGTACGACGAGGACGACGGCCCGCGGGATGATTCCGGCCACCGTGCGCAGGAACCCGTTGCGCTCAGCGGAGATGGCCGTGCCTGCTCCCACCAGCATGACGAACAGCGACGCGGCGAAGAACTCAGAGAGGTTCAGCAGCTGTCCGGGCCCACCGGACGGGGCGAAGTGGGCGACGAACATGCCCACGATCGAGGCGCCGCGGGCGGCGTCGAGTCCCAGTTCCCGGCGAGGCGCAGTTGACGACGGCGAAGAGCTCATGACGACCCCGTTTGGATGAACATGCAGGTGTGTGAAATATTCAGGTCATGCCAGTAGCCACCACCCCCACGGCGAGGCGTCAGCTGATCGCCGACCTGGTGACGCGGAACGACGTGCACACACAACCACAACTCATGGACATGCTGCGTGCGCACGGCGTCGAGGTGTCGCAGGGCACCCTCTCGCGTGACCTCGATGAGTTGGGCGCGGTCAAGGTGCGCCACGGTGGAGCCCTCGTGTACGCCGTCCCCGGACTCGGGGGCGACCGCACCCCGCGTGCCGCCGAGGCCACCGAGGTGATCCCCGGCCGCCTCCGCCGTGCGGTGGGAGACCTCCTCGTGAGCGCCGAGTCCACCGGCAACCTCGTCGTCGCCCGCACCCCGCCGGGCGCTGCCCAGTACCTTGCCAGCATGCTCGACCAGGCCGAGCTCGACGCCCTCCTGGGCACTGTCGCGGGCGACGACACCCTGCTGCTCGTGGCCCGCGGTGGCCCCGATGCGGGGGAGCGCCTCGCCGCCCAGCTGCTCACCCTGGCCACCCGACGCACCGACACCGAAGGAGCCCCAGTGCACCAGAACCCCGACACCACCGCCGGAGCCGATCAGTGAGCCCGCAGGCAGGCGGCCTGTGGGGCGGTCGGTTCGAAGGGGCCGGCGACGACGCCCTCACGGCACTGAGCCGCTCGACCCACTTCGACATGCGCCTGGCGCCCTACGACCTCGCCGGCTCGCGCGCCCACGCCCGGGCCCTGCACCGCGCCGGTATCCTCACTGAGGCCGACCGGGACGCCATCGTGGGCGGCCTGGACCAGTTGGAGGCCGACCTCGAGGCGGGGACCTTCACGGTCGTGCCCGAGGACGAGGACGTCCACTCCGCCCTCGAGCGGGGTCTCGTGGAGCGGGTCGGCCCGGAGGTCGGTGGCCGTCTGCGCGCCGGTCGTTCGCGCAACGACCAGATCGCCACCCAGGTGCGCCTGTACCTGCGCGACGCGATCGCCGAGGTCGCCGACCAGGTGGCCGACGTGGTCGACGCCCTCGGGGAACAGTCCCGTCGCCACCCCGACGCGGTGATGCCGGGCCGTACTCACCTGCAGCACGCTCAGCCGGTGCTGCTGGCCCACCACCTCGGCGCCCACGCGTGGTCGTTCCTCCGTGATCTCGAGCGGCTGCGGGACCTCGCGTGCCGACTCGACCGGTCTGCCTACGGGTCGGCCGCCCTGGCCGGGACCTCCCTCGGGCTGGACCCCGTCTCCGTGGCCCACGAGCTGGGCTTCAGCGACTCGGTGCCCAACAGCATCGACGGCACCGCCTCGCGTGACCTGGTGGCCGAGTTCTGCTTCGTCATCGCCCAGCTGGGCATCTCGATGTCACGCCTCAGCGAGGAGGTGATCCTCTGGGCCACCGCGGAGTTCCGCTACGTGACGCTCTCGGACGCCTTCTCCACCGGCTCCAGCATCATGCCGCAGAAGAAGAACCCCGACGTCGCCGAACTGGCCCGCGGCAAGAGCGGACGACTCATCGGGGACCTGGCGGGCCTCATGGCCACGCTCAAGGGACTCCCACTGGCCTACAACCGCGACCTGCAGGAGGACAAGGAGCCGGCCTTCGACGCGCACGACACCGCCGTCCTGCTGCTCCCCGCGGTGGCCGGCATGGTGCGCACCCTCACCTTCCACCCCGACACGATGGAGGCCTCCGCGCCGCGCGGGTTCTCGCTGGCCACCGACCTCGCCGACTGGATGGTCCGCCAGGGCGTGCCCTTCCGGGACGCCCACGAGGCCTCGGGGGAGTGCGTGCGGCGGTGCGAGGCGGCCGGCATCGAGCTCGACGAGCTGCCCGACGAGGACCTGGCACAGGTGCACCCCGCGCTCACCCCCGAGGTGCGGTCCGTCCTCGACGTCCGCGGGTCGGTGGAGGCCCGCGACGGTCGCGGCGGGACGGCGCCGGTGCGGGTGGCCGAGCAGTGGCAGGAGCTCACCGAGGCCCTGGACCGCGTCACCGCCGAGGTCCAGACGGCCACCGGAGGACGTTCCGCGCAGCAGGCCTGATCCGATGGCGTGCACGGGCCCCGTCTCCACCCCGCACCGGGAGGAGGCGGGGCCTGTGGCACAGTGTGCGCCGTGAGCGAGAACACCGGGAACCCCGTGGACGGCGCAGCAGCGCGCACCCGTGCAGCGGTGGTCGACGAGCTCCAGTGGCGCGGCCTCATCGGCCAGTCCACGGACCTCGAGGCCCTTCGTGACCTGATGGCCCGGGGGCCGGTGACCTTCTACTGCGGATTCGACCCGACGGCACCCTCCCTGCACGTGGGACACCTCGTCCAGCTGCTCACGATGCGCCGCCTCCAGCAGGCGGGCCACCGTCCGCTCGTCCTCGTCGGCGGGTCCACGGGCCTCATCGGCGACCCGCGTCCCACCTCCGAGCGCACCCTCAACAGCCCGGAGACCGTGCGCGGCTGGGTGGACTCGATTGCCCACCAGGTGCGGCCCTTCCTCGACTTCGAGGGGGAGAACGCTGCGGTCCCGGTGAACAACCTCGACTGGTTCGGGGGTCTGAGCGCGCTGGACTTCCTGCGGGACGTCGGCAAGCACTTCCGCGTCAACCAGATGCTCAAGAAGGACGCCATCGCCGCGCGCCTGGCCTCCGAGGAGGGGATCTCCTACACCGAGTTCAGCTACCAGCTGCTGCAGGGCTTCGACTACGGCCACCTGCACGAGCAGTACGACTGCCGGTTGCAGATCGGTGGTGGCGACCAGTGGGGCAACCTGAGCAGCGGTGTGGACTACGTGCACCGGACCACGGGGGAGTCCGTCCATGCGCTCTCCACGCCGCTGGTCACGGACGCCTCGGGCCGCAAGTTCGGCAAGTCCGAGGGGAACGCCATTTGGCTGGATGCCGAGCTCACCTCCCCGTGGGCCTTCTACCAGTTCTGGGTCAACGCGGACGACGCCACGGTGGTCTCCTACCTCAAGCTCTTCACCGACCGTTCCCCCGAGGACATCGCCGAGCTGGAGCGCCAGGTGGCCGAGGAGCCTTTCCGCCGTGCGGCACAGAAGGCGCTCGCCGAGGACATGACCCGGCTCGTGCACGGTGACGACGCGACGACAGCCGTCCAGCAGGCCGCCGAGGCGCTCTTCGGCAAGGGTGACCTGGCGGCCGTGGACCCCCGGGCCCTGACGGATGCGACCGCCGAGCTGGCCGGTGCCGACGTCCAGGTGGGCGACGCCTGGATCGACGTCGTGGTGGCGTGCGGCTTCGCCGACTCCCGCAAGGCCGCCAAGCGACTCCTCGCAGAGGGCGCGATGTCGGTCAACGGAACCCGGATCGAGGGGATCGACGGTGCCATCGCCGCGGACGACTTCCTCGCGGGGCGCGTGGCCGTCGTGCGTCGTGGTCGCAAGTCGATGGCCGCAGCCCGCCTCAGCGAGGGCGGCTGAGCCGCATCCCGTCCGCAGAACGGGCCGTCCGGGGACCACCCGGGCGGCCCGTTTTGCGTCGGGCCCGCTGGGTGTGTATTGTTCCTCCTCGTTGCCCAGCCGGGTGGCTCGCTCCGGGAGACCGGGGAGTGTGGGTCCGGGGTCTGGGTGGCGGCAACCTCTTTCTCTCAGGTCTGGTGATCTGGTCTGTCCTTCGTGGGGCGGGTTGGTGAGCGGGGCTGGGATGGTGTAAGGTTGTGGATCGCCCCTGAACGAGATCGCGCTGTGTGTGCGGTGGGTGTTGGGGAGTGTTTGGTCCTTGAGAACTCAACAGTGTGTCATGAATCGATGCCAAATTATTTTGTTGTATCCCTTTCGCATCCATGGCGTGGCTGGCCTTTGTGGTTGGTCGGTCGTGGGTGTGTTTGGTTGATTTCTTTGGCGATGAAGTTTGAGTCCAGCGACTCATTCTGACTCTGCCAGTATTGAATTTTCTACGGAGAGTTTGATCCTGGCTCAGGACGAACGCTGGCGGCGTGCTTAACACATGCAAGTCGAACGGTGAAGCGGGTGCTTGCACTCGTGGATCAGTGGCGAACGGGTGAGTAACACGTGAGTAACCTGCCCATCACTCTGGGATAAGCGCTGGAAACGGCGTCTAATACTGGATACGACCAACCCTTGCATGGGGTGTTGGTGGAAAGATTTATCGGTGGTGGATGGACTCGCGTCCTATCAGCTTGTTGGTGGGGTAATGGCCTACCAAGGCGACGACGGGTAGCCGGCCTGAGAGGGCGACCGGCCACACTGGGACTGAGACACGGCCCAGACTCCTACGGGAGGCAGCAGTGGGGAATATTGCACAATGGGCGAAAGCCTGATGCAGCGACGCCGCGTGAGGGATGACGGCCTTCGGGTTGTAAACCTCTTTCAGCAGGGAAGAAGCTTTTGTGACGGTACCTGCAGAAGAAGCACCGGCTAACTACGTGCCAGCAGCCGCGGTAATACGTAGGGTGCGAGCGTTGTCCGGAATTATTGGGCGTAAAGAGCTTGTAGGCGGTTTGTCGCGTCTGCTGTGAAAATCTGGGGCTTAACCCTGGACGTGCAGTGGGTACGGGCAGACTAGAGTGTGGTAGGGGAGACTGGAATTCCTGGTGTAGCGGTGGAATGCGCAGATATCAGGAGGAACACCGATGGCGAAGGCAGGTCTCTGGGCCATTACTGACGCTGAGAAGCGAAAGCATGGGGAGCGAACAGGATTAGATACCCTGGTAGTCCATGCCGTAAACGTTGGGCGCTAGGCGTGGGTCTCATTCCACGAGATCCGTGTCGAAGCTAACGCATTAAGCGCCCCGCCTGGGGAGTACGGCCGCAAGGCTAAAACTCAAAGGAATTGACGGGGGCCCGCACAAGCGGCGGAGCATGCTGATTAATTCGATGCAACGCGAAGAACCTTACCAAGGCTTGACATGCACCGGACAGTCCCAGAGATGGGATCTTCTTCGGACTGGTGCACAGGTGGTGCATGGTTGTCGTCAGCTCGTGTCGTGAGATGTTGGGTTAAGTCCCGCAACGAGCGCAACCCTCGTTCTATGTTGCCAGCACGTGATGGTGGGGACTCATAGGAGACTGCCGGGGTCAACTCGGAGGAAGGTGGGGATGACGTCAAATCATCATGCCCCTTATGTCTTGGGCTTCAAGCATGCTACAATGGCCGGTACAGAGGGTTGCGATGCCGTGAGGTGGAGCGAATCCCAAAAAACCGGTCTCAGTTCGGATTGGGGTCTGCAACTCGACCCCATGAAGTCGGAGTCGCTAGTAATCGCAGATCAGCAACGCTGCGGTGAATACGTTCCCGGGCCTTGTACACACCGCCCGTCAAGTCACGAAAGTCGGTAACACCCGAAGCCGGTGGCCTAACCCTTGTGGGAGGAGCCGTCTAAGGTGGGACCGGTGATTGGGACTAAGTCGTAACAAGGTAGCCGTACCGGAAGGTGCGGCTGGATCACCTCCTTTCTAAGGAGCTCATCACGCCCTGGTGGCCGGGTTGTTCTGGTTGCTGGTGGTGTCATGTAACTCATCATCCTGTTGGGTGGTGGGGCCCTTTGCGTGCCCGAGTGTGGTACGGAGGGTGCTTCTGGGTGGAACATCGATTGATCATGATCTGGTTGGTTGTGCCATGTGTGAGTACGGCGCCTCTTGTGGGGTGTTGGGAAAGTGTGTGGTGTGGCTGGTTGGGTTGTTGACACACTGTTGGGTCCCCAGGGACCAAGCCCGGTGTGGCTGGGTTTGATCCTGGTTCCCTGATTCTGGTCGTGCTGCCTGTTGGTGGTGTGGTTGGGGTTGCGGGGTTGTTTTTTGAGAACTTCACAGTGGACGCGAGCATCTTTGTGTCAAGTTTTTAAGGGCACATGGTGGATGCCTTGGCATCAGAAACCGATGAAGGACGTGAGAATCTGCGATAAGCCTCGGGTAGTCGATAACTAGACGTTGATCCGAGGATTTCCGAATGGGGTAACCCGGCTGGAGGCAAGTCCAGTCACCGCTACCTGAATATATAGGGTAGAGGGAGGGAACGTGGGGAAGTGAAACATCTCAGTACCCACAGGAAGAGAAAACAATTGTGATTCCGTGAGTAGTGGCGAGCGAAAGCGGATGAGGCTAAACCGGTCACGTGTGATACCTGGTAGGGGTTGCGTGGTCGGGGTTGTGGGAGCGATCGTCCGAGGTCTACCAGCCTCGGGGGCAGTGAGAAATGTTGGTGGTAGTCGAACGGTCTTGAAGGGCCGGGCAGAGAGGGTGCGACCCCCGTAGACGAAACTGCTGGCACTGTTTGTGTTGTTTCCCGAGTAGCACGGGGCCCGTGAAATCTCGTGTGAATCTGCCGGGACCACCCGGTAAGCCTAAATATTCTCTGATGACCGATAGCGGACAAGTACCGTGAGGGAAAGGTGAAAAGTACCCCGGGAGGGGAGTGAAATAGTTCCTGAAACCATGTGCCTACAATCCGTAGGAGCCCTTCGGGGTGACTGCGTGCCTTTTGAAGAATGAGCCTGCGAGTTAGTGCTCAGTGGCAAGGTTAACCCGTGTGGGGAAGCCGTAGCGAAAGCGAGTCCGAAGAGGGCGTCATAGTCGCTGGGTCTAGACCCGAAGCGGAGTGATCTACCCATGGCCAGGTTGAAGCGCCGGTAAGACGGCGTGGAGGACCGAACCCACTTAGGTTGAAAACTGAGGGGATGAGCTGTGGGTAGGGGTGAAAGGCCAATCAAACTCCGTGATAGCTGGTTCTCCCCGAAATGCATTTAGGTGCAGCGTCACGTGTTTCTTGCCAGAGGTAGAGCTACTGGATAGCTAATGGGCCCCACCGGGTTACTGACGTTAGCCAAACTCCGAATGCTGGTAAGTGAAGCGTGGCAGTGAGACTGCGGGGGATAAGCTTCGTAGTCGAGAGGGAAACAGCCCAGATCACCAACTAAGGTCCCTAAGCGTGTGCTAAGTGGGAAAGGATGTGGAGTTGCTGTGACAACCAGGAGGTTGGCTTAGAAGCAGCCACCCTTTAAAGAGTGCGTAACAGCTCACTGGTCAAGTGATTCCGCGCCGACAATGTAGCGGGGCTCAAGCACACCACCGAAGTTGTGGCAACGAAAGTTGGGTAGGGGAGCGTCGTGTAGCGAGTGAAGCGGCGGAGTGATCCAGTCGTGGATGCTGCACGAGTGAGAATGCAGGCATGAGTAGCGAAAGACGGGTGAGAAACCCGTCCACCGAATAACCAAGGGTTCCAGGGTCAAGCTAATCTGCCCTGGGTAAGTCGGGACCTAAGGCGAGGCCGACAGGCGTAGTCGATGGACATCCGGTTGATATTCCGGAACCGGCGAAGGACCGCCCCTGGCGAGGCTGTGGATGCTAACCGTGTGATCACTGCTGATCGGCACTTTGTGTTGTGATGATGGTGTGAGCCCGGGACCCGAGACAGTAGTAGCCAAGCGATGGAGAGACGCAAGAAGGTAGCTGCTGCGTGGCGATGGTTGTCCACGTCCAAGGGTGTAGGGTGATGTATAGGTAAATCCGTGCATCGTGTGCCTGAGACCTGATGGTGACCGCGTATGCGGGAAGTCAGTGATCCTATGTTGCCGAGAAAATCTTCTAGCGAGGTTCTAGCCGCCCGTACCCCAAACCGACTCAGGTGGTTAGGTAGAGAATACCAAGGTGATCGAGTGAATCGTGGTTAAGGAATTCGGCAAAATACCCCCGTAACTTCGGGAGAAGGGGGGCCTGATCCGTGAAACCACTTGCTGGTGGCAGCGGTGATGGCCGCAGAGACCAGGGAGAAGCGACTGTTTACTAAAAACACAGGTCCGTGCGAAGTCGCAAGACGATGTATACGGACTGACGCCTGCCCGGTGCTGGAAGGTTAAGGGGACGAGTCAACCCTTTTGGGTGCAGCTCTGAACTTAAGCCCCAGTAAACGGCGGTGGTAACTATAACCATCCTAAGGTAGCGAAATTCCTTGTCGGGTAAGTTCCGACCTGCACGAATGGCGTAACGACTTCTCCACTGTCTCAACCGCGAACTCGGCGAAATTGCACTACGAGTAAAGATGCTCGTTACGCGCAGCAGGACGGAAAGACCCCGGGACCTTTACTACAGCTTGGTATTGGTATTCGGTGCGGCTTGTGTAGGATAGGTGGGAGACTGTGAAGCGCACGCGCCAGCGTGTGTGGAGTCATCGTTGAAATACCACTCTGGTCGCTCTGGGTATCTAACTTCGGTCCGTGATCCGGATCAGGGACAGTGTCTGGTGGGTAGTTTAACTGGGGCGGTTGCCTCCTAAAGGGTAACGGAGGCGCTCAAAGGTTCCCTCAGCCTGGTTGGTAACCAGGTTTCGAGTGTAAGTGCACAAGGGAGCTTGACTGTGAGACGTACAGGTCGAGCAGGGACGAAAGTCGGAACTAGTGACCCGACGGTGGATTGTGGAATCGCCGTCGCTCAACGGATAAAAGGTACCCCGGGGATAACAGGCTGATCCTGCCCAAGAGCTCATATCGACGGCATGGTTTGGCACCTCGATGTCGGCTCGTCGCATCCTGGGGCTGGAGTAGGTCCCAAGGGTTGGGCTGTTCGCCCATTAAAGCGGTACGCGAGCTGGGTTTAGAACGTCGTGAGACAGTTCGGTCCCTATCCGCTGCGCGCGTAGGAAACTTGAGAAGGGCTGTCCCTAGTACGAGAGGACCGGGATGGACGAACCTCTGGTGTGTCAGTTGTTCTGCCAAGGGCACCGCTGATTAGCTACGTTCGGAAGTGATAACCGCTGAAAGCATCTAAGCGGGAAGCACGCTTCAAGATGAGGTTTCCATGCCCCTTGTGGGTGAGAGGCTCCCAGCTAGACTACTGGGTTGATAGGCCGGATGTGGAAGCACAGTAATGTGTGGAGCTGACCGGTACTAATAAGCCGATGACTTGCTACAAAGGTGCTACGCGTCCACTGTGTGGTTCCCGGAAAACACACCCCGGGAAACAACCAGCGACCACTTTGGGTTTGTGCCTGGGTGGGTGGTTGGTTCAAGTGAATACGAGTCTCGTGAGGCCACCATGCGTGTGTGGTTCGAGACACGAATCGACTCGCCAGAGTGTGTGTGAGTACGAGAGTGTTTCGGTGGTCATAGCGAAGGGGAAACGCCCGGTCACATTCCGAACCCGGAAGCTAAGCCCTTCAGCGCCGATGGTACTGCACTGGGAACGGTGTGGGAGAGTAGGACACCGCCGAACTCAACGTTTGTTTCAGCCCCGCCCAACTGTTGTTGGGCGGGGCTGAAACCATTCCCGGG
>NZ_PKIZ01000079.1 GCF_002847825.1 Kytococcus schroeteri | reverse complement strand
CTCTCGAGGAAGGTTTGCAGCATCACTGCACGCGACCAACCATCGACCAGAACCAGGTGGTAGGTAAGAAGCAGCGTGTCGCCAGGCTGTCCGTCACTTCGGCCGGTGACGATGGTTGCCTTCGCCAGCGGCACGGATGCGAGATCGATGCCCGCGCTGCGATCAGCGTCACACATCGGCCTCCACCAGGTAATCCGTCCACTGGCAGGCGGCATCGCCCGGCGCGTGGAGGACAGCGCCAGTCTCTCCCCGTCCGAGGTAGTTGACCAGGATCTGTGCCCCATGGGCCAGGGTTCGCTGCCCTTGCGGGTGTGTGTATCGCAGTGCCTGATAAGTGCGGCGGTCCGGGGCTGTGCCGTCCTCGTGGAG
>NZ_PKIZ01000078.1 GCF_002847825.1 Kytococcus schroeteri | reverse complement strand
TCAGTGATGTCGCCGTGGTTGATACCGTAGACGATGTTCTTGATGTCGCCCTTACCAGGTGCGGTCAGCAAAACCTTGGACACGCCCTTGGCCTCCAGGTGCTGAGAAAGGCCGTCCCGGTCGCGCCACACGCCAGTGTTGTCCACCACGATTGCGTCGTTGATGCCGTATTCGGTGTAGTCGATCTCCGCCGGGTTGTTGGCGTAGATGATGCGAATCGGGGTGCCGTTGGCCCAGATCGTGTTGTTTTCCTCGTCCGTGGTGATAGTGCCGTCGAAGGCTCCGTGAACGGAATCGCGGCGCAGCAGAGAAGCACGCTTGATCAGGTCGCCCTCCCCCTTGGAGCGGACGACGACGGCACGCAGGCGCG
>NZ_PKIZ01000077.1 GCF_002847825.1 Kytococcus schroeteri | reverse complement strand
GGTGATCCTGGAAGCTGCGTCGATGATGGCTCTGGATGCGGCAGCTGCCGAGCTGGCTGCGAACATGGCGGCAGGCGCCGTCGAACGAGCCTAAGTGCAGGGGTGCGCGGAGGATTCTTGGTAGTATTATCCGCGCAAAAGAAATATTTTTAGCCCGTTTTTACCTCTCAATGAAGGAGCAATAGCTCATGGCCAATCCGTTCGTGAAGGCATGGAAGTACCTGATGACGCTCTTCGACAACAAGATCGAAGAAAACGCCGATCCGAAGATTCAGATCGAACAGGCCATCGCAGAGGCGCAAAAGCAGCACCAGGCACTATCCCAGCAGGCAGCGGCTGTTATCGGCAACCAGCGTCAGCTGGAGATGAA
>NZ_PKIZ01000076.1 GCF_002847825.1 Kytococcus schroeteri | reverse complement strand
CGTTCAGAGATCCTGAAAATGTGGGCCAACCTGGGCTATCCCCGGCGCGCGCTGCGGCTAAAGGAGTGCGCGATCGCCTGCGTGGAACGCCACGGCGGCGAGGTGCCCAGCGATATTGCCGAGCTCGAGGCCCTGCCGGGCATCGGTCACTACACCGCCCGCGCCGTCGCGGCCTTCGCCTTTGGTCAGGCCGTGCCGGTTGTGGATACGAATGTGCGCCGCGTCTACCGTCGCCTCGTCGACGGTCGCTACCTGCAAGGCCCCGCCCGTGCGCGCGACTTGGCGGATGTGGCCTCGTTGCTGCCCCACGTCGATCCGGATCCTCGTTTGGTTGGACGCCAACTGTCCCAGTCACCCCGGCCTCAGCCCACCGACGC
>NZ_PKIZ01000075.1 GCF_002847825.1 Kytococcus schroeteri | reverse complement strand
CCTCGGAGGCCAAGCGCGGCGACATGCTGTTCTGGCCCGGCCACGTCGCCCTGTACCTGGGTGACGGCAAGATGATCGAGGCCCCGCAGTCCGGCGATGTCGTCAAGATTTCCGATGTGCGCTGGGGCGGCGCATTATCCGCAGCCTCACGCAGCAGCTGATCCGCCTCGCCTGGCGAGTAGACCGGCAGCGGCGGAACCGGCCCTTCCACCTGATCCCACGACCAACTGACCAGGTGGGCGTCAATAACACGAGGGCTAAGCACGTGACTGACCAGGGGGTCGCGATCGGCGATGATTAATGACGCCCCCTCCGGGCCAACTGGCAGCACGGTCGCGTCGCCGGGGCCGGAAAGCGCCAGCTGGATCAAGGGGCGTTC
>NZ_PKIZ01000074.1 GCF_002847825.1 Kytococcus schroeteri | reverse complement strand
CATATGTTGAATGTCTTTCGGAACGAATAGAAATAGAAGATGGACAGTTACTCTAGTTCTGCAAACCCTGCTTTTTGACGCCACCACCAGCGTCAATTACCTGGCGGGGAACCTCTAGGAGCGCCACGTGGGGGCGTCCCAAAGGGGCGTTTCCGGCGGAACGATCGCGTTGGTCACCGGCGTGTACGAGCGCGTGCTGCACCAGGCGAACCTTTTCCTGGATGCGACGAAGAAGCTGCCGAAGGATCGTAAGGCCGCGTTTGCCCAGTACAAGACGCTGGACTGGATGCTACTGCTCCCCATGTTGGTAGGCATGGCGGCCGTAGTGCTCTCGCTGGCTGGTGTGATGGAGAGCTTCGTGACGGACAAGCCGGTGCACT
>NZ_PKIZ01000073.1 GCF_002847825.1 Kytococcus schroeteri | reverse complement strand
CCAAACTCTCCCATCAAAACGGGCAGAGCCACGGCCAGGGTGGTCTCGTTGAGAATCACCACGAACGCCGCGGCGACGAGCACACCGATCAGGAGCTTGGCGCCGGGCGCGGGCTCGCCGGGAGGGACGGAGTGCTCCCTCGCCAGTGCCGTTGCCACTGCCCTCGCCCTGCTCGAGGGCGTTCGCACCGTTCTCGGCGTTCAGCTGGGCGCGGATTTCCTCCAGACGGGAGCTGGCGCGCATGTCGTTACCAGCGGATTCAATCTCCGACATGCGGCCCTGCACGGAGTTCTCGACGAGCTCCTGGCTGCCGAGCGCCTGGGCGTAGCGCCGCTCGATCTTCTCGCGCACGCTGTCCAGGGTCGGCACGTCATCGTTCTGC
>NZ_PKIZ01000072.1 GCF_002847825.1 Kytococcus schroeteri | reverse complement strand
CCAGCATCTTCTGGATCTTCGGATCCTGAGAGTCAGTGTCGACCTTCCAGCCGGCCTTAGCCAGCCAGCCCAGGTGCACCTCCAGGACCTGACCAATGTTCATACGACGCGGCACGCCGTGGGTGTTCAGGATGATGTCGATCGGAGTGCCGTCCGGCAGGAACGGCATGTCCTCCTGCGGCAGGATCTTGCCGACAACACCCTTGTTGCCGTGACGGCCGGCGAGCTTATCGCCGTCCTGGATCTTGCGCTTCTGGGCAACGTAGACGCGAACCATCTCGTTCACGCCTGCGGCCAGGTCGTCGTCATCCTCACGGGAGAACACGCGAACGCCGATAACCTTGCCGGTCTCGCCGTGTGGCACCTTCATAGAGGTATCGCGGACCTCGCG
>NZ_PKIZ01000071.1 GCF_002847825.1 Kytococcus schroeteri | reverse complement strand
GATCACGCTCATCCCCTCGCTCACCGTGCACAGCGCAATCGCCATGGGTTGCAGGTCAGTTGGGAATCCGGGGAAAGGAAGCGTCTGGTAGTCCACCGCCTTGGGGCGCTCGTGCTGCACCACCCTAAAGCCGGTCGGGTACGTCTCCACCTGAGCTCCCGCAAGCTTTAGCTTCTCCAGTACCAGGTGCAGGTGCTGCGGATCGATACCGCCAACCGTGATGTCTCCCCTGGTCATTGCTGCGGCATACGCCCAGGTGCCAGCGACGATGCGGTCACCGACAACCTCGTGGTCCACCGGGTTCAACCGCTCCACACCCTCGACAGTGATGGTGTTGGATCCAGCGCCGCTGATCTTTGCGCCCATCGCTACCAGCATGTCGCACAGGTCCA
>NZ_PKIZ01000070.1:311-393 GCF_002847825.1 Kytococcus schroeteri | reverse complement strand
CCAGAATCGACACCTCGGTCGAGGCGTACACATCGGGGAACTCGAACCGGCCATCGGCCTGCACGACCTTGCCGGGGCCGAA
>NZ_PKIZ01000070.1:0-175 GCF_002847825.1 Kytococcus schroeteri | reverse complement strand
AGATTGAACTGCCCAGGCACCCACTCACCCAACGAGCCATCGCGCTTCTTCGCGAAATGGCCGTACTCGATCACTGCCGAGGCAGAGTGGGTGTTCTCCACGAGGCGATCCTTAACGCCCTTCCTCCCCGGTACCGTGCGCACCTCAAATGCCGACGAATACCGTCCAGTGCGCT
>NZ_PKIZ01000007.1 GCF_002847825.1 Kytococcus schroeteri | reverse complement strand
AACACTGACCGCGGCCACAGCGCCCTGAGAGGACTCCCACCCACCAGCCGACTGTCACCAACCTGATGACCGAGAACACCTAGGCGCTGCCCTGCCGGTGCGGGCGGGCGGCCGGGCTCGCGCCTCAGCGGCGCAGCGGCACCTCCCGCAGGGCCTCCACCACGTCCACCTCCTTGAGTGCGGCCACCACCCCCACGTCGTCGCGGACCCGCTGCACCACCTCGGCCGCCAGGGCCTCCCGCCCGGCGTCGTCGAGCTCCACACCGTCCTTGAGCACCACCAGGGCACGCGGCACCTGGCCCTTGAGCTGGTCGGCCACGCCCATGACCGCGCACTCGGCCACCGAGGGGTGCCCCGCGATCGCCTGCTCCAGCGAGCCGCTCGAGAGACGGTGCCCGGCCACGTTCAGCACGTCGTCGGTGCGGCCCAGGACGTGCACGTAGCCGTCGCCGTCCACCATCCCGCCGTCACCGGTGAGGTGGTGCCCGGGTGGGCCGAGAGGTAGCTGGAGACGTAGCGCTCGTCGTCGCCCCACAGCGTGGGCAGCGTGCCCGGCGGCATCGGCATCCGCAGGCAGATGGCTCCCAGCCGGGCGCACGCCAGCATCGCCACGACCGCCTGCGGCACCATCGGCATGTAGATGACGACGGTGTCGCCCTTGCCGACGCCCAGGTCCCGCAACCCACTGGCGCAGCGGACCACCTCGTCGAGCAGCTCGCGTAGGTGTACGTCCGCTGCGTGCCGGTGACCGGGGAGTCGTACACGAGCGCCGCCTGCTCTCCGCGGCCGTGGATGACGTGACGGTCCAGCACGTTGAAGCACACCTTGAGCTCTCCGTCGGGGAACCACCGGTAGAGCGGTGCGTCGGCGTCGTCCAGGGCCCGGGTGGGGCGCTTCACCCAGTCGATGGCGCCGGCCGCCTCGAGCCAGAATCCCTCGGGGTCCTCCAGGCTGCGTCGGTGGACGTCGGCATAGGACCCGGATCCGGGGGTCGGGAGGTGCAGACTCATGGTCGTCCGCCTCTCCGCCGGCCGCGCCGGTCGTGCCGGCCATCGCCGAGTCACGGACGCCCCGCGGCTCCGCGTCGATTGTGGGCACGGCCACCCCGCAGCGTCGAGGGGGACGCCCGATCGTCAACCGGCCCGTGACCTCCCGCAGCCGGCCCCCGTGCGCCGGCACGACCTGCGGCGGCGCCACTCCCCCACTAGCCTCGAGGCATGCGCATCGGCAACACCGACGTCCGCCCCCTCGGCGGCGGCCCCGGCTGCCTGGCCATGATCCTGTTCTCCGTCATCGCCTCGGTCGCGCTGACGGTCCTGCTCAACCTGGCCGTCAACCTCTTCTGAGGCGAGCGGACCACGCACGTCGGGGGCCCGGGGACGTGACGTGCCCGGGCCCCCGACGTGCGCTCCTCAGGCGTCGACCCCGCGGCGCGTCCTGGCGTAGGTCACGACGTAGGCGGTGGTGGCCACGGTGACCAGGACGGCCGCGACGGGCATCGACGGGATGGACAGGGCGGCCACTGTCAGGTACACCGGCGAGCCGCCACCGTCCGCGATGGTCGACAACGCGACCAGGGCGAACAGCCCGATGACGAGCTCCGGCACAGGAATCCTCTGCCTGGCCATCCGGTCCCCGCTGCTCAGCCCTTGGCGGTGACGACCGGGCCGGTCCCCTCGCCGTCAACGGGCTCGCCCATCTCCTCGGCGATCCGCATCGCCTCTTCGATGAGGGTCTCCACGATCTGGCTCTCCGGGACAGTCTTGATGACCTCACCCTTGACGAAGATCTGGCCCTTGCCGTTGCCGCTGGCCACGCCGAGGTCGGCCTCGCGGGCCTCACCGGGGCCGTTGACGACGCAGCCCATGACGGCCACGCGCAGCGGGACGGTCATGCCCTCCAGGCCGGCGGTCACCTCATCGGCCAGCTTGTAGACGTCCACCTGGGCGCGGCCGCACGACGGGCAGGAGACGATCTCCAGCTTGCGGGGGCGCAGGTTGAGCGCCTGCAGGATCTGCGTGCCGACCTTGACCTCCTCCACCGGCGGGGCCGAGAGGCTCACGCGGATGGTGTCGCCGATGCCCTTGGCCAGCAGCGCGCCGAACGCCGTGGCGGACTTGATGGTGCCCTGGAAGGCCGGCCCGGCCTCGGTGACGCCCAGGTGCAGCGGCCAGTCGCCCTGCTCGGCGAGCATCTCGTAGGCGCGGATCATGACCACCGGGTCGTTGTGCTTGACCGAGATCTTGAAGTCGTGGAAGTCGTGCTCCTCGAACAGAGAGGCCTCCCACACGGCCGACTCCACGAGAGCCTCCGGGGTGGGGGCGCCGTACTTCTCGTAGAGTCGCTTGTCCAGCGAGCCCGCGTTCACGCCGATGCGCAGGGACACCCCGGCGTCCTTGGCGGCCCTCGCGATGGCGCCCACCTGGTCGTCGAACTTCTTGATGTTGCCCGGGTTCACGCGCACCGCCGCGCACCCGGCGTCGATGGCGGCGAAGACGTACTTGGGCTGGAAGTGGATGTCGGCGATGACCGGGATCTGGCTCTTGGCCGCGATGGCCGGCAGTGCGTCGGCATCGTCCTGGGTGGGGCAGGCCACGCGCACGATGTCGCAGCCGGCGGCCGTCAGCTCGGCGATCTGCTGCAGCGTGCCGTTGACGTCCGCCGTCTTGGTGGTGGTCATGGTCTGCACGCTCACCGGGGCGTCGCCGCCGACGAACAGGTCACCGACCTTGATCTTGCGGCTCCTGCGGCGCGGGGCGACGGTCTGCGGGGCGGGCGCGGGCATTCCCAGATCGGTCATGCCCCCAGTATCGCAAGCGGCTCAGCCGAGGCTCACCGGCGCCACGATGTCGGCGTAGATCAGCAGCAGGGACATGCCCAGCAGCACCACGGCCATGCCGGTGGCCAGCGGCATCATGCGGGCCACGTCGACGTACCCGGGGTCCGGCAGTCCGCGCAGGCGGGCCCACGCGCGTCGGGTCCCCTCCCACAGCGCGCCGGCCACGTGCCCACCGTCCAGGGGCAGCAGCGGCACGAGGTTGAACACGAACAGGGCCAGATTGAGACCGGCCAGCAGGCTGCCCCAGAAGGCCACGCGCTCACCCCAGTCGAGGCCGAGCTCCTGGCTCGAGGTCACCTCCCCGGCCACGCGACCCACGCCGACCACCGACATCGGACCGTTGGGGTCGCGCTCCTCCAGACCCAGCACGGTCTGGCCCACGTCCCACAGGCGCGCCGGGATGGTGAACACCACCGAGGCGGTGCGCCACAGCCCGTCGCCGACCGCCGGGGGCACCGCCGAGAGCGGCTGGCGCACCATCTCGTGCGCCGGGGAGGCGCCCAGGTAGCCGACCTCCTCGGTGACCGGCTGGCCGTCGCGCTCGACGACCTCGCCGTCGACCACCTTCGGCCGCTCGCGCAGCACCGGGTGGGCGGTGAGCTCGACCCGCTCTCCGTCGCGCTCCACCACCAGCGGCAGGGGATGGTCGCCCCCGCTGCGGATGGCGTCGGTGACCTGCTGCCAGGAGTCCACCGGCGCACCGGCCACCTCCACGATGTGGTCACCCGGCCGGAGCCCGGCCGCGGCGGCGGGACTCGGGTCGTCCCCCGGACCGCACTGCGTGGCCTGCGGGTCGTCGGTCACGCACTCCACCACGGCCTTGACGGTCGTGGTCGGCTGGGCCGTGCCGTGCAGGGTCAGCAGCCCCGTGAGCAGCACCACGGCGATGAGCAGGTTCACCAGCGGCCCGCCGAGCATGATCATGACCTTGCGCCAGACCGGCAGCTTGTAGAAGACGCGGTCGGCGTCCTCGGGGCGCACCTCCTCCAGGGCCGCGGCGCGCGCGTCCTCGGAGACCTGGTCGAGCAGGCCGGTGGAGCTGCGGCGGACCGTGCCGGCCGGGTCCTCACGGCGCGGCGGCAGCATGCCGATCATGCGGATGTACCCGCCCAACGGGATTGCCTTGACGCCGTACTCGGTCTCCCCCCGGCGGGTGGACCACAGGGTGGGGCCGAAGCCGACCATGTACTGCGTGACCCGCACCCGCGAGGCCTTGGCCGGCAGCAGGTGGCCCACCTCGTGCAGGGCGATGGAGGCGCAGATGCCCAGGAAGACCACCAGCACGCCCAGCAGGTAGAGCATCACGCCGCGTGCCCCTCGATGGCGCGGTGGGCGGCCTCGCGGGCGCGGTCCTCGGCGGCCAGCACGTCGTCCAGGGTGAGCGACTCCTCTCCCCCGGCACCCAGCTGCTCCACCACCTGCGCGACGGTGTCCACGATGCCGGTGAACGGCAGCCGGCCGTCGTGGAAGGCCTCCACGCACTCCTCGTTGGCCGCGTTGTAGACCGCCGGGGCCGTGCCGCCGAGGCGACCCACGTGCACGGCGAGGTCCACCGCCGGGAAGGCCTCGGCATCGAGCGGGGCGAAGTCCCACTGCATGGGGGTGGTCCAGTCCGTGGGCTCGTCCACGTCGGTGAGCCGCTCCGGCCAGCTCAGCCCCAGCGCGATGGGCACGAGCATCCGCGGAGGCCCGATCTGGGCGATGGTGGAGCCGTCGTGGAACTCCACCATCGAGTGGATCTGCTGCTGCGGGTGCACCACCACCTGGATGCGCTCGTAGGGCACCCCGAAGAGCAGGTGGGCCTCGATGACCTCCAGGCCCTTGTTGACCAGCGTGGCCGAGTTGGTGGTGATGACGTGACCCATGGCGAAGTTCGGGTGGGCCAGGGCCTCGGCGGGCGTCACGCCCTCGAGCTCGGCGCGGGTGCGGCCGCGGAAGGGGCCGCCGGAGGCCGTCACGACCAGCCGGCGCACCTCCTGGGCGCGCCCGGAGGCCAGGCACTGGGCGATGGCGGCGTGCTCGGAGTCCACGGGCACGATCTGGTCGGGGCGTCGGCGTGCGGCCTCCACGAGCGGCCCGCCCACGATGAGCGACTCCTTGTTGGCCAGCGCCAGGGTGCTGCCGGCCTCGAGCGCCGCGAGGGTGGGACGCAGGCCGATGGACCCGGTGATGCCGTTGAGCACCACGTCCACGGGCTCGGCGGCCAGCTCGGTGGCGGCGTCCGGCCCCGTGAGCACGCGGGGGCGCAGCGCCTCGCCGCCCGGCGTGGCGGCCAGGGCGGCGCGCAGCTCGGCCTCGGTGCCCCGGGCGAGGGCCACCACCTCGGGACGGGCCGTCACCACCTGGCGGGCCAGGAGGGCCAGGTCGCTGCCGCCGGCCGCCAGCCCGTGGACGGTGAAGCGTCCGGGGTTCTGGTCGACGACCTGCAGGGCCTGGGTGCCGATGGAGCCGGTGGACCCCAGGAGCGTGACGCGGCGCGGAGACATGGGCGCCAGCGTACGGCCCACCCCCGGGGTCCCAGCGGGTGCTCAGCCCCGGCGCGCCAGCCGCTCCAGGTCGGCGCGGTCGCCGTGCACGCGGTTCACGTCGTACCCGTGGGCGTCCACGGGGTAGGCCTGCCAGATGGTGTGGGTGGCGCCGTGCATCGACCACGACTTGGGCGCGATGCCGGGGGCGCTGGAGTAGCGGGCCAGCCAGAGCTTCACGTCCGAGAAGTCGGCCGTGCCCACGCAGGTGTTCCACCAGTGGGCGTTGGTGTAGACGACCGGCTTGACCCCGGTGAGCTCCTCGTAGCGGGTGATGAAGTCCCGGGCCCAGGCGGCCATCTCGGCCTGGGACTTGCCGTAGCAGACCGGGCCGTAGGGGTTGTACTCCATGTCCAGCGCGCCAGGCAGGGTGCGGCCGTCCGGGCTCCAGCCGCCGCGGTGGGCCACGAAGTACTCGGCCTGCTGGCGTCCGGAGGAGACCTCCGGGTTGGCGAAGTGGTAGCTGCCCCGGAGCATCCCCTGCTCGGTGGCGCCCTTCCACTGGTCGCTGAAGGAGTCGGTGGCCAGGTAGGTGCCCTCGGTGGCCTTGATCCACACGAACTGGGCCGAGTGGTCGGTGAACCACTGCCAGTCCTCGATGGTGGTGTGGCCACTCGTGTCCACGCCGTAGGGGCCGTGGGTGAGCTCGGCCACCGGGTCGATGGGGGCGCGACCGAAGGCGGTGACGGAACCGGGCTCCTCGACGGGGAGGGTGGAGCCCATCGTGGCGCCCTCCCCCGAGGTGGGGAGGTCGTCCGGGGCGGCGTCGCCGGTGCCGCTGGCGACGGCCGGTGCGGAGAGGGCGGCGAGCAGGAGGGTGGCAGCAGCGAGCGTGCGGGTACGAGACATGAGTGCGCGTCCTGGTGAGGGGTCGGGGCGTGCGGGCCCGGGCACCCGGGCACCGTCGGGCAGGCTAGGGAGGCCCGCCCCACCCGTCCAGAGGCGCCCGGGTTCCTTGACCGAAAACTGACCGACCACCGTGTACCGGTCACCGCCGCAGGGCGTTTGGGCCCCCCGCGCCGCACCACTCTCAGTCGGCCAGACCGAGGTACTGCGTGTCGAGATACTCCTCCACGCCCTCGTGACCGCCCTCGCGCCCCAGGCCGGAGTGCTTCACGCCGCCGAAGGGTGCCGCGGGCTGGGAGACCACGCCCATGTTGAGCCCGACCATGCCGGTCTGCAGGCCCGCCGAGAAGCGCATGAGCCGCGAGACGTCACGGGAGTAGACGAAGCCGACGAGGCCGAACTCGGTGTCGTTGGCCGCCGCCAGCGCCTCCTCCTCGGTGTCCACCACGTGCACCGGCGCCACCGGGCCGAAGACCTCCTCGGCCAGGAGGCGCGCCCCGGCCGGCACGTCGGCCAGCACGGTGGGCGCGTACCAGCTGCCGCCCTCGGGCAGGTCGGCGCGCAGCGCCGCGCTGGCCTCGGGGCCGCCGGTGGCCACGGTGGCACCGCGGTCCAGCGCGTCGGTGACGAGCTCGGTCACCTTGGCCAGGGCGTCGGCATCGACCAGGGGGCCCAGGTCCGTGCCCTCGTCGCCCCGCGCCCGACCCGCCGGGCCGCGGCCGCCTCGGCCAGGCGGCGGGTGAACTCCTCGGCCACGCCGCGCTGCACCACGAAGCGGTTGGCCGCCGTGCAGGCCTGCCCGATGTTGCGGAACTTGGCCGCCATCGCACCCTCCACCGCGGCGTCCAGGTCGGCGTCGTCGAGCACCACGAACGGCGCGTTGCCGCCGAGCTCCATGGACGTGCGCAGCAGGCCCGGGGCCGCCTGCTCCTGCAGGGAGGTGCCCACCGGGGTGGACCCGGTGAAAGTCAGCTTGCGCAGCCGCGGGTCGGTGATGATGCGGGAGGACACCGCCTTCGCGTCGGCGGTGGTCACGAGGTTGACCACGCCCGCCGGCACACCCGCCTCGGCGAGCACGTCCACGAGCAGCATCGCGGTGAGCGGCGTGGCCTCGGCGGGCTTGAGCACCACCGTGCAGCCTGCCGCGAGCGCCGGGCCCACCTTGCGGGTGCCCATGGCCAGCGGGAAGTTCCACGGGGTGATGGCGTACACCGGCCCCACCGGCTTGCGGCGGGTGAGGATGGTGGACCCGCCGGCGGGGGCAGGCACCATGCGGCCCTCCAGGCGCACCGCCTCCTCGGAGAACCAGCGCAGGAACTCGGCGCCGTAGGCCACCTCGCCGCGGGACTCCTCGAGGGACTTGCCCATCTCCAGCGTCATGAGGGCGGCGACGTCCTCGGTGCGCTCGGTGAGCAGGTCGAAGGCGCGGCGGAGCACGTCCGAGCGCTCCCGGGCCGGGGTCGCTGCCCAGTCGGCCGCGGCCCCCACCGCGGCGTCCAGGGCGGCCACGCCGTCCTCGACGGTGGCGTCGGCCACCTCGCGCAGGACGGTGCCGTCGCTGGGGTCGGTGACGGCGAAGGTCCCGCCGCCGGTGGCCTCGCGCCACGCCCCGCCGACGTACAGGCCGGTCCAGGAGGCGGGTGCGAGGTCGTGGAGGCGCTGCTGCAGGTCTGCGTGGGAGGTCATGCCCCTCAGCCTGCCACTGCCTCCTGGGCCGCGCGCGCGATGGCGAGCTCCTCGTTGGTGGGGGTCACCAGCACCGCCACCGACGACTCCGGCGCGGAGACGACGGTGGAGCCGGCCGTACCCCGCGGCACCGAGGCGTTGGCCTGCTCGTCGAGCACCACCCCCAGTGCGGCCAGCCGCTCGCAGAGCTCGGCGCGCAGCTCCACGTTGTTCTCCCCGACGCCGGCGGTGAAGACCAGCGCGTCCAGGCCGCCCATCACGGCGTGGAAGGCCCCCACGTAGCGCACCAGGCGGTGCAGGGAGACGTCGAGGGCCAGCCGGGCCCGCTCGTCGCCGGCGGTGGCCGCGGCGCGCACCTCGCGCATGTCGCCCGTGCCGGTCATGCCCTTGAGGCCGCTGCGACGGTTGAGCAGCTCGTCCACCTCGACGGCGCTCATGCCCTGACGTTGCAGGTGGAGGATGACGCCGGGGTCGAGATCGCCGGTCCGGGTGCCCATGACCAGGCCCTCCAAGGGCGTCATGCCCATGGTCGTGTCCACGGGCCGGCCGTAGCGCACCGCCGAGGCCGACGCCCCGTTGCCCAGGTGGAGCACCACCGTGCGCAGGTCCTCGCGGGAGCGGCCCAGGTCGCGCGCGGCGCGGTCGGAGACGTAGTCGTGGCTCGTGCCGTGGAAGCCGTACCGGGCGATGCGGTGGCGCTCGGCCACCTCGGCGTCCAGGGCGTAGGTGCGTGCCTCGGCCGGCAGGTCGGCGAAGAAGGCGGTGTCGAAGACACCCACGTGCGGCACCTGCGGCAGGTGTTGGCGGGCGGCCTCGATGCCCAGCACGTTGGCGGGGTTGTGCAGCGGCGCCAGCGGGGAGAGCTCGCGCACCACCTCCACCACGGCGTCGTCGAGGAGCACCGGTGCGGTGAAGCGGCGGCCGCCGTGGACGACGCGGTGGCCCACCACCTCGACCTCCTCCAGCAGGCCGCCCTCCCCCAGCCGGTCGAGCACCCAGCCGAGGGCCTCGGTGTGGTCGGTGAAGGGCTGCTGCACCCCGGACTCCTCGCCGCGCAGCACGAGCGTGGCCTCACCGGACGGCTCGCCGATGCGCTCCACCAGGCCCTTGGCGTGCACCTGGCCGGACCCGGGGTCGAGGACCTGGAACTTCACCGACGAGGAGCCGGCGTTGATGACGAGTGCGCTCACGAGGGGCTCCCTGCGGTGGACGGGGTGGTCTGGGTGGTGGCCGCCTGCACGGCGGTCATGAGGATGGTGTTGACGATGTCGTCCTCCAGCGCCCCGCGCGAGAGGTCGTTCACCGGGCTGGCCAGGCCCTGCAGCAGCGGGCCCACGGCGAGCGCCCCGGCCATGCGCTGCACGGCCTTGTAGGTGTTGTTGCCGGTGTTGAGGTCTGGGAAGACCAGCACCGTGGCCCGGCCGGCCACGTCGGAGTCCGGCATCTTGGAGGCGGCCACGGAGGGCTCCACCGCGGCGTCGTACTGGATGGGCCCGGCCACCGGCAGGTCGGGGGCCAGCTCGCGCACCCGCTCGGTGGCCGCGCGCACCTTCTCCACCTCCTTGCCGGAGCCGGACTCACCGGTGGAGTAGCTGAGCATGGCCACCCGCGGCTCGATGCCGAAGGCGCGGGCCGTGGCGGCGCTGGCCACCGCGATGCCGGCGAGCTCGTCGCTCGTGGGCTCGGGGATGACCGCGCAGTCGGCGAAGACGAGCACGCGGTCGGCCAGACACATGAGGAAGCAGCTGGAGACCTCCGTGCTGCCCGGGGCGGTGCCGATGACCTGGAAGGCCGGGCGGATCGTGTCGGCCGTCGTGTGGGCGGCACCGCTGACCATGCCGTCGCACTGCCCGTCGCGCACCAGCAGGGTGCCGAAGGTGTTGGGGTCGGTGACCACCGTCCGCGCGGTGGCCAGGGTCATGCCCTTGTGCTTCCGCAGCTCGGTGTAGAGCTCGGCGAGACGTTCGGCATCGGGGTCCGAGGCCGGGTCGCGCAGGGTGGCGCGGGAGAGGTCCACGCCCAGCTCGCGGGCACGGGCCGTCATCGCGTCCACGTCGCCGAGCACGGTCAGGTCCACCAGGTCGCGGGTGAGCACCCGGCCGGCGGCGCGCAGGATGCGGTCGTCCCCGCCCTCGGGGAGCACGAGGTGGCGGCGGCTGGCGGCGGCGCGTTCCACGAGCTGGTGCTGGAAGATCAGCGGCGTCACGGCCGAGGTGGGCCGCACGTCGAGCTGCTCCAGCACCCCCCGGGCGTCCAGGCGCCCGCCCACCAGGGCCAGCGCGGCGGCGGTCTTGCGGCCACTCCCCTGCCCCAGCAGGCCGCGTGCCCCCGCGGCGGCCCGGGCGGTCTCGTAGGTGTTGCCCGCGGTCTCGATGACGGGCAGCCGCAGGTTGAGGCCCTGCACCAGCGCCCGCACCTGCTCGCTCACCTCGAAGCCGCCGTTGAGCACCACGGCGCTGAGGGTCGGGAAGCCCTCGGAGGTGTGCGCCGCGATGAGGGTCAGCAGGATCTCCACACGGTCGCTGGCGGCGATGCACAGCTGGCCGTCGGCGAGACGCTCCAGGATGTGCTCGGGGTTCATGCCGCCCACGAGCACGTCCTCGACCTCCCGGTCCAGGGCGGCCTCGTCGCCCCACAGCAGGGTGCCCTCCACGGCGGCCATCACGTCGCGCACGGTGGGCGCCGAGAGCAGCGGCAGGTCCGGCACGGCGCCCAGCAGGGGCACCTCGCCCCCGGACGACCGCGCGATCCCCGCGGCGCCGGCGGCCACGGCATCGGCCTCGGACTCCCCGCCGGTGACCCGGTTGACCACCACGCCGAGCACGTCCGCGTGCTGGGCCTCGGCCTCGTGGACGCACACCTCCACCACGGTGCGCACCTGCTCGGGCGTGCGGTCCTGCCCGTGCACCACGAGCACCATCGGGGCCGCGAGGTTGGCCGCCACGCGGGCGTTGAAGGAGAACTCGGTGGGGCCCGTGACGTCGGTGAAGTCCGACCCGAGCACGACGACCAGGTCGCACTCGTCGGCCAGCCGGTGGTAGGCCGTGAGCACCTGGGCCAGGGCCGCCTCCTCGTCGGCGTGCACCTTCTCGTAGGTGACGCCCACCGCGTCGGCCGGCGGCACGGAGGACCCCGCCCGGGTGAGCAGGGCCTGGAGGATGGGGTCGGCGTCGCGGTCCTCGGCGCGGGCGACGGGGCGGAAGACCCCGACCCGCTCGACCAGTCCGACGGCGGCGTCGACGAGGGCCAGGGCGACGGCGGACTTGCCGGTGCTGCCCTCCGGGGAGGCGACCATGACGGTGCGGGCGTTCATGGGCCCAACTCTGCCAGCACGCAGGGCCTGCTCCGGCCCGGGGGTGCGGGCTACGGTCGGGGCATGAGCACCGCCGGCCACCTGCCCGCCGTCCCCCTCGCCGGCCACCGGGAGCACCCGGTGACCCCGGCCCGCGAGGTGGCCACCACCGCCTCGCTGGAGCGCCTGCTGGACCGCGTGGAGGCCGGGCGGGACAGCCTCGACCGGGTGGCCCTGCAGGGTCTCGACCTGCGCCCGGTGGCCGACCGGCTGCTCGCCCTGCCCCCGGCGGCCCTCGCGGGCGTGGTGCTCTTCGGCGGGCAGGTTCCCACCCCGGTGCGCGACCACCTGCTGGCCGCCGGGGCCATCGTCTTCCCACCCGCCCCCGAGGCGCCGGTGCACCCCTACCGCGGGTGCACCTACACCGCCGAGGAGCTCTACGCCGGCCTCGACGCCCACGGGTACGCGGCCACCCCGGACGGGCGCGCCCACGCGTGGTTCCGCACCGAGCGCCTCGAGGGGGACCCCTACGTCTCGGTGCTGCGCGCCATCCACGACGACACGGTGGTGGACGCCCTCGTGGACGACCTGGCCGGCCACAGCGTGGTGGGGGTCATGGGCGGGCACGCCCTGCAGCGCGGCACCCCCGGGTACGCCGAGGCCGCGGCCCTGGGCCACGAGCTCGCGCGGGCCGGGCACCTGGTGCTCACCGGCGGCGGCCCCGGCGCGATGGAGGCGGCCAACCTCGGCGCGCTGGCCCCGGACCACGCCGCGCTCCAGGAGGCCCTGGCCCTCGTGGCCGTGGTGCCCGGGTTCGACGACGTGGCCGCCTGGGCGCGCGCCGGGTTCGCCGCCCGCGACACCCTGCTGCGCGCCGCCGGCGAGACGCCCGGTGCCGAGGCCTGCGCGGCCGCACCCGCCCGCCTGCGCAGCGTGGGCGTGCCCACCTGGTTCTACGGCCACGAGCCGCCCAACGTGCTGGCGCAGCGCATCGCCAAGCTGTTCTCCAACGCCGTCCGCGAGGACGTGCTGCTGGCCCGGTCCGACGCGGGCCTCGTGGTGCTCCCCGGCGCCGCCGGCACCGTGCAGGAGGTCTTCCAGGTGGCCACGCGCCTCTACTACGCCACGCCGGGCTGCGAGCTCGGGGCACTCGTGCTCGTGGGGCGGGAGCACTGGACGCGGAGCCTGCCGGTGTGGCCGCTGCTGGAGGCCCTCGGCACCGACCGCGCCCTGGGCGGCGTGCTGCACCTGGTGGACGACGTGCGCGAGGCCGCGCACCGCATCGGGCCCGCCTGAGTCAGGCCAGGGTGCCCTCCGGAGCGGCGGCCAGCTGCCCGCACGCGCCGTCGATGTCCGAGCCGCGGGTGTCGCGCACCGTGGTGGGGATGCCGGCGGCGCGCAGCCGCTCCACGAACTGCTGCTCCACGCCGGGGCGCGAGGCGGTCCACTTGGAGCCCGGCGTCGGGTTGAGCGGGATGGGGTTGACGTGCACCCAGCCGCGGCCGCGGGCGTTGAGCTTCTCCCCCAGCAGGTCGGCGCGCCAGGCGTGGTCGTTGATGTCGCGGATGAGGGCGTACTCGATGCTCACGCGCCGGCCCGTGGCCTGGTAGTAGCGGTACGCGGCGTCCAGCGCCTGGTCCACGTTCCACCGGGTGTTGATGGGAACCAGCTCGTCGCGGAGCTCGTCGTCCGGGGCGTGCAGGCTGAGCGCCAGCGTGGCGGGCACGCCCTCGGCGGCGAACTTGTCGATGGCGGGCACCAGGCCCACTGTGCTCATCGTCAGGCCGCGGGCGCTCATCCCCAGCCCGTGCGGGGCAGGCTCCACCATGCGCCGCACGGCGTCGACCGCGCGACGGTAGTTGGCCAGGGCCTCGCCCATGCCCATGAACACCACGTTGTGCACCCGCAGCGGGCCGCCGGCCGCCATCGGGGTGTCCAGCGGGTCCTCGGTCCCGTCCAGCGCGGGGTCGGCGTCGTTCTCACCCAGCTCCACCTGGCCCTCGGCGAGCTCCGGCGGCGGGGTGAGCCCGGGCGCCTCGGGGTCGTTGAGCATGCGGTTGGCCGCCACCAGCTGGCCCACGATCTCGGCGGTGGACAGGTTGCGGGTCAGGCCCTGCTGCCCGGTGGCGCAGAAGGGGCAGTTCATGCCGCACCCGGCCTGGCTGGAGAGGCACAGCGTCACGCGGCGCGGGTAGCGCATGAGCACCGACTCCACCAGCGCCCCGTCGTGGAGGCGCCAGAGGGTCTTGACCGTGGCGCCGTCGTCGGCACGCTGCACGCTCACCGGGGTGAGCAGACGCGGCATGAGGGCGCGCACGGTCTCCTCGCGGCCGGCCTTGGGCAGGTCCGTCATCGCGGCCGGCTCGTCGGTCCACCGCTCGAAGAAGTGCTTGGAGAGCTGGCTGGCGCGGAAGGCTGGCCAGCCGGCCTCGGTGACCGCCGCCCTGCGGCCGTCCATGTCGAGGTCCGCCAGGTGCTGCGGCGGCTTGCCACGGCGCGGGGCGGTGAAGGTGAGCTGGCCCGGGGCGGGCGGCTGGGTGGTGGGCTGCGGCAGGTCGGTCATCGCCCCCATCATCGCACTGCCACCACACCCCGGGCAGGGCGCGAGGCGGGACCACCGGGTCCGGGCGGTCAGGGCGTGGGCACCGCCACCGCGAGGATGGCCCAGGCCACCGGCGCGGCCACCAGCAGGGAGTCGAGGCGGTCCATGATGCCGCCGTGGCCCGGCAGCAGGTTGCTCATGTCCTTGACGCCCAGGTCACGCTTGAGGGAGGACTCGGCGAAGTCCCCCACCGTGGCCGCCAGCGCCACCGTCACGCCGAGCAGCGGGCCCACCCACAGCGGCCCGGGCAGCACCCACGCCATCACCGCCAGTCCCCCCAGGGCGGCCGCGCACACCGACCCGGCGAAGCCCTCCCAGGACTTCTTGGGGCTCAGGTGCGGCGCCATCGGGTGGCGGCCGAAGCGCACCCCCGCGGCGTACCCGCCGACGTCCGAGCAGGCCACGAGCAGCACCAGGGCCACCACGCGCTGCACGCCGTCCGCCGGGGAGACCAGCAGCACCGCGCACGCCGCGAGCGCCCCCACGTAGCCCGTCACCAGCGCGGCGCCGGTCACGTCCGCGATGGCGCGGGGGACCCCCGCCGAGGCCGGGTGGTAGGGGTCCTCCCGGTCGTCGCGCTGCGGGCGGTAGGCCCTCCACACCACCTGGAGCGCCACCATCGCCACGGCGGACACCGCGAGCCCCGACCCACCGGCGAACCAGGTGGACCAGGCGATCACCATCGGGCCCACCACGGTGGGGACCCACGGCACCCGGATGCCGCCCGGGCGGTGGCGCAGCGCCTGCATCAGCTCCCAGGCCGCCACCGCACCGGCGGCGCCGGCGAGCAGCACGAAACCCTCGCGCCGGATCACCAGGGAGACGATGATCAGCGTCGCGAGGGCGAGTGCGACCGTGATGGCCGCCGGCAGGTTGCGGCCGGCGCTCGGTGTGGCGGACACGGGATCGGTGTGGGCCGGGTCAGACCTCGAGGAGCTCGGCCTCCTTGGCCTTCAGGATCTCCTCCACCTGGTCGGTGTGCTTCTTCGTGAGGGCCTCGAGCTCCTTCTCGCCACGGGCGCCCTCGTCCTCGCCGATCTCGCCGTCCTTGACCAGCTTGTCGATCTGCTCCTTGGCCGCACGGCGCACGTTGCGCAGGGACACGCGGGCCTCCTCGCCCTTGCCCTTGGCCAGCTTGATGTACTCCTTGCGGCGCTCCTCGGTGAGGGCCGGCAGCACGCAGCGGATCTGGTTGCCGTCGTTGGACGGGTTCACGCCCAGCTCGGACTCGCGCAGGGCCTTCTCGATGGCGGACATCGCCGACTTGTCGAAGGGCTGCACCATGATCGTGCGGGCCTCGGGCACCTGGAAGGACGCCAGCTGCTGCAGCGGGGTCGGGGCGCCGTAGTAGTCGACCATGATCTTGGAAAACATGCCGGCGTGGGCACGGCCGGTGCGGATGTCCGCCATGTCCTCGTGGGCGACCTCGATGGCCTTCTCCATCTTCTGCTGGGCCTCGGTCAGCGCGTCCTTGACGGTCATGCGGAACTCCTGTGTCTCGTGGTGGTTCGGGGTGGCCGTGCGGGGCCGGTGGTGCCGGTCCGGCTCAGTCGGCCGTGACGATGGTGCCGATTCTCTCACCACGCAGGGCCTGCGCGATGGCGCCCTCGCCCTGCATGCCGAAGACCATCATCGGCAGCTTGTTCTCCATGCACAGCGAGAAGGCGGCGGCGTCGGCGATGCGGAGCTGCTTGGCCAGGGCCTCGGCGAAGGTGAGGTGCTCGTAGCGCTCGGCGGTGGGGTCGGTGTGGGGGTCGGCGCTGTAGACGCCGTCGACGCCCGACTTGCTCATGAGCACCTCGTCGCACTTGATCTCCAGCGCGCGCTGGGCGGCCACGGTGTCGGTGGTGAAGAAGGGCATGCCCGCCCCGGCGCCGAAGATCACCACGCGCCCCTTCTCGAGGTGGCGGATGGCGCGGCGCGGAATGTACGGCTCGGCGACCTGGGTCATCTCGATGGCGGTCTGCACGCGCGTGTCCACGCCCTCGGCCTCGAGGAAGTTCTGCAGCGCCAGGCAGTTCATGACCGTGCCGAGCATGCCCATGTAGTCGGCCCGGGTGCGCTCCATGCCCTTGGTCTGCAGCTCGGCGCCGCGGAAGAAGTTGCCGCCGCCCACCACGATGGCCACCTGCACGCCCTCGCGGACGGCATCGGCGATCTGGGCGGAGATGCCCTTCACCACGTCGGGGTCCACGCCGACCGACCCGCCACCGAACACCTCTCCGGACATCTTCAGCAGCACCCGGCGTGCTGCGGTGCTCTGCTCTGCGGTCGTGCTCATCGGCTGGCCTCCTGGGTCACGGTGCGGCGGGCCTTCGGGCCCGGACGATCCTTGCACACCCTCCCGGCGGGGACGCCGAAGGGCCCACCCCGTGCGGGGTGGGCCCTTCGTGCGGTGCAGGGATCAGGCCTGCAGGTCGGAACCGACCTTGAAGCGCACGAAGCCGGTGACCTCGGCGCCGGCCTCCTCGGCCACCTTGGCCACGGACTTCTTGGGGTCCTTGGCGAAGGGCTGGTCGAGCAGCACGTTGTCCTTGAAGAAGGCGTTCACGCGGCCCTCGATGATCTTCGGCAGGGCCTGCTCCGGCTTGCCCTCCTCCTTGGCCGTCTCCTCGGCGATGCGACGCTCGTTCTCCACCACGGTGGGGTCGATCTCGTCGCGGGTGAGGGCGGTGGGGGCGAAGGCGGCGGCGTGCATGGCCACGTCGCGGCCGATCTGCTCGTCGGTGCCGGTGGTGGCCACGAGCACACCGATCTGCGCCGGCAGGTCCGGCGAGGTCTTGTGCAGGTAGGCCACGACCTGGCCCCCCTCGGGGGCGGTCAGGCGAGCGAGGTTGCGCACCTCGATCTTCTCGCCGATCTCGGCGTTGGAGGAGTCCAGCAGCGCCTGGACGGTCTGGCCGTCCAGCTCGGAGGACAGCAGCGCCTCGGCGGAGTCGATCTGCTGCTCGGCGGCGTGGCCCAGCACCTTGTCCGCCAGGGCGATGAACTTCTCGCCCTTGGCCACGAAGTCGGTCTCGCAGTTGATCTCGAGCAGGGTGCCCGCACCGTTGCCGGTGTGCGCGGCGACCAGGCCGTTGGAGGCCGAGCGGCCCTCACGCTTGGTCACACCCTTGAGGCCCTTGATGCGCAGGGCCTCCTTCGCGGCCTCGATGTCGCCGTTCGACTCGTCGAGGGCCTTCTTGACGTCCAGCATCCCGGCGCCGGTCTGCTCACGCAGGGCCTTGATGTCAGCAGCGGTGTAGTTCGCCATGAACCTTCGTTGCTCCTTCGGTGTGGTGGATCTGCGGTCGGTTCGGGTGGCTCAGGCCTGGGCGGAGTCGGTGGACTCGCCCTCGGCGGCGGCGGCGGCCTCGGCGGGCGCCTCGGTGGCGGCCGGGGTCTCGGCACCCTCACCGGCGAGCAGCTCGCGCTCCCACTCGGCCATGGGCTCGTCGGCGGCGGCGTTGCCCCCACCGTTGCGGGCCATGAGGCCCTCGGCGGCGGCGTCGGCCACGATGCGGGTCAGCAGCGAGACGGAGCGGATGGCGTCGTCGTTGCCCGGCACGGCGTAGTCGACCTCGTCGGGGTCGCAGTTGGTGTCCAGGATGGCGATGACCGGGATGCGGAGCTTGCGGGCCTCGGTGACGGCCAGGTGCTCCTTCTTGGTGTCCACGACCCAGACCGCGGAGGGGGTGCGGGTCATGTCGCGGATGCCGCCCAGGGTGCGGTCGAGCTTGTCGAGCTCGCGCTTGAGGACCAGCAGCTCCTTCTTGGTGCGGCCGGAGTTGGCCACGTCGTCGAAGTCGATGGCCTCGAGCTCCTTCAGGCGCTCCAGGCGCTTGGCCACGGTCTGGAAGTTGGTGAGCATGCCGCCCAGCCAGCGGTGGTTCACGTAGGGCATGCCCACGCGGGTGGCCTGCTCGGCGATGGTCTCCTGGGCCTGCTTCTTGGTACCGACGAACAGGATGGTGCCGCCGTGGGCCACGGTCTGCTTGACGAACTCGTGGGCCTCGTTGAGGTAGGTCAGCGACTGCTGCAGGTCGATGATGTAGATGCCGTTGCGCTCGGTCATGATGAAGCGCTTCATCTTGGGGTTCCAGCGACGGGTCTGGTGTCCGAAGTGGACGCCGCTCTCGAGGAGCTGGCGCATGGTGACGACGGCCATGCCGAGGTCTCGCTTTCTGATGGGGTGCAGTTGTCTCCTGGCCCGGGTGGCGCACCCCACCCCGCGTCCGGGTGGACGGTCGGGGACCACGGGCGCGCGGGTCGAGACCCGGGCGCGAATTCGCGCTCACCGGCGGCGGGCCCGGATTCCTCGGAAGGTCTCGGGCACACCGACAGATCACACGTGTCCCCGAGTCTATCCCACGGCGAGACGTGCCCCTGCGCGACGCCCTCGCCTGTGGGCCCACGTAGGGCCCCCTCCCGGCGTCCACAGGGGGCCGCGCGACCCGCCACGGGTGCAGCTCCTCCCCCGGCAGCCTCGCGGCATGGACACCTCGCGCCCCTCCCGTTCCGCCACAACGACCCGGCCGTGGCGCCGCCTGCTGCGTCGCGCCCTCGTCCCGGCCACCGCCTGGGCGGTGCTCCTCGCCGGCCTCGATGCGCCGACCGCGGCGGCCGAGGCCCATCCGGACGCGGCGCCGCCCGGACCGGAGGAGGTGGAGTCGATGCCCAACACCACCGACGTCACGCTGCCTCCTCCGCTGTGGCTGCCCTGGGAGAAGGATGTGCATCTCGACCTGGTCTCCCGCGCGGCGCCCCAGGCGTGGGCCCTGGCCGCAGCGTGGGGTCAGGTACCCGGCGGGGTGCCGGCCACCAGGGACACCGCACCGCTGGCGACGGCCTCGGGCCTGGACCCCATGGACTACAAGTGGCCCATCGCACCGGTGAAGGTCGTGCGCCCGTTCAAGCCGCCGAAGCACCGCTACGGACGGGGCCACCGCGGGGTCGACCTGCGGGCCGTCCCGGGGACGCCCGTCTACGCCGCCGGGCCCGGGTTCGTCGCCTTCAGCGGTCCGGTGGCCTCGGTGGGGACGCTCTCCATCCAGCACACCCTGCGGCTGCGCACCACCTACCAGCCCCTCACCGCCCGCGTCCCGATGGGCACACCCGTGGTCGCCGGCACGCCCATCGGGTTGCTGTCCCCGGGTGGGCACTGCCTGCCGGCCTGCCTGCACTGGGGCGCCAGGACCGGGCTGCGGACCTACATCGACCCGACGCTCCTGCCGGACTTCGCGCCGGAGCTCAAGCCCCTGGACCAGCGTCGGCGCCGGCGCTGATCCGGCCCCGGCCCACGGAATGGGCAGGGGGCCGGTTCAGGCCCGGGGGTGGGCGCGCCCGAAGGCCTCGCGGAGGCGTTCCACCGAGACGTGGGTGTACACCTGCGTGGTGGCCAGGCTGGCGTGCCCCAGGAGCTCCTGCACCGACCGCAGGTCGGCCCCCGCGTCCACCATGTGCGTGGCCGCCGAGTGGCGCAGGCCGTGCGGGCCCATCCGGGGGGCGCCGTCCACGCCCTCGACGGCCCGGTGCACCACGCGTCGCACCTCGCGGGGGTCGATGCGACCGCCCCGCGCCCCCAGGAAGAGCGCGCCCGCGCTGCGGTCACCCACCAGGACGGGCCGTCCCCGGTCGGCCCAGGCCGCGAGCGCCTCGGCGGCCGGGCGGCCGAAGGGCACGACCCGTTCCTTGTCCCCCTTGCCCAGCACGCGCACGGTGCGCTCGGCGTGGTCGACGGCCCCGCGGTCGAGGCCCACGAGCTCCCCCACCCGGATGCCGGTGGCGTAGAGCAGCTCGAGCAGGGCGCGGTCGCGCAGCGCCAGCGCCGTGGTCACCGGGTCGTCCGGTGCCCCGTCCTGCCGCGGGGCCGCGCCGTCCGGCCCGGCCCCGCCGGGCCTGTCGACCGGCCCGGCAGCCACTGCACCCGAGACCACCGCCTCGGCCTGGTCCGCCCGGAGCACGCCGGGGAGCCGCCGCTCCCCCCGCGGCGAGACCAGGCGGGCCGAGGGGTCGGTGTCCAAGGTACCGCGCGCCACCATCCAGCCGAAGAAGGCCCGCTGCGCCGCAGCACCCCGGGCGAGGGTGGTGCGCGCGAGGCCCCGGGCAGAGCGCGCCGCGGCGTGGGACCGCAGGTGGGCCAGGGTCACCCGGTCCCACCGGTCCACGCCCTGCTCCTGGAGGTGCTCGACCAGTCCCCGCAGGTCGGTCAGGTAGGCCCGGACGGTGTGGGCCGAGCGGCCACGCTCGTGCTCGAGGTGGTCGCCGAACTCCTCCACCGCCCGCGCCAGGTCCGTCCGCATGCGGGACAGTCCACCACGGCGTCCCGGAACCTGGGTGCGTGGTGGGCCGGCCCGGCCCGGGCGGGGCCGGGCCGGCGGACGAGTGCACAGTACCGGGCTCCGTGCGTCAGCGGGTGCGGACCCACCCCCGGTCCGTGCGCTGCACCTGACCGGCGAGCGCCAGCAGCCCCAGGGCCAACTCGGCCTCGGCGAGGGACCGGCCCCCCGCGCGGGCCACCGCATCGGTGGTGGAGCCCCGCGGGCTGACGACGTCCCAGCACCACCGGTGCTCGGGCTCCACCGCGTCCCGGTCCGCCGCCGGCCCCACCGGTACCGGCGCGAGGGCGGCACCCAGGGGTGACAGGGCCTCCAGGGCCTCCTGCGGCGTGGTGACCAGGGTCGCCAGGCCATCGCGGACCACCTGGTGGGTCCCCACCGAGAACTCCGAGGTGACCGGGCCGGGCACCGCGGCCACCGGGCGGGAGCAGGAGTCCGCCCAGCGCGCGGTGGACAGCGAACCCGACCGCGCACCGGCCTCCACCACCAGCGTGCCGCCGGAGAAGGCCGCGATGAGGCGGTTGCGGGTGAGGAAGCGCCCCCGGTGGGGTGCACAGCCCGGGGCGGCCTCGCTGACCAGCGCCCCCTGCCCGGCGACCGCCTGGAGCAGGTCCGCGTGTGCCGCCGGGTAGGGGCGGTCCACTCCCCCGGCGAGGAAGGCCACCGTCGTGCCGGGCGCCGAGAGGGCGCCCCGGTGGGCTGCGGCGTCGACGCCGAAGGCTCCCCCGGAGACGACCGTCACCCCCGAGGCCGCGAACTCCTGGCTCCAGGTGCCGGCCACCGACTGGCCGTAGTGGGTGGCGGCGCGAGCACCGACCACGGCCACCGAGCACTCCAGCGCCTCGGCCAGGTGGGACCGGCCCCGCACCCACAGGCACACCGGTGGGTGCTCGAGGCGGTCGGCGCCGTCGGGCCACTCCTCGTCACCCGGCACGAGCACCCGGACGCCCAGGCGCGCGGCGCGGGCCTCCTCCTCGGCCGGGTCCCACTGTGCGAGCCGGGGCGCGAAGCGACCCTTCGCCACCGAGGGGTCGGCCACGAGGTGCTCCAAGGCGCGTTCGGGACCGAGCCGCTCCAGCAGGGCGGTGGCCTCCTTGTCGCCGGGTTCGGACAGGCGGCTCCACGCGGCACGTGCCGCGCGCTCGGGCGACCAGCGCGGGGTCGGGGCGGACGGTGCGCTCATGCCGCCTCCACCCCGCGCAGCACCACGGCCTGCGCCACGTGCTCGGAGGTCACCGCACCCCCGTCGGACAGGTCGGCCAGGGTGCGGGCGACCCGCAGCACCCGGTCCACGGCCCGCGTGCTGAGCACGCCGGCGGCGTGGGCCGTCCGGAGGCGGTCCAGGGCGGCGGGCGGAACGGCGTGGGGGCCGCGGCGCAGGACGCTGCCCGGGGCGTGCACGTTGAGCGACCACGGGTGCCCCGCCCAGCGTTCCCGCTGCCGCTGCCGAGCCCGCGCCACGCGCTCGGCCACCACCGCCGAGGACTCCGGGAGCTCGCGCGTCATCGGCCAGACGGTGGTGGGGTCCATCTCGACCTGCAGGTCGATGCGGTCGCGGACGGGGCCGGACAGGCGCTTGGCGTACTGCCGGCGCGTGGTGGGCGTGCACTCGCAGACCGCGCCCGCGGTGGCCCGCCGGCCCGCGAGGCCGCAGGGACACGGGTTGGCCGCCAGCACGAGCTGGAAGCGCGCCGGCAGCTCCACCGCCCCCTCCGAACGCAGCACCACCACGCGCCCCTCCTCGAGCGGCTGGCGCAGCCCCTCCAGCACGTCGCGCCGCAGCTCGGGGGCCTCGTCGAGGAAGAGCACCCCGTGGGTGGCCCGGGAGACCGCCCCGGGGCGGGCCCGCCCCGACCCACCCCCGAGCACCGCGCTCGCGGTGGACGCGTGGTGCGGGGCCACGAAGGGCCTCACCCGGGTCAGGCCCACAGGGGTGGCCTCGGTGACCGACGCGATGGCCGCGACCTCCAGTGCCTCGTCCTTCTCCAGCGGCGGCAGGATGCCGGGCAGCCGCCGCGCCAGCATGGTCTTTCCCGTGCCGGGCGCCCCGTGCAGGAGCAGGTGGTGCCCGCCGGCGGCGGCCACCTCCAGGGCCCGTCGGGCGGCCTCCTGGCCCACGACTTCGGAGAGGCAGGCGACCTCCTCGGCGGCCGGGGGTTCCGGCAGCGCGGTGGTGCACCCCATCGGGCGGCCGTGGGTGACGTAGTCCTCCACCAGTGCCGCCAGGTGGGTCACGGGCAGCACCTCGACGCCGGGCACGGTGCAGGTGGTGGTCCACGACGCCGCGGGCACCACGACCCGCTCGACCCCGGCCGCCCGGGCGGCGAGCACCGCCGGGAGCACGCCCGGGACGGGGCGGACCTCCCCGTCGAGCCCGAGCTCCCCGACGTGTGCGACCTGCTCCACCGCCCCGGCCGGCACGACACCCGCCGCCGCGAGGATCGCCAGGGCGATGCCCAGGTCGTAGCCCGTGCCCCGCTTGCGCAGGTCGGCCGGGGACAGGTTGACCACCACCTTGCGGCTGGGCAGTTGGATGCCGGCGTTGGCCGTCGCGGCCCGGATGCGGTCCGGCGCCTGCGCGCACGCGGCGTCCGGCAGGCCCCCGATGGTGAAGGTGGGCAGCCCCGCGCCCATGTCGGCCTCCACCTGGACCATCCGGCCGGTCACCCCCACCAGGCCCACCGCCCAGGTGCGCCCGAGGGTCATGACACGGCCCCCGGCACGTGGTGGACGGTCACCGGGCCCCCGGGCGGCGCGAGCACCCCCAGCACGTCGATGCGGACCTCGTCCCACCGGCCCGGGTGCGCCTGCAGCCAGGCCGCGGTGAGGCGCCGCAGGCGGCGCCGTTGCGCCAGGGAGACCATCTCCACCGGCTCGCCGAAGGCCGCCGTGGAGCGGGTCTTCACCTCGCAGACCACGAGGCGGGGCCCCTCGGCCACCACGAGGTCGATCTCGCCGTGGGCCCCGTGGCGCCAGTTGCGGTCGAGCAACTCCGCGCCGCGCTCCTCCCACCAGCGGGCGGCGATGTCCTCCCCCTGCCGCCCCAGGGCTGTGCGTCGTGCAGTCATGCCCCGCAGCGTGGCCCCGTGCACCGGCGCGCGGTGGGCGAGGGCGCCGGGCCTGTGGCTGCGCCCCCGGGCCGGTCCCCAGCATCGAGGCGCCTGTGGGCGGCCCTCACTCGGGCAGCGTCAGCTCCTGCGGCGCGAGCTCCTCCACGTTGACGTCCTTGTAGGTCATGACCCGCACCCGGGAGACGAAGCGCGCCGGACGGTAGACGTCCCAGACCCAGGCGTCGGTGAGGTGCACGTCGAACCAGGTGTCGCCCGGCTCACCGGCCACCTGCACGTCCACCTCGTTGGCCAGGTAGAACCGGCGGTCGGTCTCCACCACGTAGGAGAAGAGCCCCACGACGTCCCGGTACTCCTTGTACAGGGCCAGCTCGGCATCGGCCTCGAAGCGGTCGAGATCCTCCTCGCTCACTCACACCTCCCGGTCGTCGGCCCACGGAAGGTCCTCCGTGGTGCTCGTCCCATCCTGCACCCCGAGCCGCCAGGAACGGCGGTGGTGGGTGCTCGGTCCGCGCCGCTCCAGCGCCTCGCGGTGGTCGGCCGCGGCGTAGCCCTTGTTGCGGGCCCACCCGTAGGGCCACATGCCCGGCTGCCGGGCCAGGCCGGCCATGAGGCCGTCGCGCTCCACCTTGGCCAGCACGCTGGCGGCGGCCACCGAGGAGCAGGTGCGGTCGGCCTTGGTCCGGGTCACCACCGGGGGCGTGGCCGACATCGCGCCGCCGACGCCCAGGCCGGCCAGGAGCCCGTCGGAGAGTGGGTCGGTGAGCCAGTCGTGCTTGCCGTCGAGCAGCACCACGTCCACCTCCACACCACAGGCCTCGAGGGCCCGCCGCCCGGCGGTGCGCAGCGCGCCCATGATCCCCCGGGCGTCCACCTCGGCCGCCGAGGCGTGCCCCACGCCCCGCGCCACACCCCATCGGAGCAGCTGCGGCACGAGTGCCTCCCGGCGGGCGGCGCTGAGGTCCTTGGAATCGCGCACCCCCACCGGCGCGGTGCCCACGGCGGCGTCCACGACGACCACGCCCACGCTCACCGGCCCGGCCAGTGCCCCCCGCCCCACCTCGTCCATGCCGGCCACGCGCACGGCGCCACCGCGCAGCAGCTCGCGCTCGACGCGCAGGCTGGGCGTGGTGACGCCGGTGCGGGGACGCCCTGGGGCGCCCGGGGTCACTTCGGGTCGGGCACGTCGGCGAAGACGTCCTTGCCCGGCAGGGTGCCCACGTGGTCGAACGGCCAGATGACGACGAAGGCGCCACCGGTCACGCGGTCCATCGGCACGGTGCCGTGGTAACGCGAGTCGCCGGAGTTGGAGCGGTGGTCACCCATGACCCACAGGTGGTCCTCGGGGACCTTCTCGTCGAACTCCACCAGGCTCGGCGGGTTGCCGGGGAACACGTACGGCTCGTCGATGCTCTTGCCGTTGACTTGCACGCGGCCCTCGGCGTCGCAGCACTGCACCCGGTCGCCCGGCAGCCCGATGACGCGCTTGATGAGGTACTCGTCGCCGTCGCCGGGCAGCACCCCGACGAACTGGCCGGCCTTGTGCAGCAGCGACTTGTCCTTGGGCGTGCTGCCGAGCCACTGGCCCGGGTCCTGGAAGACGACGACCTCGCCGCGCTCCACTGCGAAGGGGGTGGGGCTCAGCTTGTTCACCAGCAGGCGGTCGCCCTCCTGGAGCGTGTTCTCCATGGAGCCCGAGGGGATGAAGAAGGCCTGCACGAGGAAGGTCTTGATGAGGAAGGCGAAGAACAGGGCCAGCGCGGCCACCACCACGGTCTCCCGCAGCGCGCTGAGGAAGCCCCCGCGCTCCTTGACCGCTTCCCCCGGGGTCGCCGGGTCGGCCTCGAGGGAGGTGGACCCGGTGGCCGGCTGGTCGTCGGCGGCGTGGTTCGGCTCGTGCTGCTCGGGCGGCATCGACTGCTCCTCGGTGTTCACGGGGCCCACCGTACGCGGGCCACCAGTTCGTCAGACCGCACCACACCGCCCCCCGGCGCGGCCAGGTGGGTGCGTGAGTCCGCGGAGTGCACCGCATTGTCCCCCACCACCCACCACTCGTCCTCACCGAGCACCACGTCGAAGCGCTGGTCGAGCCCCTCCCCGCCCGGGCCGTGGGCGGGCACCGGGGTGCCGTTGCGCACCATCGCGCCGTCGGTGCAGCACGAGACGCGGTCGCCGGGGGCGCCGACCACGCGCTTGACCACGTGCAGCCGCTCCACCCCGGGCGCACGGTCGCCCCAGGCGGCCGTGGCGTCGACGACGACCACGTCGCCCACCGCGACCGCGTCCGACGCCGCCCCCCCGAGCCCGCCCACGACGGTGCCGACCACGAGGTCGCCCGCCGCGAGGCCCGGCTCCATCGAGGGCCCGTTCACCCGGTAGGTGCGCACCGAGGTGGCCAGCACGAGGGCGGCGACGAGGGCCAGGGCCAGCAGGGCCCACCCGGCCCGTCGCCACGGCGAGCCCCCGGGCCGGTTCCCCTCGGGGCCCCGGACACGCCGGAGCCGCCCTCGTCGCAGGGACGAGGACGGCTCGGGCAGGGCGCTCACGGCGACCGGAGGGACGGGTGCCCGCCGGATCAGGCCTTGACGTCCTCGCGCTTCTCGCGGATGCGGGCAGCCTTGCCGCGCAGGTCGCGCAGGTAGTACAGCTTGGCGCGACGCACGTCACCGCGGGTCAGCACCTCCACCTTCTCCACCACCGGGGAGTGCACCGGGAAGGTGCGCTCCACACCGATGCCGAAGGACACCTTGCGCACGGTGTAGGTCTCGCCCACGCCGCGGCCGTGACGACGGATCACGATGCCCTTGAAGACCTGGGTACGGGTGCGGTTGCCCTCGATGACCTTGACGTGCACGTTGATCGTGTCACCGGCGCGGAACTCCGGGATGTCGTCGCGGAGGCTGGCGGCGTCGACGAAGTCGAGCTTCTGCATGATGCGTGTCGCTTTCCGTGGCGTGCGCGCAGGTCACGGCCACTGGGTCACCACGGTCTCCCGTGGTCGCTACGTGGATTCGCCGAGCGTGGTGCCCGGAGCTTCTCCCCCCTGCGGCAGGGGCCTGTCGGGCCGGTCGGCAGCGGCTCAGTCTGCCACAGGTGCGGCAGTCCCGGCCAGTCCGTGCTCCCGCCGGTAGGCCTGCGCCTGGTCGTGGTCCATCGCGTCCTCCGGCTCCCAGCAGGTGACGCCCCGCCAGTTGCGCGGCAGCCGGTCGCTGGTGAGGGCCGGGTTACGACCCTCCGCCTCCTGCGCCCGGTAGTCCTGCAGGAGCCACCGCGCCTTGGGCAGCAGCACCAGCAGGGAGCCGATCGTCAGCAGGGCCAGCAGCGGGAAGAGGAAGTCCGCCAGCGACCACAGGAGCGTCGGCTCCACCAGGCAGCCCAGGAAGGTCAGGGCCACGAAGGCCAGCTTGAAGGCCGTCAGCAGGCCCTTGTTCCGCGTCAGGTACTGGACGTTGGACTCGCCGTAGTAGTAGTCCGCGAGCACCGAGGTGAAGGCCAGGGTGAACAGGATCACCGCCAGGGCGATCGCGCCCCACGTGCCCACCGCATCGACGATGGAGGCCGAGGCGAGCTCCGCGCCGGCCTCCTCACCACCGACGCGGGGGTTGGCGCTCAGCACGATGAACGCGGTGATGGTGCACACCACGAGCGTGTCCAGGTACACCCCGAGGGTCTGGGCGAAGCCCTGCTTCACCGGGTGCGACACCGAGGCCGAGGCGGCGGCGTGGCCGGTCAGACCCATCCCCGCCTCGTTGGAGAACATGGCGCGCTTCACGCCCTCCATCACCATGCCCATGAACGAGCCGGCGGTGATGGCCTGGACACCGAAGGCCTGCCCGAAGATCTGCCCGAAGACGCCCGGCACCTGGTCGAAGTTGACCACCACGATGGCCAGGCCCAGCAGCAGGTAGGCGCCGGCCATGAACGGCACCAGCCCCTCGGCGACGTGACCGATGCGGCGCACCCCGCCGAGCACCACCGCGGCGGTGAGCACCGCCACCACGCCGGCCACCGCCCAGTTCACCCACGCGGCGTCGGTGGGCACGGCCTCGTCGACGGCCACCCGGATGGTGTTGGCCTGCAGCATGTTGAACGAGATGCCGGCGCAGATCAGCACCATGACGGCGAACAGCACACCCATGATGCGGGAGCCGAGGGCCTTCTCGTAGACCACAGCACCACCACCGCGGTAGGCGTTGCCCTCCCGCACCTTGTACAGCTGGGCGATGCTGGACTCGACGAACGCCGTCGCGCCGCCGACCAGGGCGATCACCCACATCCAGAAGACGGCGCCGGCGCCACCCATGGCCACCGCCGCGGAGACCCCGGCGATGTTGGCGGTGCCGATGCGTCCGGCGGCCGAGATGGAGAACGCCGCCAGGGTGGAGACGCTGCGGTCCTCGCCGTTCTCGTCCTTCAACGGCGGGTCCAGCAGCGTGCGGAACATGGCCGGCAGCATCCGGACCTGCACCACACCGGTGACCACGGTGAACACGAGCCCGGCCAGCAGCACCATGGGGGTCATCGGCCCCCAGATCCACGCACCGGCCTCGCTCAACCATGACTCGACGGTCTCCATGCCGCTCCTCCCACTCCGGTCCCCGTCGGGGACCACGTCGTTCAGGTGGGGCCCAGCATGTCAGGTCGTCGGGCGGCGGTCCTGCTGACCCGCTGCTCGTGGCGCCAGGCGGCGATGCGGGCGTGGTTGCCCGAGAGCAGCACGTCCGGCACGTCGTGGCCGCGCCAGGAGGCCGGCTTGGTGAACACGGGGTACTCCAGCAGCCCGTCCTCGTGGGACTCCTCCACGAGCGACTCGGCGTTGCCGATGACGCCCGGCACGAGGCGTGCGATGGCCTCGGTCATGGCCAGCACGGCCACCTCGCCGCCGTTGAGCACGTAGTCGCCCAGGGAGAGGACGCGCAGGTCCACGCGCCGGGAGTACTCCAGCACCACGCGCTCGTCGATGCCCTCGTAGCGACCGCAGGCGAACACCAGCCAGTCGGCGCCGGCGAGCTCGCGGGCCACGGGCTGGGTGAAGCGGTCACCGCCGGGGCCGGGCACCACGAGCACCGGGGTGCGCGTGGGGTCGCTGGCCAGCACGTGGTCGAGTGCCTCCCCCCACGGCTCGGGCTTCATGACCATGCCGGCGCCGCCGCCGTAGGGAGTGGCGTCCACGGTGCGGTGGCGGTCGTGGGTGAAGGCGCGCAGGTCGTGGGTGTGCACCTCGAGCAGGCCGTCGCGCTGCGCCTTGCCGATGAGGCTGAGGTCCAGCGGAGCGAGGTACTCGGGGAAGATCGAGACGACGTCGATGCGCAGCGCGGCGCGCGAAGCCTCGGACGCGACCTCCTGCGGGGCGGCCGCGGTGAGCGGGGTGCGGGTGGCCGGCATCAGTCGAGCGGCTCCAGCAGACCGGCGGGCGCGGTGACCACCACGACGCCCTCCTCGAGGTCGACCTCGGGCACCAGCTCGGCCACGAACGGCACGAGCACCTCGTGCCCGGCGGTGGTGGTGAGCTCCAGCAGGTCCTGGGCCGGGCGCAGGTGGAGGCCCTTCACCGTGCCGAGCGGGGCGCCCTCGGCGTCGACGGCACGCAGGCCGCGCAGGTCCTCGGGGTAGAAGCCCTCGTCGTCGGGGTCGGCCTCCGCGGCGGCCACGAGCACCACGCCGCGCAGCCCCTCGGCACCGGTGCGGTCGGTGACCTCCTCGAAGCCGAGCAGGGTGACGCCCTGGTGCACCCGGCGCGAGGCCACGGTGAGGGGGCCCTCCTCGGCCGGCACGGTGGCGATGCGCTCCCCCACGGCGAACCGGACCTCCGGCTCGTCGGTGTGCAGCTGCACGGTCACCTCACCGCGCAGGGCGTGGGGCTTGCCGATGCGGGCCAGACGCACCATGCCCTCGGGGATGGTGCCGCGCTCGCGGTTGCTGTGCTGTGCCATGTCGTCCTCGGTGGGTCCGGCGCGGTGGGCTGGGTCGTGGTCGGGTGGTCCGGGGCCGGCACCCGGCGGTGCTCACGCCACAGGGTCCGGGCGCGCGCGTGGCCCGGTACCGCGAAGGTACCGGGCCACGCGTCACACGTCGGTGTGGTGCCGGGTCAGGGCCGGTCGGTGTCGACGATGTCGACCCGCACCTGGCGCCGCTCGCCGGCCAGTGCCTGGACCACGGTGCGCAGGGCACGCGCGGTCCGGCCGGAGCGACCGATCACCCGCCCCAGGTCGTCGGGGTGGACCCGGACCTGGAGGGTCTCGCCGCGTCGTCCCTCGACGGTCGTCACGTGGACGTCCTCGTCGTGGTCGACGATGCCGCGGACCAAGTGGTCGAGCGCCTCGGTGAGCACGATCAGGCCTCGTCGGCCTTGGTGTCCTCGGCGGGGGCCTCAGCGGCCTCCTCGGCCTTCGGCTCCTCGGCGGCGGGGGCCTCGGCGGCCTCCTCGGCCTTCTTCTTCTTGGGGGTGGGCGCGGTCGCCGGGGCGTTCTCCGCGTCCTTGAGCGCCTGCTCGAAGAGCTCCTGCTTGGAGGGCTTGGCCTCGCGGGTCTTCAGGGTGGCGGCGTCGCCCTCACCCTTGAACTTGGCCCAGTCGCCGGTGACCTTCAGCAGCGCCTCGACCTGCTCGGTCGGCTGCGCGCCGACGCCGAGCCAGTACTGCGCGCGCTCGGAGTCGATCTCGATGCGCGAGGGCTCCTCGGTCGGGTGGTACAGACCGATCTCCTCGATCGCGCGGCCATCGCGCTTCTGGCGCGAGTCCATGACGACGACGCGGTAGAACGGTGCACGGATCTTGCCCATGCGCTTCAGTCGGATCTTGACTGCCACGTGAGTGGAACTCCTGTTTCGAATCGGGTGGGGTCCGGGGGCCATCCGGTGGGGTCACGGTGACGCCCGACGCCCGGGACTTGCTCCGTGCCGGTGAGAGGGTCCGGCACACAGCGAGTACCGGCCAATGATGCCAGACGCCTCCGCGCCCGCCCAACCCGGGCCTCACCGGCGCGGCGCCCACTCCTCCACCGTGAGGCCGTGGGCCACGTGGTCGCGCCAGGCCTCGGCCCCGTCCGGGCCCGGGACGTACAGCATCCGTTCCACCAGGCCCTCGCGCCGGAAGCCCACCTTCTGCAGCACCCGCAGGCTGGCCGCGTTGTCCGGCTGCACGTTGGCCTCCACCCGGTGCAGGCCGAAACCGCCAGTGGGGCCGCCACCGGGTCCCGGGTCCGGGGCCACCGGGGTGAACGCGAGGTCCACCACCAGCCGCAGCGCCCGGGTGAACAGCCCCGTCCCCGCCCAGGGGTCGAGGGCGTCGTAGCCCAGGGCGGCGCTCTGGAAGCGGCCCCGCACCGTGTTCATGACGTTGACCCGGGCCACGATGCCGTGGAGCGGTCGACCGTCCGGCGCGCAGCCCGGCCGGTCGGTCCCGGGCCACCTCCCCTGCCCGGCCAGGTCCTCGGCGGCCTGCTGCGGGTCGCGCAGGCGCACCAGCACCATCCGCTGGGACTCCCCCTGGGCCGCCAGGCGCGCCCGGAAGTCGCCGGGCACCACCGGGTTGAACCGGCCGACGCGTGCGGCCGAGGCGTCCCCGGCCACCGTGTACTCCGCCTCGTCCTGCGGCACGAGCGTGGCGGCCACGAGCTCGCCATCGGTGGCCACCAGGCGGTGGGTGGGCGTGTGCGACGGCAGCACGGGAGGCTCAGCCACCGTGGCGCACGCCCCGCAGCACCACGTGGGCCGGCGCGGCCAGGGCGCGCACGTCGCGCCGCGGGTCGTCGGTGTACACCACCACGTCGGCGCTCGCTCCCTCGGTGAGGCCCTCGTGGCCCAGCCACTCGCGGGCCTCCCAGGTGGCGGCACCGATGGCCTCGGTGGGGGTCATGCCCACCTGCAGCATCGCCTCCACCTCGCGGGCGATGAGGCCGTGCGGCAGCTGGCCCCCGGCATCGGTGCCGGCGTAGATGCGCACCCCGGCCTCCCGGGCCAGGCCGACGGTCTCGAAGCGGCGCGCGTAGAGGTCGCGCATGTGCGCGGCGTACGCGGGGAACTTGGCCTGCCCGGCCTCGGCGAAGGCGGGGAAGTTCTCGATGTTCACCAGCGTGGGCACGATGGCGATGTCCTGCTCGGCGAAGATCCGCACCGTCTCCTCGGTGAGCCCGGTGGCGTGCTCGATGCAGTCCGTGCCCGCGGCGGCGAAGTCCAGCAGCGACTGCTCGGCGAAGCAGTGCGCCGTCACTCGCGCGCCCTCCTCGTGGGCGGCGGCGATCGCCTCGGTGAGCACCTCCACCGGCCACAGGGGGCGCAGGTCGCCTACCTCGCGGTCGATCCAGTCGCCCACGAGCTTCACCCAGCCGTCACCGGCCCGCGCCTCGGCCCGCACGTACTCCACGAGCTGGTCGGGCTCGATCTCGTGGGCGAAGTTGCGGATGTAGCGCTTGGGCCGGGCGATGTGGCGGCCGGCACGCACCAGGCGGGGCAGGTCCTCGCGGTCGTGGATCCAGGAGGTGTCCACCGGCGACCCGGCATCGCGCAGCAGCAGGGCCCCGGCCTCGCGGTCGGTGACGGCGTGCTCCTCGGCACGCTCGGGCGTCACTCCCCCCTCGGCCTCCAGGCCCACGTGGCAGTGGGCGTCCACGAGGCCAGGCAGCACGTAGCCCTCGAGGCGCTCGACCTCCAGCGAGGCCGGGGGCCGCTCGAAGGTGAGGTGGCCGTCGACCACCCACGCCTCGGGGTGCACCTCCTCGGGGCCGCAGATGACCTGGCCGGTGAGGTGGAGGACGGGCTGCGCGGGGGCACTCATGGGCTCACCGTACGCCGTGACGCCCCGCGGTGCGGGGGGGGCGTCACGAGGTGGGGGGGGCCGACGCGGTGGGGCGGGCGGTCAGCCCTTGCCGTGGCCCCCGCCGCCGAGGAACTTCTCGAAGCCCTTGGGCAGCTGCAGGTCACCCAGGCCCTGGTCGCCCTGACCCGTGCCCGTCGCCTCCTTGCCGGAGTCCTTGCCGGACCCGTGCCCCTCGGCCAGGGCCCCCAGACCGCCGCCGTGGCCACCGGCCACGGCGCCGAGCCCGCCGAAGGCCGACTTCTTCTGCGGCGCGGCCTCCTCGGCCCCGCCGCCGCCGAACATCTCGTCGAGACGGCGCTGCTGGGCCTCCTCGGCCTTGCGAGCGGCCGCGGCCTCCTGCTGGGCGCGCTTGGCGGGGTTGCCGGACTTGGCCTTGGAGCGCTGGTTCTTGCCCTTCGCACCCTTCTTGCCCTTGCCGCCGGCACCACCCGGCATCGAGCCCATGCCGGGCATGCCCCCCATCCCCGGCATGCCGGGCATCCCGCCGCCCTTCTTGAACTGCTTCATCATCTTCTGGGCGGCGGTGAAGCGCTCGATGAGCTGGTTCACCTCGGAGACGGTCACGCCCGAACCCTTGGCGATGCGGGCGCGGCGCGAGCCGTTGATCTGCTTGGGGTGCGAGCGCTCGAAGGGCGTCATGGACTGCACCATGGCCTCCACCCGGTCGAACTCGCGCTCGTCGAGGGCCTCGATCTGGGCCCGCATCTGGCCCATGCCCGGCATCATGCCCAGCAACTGCTTGAGATTGCCCATCTTCTTGATGGCGGCCATCTGCTGCAGGAAGTCGTCGAAGGTGAAGTCCTCGTCGGACATGAACTTCCGCGACATCTCCGCGGCCTGCGAGCGGTCGAAGGCGCGCTCGGCCTGCTCGATGAGGGTGAGCACGTCACCCATGTCGAGGATGCGGGAGGCCATGCGGTCGGGGTGGAAGACCTCGAAGTCCTTGGTCTGCTCACCGGTGGAGGCGAACATGACCGGCTTGCCGGTGACCGAGGCCACCGAGAGGGCGGCACCACCGCGCGCGTCACCATCGAGCTTGGAGAGCACCACACCGGTGAAGTCGACGCCCTTGTCGAAGGCCATGGCGGTGTCGATGGCGGCCTGTCCGATCATCGCGTCGATGACGAACAGCACCTCCTCGGGGTTCACCGCGGCGCGGATGTCCGCGGCCTGCTGCATGAGCTCCTCGTCCACCGCCAGACGGCCGGCGGTGTCGATGATGACCACGTCGTGCTGGCGGGCCTGACCCTGGGCCACACCGCGGCGGGCCACCTCCACCGGGTCACCGAAGGAGCGCGTGCCCTCACCGCTCTCCAGCGCGGCGTCGTGGCCGTAGACGTTGCCCTTCTCCGGGGCGTACACCGGCACACCGGCGCGCTCACCGACGATCTCCAGCTGGTTCACCGCGTTGGGGCGCTGCAGGTCACAGGCCACCAGCAGCGGGGTGTGCCCCTGGTCCTTGAGCCACTTGCCGAGCTTGCCGGCCAGGGTGGTCTTACCGGAACCCTGCAGACCGGCGAGCATGATCACCGTCGGCGGGCGCTTGGCGAAGCGGATGGTGCGCGTCTCGCCACCGAGGATGTCGACGAGCTCCTCGTTGACGATCTTCACGACCTGCTGGGCCGGGTTGAGCGCCTCGGAGACCTCCGCACCGGTGGCCCGCTCCCGGATCACCTTGGTGAACTGCTTCACCACCGGCAGGGCGACGTCGGCGTCCAGGAGCGCGAGGCGGATGTCGCGGACCGTCGCGTTGACGTCGGACTCGGTGAGCTTGCCCTTGCGCTTCAGGTTGCCGAAGGTGTGGGTCAGGCGGTCGGAGAGGCTGTTGAACACCCGGTGGATTCTACGTGCTGCAAGAATCCGCCCATGCCGACTCCCCACATCTCCGCCGGACCCGACGACTTCGCCCCCGCCGTGCTCATGCCCGGCGACCCCCGCCGCGCCGAGCGCATCGCCCACGCCCTCATGCCCGACGCCCGCCTGGTCACCGACGTGCGCGGCATGCTCGGCTTCACCGGCACCGTCGAGGTGGACGGCGTGGCCCACCCGCTCTCGGTGATGGGCTCGGGCATGGGCCAGCCGAGCGCGACCATCTACGCCACCGAGCTGTTCCGCGAGTACGGGGTGCAGCGCATCATCCGCGTGGGCACCTGCGGCGGCATCGCCGAGGGCGTGCAGGTGGGCGACGTCATCATCGGCACCGGGGCGCACACCGACTCGTCCATGAACCAGGCGCGCGTGCCGGGCATCAACTTCTCCGCCGTGGCCGACCTGGAGCTGGCCGCGGCCGCCTGGGGCGCGCGGGAGAAGGTGACCGAGGGCACCGTGCACGCCGGCCCCGTCGTGAGCCGCGACCACTTCTACTGGGCGGTGCCGGGGATGGTGGACGGCCTGCGCGCCCACGGGACCCTCGGTGTGGAGATGGAGGCCGCGGCGCTCTACGGCGTGGCCAACGAGTTCGGGCGGCAGGCGCTGGCGGTGCTCACGGTGAGCGACCACCTCGTGGACGGCTCGGCGGACATGAGCGCACAGGAGCGCGAGACCCGCTTCGGCGGGGCGCTCGCCCTGGCGCTGGCCGCCGCCACCTGCTGAGGGGGCCGGGTGAGACCGGCACCGGTGCCGGTCTCAGCACTCCCCCACCACGAGCACCGCACCGGTGCCGAGTTCGACTGTCGAACTCGGCACCGGTGCGGTTCTCGGTGACCTGACAGGCCGAACTCAGCACCGGTGCTGATTTCGTGCGGTGCGCGGTGCCCGCGACTCAGTCCAGCAGGGCGTCCACGAAGTCCTCGGCCACGAAGGGCGCGAGGTCGTCCGGCCCCTCGCCCAGGCCCACGAGCTTGACCGGCACCCCGAGGGCCCGCTGCACGGCCACGACGATGCCGCCGCGCGCGGTGCCGTCCATCTTGGTGAGCACGATGCCGGTGACGTCCACCGCCTGGGCGAACACCTCGGCCTGCTTCATGCCATTCTGGCCGGTGGTGGCGTCCAGCACCAGCAGCACCTCGTCGATGCGGCTGCGCTTCTCCACCACGCGCTTGACCTTGGCCAGCTCGTCCATGAGCCCGGCCTTGTTGTGCAGGCGCCCGGCGGTGTCCAGCAGCACCACGTCCGCCTCGGAGTCCACGCCCTGGGCAACGGCGTCGAAGGCCACCGATGCCGGGTCGGCCCCCTCCTTCTCGCTGCGCACGGTGCGCACCCCGACGCGTTCACCCCAGGTCTGCAGCTGGTCGGCGGCCGCAGCGCGGAAGGTGTCCGCGGCGCCGAGCACGACGTCCTTCTCCTCGGCCACGAGCACGCGGGCCAGCTTGCCCACGGTGGTCGTCTTGCCGGTGCCGTTCACGCCCACCACGAGCACCACCGACGGGCGGTCGCCCTGACGCGTGGCGGCGATGCCGCGGTCCATGGTCGGGTCCACCAGGCGCACCAACTCCTCGCGCAGCCAGCCGCGCACCACGTCGGGGTCGGTGGTGTTCTCCACCCGCACCCGGGTGCGCAGGTTGTCCACGAGCTCGGTGGTGGCCTCCACGCCGAGGTCCACCGCGAGCAGGGTGTCCTCGACCTCCTCCCAGGCCTCCTCGTCGAGGTCGCCGGAGGAGAGCAGCTTGAGCAGCGCCTGCCCCACGGCGTTGTTGGAGCGCGAGAGGCGCGAGCGCAGGCGGTGCAGGCGCCCCTGGGCCTCGTCGGGCACCTCCACACCCGGCTCGCGCGCGTAGTCCGCGGGGGTGCCGGTGGTGCCGTCGACCTCCGGCTCGAGGACCTCCGCATCCGTGCCGCCCACGCGCTCCGGCGGGATGGTGGAGCGCTCCCGCAGGTGGGTGGCCCCCTCGCCCGCGGCCGGCGCGTCGGTGCCCGGGCCGGCCGTGGTCACCGGGTCGGTGCGCCGGTTGGTGTCGATGACGGCACCCTTGGCGCGCTCGCCGTAGGTCGACTTCTTGGCCGGCGTGTGCTCGATCGGCGGGCGGGTGGTGGTGCGCGGCTCCTGCTCCGGCGGGGCCTGCGTGGCGCCGCCCGCCTTGGCGCGCAGCCACGCCCAGGTGCCGCCACCCAGGAGGCCGACGGTCAGGCCGCCGGCGATGAGCTGTTCGTAGAGTTCGTCGAGGAAGAAAGGCACGGCCGCAGTCTGGCACGCACCGCTCAGGCGCGCGGCAGGTCCACGTCCTTGAGCCGTTGGCTCACCACCTGGCTGATGCCGTCGCCCTTCATCGAGACGCCGTAGAGGGCGTCGGCGACCTCCATGGTGCGCTTCTGGTGGGTGATGACGATGAGCTGGCTGGAGTCGCGCAGCTCCTCGAAGAGCTGGATGAGGCGGCCCAGGTTGGTGTCGTCCAGGGCGGCCTCCACCTCGTCCATGATGTAGAAGGGCGAGGGGCGGGCCTTGAAGATGCTCACCAGCAGTGCCACGGCCGTCAGTGAGCGCTCGCCGCCGGAGAGCAGCGAGAGCCGCTTGACCTTCTTGCCCGGCGGCCGGGCGTGCACCTCGATGCCGGTGGTGAGCATGTCCTCGGGGTCGGTGAGCTCCAGGCGCCCCTCGCCGCCGGGGAACAGGCGGGAGAACACGCCCTCGAACTCGCGGGCCACGTCCGCGTAGGCCTCCTCGAAGGCGGTGCGGACACGCTCGTCCACCTCGGCCACGAGGTCGAGCAGCGCCTCCTTGGAGCTCACGAGGTCGTCGAGCTGGCCGGCGAGGAACTGGTGGCGCTCCTCCATGGCCGCGTACTCCTCCAGTGCCAAGGGGTTCACGGCGCCGAGGGCCTTGAGGTCGCGCTCGGCGCGGCGCAGGCGCTTGGCCTGCTCGTCGCGCACGAAGGGCACGGTGGCGGGGTCGCCGTCCTCGTCCACGGACTGCTCGCCGTCGTCGTCGAGCACCGGCACGGGCACCTCCGGGCCGTACTCGGACACCAGCGGCCCCGGCTCCATGCCCAGCTCGTCGGCGGCGCGCTGCACCAGGGACTCCACACGCAGGCGCATCTCCGCACGGGCCACCTCGTCGCGGTGCACGGCGTCGGTGAGCTCGCGGACGCGGTCGGTGAGCTCGGCGATGCGGGTGCGGCGCGCGGCGAGCTCGGAACGCTGCTCGGCGCGTGCGGCCTCGGCGCCCTGCCGGCCGGCCTCGGCCTCCTCACGGGTGGCCTCCAGGCGCTGCACCAGGGCGGTGGCCCGCTCGGCGATGCCGCGGGCGTGCTCCGCGGCGCGGCGGCGCTGGGCGGCCCGGCGAGCGGCGTCCTGACGGGCGAGCACCTCGTTGCGGGCCTGGGCGGCCAGCGCGTCGCCGCGGCCGGCGATGGCCTTGAGGCGCTCGGCGGCGGTGCGGGCGGCCAGGCGGGCCTCGGTCTCGGCGGTGCGGGCCTGGGCGGCGGCCGTGGCCAGTCGCTCCCGCTCGGCAGTGTCGTCCGCGGCGTCGGGCGCCTCGGCGGCCTCGGTGCGGGCGGCCTCCAGGCGCTCCTCGAGGGCGGCCAGGTCCTGCTCGTCGGCCGCGGCCTCGGCCCGCCGGGCCTCCAGGCGCTGGGTCGCCTTCTCGATGGTGGAGGCGGCCTGCCGCTCGGCCTGCGCGGCCTGGGCGAGCTCCTCGGCCACCGCGGCCATGCGGGCGTCGGACTCGTGGAGGGCGGCCAGGGCCTCGTCGGCCGCCGGCTGGGCCTGCGCGACACGCTCCTGGGCGGCGTCGCGGGCCTGCTCGGCGGCGGCCACCTCCTCGCGGGCGGTCTCCAGCTCGGCCAGGGCGCGCTCGTGGTCGGCGGCCACCTCCACGGCCGACGGTCCGGCCGAGGAGCCGCCGGTGACGCGGTGGCGGGTCCACAGCTCGCCGGTGGCGGTGGCCACGGCCTGCACGGCCGGCTCGGCCTGCAGCACCTGCTGGGCGGCGGCCTCGTCTGCGGCCAGGGCGGTGCCGGACAGCGCCTCGACCACCGCGTCGGCCAGGGAGGTGGAGACCTCCACCACCGCGAGCGCCCACACGGCCTCGCCGGGCAGGGCGGTCGCGGGAGCGCGCTCGGCCAGGGCGGTGGTGGCCGCATCCGCGCGGTCCCCGAGCAGCAGGGTGGCCTGCCCGGCATCGTGCTGGGCCAGGTGGGCCAGCGCGGTGGTGGCCGCCGCGCGCCCGTCCACGACGAGGGAACCCGCCACCGGACCCAGGGCGACGGCCAGCGCGGCCTCGTGGCCCGGCGCCACGGAGAGGTGGTCGGTGAACTCCCCCAGCACGCCGGCGGGGCCGTCGTCGGCCACGAGGGTGGCCGAGCCGTCCCGGCGCTGCAGGGCCACCGCCAGGCCCTCCACGCGGGCGGTGAGCCGCTGCACCCCCTGCTGGGCGGCGTTGAGGCGGTTGCGCGCGTCCTCCAGCGCGGCCCGGGCGGTGTCCACCTGCTCCTGGGCGGCCTCGTACGCGGCATCGAGGCCGGCCTCCCCGGACTCGGCCTCCTCCATGCCGCCCTCGAGTTCGGCCCGCCGCGCAGACGCGGCCTGCGCGGCCTCGCGCCCGGCGGCGATGTCGGCCTCCAGCCGCTCGATCTCGGCCTGCGCGGAGGCCACCCGCGAGCGCCGCACCTCGACCTGCCCGCCGAGCGTGGCGAGCCCCTCGCGACGGTCGGCGGCGGCCTTGGCCAGACGCTCCAGACGCTGCACCTCGGCACCGTGGGCGGCCTCGGCCTCCTCCTTGGCCGCGGTGGCCTCGGTGAGCGCGGCCTCGGTGGACTCGATGCGCTCGCGCTCGTCGGCCTCCTGCTGGCGCAGCTCGGCGGCCTGCCGCTCCAGCTGCTCGGGGTCGCGTCCGCTGCGGCTGCGCTGTTCGGACTCCGTCGCGTCGCGCTCGGCCAGCCCGGCCCGCTCGGTGGCCAGGCGGCCGGCGGCCCGGGTGCGCTCCGCGAGGGTTCCCAGCTCGAACCAGACGCTGCGGAAGGCGTCGTGCCGCTCGTCGGCGGTGACCACGGCGCGCTCCAGCTCCTCCAGCCCCTGCGAAGCGGCAGCCAGGGCGGCCTCGGCCTCCTGCCGGCGGGCCAGGGCGGCCTTCTCGTCGGCGAGGTCGGTCTCCAGCGCGGCCTGCTGCTGCACGAGGTCGTCGGCCAGCAGGCGCGCACGGGCGTCGCGGACGGTGATGTGGATGACCGCGGCCCGGCGGGCGGTGGCGGCCTGACGCCCCAGCGGGCCCAGCTGGCGGCGGACCTCGGCGGTGAGGTCGCGGACGCGGGCGAGGTCGCCCTCCATCGCGTCCAGCTTGCGCAGCGCCTTCTCCTTGCGGCGGCGGTGCTTGAGCACGCCGGCCGCCTCCTCCACGAAGCCGCGCCGGTCCTCCGGGGTGGCGCGCAGCACCGCATCGAGCTGGCCCTGCCCCACGATGACGTGCATCTCGCGGCCGATGCCGGAGTCACTGAGCAACTCCTGCACGTCGAGCAGGCGGCAGGGCGCGCCGTTGATGGCGTACTCCGACCCGCCGGAGCGGAACATGGTGCGGCTGATCGTCACCTCGGAGTAGTCGATGGGCAGCGCACCGTCGCTGTTGTCGATGGTCATGGCCACCTCGGCGCGGCCCAGCGGCGCGCGGCCGGAGGTGCCGGCGAAGATGACGTCCTCCATCTTGCCGCCGCGCAGCGACTTGGCGCCCTGCTCGCCCATCACCCAGGCCAGGGCGTCCACGACGTTGGACTTGCCCGACCCGTTGGGCCCCACGATGGCGGTGATGCCCGGCTCGAGCTCCATGCGGGTGGACGAGGCGAACGACTTGAACCCCTTGAGGGTCAGGGACGTCACGTACACGGGTGGGGGCTTCCTGTCAGCGGGCGGTCACGGCGGCGGCCGTCGCGTCATCCTACGGAAGGGCGCCCCGCGTCCTGGGGCCGCGGGCGCGCGTCACTTCTCGACGAAGCCCGTCACGCCCTCCCGCGCGTCACCCTCCTGGCGCACCACGGCGTCCACGCGGCCGGGGCGGCCGTGCGACGAGGGGTCCTCGCGCAGCAGGGCCTCCAGGGCGGCGATGTCCGCGCCGCGCCCCTGGGCCACCACCTCCACCCGTCCGTCGGACATGTTGCGGGCGTGCCCCACCAGCCCCAGCTCGAGGGCGCGGCTGCGGGTCCACCAGCGGAAGCCGACGCCCTGCACGTGGCCCTTCACGAAGAGGGTGGCGCGGCGGTGGCCGGCAGAGGGGGTGGGCGTCTCCTCGGGTGGGGTCATGGGTGCTCCTGCGGGTCGGTGGTGCGGGCCCCCAGTGTGCCTCCCAACCGGGCCAGCAGGGCGCTGAGCCCGTCGGCGGCCCGGCCGTCGGTGCGTCCCGAGGTGTGCACCACGAGGTCCCGGGGCGTGGCCACCGGCAGCCCGGCGGCTCGCAGGGCCTGCACGAGGGCGACGTCCTCGCCCCGGGCGCGGTGCGGGAAACCGCCGATCGCGAGGTAGGCGTCCGCACGAACGGCCAGGTTGGCCCCATAGGCGTGCCAGTGGCCTCGCGCGTGCAGGCCGGTGGCCACCTCGGCGTCGTAGGCACGGCGGGCCTCCGGGGGTGCCTGCCAGCCGACCAGGTCCACCAGCCCTGCCACGGCGACGGCGTCCTCGGCGCGTGCTGCGGCGAGGGCCCGGGTGAGCCAGTCGACCGGGACGCGGGAGTCGGCGTCGGTGGTGAACAGCCAGGTGTGCGCGGGGTCGCCTGGGTCCAGGCCGTGCCGCAGCGCGCGGTCACGCACCTGCCCCACCGTCTCCGAGACGCCGTCGAGCAGCACCTCGCCGGTCACGTGCTCCGGCAGGGGGCCGGCCAACACCCCGTGTGCGAGGGCGGCCGTGGCGTCCCGGCACCGGTGGGCAGCGACCACGAGGTGCACCTGGTCCGCCCTGCCCGCATCCACCCTGACCGCCTCCCCCGCAGCCGCGACGAGGGCACCCAGCGCGGCGGGGAGCAGCTCGGCCTCGTCGCGCGCCGGCACCCCGATGACGACGCGGGTCACGCAGGCTGCCCCAGCCCGACGGCGGCCCGGTCGGCGGGGTGCTGGGCGAGGTAGACCTCCAGGTCGGCCACGCTGCGCGCCAGGTCCTCGTCCTGTGCCAGACCCACCGCCCCGCCGAGCACGCGCACGTGGCCCAGCACCCGCGTGCCGGCCGAGGCCACCACGGCGCGGACCTCCTGCGAGAGGCCTGCCAGCGCCTCGCGGGTGCCGGCACCGAGGGCGTCCCACTCCCCCATCGACCCCGGCGGCATCAACTCCTCGAGCCGGCGACCCGCCTCCTGCAGCACGGCCCCCGCGGCCACCAGCTCGGTGCGCACCAGACCGTGGCGCCGGGCACGCTCGGGGCTCGGCGGGGCCCCGGCCCCGAACCGCCCGGCCTCGCGCGCCACCCGCACCGTCGCTCCCCACCACACCGCGGCCACGCCCACCCCACCGGGCAGGAAGGCCGGACGCGCCAGGTACCAGCCGGGTGCCCCCACCTCGGCGGAGGCGGCACAGGTGGTGCGGACCGGCACCGTCCAGGAGCGCGAGGTGGCCATGGCGGTCACGGGCCACGAGGCGGGGTCGCCCTCCCAGCCCGCCACGGGCAGGTCGAGCAGGCGGTGGGTGCCCTCGGCGTCCACCGCCGTGACCAACGCCCGGTCCAGCACGCCGACCCCGGAGGCGAAGCGCAGCTCACCGGACACCTCCCAGCCACCTGGCACCGGGCGGGCGACCGGTCCGCTGCCCCGGGAGCGGGAGGCCCACACGCCGTACAGCGCGCCGGGCTCGGGCGTGCGGCCGGCCTGGGCCAGCACACGCACGGCGTCGGCGTGCCCCTCGGCCAGACGCGACCACCCGATGTCGGTGGCGCCCCGCCGCGCGAGCGCGTCGAGCAGCTGCGGCCAGGTGAGCCCCGCCCAGTCCACGTCGGCCGTGAGGCGGTGCACGGCATCGCGGAGGGTGGCCGGGTCGGTCGACCAGCGCGGCAGGTCACCGACCTCCAGCGGGGTCGGCAGGTCGATGAGGTGGGTCACGGGGGTCATGTCTCCTCCGGGGCGTCGTGGGCGGTCGGGCTCGAGGCGGTGCGCGTCCAGGAGTCGAGCACGAAGTCCTCCTCGCGGTGCCCCACGCGGTGCCTCCACCCGGCGGTCCGCAGGCCGGTGTCCAGCTCGGCCTGGGCCGCAGTGCCCGACAGGTGCGCGTCGCCGGGGTGGTGGCGCCAGGTGACGGCCAGCACCTCGGCCCGCGGTACGCCGTGGACCGCGGCCTCCAGCACGGCGGGCAGCGCCCCGCGGGTGGCGTCGTCGAGGTAGTAGAGCACCTCGGAGAGCACCACCAGGTCGCAGCCCACGGCGGCCACGGGGCGGTCGGGCAGCACGCACCGGGTGGCCCGCGCCCGGTACCCCGCGCGGGCCAGGGCAGCAGTGCTGAGCTCCACGGCGCGGGCGGCGGCGTCGCTGGCCACCACCTCGTCACAGCGGTCCAGCAGGTCGGCGGCCAGATGGCCGGTGCCGCTCGCGGCGTCCCAGGCCCGGGCGTAGCGCTCCCGGGTGAGGGCGGCCAGGGCGACGGTGCGCTTGCGCCGCTCGTACCAGCGGGTGCCCACCCCGAAGGGGTCGTCCTGCCCGGCGTACCAGGCGTCCACGTCCGGCCCCCGGTTCACGCGACCTCCCCCGGGGCGCCCACGGCCAGGCGCTGCACGCCGTGGTGGGCCAGCGCCCCCGGCGGCACGACCGCACCCCATCCGGGCACCTGCTCGGTGGTCTGCGAGGGGTAGCAGTACAGCGCCGCCTCGCGGGCGGCCTCGGTGTGCGCGGGGGTCCCGACGACCGCGAGCCGCCACCCGGTGGCGGCGAGCTGCTCCGGGCGGCACCAGACCGTGGCCCAGACAGGGAACTCGAGCACCTCGATGCCGCGACGGCCCGCCTCCCGCGCCACGACCTCGCCCAGGGCGGCGTGGTCGGGATGCGGGTCCAGGCGCCAGGGCACGAGCACGGCGGACGGAGCCGACTCCTCGAGCACCGCGGCGACCCACGCCGCCAGCTCGTCAGGGCGTGCGTCGAGCGCCCCGTCGGGGAGCCCACCCCATCGACCCGGGCGGGCGCCGAGTGCGGCCACGGCGGCGAGCCACTCGGCCCGGCGCACGGCCCCCACGTCGTCCACCCCGGGCACCGGACGGCCCAGGTAGCACCCCTCCCCCGCGGTGGCGCAGTGCGCGGTGGCCCCGACGGTGCCCGCCAGGTGGGCCACGAGCCGCCCGGCACCGATGACCTCGTCGTCCGGGTGCGCCGAGAGGACCGCCACCGGGCCGGCCACCGCGGGCAGGGGCAGGACGGATCCCTCGGCGGGCGCGGGCAGCGACTCCGGCGCGAGGCACCCGGGACGACGGGGTGGGGTGGGGTCGGGGATCAGCACGCCCCCACTGTCACAGCCCCGGCCGGTGCCCGCACCCCGGACGACGCGCGCTCAGGGCAGAACCGAGATCTTCTGCCAGATGCGCGCCGCCAGGTCGCTGGCCAGCGACTCCACGTCCGAGACCGTGTCCAGCACCACGTCGTCGCCCGAGGCCTCGGCGCACAGGGCGGCCACCTTGCCCACCATCGAGAGCATCTCGGCGCAGTAGTCCAGGTAGTGCGCCATCTCCTCGCGGGTCATGGGGTCGCGCACCGAGGCGCCGGTGGGCACGTAGTCGGCGCGCAGGTGCTCGGGGTCCTTGGTCACCTGGTGCATGTCGATGACGTGCGCCGTGGACCGCAGCCGGTGCAGCAGCCCGAGCATGCGGGAGCGCTCGTGGCGTGCGGGCGCCATCATGAGGAACCAGATGGCCAGGGCCGAGAACACGAGGTCGTTGACGCCGGTCTCCAGCAGGGCCAGCAGGTCGGCCGGCTCTCCCAGGCCGTCGGCGCGCAGGTCGAGCACCACCTGCCCCACCACCACGGCGGTGGCCACGGCCAGAGCGGCGGCCAGCAGGCCGGTCACCCAGCGCATCACCCGCAGCCGCAGGCGGCTGGAGTCCGAGGTGTCCTCCACCTCGTCGGCCAGGGAGCGCAGGTGGTCGGCCACGCCGGCCAGGGAGCGCTCGGGGAAGCGGGCGCGGATGCGGCGGGCCAGCCGGTCGATGGAGGCCTGCACCGCATCGGCCTCGAGGTGGTCGGGCACCCACTCGCCACTCACCGGACGTCCCCCTTAGGCGCGTGGCGCGGGCGGGTCTGGCAGGCGGGGCACCAGTGGGAGCTGCGGCCGTCGAAGGGCGAGCGCAGCACCGTGGCGCCGCACCGCGGGCAGGGACGGCCCTGCTGGCCGTAGACCGCCAGGCGGCGGTCGAAGTAGCCGCTGGCGCCGTTGACGTTGACGTAGAGGGCGTCGAACGAGGTGCCGCCCTGCTCGAGGGCCTCGGCCATGACGTCCTGCAGGTGGCCGATGAGGCGGCGCGCGGCCGGGCGGGTCAGCGCGGTGCCGGGGCGCTCCCCGTGCACGCCGGTGCGCCACAGCGCTTCGTCGGCGTAGATGTTGCCCACGCCGCTGACGAGACCTTGGTCGAGCACGGCGCGCTTCACCGGGCCACGGCGCGTCACCAGCCGGGCGGCCACGACCTCGGCGTCGAAGACGGCCTCGAAGGGGTCGGGCGCGATGTGGGTGGTGCTCGCCGGCACCCCGCCGGGGTGGTCGCCGCCGAAGGGGTCGGTCACCAGCGGCTCGACGGACCACCCGCCGAAGGTGCGCTGGTCGGCGAAGCGCAGCGAGGGGCCCTCGTCCTCGAAGTCGAGGCGGGCGTGCTCGTGGCGCACCGCCGGGTCGTCCGGGGGCAGCACGAGCATCTGGCCGCTCATGCCCAGGTGGGTCACCAGCGCCGAGGCGTCGTCGAGGGCGAGCCAGAGGAACTTGCCGCGCCGCTCGGCCGAGGTGGGCGTGCGCCCGGTGAGGCGCTCGGCCAGGGCCGCGGCCCCACCTGCGTGGCGCCGGGCCACGCGTTCGCCGCGCACCTCGGCCACTGCGATGCGGCGGCCCACCACGTGGTCGGCCAGACCGGCGCGGACGACCTCGACCTCGGGGAGCTCAGGCACCTCAGGCGACCTCGGAGGACGCGGCCGGGGCGCCACCGTCCTCACCCGCATCGCCCTGGGGGTTCAAGTGCTCCCAAGCCGCCTCGGCGGCCATCATCTCCGCGGCCTTCTTGGTGCGCCCGGTGCCGGTGCCCACCGGCTCCCCGCCGAGCAGGGCCGTGGCCTCGAAGACCTTGGCGTGGTCCGGGCCGGAGTCGGTGATGCGGTACTCCGGCAGCCCCAGACCGCGCGCGGAGCCGAGCTCCTGGAGGCTGGTCTTCCAGTCCAGCGCGGCGCCCATCGTCTGCGAGCGCTCCATGAGTTCGTCGAGCAGGTGGTGCACCACGGTGGTCGCTGCCTCGAGCCCCACCGAGAGGTACACCGCCCCGATGACGGCCTCCACCGCGTCGGCGAGGATCGAGTTCTTCTGCCGCCCGCCGGAGCCCTCCTCGCCCCGGCCGAGGCGGAAGTAGCTGCCCAGCTCCAGGCGGCCGGCCTCGCCGCCGAGGGCCCGGGCGCTCACCACGGCGCTGCGCAGCTTGGCCAGCTCGCCCTCGGGCAGGTCCGGGTTGGAGCGGTACAGGTGGTTGGTCACCACCAGGCCCAGCACGGAGTCCCCGAGGAACTCCAGGCGCTCGTTGTGCGGGGCGTCGTCGTTCTCGTAGCTGTACGAGCGGTGCGTCACCGCCCGCAGCAGCAGGTCCTCGTCCACGCGGGCACCGACCACCTCCTCGAGGCGGTCGGCCAGCTCGGAGACGGGTCGTGCGGCCGGGCTCACTGGTCGTCGGAGCGGGTCAGGTCGGCCAGGGCGGCCCAGCGGGGGTCGAGCTCCTCGTGGGCATGGTCCGGGTCGCCGGCCAGCCGCTCGCCGCAGCGGTCGCACAGGCCGGGGCAGTCCTCGGAGCAGACCGGCTGGAACGGGAAGGTGGGCACCACGGCGTCGCGCACGGCGGGCTCGAGGTCCATGAGGTCGCCCTCCATCTCGCGGACGTCCTCCTGGGTCTCGGGGTCCACCTCCTCGCCGTCCTCGCGCCCCCCGGGCCACACGTAGAGCACCTGGAAGTCGGTGTCCACGGGCTCGTCGAGGTCGGTGAGGCAGCGCACGCAGTTGCCGCGCGCGGTGGCGGTCACGGTGCCGGAGGCCAGGACCCCGTCCACGAGGGACTCCAGACGCAGGTCGAGCCCCAGCGGCGAGCCGGGCTCCACCGCCATCACGTCGGTGCCGATGCCCTCGGGGGCCGGGACCTCGAACTCCCCGGACTCGGTGGTGCCGGCGCGGCGTCCGAAGCTGCGCAGGTCGAGGGCGAGGGGGTGCCGACGGTCGAGCTCGATCATGCGGCCCATCGTCCCACAGGGCACCGACGACCTCGCCGGTCAGGCGCTGTGCCCCGGCCCTCCCCCACGGCGCCGTCGCGCTCAGGCGCGGGCCGCGAGCGCCGCCAGCACCGGGGCCGGCACGAGGTCGGAGACGTCGCCCCCGCCGGCCGAGATCTGCCGCACCAGGGTGGAACTCACGTGCGCCACCTCGCCGGAGGCGGGCAGCAGCAGCGTCTCGATGCCCGACAGGTGCCGGTTCATGGCCGCCATCGGCTGCTCGTAGGCGTAGTCGGTCTCGCTGCGGATGCCCTTGACCACCACGTCGGCGCCGACCGCGCGGACCACGTCCACGAGCAGGCCGGTGTGGGCGGAGACCTCCACCCCGGGCAGGTCTCCCACGGACTCCTCGATGACGCGCACCCGCTCGGCCACGGGCAGCATGCCGGTCTTCTCCGGGTTGTGCACCACCGCCACCACCGTGCGGTCGTAGAGGGCGGCGGCGCGGCGCACCACGTCGAGGTGGCCGTTGGTGAGCGGGTCGTAGGAGCCGGGCAGCAGGGCGGTGGTCACGCCTCCATCGTGTCATCCGGCTCGGCGAACCACAGGGTGGTCTCCCCGTGGTCGCGGCGGCGGAAGCGCCGAAGACCGGCCGGCCAGGTGGGCTCGGGGCTGCGCGAGGAGCGCTCCACCACCACCACGGCGGCCGGGGCCAGCCAGTCCTCGGCGAGCGCCCGCAGCACGCCGGCCAGCTCCTCCTCGCCGAGGGGATAGGGCGGGTCGAGCAGCGCGAGCACCACGCGGCCGCCGTCGGGCAGGTCGGTGCCCTCACCCACGAGGGGCGCGCGCCCGGCCTCGAGGAAGGCCTGCACGCCACGCCGGTGCACGCTCACGGCCCCGCCCACGCCCAGGGCCCGGACGTTCTGCTGCGCCACCCGTGCCGCGGGCGCCGCCTGGTCCACGCAGTCCACCCGTCGCGCGCCCCGGCTGGCGGCCTCGAGCCCCAGCGCGCCGGACCCGGCGAAGAGGTCGAGCACCCACGCGTCGCGCAGCACCCCCTCGTGCTCCAGGGCGGCGAAGAGCGCCTCGCGCACCCGGTCGCTCGTCGGGCGGGTGTCGGCGCCCCGCGGTGCCTCGATGCGGCGGCCCCCGTGGGCCCCGGCGATGATCCTCATCAGCTGCGCTCCAACCAGGCGGCACTCTCGTCACGGGCGGCCACCGCGCGGGCCAGCGGCTCCCACGCGGTGAGCTCGGGGTCCTGCTCCACGTACGCCCGGGCGGCCTCGCGCGCCTGGCCGATGAGCTCGGCGTCGTGCAGCACGCGCACGTACTCCAGTCCCGAACGGCCGCTCTGCGCAGCACCGAGCACGTCGCCCTCGCGGCGCATCTCCAGGTCGGCCCGGGCCAGCTCGAACCCGTCGGTCGTGGACGCCACGCGCTCCAGCCGCTCGTGGGTGGGGCCGGTGGCCACGTGCGTCATGAGCAGGCACAGGCCGGGGTGCCCGCCACGCCCGATGCGGCCGCGCAGCTGGTGCAGCTGGGCGATGCCGAACCGGTCGGCGTCCACCACGAGCATCACCGTGGCGTTGGGCACGTCCACGCCCACCTCCACCACGGTGGTGGCCACGAGCACGTCCACCTCGCCGGCGGCGAAGGACGACATCACGGTGTCCTTCTGGTCGGTGGGCATGCGGCCGTGCACCATCTCCACCCGGACCCCCCGCCCGCCGAGTTTCTCCCGGGCGGTCACGAGCAGGTCCTCGACGCCCACCGCGGGCGGGCGCGGCTCGGCCACGGGCGCGTCGGGGTCGACCAGCGCGGGCTGCCCGGGCACCTCGCGCACGTCGCCCCGTGCCGGGTCGTCGTCCGTCGCGGGGGACTCCTCCTCGGCGGTGTCGATGCGGGAGGCCACCACGAACGCCTGGCGCCCGGCCGCCACCTCCTCGGCGATGCGGTCCCACGCCCGCTCGGTCCACACGACGTTGTCGGCCGGCACCACGTGCGTGGCCACCGGCTGCCGGCCTGCGGGCAGCTCGTCGAGCACCGAGACGTCCATGTCGCCGAACACCGTCATGGCCACGGTCCGCGGGATCGGCGTGGCGGTCATGACCAGCAGGTGCGGGGGCGGGTCGGCCTTGGCCCGCAGCGCGTCACGCTGCTCCACGCCGAAGCGGTGCTGCTCGTCGATGACCACCAGGGCCAGGTCGGCGAAGGTCACCGAGTCCTCCAGCAGCGCGTGGGTGCCCACGAGCACGTCCACCTCGCCGGCCAGAGTGTCCAGCAGCACCTTCTGCCGCTGCGAGGCCGTCATGGAGCCGGTGAGGAGCCGCACCTCCACGCCCCCGGCGAGCCGGCCCGCGGTGGCGAGGTCGCCCAGCGCCCGCACGAGGCCGCGGTGGTGCTGGGTAGCCAGGATCTCGGTGGGGGCGAGCATCGCGGCCTGCCCGCCGGAGTCCACGGCCTGCAGCATGGCCCGCAGCGCCACCATCGTCTTGCCCGAGCCGACGTCTCCCTGCAGCAGCCGGTGCATCGGGTGGGTGTGCCCCATCTCCTCGGCGATCTCGCGCCCCACCCGCTCCTGCGCGGCGGTGAGCGCGAACGGCAGGGCGGCGTCGAAGCGGGCGGCCACGCCGCCCTCGCGCCGCGGACGCGGCGTGGCCGGGTCGGCCTCGTGCCGGGCCCGCAGCCGGGCCAGCACCACCTGCAGCTCGAACGCCTCGGAGAAGCGCAGCCGCGCCCGGGCCCGCTGCACGTCGGACCAGTCGGCCGGGCGGTGCAGCAGCGTCCACGCCTCGGTCGCGGTGAGCCCCTGCGCAGCGGCCACCGAGGGGGGCAGCACGTCGGGTGCCTCGTCCAGGGCGTGCAGGGCCATGGCGGCGGCCTGGCCGACCTGCACGGAGGTGAGCTGCTTGACCTCCTTGTACAGCCCGATGAGGCCCTCGGCCGGCTCGGCGAACGCGCCGGCCTCCTCGCCGGCGGACTCCAGCACCACGTAGTCGGGGTGCGTCATCTGCAGCGCGCCGCGGTACTCCCCCACGGTGCCGATGAACATCACCCTCGCCCCGGGCACGAGGCGGGTGGTGTGCCCGAAGGCGGTGAAGAAGACCACCGTCAACCGGCCCCCGGCGTCGTCGCGCGTCTGCACCACGAGCCGCTTGCGCCGCGGCTGGTTGCGCATCGGCACCTGCTGCGCGGAGACCACGGTGCCCACCACCACCGAGCTCTCCCCGACGGTGAGGTCTGCCATCGCCGCCGGCCGCTCGGGGTCCAGGTAGCGGGTGGGCACGAACTGCACCAGGTCGCCCACGGTCCGCAGGCCGCGCTCCTTCTCCAGCCGCTTGGCCTCCCGCTCCCCGATGACGGACGGCAGCCGGGCGTCCCAGGTCACCACGCCGGCCCCCTCACTCGAGCCCCACGAGCACCGGGAACGCCCGGGGCCCGCCCTCGACGACCTGCACCTCCAGGCCACGGCGTCGCAGCCGCAGGCTCGACTCGACGGCCCGCCCCACGGCAGGGTCCAATTCCTCCCCGAGCACCACGGTGGCGAGCTCCACGCCGCGGGTGGGGAGTTCGGCCAGCACGTCCGGCAGCACGTCGGCCACGTCCTCGCCGCGGGCCACCTCGCGCGAACCCACGGTGCCGACGACCCCGCCCCCGGGGAGGGCCCGGACCGCCCCGTCGTGGGTGGCCCCCGCCGCGGCGGTGAGGGCCCGCGCGGCCTTCTCCGCGTCGGCGGCGGGGTCCCACACCGCCACGGCGGCCACGGTGCCCTGCAGCGTCCGGCTCTCGACCACCTGCATCCACACGCCTTGCTGGGCCACGAGACGAGCCGCTTCCTGGGCGGGCAGCACCAGCTGGCCGTCCCCGGGCAGGAAGACCACCCGGGTGGCCCCGCAGGCGAGCACGGCCTCCACGAGCTCCCCGATGCCGGCCCGCCGGCCGGGCGAGGAGCGCACCACCTTTGCACCCGCGGTCCGCAGGACCTCGACCAGCCCCACCCCGGAAGCGGCGACCAGCAGCGCCACCTCGCTCCGGCTCGCGTGGGCGCCGTCCAGGCTCTCGGTGCGCACGTCGGCCACCTCGCCCACCTTGCGGCACAGTGCCGTCACCCTCGAGGCCGTGGGCGCGTCGGCCACGTGCACGTGCACCCGCCAGTGCCGGCCGGCGCCGGCCACCACCACGGAGTCCCCCAGGTCCGCCAGCCGGCGGCGCAGCCGCTTGACCACACGGTCGGCCTTGCGGGCGGCCGCCTCGGGCAGGGTCGTGCTGAGCACCACCTCCAGCGTGGAGCGCGACGCCGTGGTGTCCCGCTCCTCGTCGGTGTCCACCGAGCCCTCGGCTCCGTCGTCACCCCGGGACTCGCCGGGCCCTGCGGCCTCTGTGCCGGCGTCCTCGCCCACGCGCGCCTGTTCCCCGGTCGATCCCTCGCCGGGGACCTCGGGGAGCGGCAGCCCACCGTCCGCGGGGGTGCCGAGCCACAGCAGCCCGGGCGCCTGCGGGTCCTCACCGGTGCACGTGACCACCAGGTGCCGCAACGCCACCACGAGCCCGGCGGCACCGGCGTCCACCACGTGCGCCGTGCGCAGGGCCGGCAGCTGGTCGGGCGTGCGTGCCAGGGCCACCTGCGCGGCGTCGAAGGTCCGGCGCACCACCTCGTCCAGCTCTCCCCCGGCGGCGGCCGCCTCCCGTGCGGCGTCCGCCGCGGCCCGCGAGACGCTCAGGATGGTGCCCTGCTCGGGGGTGGCCACGGCCTGCCAGGCCGAAGCGTCCGCCCGGGCCAGGGCCCGCGCCAGCCCGGACCCGTCGAGCCCACCGGCGTCGTCGCCCGCGGCACCGCGCACCACCTCCTGGGCCGCTCCGGCGATGAGCTGGGCGAGGATGACGCCGCTGTTGCCCCGTGCCGCCCAGAGGATGGACCGCGCCAGCCCGTCGATGCTGGCGTGCACGTCCTGGGCGTCCCAGGCCGGCGCGGTGCGCAGGCCGGTGTCCACGGTGAGGAACATGTTGGTCCCGGTGTCGCCGTCGGCCACCGGGAAGACGTTGACCGCGTCGAGGGCCGGCGCCGCCCGACGCAGTCCACCCCGCACGTTGAGCAGCCAGCGACGGGCGTCGGTGGCCGTGAGGCGACGACGCGGACCGGGTGCCATGGTGGGTCTCCTGGGCGAGCGAGGCGGGAGGCCTGCACGGGCGCTCCCGATGGACCCGCACATGGTCGCACCCGCCACCGACAACCGCCCCGGTTGGCCCCGACTGCGGTGGTCCGCTATGATTCTCCGGTTGCCCGTGACCTCCCGCATGCAGGATCCACCAGGATCCGGGCCCTGCGGAACCCCCGGTCGGGGCCCATTCGACCATCGATCACTCAGGAGAGAACCGTGGCTGCCACCTGCGACGTCTGCGGCAAGGGACCGAGCTTCGGTCACAACATCTCGCACTCCAACCGCCGCACCAAGCGCCGTTGGAGCCCGAACATCCAGCGCGTGCGCGCCCGCGTCGGCGAGAACCTCGCCACCGTGAAGCGCATCAACGCCTGCACCTCGTGCCTCAAGGCCGGCAAGGTCGTTCGCTGACCCACCGGTGAGCGCGGCCCCGCCGCACCTCGCACGACGCACACAGGGCGCCCCTCGGGGCGCCCTGTCGCGTACCCGGGCCGTCGCCCCCGCCCCCGGCGGACTGGTCCTCAGGCCCGGAAGTGGTCCCAGCCACCCTCCACCGGGCGCCCGTCGAGCGTGACCGCGGGACCGTCGGGCCCCTCCGCCTCCTCGCACCACGCGATGCGGTGCCACCCCTGGGGTAGCACCCCCCCGGCCGGGAAGGTGCCCAGCAGGCAGTGCTCCTCCCCGCCGGTCAGCACGGCCTCCCACGCCCCCCCCTCCCCGACCGCCGGGGCCAGCCGGTCCACCAGCGGCTGCAGCCCGGCCCGGTCCAGCACGAGCCGCACCCCGCTGGCCGTCGCGATGCGGGCCCCGTCACGGGCCAGCCCGTCGGAGACGTCCATGAGCGAGGTCGCGCCGGCACCGGCGGCCACCTCCCCCGCCTCCGGGTCCGCCCACGGCGCCCGGTGGTGAGCCAGGCACTCCGCCGCCGCGCTGCCCGGCCCCTCGAGCACCCCCCGCTGCAACAGGGCCAGGCCGGCCCCGGACCGCCCCAACGGCCCCGACACGGCCACCTGGTCCCCCGCCCGCGCCCCCGAGCGCAGCACCGGTCGGCCGGCCACCCGCCCGAGCGCGGTGACGCTCACCATCCGCGTGCCCGGCGCGGCCGAGGAGAGGTCCCCGCCCACCACGGCCACCCCTGCGCGCCGCGCGGCCTCGCCCACACCGCGCGCCAGGTCCTCCACCCACCGCACGGGCGTCGCGGCGTCGGCCACCAGGGTGAGCACCATCCAGGTGCAGCGGCCCCCCATCGCGGTCACGTCCGCCAGGTTCTGCGCCACCGCCTTGGCCCCCACGTCCCGGGCGGTCGACCACTCGTCGAGCCAGTCGGCCCCCCGCACCATGGTGTCGGTGGTCACCACCGTACCCGGTCCGGCCACCAGCACCGCCGCGTCGTCCCCGGGGCCGACCTCCACACCCGGGCCGGTGGTGGGCAGGTGCCGCCAGATCCGCGGCAGCAGCTCGTTCTCGGAGACGTCGGCAAGGGTCTGGACCACGCGGCGACGCTACCCTGTGCCGATGCTCCCCCACCCCTGCACCGTCCGCGCCCGGACCGCCCGCCGGCCCCTGCGGGCGGCGACCGCCACGGTGCTGGCGGGGGCCGCCCTGGCCGGGTGCTCCCGGGGCGAGGTGGCGGTCTCCCCCGCTCCCATGGCCGCGGAGCCCGCCTGTGCCCAGGCAGCCGGGCGGTACCCGCAGGCGGTGGCCGGCGCCGTGCGCCAACCGGTCGCCGAGGAGGCCCGCGACAGCGCCGCGGCCTGGGGCAACCCCGCCATCGTGGCGCGCTGCGGGGTGGAGCCCCCCGCTCCCAGCACCGACCGCTGCCTCACGATCGAGGGCGTGGACTGGGTCGTGGAGGACCTCGACGACGGCATCGCCCTGGTCACCTACGGCCGCACCCCCGCCCTGGAGGTGCTGGTGCCGCGCCGCTACCCGCAGTCCTCGGACCTCGTGGTCGACTTCGCCGACGCGGCCGGGGCCCTGAAGACCACCGGCCGCAGCTGCGGCTGATCAGCGCAGGCCGAGCGGGCGCTCCAGGGCCAGCGTCAGCAGCTCGTCGATGAGTTCCGGGTAGGGGATGCCGGAGGCGGCCCACAGCGCCGGGTACATCGAGTACGGCGTGAAGCCCGGCATCGTGTTGATCTCGTTGATGAGGATGCGCTCGTCGGGTGTGACGAAGAAGTCCACGCGGGAGAGGCCCTCGCACCCGGCCGCCTCGAAGGCCACCACGGCCTGCCGCCGGATCTCCTCGATGACGTGCTCCGGGGCGTCCGCGGGCGCCGACAGGGTGGTCGAGGACTCGTCGAGGTACTTGGCCTCGAAGTCGTAGAAGCCGTGGTCGCCGGAGACGACGATCTCGCCCACCGTGCTGGCCCGCGGGGCGTCGGCACCGTGGCCGTCGAGCACCGCGCACTCGAGCTCGCGGGCGTCGATGCCCTCCTCCACGACCACCTTGAGGTCGTGCTCCCGCGCGGCCTCCACGGCGGCCTCCAGCTCCGCGAGGTCGTCCACCCGGGTGATGCCCATGGAGGACCCGGCGCGGGCCGGCTTGACGAAGACCGGCAGCTGCAGGCCGGCCACCTCGTCCAAGGCCCCCTGCCGGTCGGCACGCCAGCGGCGGTCGGTGATGACCACGTACGGCCCCACCTCGAGCCCGGCGGACTCGAACACCACCTTCATGTGGTGCTTGTCCATCATGAGCGCCGAGGCCGCGACGCCACAGCCCACGTAGTGCAGGTCGGCCATCTCGAGCAGGCCCTGCAGGGTGCCGTCCTCGCCGAACGGGCCGTGCAGCAGCGGGAACACCACGTCCACCTCGCCGAGCACCTCCGGCGGCAGGCCCTGGCGCACCACCTGGAAGTCGGTGTGGGTGGAGCCCAGCGGCACGATGACGTTCTCCTCACCGCCGGTGATCTCCGGGATGTGCCCGGCGCCGATGGTGAGCTCCTCGGGGGTGGCCGTGGAGACGACCCACTGCCCCTGCCGCGTGATGCCGATGGGCACGACGTCCCACCGGTCGGTGTCGATGGCGGCCAGGACGCTGGCGGCCGTGGCGCAGGAGACGGGGTGCTCGCTGGAGCGGCCTCCGAAGACGAGCGCGACGCGGCGGCGCCCGGGCTGGGTCTGGTTCGAAGCAGTCATCGCGCAGGATCGTACTCAACCCGCGCGGACCGCATCAGTACCTCTCGGCCTTGCGGACCCGCGCCATGAGGCGGTGCGCGGTCTCCTCCACGGAGACCCCCTCGTGCACCACTCCCACCACGGCCTGCACGATCGGCATCGGGATGCCGTGCTGCTCGGCCAGGGCCTGGATGGAGCGGCAGGACTTCACTCCCTCGGCCACCTGGCTCTGCGAGGCGAGCACCTCCTCCAGGGACTCGCCCTGCCCCAGACGGGTGCCCACCTGGTGGTTGCGCGAGAGGGAGCTGGAGCAGGTGGCCACGAGGTCCCCCGCCCCCGCCAGGCCGAGGAAGGTCGTGGGGTCGGCTCCCAGGGCCGTGCCCAGACGGGTGATCTCGGCCAGTCCCCGGGTGATGAGCATGGCCGAGGTGTTGTCGCCGTAACCCATCCCCTGGGCCATCCCCACGGCCAGGGCCACCACGTTCTTCACCGCACCGCCCACCTCGGCGCCCAGCACGTCGGAGGAGGTGTAGGGGCGGAAGTAGGGCGCGTCGCACGCCTCGGCGACGGCGTCCGCGCGTGCCGCGTCCGTGCAGGCCACGACGCTGGCCGAGGGCTGCCGCTGCACGATCTCGCGCGCCAGGTTGGGGCCGGAGAGCACCGCCACCCGCTCCGGGTCGATGCCGGCGGCCTGGCTGACGACCTGACTCATCCGCAGGCCGGAGCCCAGCTCGATTCCCTTCATGAGCGAGACCACGGTCGCGTCGGCCGGGATGAGCGGCGCCCACTCCACGAGGTTGTCGCGGAGGGTCTGCGAGGGCACCGCGAGCACCACGACGTCCGCCCCGCGGCACGCCTCGGCGGCGTCGGCCGTGGCCCGCAGCGACTCCGGCAGGGTGTGCCCGGGCAGGTACTGCTCGTTGCGGTGGTCGGCGTTCACCGCCTCCACGAGCTCGGCGCGACGCCCCCAGAGCACCACCTCGGTGCCAGCATCGGCGAGCACCTGGGCGAAGGCCGTGCCCCAGCTGCCAGCTCCAAGGACGGCGGCGCGCGTCATCGTGCTCCTCCACGGGTCGGGTCGGGATCGAGGGTCAGCCTACGTGCTCCGCCCGCTCGTCCACGGCCCGTCCGAGGCGGTCAGCGGCGGGTGCGCCCCCCGGCCAGGCCCGCGGCGGGCAGCGAGTCCGGGTCGGCCACGAACTTGCGGAAGGTGGGGCTGGGCCGGAAGCGGGGGCCGGCCGTGGCCTCGATGCGGACCACGTCGCCCGTGCGGGGGTTGCGCCCCGTGCGCGGGGCACGCACCACGCGCTCGAAGGTGCCGAACCCCGTGAGCGTCACCGTCCCCCCGGCCGCCACCTCACGGATCATCGCGTCGACGAGGGTGTCGACCGCCCGCGAGGCCGCGTGGTGGCTACCCACGACGGGCTCGAGGATGGTGGCCAGGTCCGCTTTGTTCATGGCGCGCCCTTTCGGTCAGAGGGTGTGTGGGACGGGGACCGTGAGCCCCCTTCGTGGGGAACTGTGACACCCGATCGGCGCCTGACCAAGCCCCCGGGGAAACTGAAATCGAGCCGTGACCAAACCCGCTCGCGGACGTGACGGGGGCCACGCGCCCGGTGCTCGGGCCACCTCTGGCCGACCCTGGGTGCACCCAGGGTCGGCCGCCCCGTCGGACGACTCCTCCCCCGGACAGGCATCACCCGGACATGCAGAAGGACCCCGGTCCGAAGACCGGGGTCCTTCTGAACTGTAGCCCCGACGGGATTTGAACCCGCGCTACCGCCTTGAGAGGGCGGCGTGCTAGGCCGCTACACAACGGGGCCGTGTCGCTCTTTGCGACTGGAGGACTCTACCACAAGGGCTTGCCCTCTGCAGCATCTCGGTGATCCGAAGATCTCCTCGTGCTGCTGGCTGGGGTACCAGGACTCGAACCTAGACTAAATGAACCAGAATCACTCGTGCTGCCAATTACACCATACCCCAAGGGTTCTCGCGCCAAGATCGGTGAACCCGAGGGCTCCCTCACCTGTCGTGAGCGGCTCTCCCCAGCGGGGCGAACCGAGGCGATACCTTACACAACTCCGACGGGGGACGCCAATCGGCCGTCCCCCGTCGCGAGATCCGCGTCAGGCCAGCTGCCCCCGAAGGGAGCGCAGGCGTGCGAGCGTCGACGGACGACCCAGGATCTCCATCGACTCGAACAGCGGCGGCGAGACCTTCGCGCCGCTCAGGGCCACGCGCAGAGGCGTGAACGCCACCTTGGGCTTCAGGCCCATCCCGTCGAGCAGCGCCTCGCGCAGCGTGGCCTCGATGTCGGCCGTCACCCAGCGCGGACCGTCGCCGTCCTCCCCCAGGGAGACCGCCGGGGTGTCCGGCAGCTGCTCCAGAGCGGCCACGGCGGCCTCCAGCACCTGCGGCGCGTCCTCCTTGAGGCCCGCCACGGCGGCCTCGTCCCGCTCCAGCGCCTCGTCATCCACGAAGAAAGGCCGCACCAGCGGCACGGTCTCGCTGAGCACCGGCACACGGGTCTGCACCAGCTCGGCCACGTCCTTGAGGCGTGCCAGCTCCCCCATCGAGGGACGGTCCGGCAGCACCCCCGCGTCCTGCAGGTAGGGCAGCATCCGGCCGGTGAAGTCACCCAGCTCCAGCTGGCGCAGGTGGTCGCCGTTGATGGACTCGGCCTTCTTCTGGTCCCAGCGCGCCGGGTTGGGGTTCACGGCGTGCACGTCGAAGGCCTCGACGAGCTCCTCGGGGGTGAACAGGTCGCGGTCGCCCCCGATCGACCAGCCGAGCAGGGCCAGGTAGTTGATCATGCCCTCGCGCACGAAGCCCCGGTCGCGGTGGAGGAAGAGGTTGGCCTCCGGGTCGCGCTTGGAGAGCTTCTTGGTGCCGTTGCCCAGCACCAGCGGGAGGTGGCCGAAGGTGGGCACCTGCTCCGCCTCGCCGATGGCGATGAGCGCGCGGTAGAGCGCGATCTGCCGCGGGGTGCTGCTCAGCAGGTCCTCGCCGCGGATGACGTGGGTGATCCGCATCGCGGCGTCGTCCACCGGGTTGACCAGCGTGTACAGCGGCACACCGTTGCCGCGGACGATGACGTAGTCCGGGATCTGGCCGGCCGGGAAGGTCACCTCGCCGCGCACCATGTCGGTGAAGGTGATGTCCTCGTCCGGCATGCGCAGGCGCAGCACCGGCTCACGCCCCTCGGCACGGAAGGCGTCCTTCTGCTCCTGCGTGAGCTCCCGGTCGAAGTTGTCGTAGCCCAGCTTGGGGTCGCGGCCGGCCGCCTTGTGGCGTTCCTCCACCTCCTCGGGGGTGGAGAAGGACTCGTAGGCGTAGCCGGCCTCGAGCAGCTTGCGGGCCACCTCGGCGTGGTGGTCGTGGCGCTCGCTCTGGCGGTAGGGCGCGTACGGGCCACCCTCACGGACACCCTCGTCGGGGGTGAGACCCAGCCACTCGAGCATGTCGTGGATGCCCTGGGCGGACTCCTCGGAGTCGCGGGCGGCGTCGGTGTCCTCCAGGCGGAAGACGAGCTTGCCGCCGGTGTGGCGGGCGTACGCCCAGTTGAACAGGGCGGTGCGGGCCAGGCCCACGTGGGGCGTTCCGGTGGGGCTGGGGCAGAAGCGGACGCGCACGTCCGAGCCGGTGGCCTCGGCGTGCTCGGAGGCGTGGGCGGCGGGTGCGACGGTCTGGTCAGGGGCTGCAGTCATGGTGGCTCCAGCCTAGGGCAGCCGGCCCCCTCGTCCCCGGCCGGTCAGTGCCGCAGCAGGGCCTCCACGAGGGTCTCCTGCATCCACCCGACGAAGCCGTGGTGGATGCCCAGCTGCAGGGCCACCTCGTCGGCGTCGGAGAGCGTCTCCCCGCGCTCCACGGCGCGGATGAGCTCGGAGGTCTGGGCGTCCACGCGCTCGGCGTCGTGGTCCTCGTGGATGCCGAGCCGGTCGGCCAGTACGAGGCGCACGTCGGTGAACGCGGCCATGACCTGCCGGGCCTCGCGCGGGTTCAGGGCCATGACGCCGGACTCCCGGGACCGCTCGCAGGCCGCCACGAGGGCCCGCAGGTTGGCCACCTTGGTGGCGCGGATGCCGTCGTGGGCCAGGGCGGCGAAGTCCCGGGCCGCGGCCACGTCGCTGGTGTGCGCGGCGGGGAGCAGGCGGGACAGGGCCGGGTCGCCGCCGTGGAGCTCGGCCGGGTCCACCGGGTCGACGGCGAGCTCGGGATCGCTCGGGGTGAGGCCGGCGGTGAGCGCCTCGAAGCGGGCGTGCAGGTCGTCCTCGGCCGAGGCACCTCCCGAGGAGGTCGGGCCACCGGAGAGTTCGGGCAGCACGGCATCGGTCCCGGTCACGGCAGCCCCGGGCTCCTCCCCGAGGATGGTGATCACGGCCGTCGCGCCGTCGGCGAGGGCCTCGAGCTCGAGCTCGTCGAGGTGCGCCACCGCGGCGTCGCCCTCCCAGCGGAACGCGCGCGCCATCAGGTGTCCTGCCCGAAGGTGGCCCACAGGCCGTACTCCTGCATGGCCTGGGTGTCCACCTCCATCGCCTCGCGGGTGCCGGTGGAGACCACGCAGCGGCCCTTGGTGTGGATGTCCATCATCATCCCCTCGGCCACGTGCCGGGAGTAGCCGAAGTGGTCCATGAGCACGAAGGTCACGTAGCTCATGAGGTTGACCGGGTCGTTCCAGACGAGCGTGTACCAGGGCGCGTCGAGCTCGGAACGCCCGGCGAGCGCGAGGGAGCCCTCGGGATCGGACAGGCCGGGGGTGTGATGAGGTTCAGGCACTCCCCCACTGTAGAGAGCGGCGCGCGTCCCCGCCCACCGGCGCCGTGGCCCCGGCACAGGGGTGGGGGCCGCGACCTAGAATGTCGCCGCCCCGTCCCGCCCCCTGCCCAGGAGTCCCTGACATGGCCGCGCTGCCGCACGACCTCGTGCTGACCACCGTCCCGGGCGGGTCCGCCCTCTCCGACTTCCGCGCCACCGCGCTGCTGCGCCGGCTGCGCGAGGTGGTGCCCTGCATCGAGGGCGTCACGGCGCGGTACCTGCACCTCGTGGCCTCCACCGCGGAGCTCGACGAGGCCACCGCCGGCCGGGTGCGCGAGCTGCTCACCTACGGCGAGCCCGCCATCGAGGACACCTCCGGGAGCGCGGCCGTGGTGCTCGTGGCCCCGCGCCTGGGCACCATCTCCCCGTGGGCGAGCAAGGCCACCGACATCGCACACAACTGCGGGCTGGCGGTGGAGCGCGTCGAACGGGTGACGGAGTACCGCCTGGCCACCGCCGAGCCCCTCACCGACGAGCAGTGGCTGGCCTGCGCCGCCGTGCTGCACGACCGGATGACCCAGAGCGTGCTGGTCTCGGCCGACGACCTGGCGGGCCTGTTCGCAGAGCGCGAGGGGGCCGCGATGGAGCGGGTCGACATCGCCGGGCGGGGCCGCGAGGCGCTCGTGGAGGCCAACGCCGCCTGGGGCCTGGCCCTCAGCGAGGACGAGGTGGACTACCTCGTGGAGGCCTTCACGCGCCTGGAGCGCAACCCCACCGACGTGGAGCTCATGATGTTCGCCCAGGCCAACAGCGAGCACTGCCGCCACAAGATCTTCAACGCCGACTTCGTGGTGGACGGCCAGGCCCAGGAGAAGAGCCTGTTCGGCATGATCCGGCACACCGAGGCCGTGGCCGGCGAGGGCACCGTGGTGGCCTACAAGGACAACGCCTCGATCATGACCGGTGGCCGCATCACCCGCTGGCTCCCCGAGCAGCCCGGCGCCTCCCGCTACACCGAGCGCGAGGACGAGGTGCACGTGCTCATGAAGGTGGAGACCCACAACCACCCGAGCGCCATCTCCCCGTTCCCCGGCGCCTCCACCGGGGCCGGTGGCGAGATCCGCGACGAGGGCGCCACCGGTCGCGGCAGCGCCCCCAAGGCCGGGCTCACCGGCTTCGCCGTCTCCAACCTGCACCTGCCGGGTACCGACGAGCCGTGGGAGGCCGGCGGGGCCAGCGCACCGGACCACATCGCCACCCCGCTGGAGATCATGGTGGAGGGCCCGCTGGGCGCCGCCGCCTTCAACAACGAGTTCGGGCGCCCCGGTCTGGGCGGCTTCTTCCGCGTCTACGAGCAGACCGTGGACGGCGTCCGCCGCGGCTACCACAAGCCGATCATGAGCGCCGGCGGCCTGGGCGCCATCAGCGCCGGCCAGACCGAGAAGGTCCGCTTCGCCCCCGGCACCCTGCTGGTGCAGCTGGGCGGGCCGGGCATGCGCATCGGCATGGGCGGTGGCGCCGCCAGCTCGATGGCCTCGGGCACCAACGCCGTGGAGCTCGACTTCGACTCGGTGCAGCGCGGAAACCCGGAGATGGAGCGCCGCGCCCAGGAGGTCATCAACCACTGCTGGAGCCTGGGCGAGGACAACCCGGTGCTGGCCATCCACGACGTGGGCGCCGGCGGCCTGAGCAACGCGTTCCCCGAGCTGGTCGACGACGCCGGGCTGGGCGCCCGCTTCGACCTCGGCGCGGTGCCCGTGGAGGAGTCCGGCCTGGCCCCCAAGGAGATCTGGTCGAACGAGAGCCAGGAGCGCTACGTGCTGGCCATCGCGCCGGACTCCCTGGAGCGCTTCACGGCCTTCTGCGAGCGCGAGCGCTGCCCCTTCGCCGTGGTCGGCGAGGCCACCGCTGACGGCCAGCTGGTGGTCACCGGCGCCGCGGGTGCCGGCGGAGACCAGACCGAGGACACCGCGGTGGACATGCCGATGGAGGTGCTCCTGGGCAAGCCGCCGAAGATGCTGCGTGACGTGCAGCGTGTGCAGCGCTCCACCGACGCGTTGGACACCGCGTCGCTCACCGGTGACGCGCTGCGCGGCGCGGCCCTCGACGTGCTGCGCCACCCGAGCGTGGCCTCCAAGCGCTTCCTCATCACCATCGGCGACCGCACCGTGGGCGGGCTGAGCCACCGCGACCAGATGGTGGGCCCATGGCAGGTGCCGGTGGCCGACGTGGCCGTCACCCTGAGCGATCTGGTGGGACTGTCCGGCCAGGCGATGGCCAGTGGCGAGCGCATGCCGCTCGCGGCGGTGGACGGCCCCGCATCGGGCCGCATGGCCGTGGGCGAGGCGCTCACCAACCTGCTCGCGGCGCCGGTGACCCTGCGCGGCGTGAAGCTGTCCTGCAACTGGATGGCCGCCTGCGGCGAGCCCGGCGAGGACGCCGCGCTCTACGACACCGTGCAGGCGGTGGCCATGGAGCTGTGCCCGGCACTCGGTGTCTCGGTGCCGGTGGGCAAGGACTCACTGTCGATGCGCACCAAGTGGGAGCAGGACGGGACCCAGCACGAGGTGGTCTCCCCTGTCTCGCTGGTGGTGTCGGCCTTCGCCTCCCTGGAGGACGTGCGCGGCACGTGGACCCCGCAGGTGCACGCCGACGACGAGCTGGTGCTGGTGGACCTGGGCCGCGGTGCCAACCGCCTCGGCGGCTCGATGCTGGCGCAGGTGCGCGGCGAGTTCGGCGGCACCGTGCCGGACCTGGACGACCCCCAGCTGCTGGTGGGTCTGGCCGCCGCGCTCACCGAGCTGCGCGGGGCCGGCCTGGTGACGGCCTACCACGACCGCTCGGACGGCGGCCTGTGGGCGACCCTGGCCGAGATGGCCTTCGCCGGTGCCGTGGGCGTGGAGGCCGACGTCGCCGATGTGGCCGCCCTGTTCGCCGAGGAGCTCGGTGTGGTGCTCGGCGTCCCGGCAGGGCGTTCCGACGAGGTGCTCGAGCTGCTGGCGCGCCACGGGCTGGGCGAGGTCTCGACCACGGTCGGCCGCGCGACCGCCGAGCGCCGGGTGCGCGTCACGCTGGGCGGCGCGCCCGCCCTCGACGAGGGCGTGCACGAGCTGGCCCAGGTGTGGGACGAGGTGAGCTGGCGCATCGCGGCCCTGCGCGACAACCCGGCCTGTGCCGACGAGGAGCACGCCGCCTTCGGGGCCGACGACGACCCCGGCCTGCACGTGGCGCCCTCCTTCGACCCCGCCGAGGACGTGGCCGCGCCCTACCTGAACCTCGGCGCCCGGCCCAAGGTGGCGGTCCTGCGCGAGCAGGGCGTGAACTCGCACGTGGAGACCGCCTTCGCCTTCGACCGCGCGGGCTTCGACACCTACGACGTGCACATGACCGACCTGCAGACCGGCCGCTTCGACCTGGCCGACACCACGGGCCTGGTGGCCTGCGGTGGCTTCTCGTACGGAGACACCCTGGGCGCCGGCGAGGGCTGGGCGCGCTCGGTGCTGTTCAACGAGCGGCTCACCGAACAGTTCGCCACCTTCTTCGGGCGTCAGGACACCTTCGGCCTGGGCATCTGCAACGGCTGCCAGATGTTCGCCGCCTTGGCCGACCTCATCCCGGGCGCCGAGGCGTGGCCGCGGTTCACCCGCAACCTCTCCGAGCAGTACGAGGCACGCCTCTCGATGGTGGAGGTCGTGGAGAACCCGTCGGTCTTCTTCACCGGCATGGCCGGCTCGCGCCTGCCCATCGCGGTGGCGCACGGCGAGGGCCGGGCGAACTTCGAGGCCCGGGGCGACGCCTCGCAGGTCGTCGCCGCCGCGCGCTACGTGGACAACCACGGGCGGGTGGCCACCAGTTACCCGGCCAACCCCAACGGCTCGCCGGAGGGGCTCACCGCCGTCACGACCGCCGACGGCCGCTTCACCGCGATGATGCCGCACCCCGAGCGGGTGCAGCGCACCGTGCAGATGTCCTGGAGCGACGGCGACCCCGCCCAGGCCAGCCCGTGGCTGCGCATGTTCCGCAACGCGCGCGCCTGGGTCGGCTGATCCCCGGCCGACCAGCACCTGCCCGGGCCCCGCACCACCCCCGGTGGTGCGGGGCCCCATGCATAGGGTGAGCCGGTGACCAGTACCGCCCTGCTGACCGACCACTACGAGCTCACGATGGTGCAGGCCGCCCTGCGCAGCGGCGCCGCGCACCGGCGCAGCGTGTTCGAGCTCTTTGCCCGCAAGCTGCCCGAGGGCCGGCGCTACGGCGTCGTGGCTGGCACGGGGCGCTTCCTGGAGGCGCTGGTGGACTTCACCTTCGGCGAGGCCGAGCTGGAGCACCTGCGCACCCATCGGGTGGTGGACGAGCCCACCCTCGAGTGGCTGGCGGGCTACCGCTTCTCGGGGGACGTCCACGGTTACCCCGAGGGCGAGCTGTACTTCGGCCACTCCCCGCTGATGGTCGTGGAGTCCACCTTCGCCGAGGGGGTGCTGCTGGAGACCCTCGCGCTCTCGATGCTCAACCACGACAGCGCCGTCGCCTCGGCCGCCAGCCGCATGACCGCCGTGGCCGGCGACCGTCCCTGCATCGAGATGGGTAGCCGGCGCACCGCCGAGGGCTCCGCCGTGGCGGCCGCCCGCGCCGCCTACGTGGCCGGGTTCGCCTCGACCTCCAACCTCGAGGCGGGGCGCCGCTGGGGCGTGCCGACGGCGGGCACGGCCGCCCACTCGTTCACCCTCCTCCACGACGGGGAGCGCGAGGCCTTCACCGCCCAGGTGGAGTCCCTCGGCACCGACACGGCCCTGCTCGTGGACACCTACGACGTCACCCGCGGCGTCCAGACCGCCGTCGAGGTGGCCGGCACCGGCCTGGGCGCGGTGCGCCTGGACTCCGGCGACCTGCTCGGCCAGGCCCACGCCGTGCGGCGCCAGCTGGACGACCTGGGGGCCACGGGCACCCGCATCGTGGTCACCAGCGACCTCGACGAGTACGCCATCGCCTCGCTGGCCGCGGCCCCGGTGGACACCTACGGCGTGGGCACCCGCCTGGTGACCGGCTCCGGGCACCCCACCGCGGGCATGGTCTACAAGCTGGTGGCCCGGGAGGGCGAGGACGGCACGATGGTCGACGTCGCCAAGGCGAGCGCGCACAAGACGTCCGTGGGCGGCCGGAAGACCGCCGTGCGCCGCGTCGTGGACGGCGTGGCGCAGGCCGAGCTCGTCGGCATCGGGGAGGTGCCCCAGCACGACGGGGACGACCGGGAGCTCCTCGTGCCACTGGTGCGCGGTGGCCAGGTCGTGGCCCCCACCGGCCCCGAGGCGGTGGAGGCGGCCCGGGCGCGCCACGCCGCGTCGCGGGCGGAGCTGCCGGCCGCCGCCCTGCGCCTCTCGGCTGGGGAGCAGGCCGTTCCCACGGTGTTCGTCGACGAGCAGCCCGCCCCGGCCACCGGCCACGCCTGAGGCTCCCAGCAGACGGCTGGGCCCCCACCGCACACGGTGGGGGCCCCGCAGGGTCGGGCGGCCGTCAGTGCTCGGTGATCGCCCGCTGGATCTCGACCACGTAGTGCACCTTGCCGATGTAGTCCGGGTGGGTGCCGTCGCTGAGGAACCAGTCGTCGTGGCCCTCGGAGACGCCCTTCCAGTCGGCGATGGTGACCTTGGGGTCCAGCTCCTCGTCCTCCAGCCCGTCGAAGACGGCCTGGTTGTCGGCGTCCCAGCTGGTGTTGGAGTTGGGGCGCACGAGCACGACGTGCTTCACGGCCTTCTCCTTGGCCAGGTGGGTGGCGGCGTCGACGAGGTCGTCCTTGTTGATCCGGCCGTTGTTGCCGGTGTGGACCACGACCACCTCGCTCTTGATGTCGTGGGCCTTGGCCGCCTTCTCCGCGTAGCCCAGGACCTCGCTGGCCTGGACGCCGACGGTGGCCCGCAGGTCGAGGGCCCCGAACGCGCGGGAGATGACCGGACCGGCGGACATGGCCACGGAGTCGCCGAAGACGGTGACGTTCATGCACTGCGTGCCGTCGCCCACCTTGGTGCCGTCGGAGGGGACCGGCAGCGTGTCCGCGCCGAGCTTGGACTGCCCGAGCCACTGCGGGTCGGCTCCCTCGGCCACGCGGTCACCGCTGATCTTCGAGGGGTCGCAGGCAGCACCCTTGCCCCCCTCGGTGGGCGGCGGGGAGGTGGGCGATGCCGTGGGCGTCTCCTCCGACTGGTCCGGGACACCGGCCTGCGGGCCGTCGGGCGCCGGGGTCTGGTCCCCCGAGGGTGCGGTGCCGACGTCGGCGTTGCCCAGCACCTCCTCCACCTTCTGCTGCTCGACGGCCTGCGGGTCGGTGGTCGCGGCCACCGCGCCCAGGGTGGCCGTGAGGGCCACCACGGTGGTGGTCAGCCCGGCGGCCGCGGTCAGCGGTGCCCGGCCGGTGCGGCGCAGACGGTCCCACGTGGCGCGCAGGCCGTGCACACGCACCGGGTTCTCCACCAGGCGGTAGCTCAGCTCGGCCAGCAGCAGGGTCAGGCCCCAGCGCACCAGGTGCACCACGGGCTCGGGCCACTCCACGTCGATGCCGGGCCGGGTGAACGCGGCGATGGGCCAGTGCCACAGGTACAGGGAGTACGAGCGGGTGCCCAGGTAGCGCAGCAGCGGCAGGCTCAGCAGCCACTCCACCGGACCGGGGCGGGTGGCGGCCACGACGAGCACGACCACCAGGGCGGCCAGGGCGGCGAAGCCCCATCGGTAGAGCCACTCGGAGGTCTCGGCCTGGGTCACGAAGAACCAGCCGAGCCCGCCCAGGCCGGCCAGGCCCAGCAGGGTCCACAGCACGCCGGCGCGCTTGAGGGGCGCCCGGTCGCTGAAGCCTGCGCCACCCCGCAGGGCGGCCAGGGCAGCACCGGCGAGCAGGCCCATCGCGTGGGAGTCGGTGCCGAAGTAGAAGCGGCTGGCGTCCCCCGCGGCCGGCAGGTCGGCCGCGGCCGTGCCCATCCCCATCCACAGCGAGGAGGCCACCGCACCCACGAGGGAGATGGTGAACACGGCCCAACGGCGGGCCGAGGCCTTGGTGAACGCAAAGGTCAGCCCGGCCACCACCAGCGGCCAGACCAGGTAGAACTGCTCCTCCACGGCCAGGGACCACAGGTGCTGGAGCACCGGCGGCCGGCCGGCGGCCTCGAAGTAGCTGCGCTCCTGGAACACGTACCACCAGTTGGAGGTGTACGTGGCCGCGGCGAGCACGTCGCCCACGTAGGAGCGCACGGCGGTGCGGTCGAGCACCAGCATGGCCACCGAGACGACGAGCAGCAGGAGGAAGACCGCCGGGAACAGGCGCCGCACGCGGCGCCCCCAGAAGTGCTTGAGGTCCACCGTGGTCGGGCTCCAGCGCGTGATCAGCTGGCTCGTGATGAGGTATCCCGAGAGCACGAAGAACACGTCGACGCCCAGGAAGCCGCCGTCGAGGCCGGCGTCGAAGTGGAAGAGCATCACCGACACGACGGCCAGGGCGCGCAGCCCGTCCAGACCGGTGAGATAGCGGCGTCCCGAGGGGGCGCTCCGTGCCGTGGCCCGGGGCCCTCCTGCGCTGCTCGTCGAGACCTGCTGCCCCACCTGGGCTCCTTCCGCGAAGTCGGTCCGTCGCGGCCGACCGGCCCCGACACAGTGCTCCCGTCCGACGTCCGCCGGGCGGGAGCGTCACGCTACTCCCAGAGGCTGGACGCCCACTGGGACCGTGGTCGGATGGCGTGGCCTCATTCCGTGGCCGGCGGAACCTCGTCCTCCCCGAGCGGACGCTGCTCGGTTGCAGTGCGCTGGGCGGAGTTCTGCCACGACCAGGCGTACTTCCCGTCGTCGCTGGCCAGACCGCCCTCTCCCAGGTCGAGGGGGCGGAAGGTGTCGACCATCACAGCCAGCTCGTCGAAGTACTCCACGCCGATGGAGTTCTCGTAGGCCCCGGGCTGGGGGCCGTGGGCGTGGCCGCCCGGGTGGAGGCTGATGGAGCCCTGCCGGATGCCACTGCCCTTGCGTGCCTCGTAGTCCCCGTCCACGTAGAACATGACCTCGTCGGAGTCCACGTTCGAGTGGTAGTAGGGCACCGGGATGCTCAGCGGGTGGTAGTCCACCTTGCGCGGCACGAAGTTGCACACCACGAAGTTGTGCCCCTCGAACACCTGGTGGGCGGGCGGCGGCTGGTGGACGCGGCCGGTGATCGGCTCGTAGTCGGCCACGTTGAACACGTAGGGGTAGAGGCAGCCGTCCCAGCCCACGACGTCCAGCGGGTGGAAGGGCAACGTGTGCACAGTGCCGCCCTGGCCGCCGGTGGAGTCCTCCCCCGTGGCGCGGTGGCGGATGTACACCTCGGTCTCGTCGTCGGCCGCGGCACCGATGTCCTCGGCCAGCAGCGGCCCCTCCGGTCCGCGCAGGTCGCGCTCGCAGTAGGGCGCGTGCTCCAGCAGCTGCCCGAACCGCGAGAGGTACCGCTTGGGCGGGCCGATGTGGCTGGAGGCCTCGATGGCGTAGACGCGCAGCGGCTCGGAGTAACCCTCGTCGCCGGCGTCGCGCGGGATCCACCGGTGCGTGGTGGCGCGCGGCATCACCAGGTAGTCGCCCTGCCCCACCTCGAAGGCGCCCATGACGGTCTCCACGCGGGCGTTGCCGCGCTCCACGTACAGGCACTCGTCACCGATGGCGTTCCGGTACCAGGGGCTCGTGGTGTCGGCCACCACGTAGGACAGGCGCACGTCGGCGTTGCCCAGCAGCAGCCGTCGACCGGTCACCACGTCGACGCCCTCGGTGGGCTCGTCCCCGCCGAACAGGTCGTGGGGGCGCAGGTGGATCGGGCGCAGGGGGTGGTTGGGGGTCAGCGTGGCGTCGGGCAGGTCCCAGACGCGGGCGTCGCTGATGGTGGAGGGGATGTTGCGGTGGTAGAGCAGCGAGGAGTCCGACGAGAAGCCCTCCTCGCCCATGAGCTCCTCGTAGTACAGCCCGCCCTCGGGCGTGCGGTGCTGGGTGTGTCGCTTGGGGGGAACCGATCCGACGGAGCGGTAGTACGCCATGGCTCGTCCTCCGGGTGGTGGGGCGGTGTGGGCGCACCGGGAGTGATGTACGCCACGCGTACGTTAGCGTGCGCGGCATGGCGACCCCACCGGCGATGGAGCGACTCACCCGCGCGTTCGTGGACGACGCGGCGATCTTCCCCCCGGGGCTCTCCCCCTTGCCCGATGCCGTCGCGCAGCACCGCGTCTGGCGCACCGCCCCGCTCGGCTCCCGCCTGGGACCGCTGCTGCTCTCGGTCGACGCCGTGGCGCAGCTCCCGCAGGTGCTCGCGAACTCCCCTGCCACCTCCGACGCCGCTGCCCTCCCGGTGGGCATCGCCGCCCGCCCCGGCACCGGCACCGAGGCGGTCACCCGCGCCGTGGCCACGCTGCGCGGCCTCGGCGAGCAGGTGCGCCTCGAGGTGGTGGAGCGCGCCGCGGACGCCGACTGGCACACCACCGCCGACCACGGTGTGGACCTTGCCCTCGAGGCGCCCCGCGACCCAGCCACCCTGGAGTCCCTGCTCGACCGCCTGGCCGCCTCGGACCGCACTGGCGGGCCCCGGGTCGTGGCCAAGTGGCGCACCCAGGCATCCCCGGCGGGCCCCGTCCCCACGCCGCAGGAGCTCGCCGGGTTCATCACCTCCTGCGTGGAGCGCGACGTGCCCTTCAAGCTCACCGGCGGCCTGCACCACGCCGTGGCGCGCACCGCGCCGGCCCAGTCCGGCGAGGGCACCGAGGAGATGCACGGCATGCTCAACGTCGTGGTGGCCACCCACGGCGCCCTCTGCGGACTGGGTCCCGACGACGTCGCCGCCGCGCTGGCCGAGCGCGACGCCCGCGCCGTGGCCGACACCGTGCTGGCGCTCGACTCCGGCGCCGTCGAGGGCGTGCGCGCCGCGTGGACCTCCTTCGGCTGCTGCGGCGTCACCGACCCGCTCACCGAGGCCGCCGAGCTCGGCGTACTCGACCCGTCCACCATCGCCAGCACCCCCTCCCACCCCACCGACGAGGAGCCCGCATGACCGCCTGGCCCGACCTGCCCGCCGACCACCCCTTCGGCCCGCACAACCTGCCCTACGGCGCCTTCCTCACCCGCGACGCCGCGCAACCCCGGCTGGGCGTCCGCATCGGCGACGAGGTGCTGGACCTGCCGGCCGCCCTGCACGCCACGGGCGCGGACACCGGCGGCGCCTGGGCCGGCGCCCTGCAGGAGCCGACGCTCAACCGCCTGCTGGAGCTCGGCCACACCGCGTGGACCGGCGCCCGCGAGTGGGTCACCGGCCTGTTCGCCGAGGAGGCCGACCCAGCGGTGGTGCGCCCGCACCTGCTGCCGCTGGGCCAGGTGGAGATGGTGCTGCCCTTCCACCCGGCGGACTACGTGGACTTCTACGCCTCGGAGCACCACGCCACCAACGTGGGCCGCATCTTCCGCCCGGACCAGGCGGCCCTGACCCCCAACTGGAAGCACCTGCCCATCGGGTACCACGGGCGCTCCAGCACCATCGTCGTCTCGGGCACCGACGTGGTGCGCCCCAGCGGCCAGCGCAAGCCGAAGGACGCCGAGGTGCCCACCTTCGGCCCCAGCCAGCGTCTGGACATCGAGGCCGAGCTGGGCTTCCTCGTCGGTGGCCCGACGACCGTCGGCGAGCGCGTCTCCGTGGACGACGCGGCCGACCACCTCTTCGGTGTGATGCTCTTCAACGACTGGTCGGCGCGCGACCTCCAGGCCTGGGAGTACGTGCCGCTGGGCCCCTTCCTGGGCAAGTCGTTCGCCTCGTCGGTGGGCGCCTGGGTGGTGCCCATGGCGGCCCTGGAGCACGCGCGCACCGAGCTCCCCACCCAGGACCCCGAGCCGCTGGACTACCTGCGCGGTGACGGCAGCGGCCTGTTCGGCCTGGACATCGAGATGGAGGTGCGCCTCAACGGCACAGTCGTCAGCCGCCCGCCCTACCGGGAGATGTACTGGTCGCCGGCGCAGATGCTCGCGCACATGACCGTCAACGGCGCTGCCCTCTCGGCCGCGGACGTGTTCGCCAGCGGCACCGTCTCCGGCGACGAGAAGGCCGAGCGCGGGTCCTTCCTGGAGCTCTCGTGGAGCGGTCAGGAGCCGATGCAGCTCGAGGACGGCTCCGAGCGCTCCTTCCTCGAGGACGGCGACACCGTGACGATCACCGGCTGGGCACCGGGACCGGACGGCTCCCGCATCGGGCTGGGTGAGGTGACCGGGACGATCCGCCCCGCCACCGAGCTGGGCTGACGCGCTGTCGTGCGGCTGTCGCCGCACTGCCGCAGCGGACCCCGGCGCCTCGGGCACCGGGGTCCGCACTTCCCGCCGGGGCCCGAGATCGATACGGCCGGAAACGTTCACACGTCCAGAATCATCTGAGGGGAGCAGGACATGGACAGCACGAAGACCTTCGCAGTGGGGACCGCGCTGCTGCTGGGGGCAGCACTCGCGACGCCGGCGTCCGCCGCACCGGACGACCGCACCTCCGGCCCGGACTGGGAGCCGCTGCCGATCACCTTCGAGGTCGGCGAGGCCGACGGCCAGGGCGAGCGCCCCTGGAGCGTCAGCGTCGACGGGGACGTCACCCAGCCCAAGAAGGGCGAGGACGGCCTGGCGACGCTGAACCTGCTGGTTACCGACTACAACAACAACCTCAACAACGACCACCCGGACCACGGGCCGAGCAGCCTCGGGATCCAGGACGACGGTCTGACCGGCTGCCAGGAGGGCACGCCGGGCAAGATGCCGTCGGGCCGGACCAGCGAGGACGAGTCCTTCCGGTGGGTGGTCGACGAGGAGTCCACCGAGGACAACCCGATCGTCGACCCCGAGTTCGCCCCGGGCCACTACGAGAAGACCCAGACGAGCAAGCTGTCGCCGGAGACCCGGGCCCTGGAGGTCGTCACGGTCACGTGCCCCACCGAGAGCGACTGGGGCTACATGTTCGGCAACAGCTTCTTCGTCCGCACCAGCGACACGGAGTTCACGCGGGTGGCCACCGTCGTGACCGAGGGCACCTTCCACGAGGGCGGCGAGAGCGTGTTCCACACCGTCGAGGGCTGGGAGTTCCTGGAGCAGCTCGAGAAGGAGGAGCGTCCGGACGGCATGAGCGACGCCGAGTGGGCGGACAAGCTCGTCGCCGAGGGCGTGGTGCCGGCCGACAAGCGCTGGTACGTGGCCAACGAGGAGCCTCCCGGTGAGGACGACGACGAGGGCCCGATCGTCGACACCGGTGTGGAGGCGGGCGACCAGTCCGCGGCGTTCGCTGCCGGCCTGGCCGGTGTGGCGCTGCTGGGCGCCGGTGGCGCCACGGTGGCGGCCGCCCGCCGTCGCTGACGCCCGCCTGACACCTGAATCGACGGGACCTCCGGAGTCACTGGACTCTCGGAGGTCCCGTCGTGACAGGTCACGTTCACAGTCCGCGCACAATCAGGCGCCGACGCCCGGCCCCGGCTTCCCCCTCCCCGTGAGGCGCTTAGGGTCGAAGGGTCCCGGCAGGGGGTCGGGACGTGACACAGAGGGGAAAACCATGAAGCGCACGACTCTTGCCGTCCTCGCCGTCGCCACCATGGGGGTGACCGCCCCGGTGCAGATGGCGCAGGCCGCGCCGAAGGAGCCCAAGCTCCCGGCGCCGTACGAGAACACCTTCTCCGTGGGCGAGGCAGGCTCCGACGGAACCCGGCCGTGGACCAGCACCACCCGGGGCGACTACCTCGAGCTGCCCTACGAAAAGGACGGGCTGGTGCACCGCGAGGTGCACGGGTTCGACCGGTGGAACAGCGTGACGAGCGTCTCCGCGAACGAGGAGGACCCGGGACGCCACCGTCTGGGCGTGCAGAACGACGACCAGACCGACTGGATCTTCCGCGGCTGCCCGGAGAACGCCGAACGTGCCGGGAAGTCCTCCTTCTCCTCCGAGGACGAGTCCTTCCACTGGGTGGTGGACCCGGACTACGACTTCTGGAACGACGACAGCGACGACCCCGTCCCGGGCTCGTACGTGAAGGACACCACCCATCGACTCGGCGAGGACGTCCGCTCGGTGTCGGTGGAGGCGACCGGGTGCATCCCCGACCCCGGCGAGTTCGACGGCACCTACGCGCACAACACGACCCACTTCCTGCGGACGGGTGAGGGCGAGTTCACCAAGGTGGGCACCTCGGTGTTGGGTTCGACAGCCAACGAGGGGGGCTACGGCATGGAGTTCCACGCCGAGCCCGACTGGGAGTTCCTGGAGCAGCTCGAACACGCGGTGCGCCCGGACGGACTCACCGACGCCCAGTGGGCCGACCAGCTCGTGGCCAAGGGCGTGGTGCCGGCCGACAAGCGCTGGTACGTGGCCAACGAGGAGCCCACCGAGGGCCCCATCGTAGACACCGGCTGGACCGCCCCCGAGCGCTCGCACGACACCACCGCCCTCGGCCTGGCCGGTCTGGCCCTCGTCGGCGCCGGCGGCCTCACCGTGGCCGGCGCCCGCCGCCGCTGACCGTCCCCACGGAATACCCCTCCGGGGTATGTGCGTTCTCGTCGGTGGCGCCACCCGGCGCCACCGACGAGAGGAGCACCCATGGCCACCACCGAGTACAACGTCACCGGCATGACCTGCGGGCACTGCGAGGCGTCCGTCCGCGAGGAGGTCTCCGAGGTGCCCGGCGTCGAGTCCGTCGAGGTGAGCCACGAGACCGGTCGGCTGACCGTCACCGGCGCCGACGACGTGTCCACCGATGCCGTGCTGGCCGCCGTCGAGGACGCCGGCTACCGGGCGCAGCGGGCCTGATGACCGCGCCCTCCCTCCCGCGCACGTCCGCCGTCGAGCTGGAGCTCGGCGGTATGACGTGCGCCTCGTGCGCCCACCGCATCGAGCGCAAGCTCAACAAGCTCGAGGGCGTGGAGGCGACCGTCAACTACGCCACGGAGAAGGCCTCGGTCACCGTACCCGAGGGGTACGACCCGGGCCTGCTGGTGGCCGAGGTGCAGAAGGCGGGCTACACGGCCACGCTGCCGGCGCTCCCACCGACCCCGGGAACCGACTCCCCCGGTGAGGCCTTCGACGGCTCCGAGCACGCCGACCACGAGCTCGACGCCCTGCGCCGTCGGGTGCTCGTGTGCGCGGTGCTGGCGGTGCCGGTGATCCTCATGGCGATGGTGCCGGCCCTGCAGTTCCGGAACTGGCAGTGGGCCTCGCTCACCCTGGCCGCGCCCGTGGTGGTGTGGGGCGCCTGGCCCTTCCACCGGGCCGCCTGGACCAACCTGCGCCACGGCGCGGCCACCATGGACACCCTCGTCTCGATGGGCACGCTCGCCGCCTTCGGCTGGTCGCTCTACGCGCTCTTTCTCGGCCATGCCGGCACGCCCGGCATGAAGCACCCCTTCGAGTTCACCATCGGGCACTCCGACGGCGCGGGGAACATCTACCTCGAGGCCGCCGCGGGCGTCACCCTGTTCATCCTGGCCGGACGCTACGTCGAGAAGCGCGCCAAGCGCCGGGCCGGCGCCGCGCTGCGCGCCCTGCTGGAGATGGGGGCCAAGGAGGTCTCCGTGCTGCGCGACGGGCGCGAGGTGACGGTCCCGGCCGGGGAGCTGCGCGCCGGCGAGGAGTTCGTGGTGCGCCCCGGGGAGAAGGTGGCCACCGACGGGACGGTCGTCTCCGGCACGTCCGCCGTGGACGCCTCCATGCTCACCGGCGAGTCCCTCCCCGTCGAGGTGGGCCCTGGCAGCGAGGTCACCGGCGCAACGGTGAACGCCGGTGGGCGCCTGGTGGTGCGCGCCACGCGCGTGGGCGCCGACACGCAACTGGCCCAGATGGCGCGGATGGTGGAGGACGCGCAGACCGGCAAGGCCGCCGTCCAGCGGCTGGCCGACCGGGTCTCCGGCGTGTTCGTGCCGGTCGTGGTGCTCATCGCCCTGGTCACGCTCGGGGGCTGGCTGCTGTCCGGTGCCGGTCCGACGGCCGCGTTCACCGCCGCGGTGGCGGTGCTCGTCATCGCCTGCCCGTGCGCCCTGGGCCTGGCCACGCCCACCGCCCTGCTCGTGGGCACCGGCCGCGGAGCGGAGTTGGGCATCCTCATCAAGGGCCCCGAGGTGCTGGAGTCGACCCGCACCGTGGACACCGTGGTGCTCGACAAGACCGGCACCGTGACCACCGGGCACATGACACTGGCCGAGGTGGTGCCCGCCGCCGGCGAGGACGCCGCGGAGGTGCTGCGCGTGGCCGGTGCGCTGGAGGACTCCTCGGAGCACCCCATCGCCCGTGCCGTGGCCGATGCGGCGCGCACCGCGGGCGACCTGCCCGCCGCCTCGGGGTTCGCGAACGTCGAGGGGCTCGGCGTCACCGGCACCGTGGAGGGCCGCACGGTGGTCGTCGGCCGCCCCACCCTGCTCGCCGAGCATCACATGACGCTCACCGCCGACCTGGCCCGGGCCGAGGCCGAGCACCTCCAGCGGGGTCGCACCGTGGTGGCCGTCGGCTGGGACGGCGCTCCCCGCGGCCTGCTCGTGGTGTCCGATGCCGTGAAGCCCACGAGCGCCGCCGCCGTGGCCCAGCTGAGGCGCCTCGGGCTCGAGCCGGTGCTGCTGACCGGGGACAACGCGGCCACCGCCCGCCAGGTGGCCGACGAGGTGGGGATCGACACCGTCATCGCCGACGTGCTGCCGCAGGAGAAGGTGGAGCAGGTCCGGCGCCTGCAGGAGCAGGGGCGCGTGGTGGCCATGGTCGGCGACGGCGTCAACGACGCCCCCGCCCTGGCACAGGCCGACCTGGGCCTGGCCATGGGCACCGGCACGGACGTCGCCATCGAGGCCGCGGACATCACGCTGGTGCGTGGCGACCTGCGCAGCGTGGTCGACGCCATCGGGATGGCGCGGCGCACGCTGGGCACCATCCGGTCCAATCTCTTCTGGGCGTTCGCCTACAACGTGGCCGCCATCCCCCTGGCCGCGGCGGGGATGCTCAACCCGATGCTGGCCGGTGCCGCCATGGCCCTGTCCAGCGTGTTCGTGGTCGGCAACAGCCTGCGGCTGCGGGGCTTCAGGGCGGAGGCGCGGTGAGCGCCGGCGAACGACCGGAGGAGCCCGTGGTCGCGGCCGCCGGCCCGGCCCACCCGGTGGAGCACGGTCACGTCCACGGATACGTGACGGACAAGGACGCCTACCTGCGCCGCCTGCGCCGCGTCGAGGGACAGGTCCGCGGCCTGGCCCGGATGGTGGAGGAGGACGCGTACTGCATCGACGTCCTCACGCAGGTGAGCGCGGTGAGCAGCGCCCTGGAGAAGGTCGCGCTCGGGCTGCTCGAGGACCACCTGCGCACCTGCGTGGTCGACGCCGCACGCGCCGGTGACGAGGAGGCCGAGGCTCTCGTGAGGGAGGCCTCGGCGGCCATCGCCCGGCTGGTCCGGTCGTGAACGAGCGCGCTCGACGCCTACGCTGGAGCCCTCGCACCCGTCCCCGACCCAGGAGCAGCATGCGTTCACTCCCCCGACCGATCCGCCGCGGCGCGGCGACCGCCGTCCTCGTGGGCACCGCCCTCGTCAGCCTGCAGAACGCGGCCCAGGCCGACCCCCGGGAGGTCAGCGGCGCCGGGGGGACCAACCCCCGGGTCACCCTGGAGGTGCACCCCGCGGCCGGCGGGCAGGGGCACGCGTGGGACGTCCGCTTCGACGGCGCGCACCTGCAGCCGGCGGACGGCAACCCCCGCATCGAGTGGGTGGTGGACACCTACGCACCGGCCACGGGCGCGATGCCGGTGACGGTGGCCGAGGGCGCGGTGGCCGACCCGGTCTGCCGTCCCGGTGCCGAGCGCGCCAGCGGGGACGAGGTCTCGTCGGACAGCCGCCACCTGGGCGGGCGCCGAATCCCCGCCGGCACCGACCGCGTGATGGTCTACGGGGCGTACTGCGCCCCCGACGGCCAGGTGCACCGCTTCGAGCTCGAGAGCGACGTGTCCACCGGCCGCGACGGGTCCGTGGACGTGCACTCCTACCCGGTGGTCGACGGCCCCGCCGACGGCCCGAACCCGCGTCCGGACGGCCCGCCGGTGGAGACCGGCTGGTCGGCGCCCGAGCAGGGCGGTCTGAGCTCCCGCGAGGCCGCTGCGGCCACGGGGCTGGCGCTGCTCACGGCCGGGGGCGTGCTCACCGCGAGGGGCCGCCGGGCAGGCGCCTGACCACATCGACGACGCGGCCCGGGGAGGACGTCCTCCCCGGGCCGCGTCGCGCACCGCCTCGGCGGATCAGAAGTTGCCGCGCAGCTCCTGCTCGCGCTCGATGGCCTCGAACAGCGCCTTGAAGTTGCCGATGCCGAAGCCGAGCGACCCGTGGCGCTCGATGAGCTCGAAGAACACGGTCGGACGGTCACCGGTGGGCTTGGTGAAGATCTGCAGCAGGTAGCCGTCCTCGTCGCGGTCCACCAGGATGCCGCGCTTCTGCAGCTCCTCGATGGGCACGCGCACCTCGCCGATGCGGGCACGCAGCTCCGGGTCCTCGTAGTAGGAGTCCGGGGTGGCCAGGAACTCCACGCCCTCGGCCACCATGCAGTCCACGGTGCGGATGATGTCGTTGGTGGCCAGGGCAAGGTGCTGGGCGCCGGGGCCACAGTAGAACTCGAGGTACTCGTCGATCTGCGACTTCTTCTTGGCGATGGCCGGCTCGTTGAGCGGGAACTTCACGCGGTGGTTGCCGTTGGCCACCACCTTGGACATGAGCGCGGAGTAGTCGGTGGCGATGTCGTCGCCCACGAACTCGGCCATGTCGGTGAAGCCCATGACGCGGTGGTAGAACTCCACCCACTCGTCCATCTTGCCCAGCTCCACGTTGCCCACGATGTGGTCCAGGGCCTGGAAGAGACGCTTGGGGGCCCCCTCGCGCTTGGTGAAGCTGCTGGAGCGCGGGTGGTAGCCGGGCAGGTAGACGCCGGCGTAGCGCTCACCGTCGACCACGCGCTGCACGAGGGTGTGCCGGGTCTCGCCGTAGGTGGCGATGGCACCCACGCGCACGGTGCCGTGCTCGTCGGTGAGGTCGGTGGGCTCCTGCAGCACGGTGGCGCCGGCGGAGCGCGCGTGCTCGATGCACTTGTCGACGTCCGGCACCTCCAGGGAGATGTCAACGACGCCGTCCCCGTGCTTGGCGTGGTGCTCGATGAGCGGGGACTTCGGGTCCACGGCGCCCTTGAGCACGAAGTTGATGTTGCCGGACTTCAGCACGAAGGCCTTGTGGTCGCGGTTGCCGTTCTCCGGGCCGGAGTAGGCGATGAGCTCCATGCCGAAGGCCGACTGGTAGAAGTGCGCGGCCTGCGTGGCGTTGCCGCAGACGAAGGTGATGGCGTCCCAGCCGGTCACCGGGAAGGGGTCGGCCGAGGAGTCGTACTCCACGAGGCCGACGAGCTTCTTCAGCTGCTCGACCGAGAGGTTCTCGGCCTGCTCCTGGTCGGTCAGGGCGGTGAGGGTGGTGTCAGTCATGCGCGCCAATGTGCCTCACGCCACACCCGATGGCAACGAACGTCGCCCGGACTGCACACAGAGCACACTCTGCGCGCTCGATGCCGTGTCAGACTGTGCACTCTGCACACCACCGTCGATACTCAAGGGCAGGGTGACCACATGGCGACCCACAGGCTGGACGATCTGGACAGGGCGATCATCCGCACCTTCACCGACGACCCGCACGTGGGCGTCCTCGCGGCCTCCCGCCAGCTCGGCGTGGCCCGCGGCACCGTCACCGCCCGCCTGGCCCGGCTGTCCGATTCGGGTGTCATCGCCTCGTGGGCGCCGCACCTGGACCCCGCGGCGCTCGGCCATCCCGTGACGGCCATGGTCACCCTGCAGATCCGCCAGGTGGCGGGGCACGACGCCGTGGTGGAGCACCTGGCCGGCATCCCGCAGGTGCTGGAGGTGCACACCATCACCGGTTACGGGGACCTCTTCGTGCGGGTGGTGGCTCGCAGCAACGCCGACCTGCAGGACGTGCTCGACGAGGTGACCGCCCACGAGCACGTGGTGCGCGCCTCCACGAACATCGCGCTGGCCACCCGCATCGCGCACCGCACCCTGCCGCTCGTGGGCTGAGGCACCCCGGGGCCGGCCGGATGCGGGAGGTCCGTCACTTCGCGCGGTCGTAGGACTCCACCACGGCCACCGACAGCGGGAAGTCCACGGCGCTGGACGGGAAGAGCAGCTCGCCGGCCGAGCGCGCGGCCTGCCGCACGTGCTCGGCCACCTCGTCGGCCAGGTCGGCCGGGGCGTGCACGATCACCTCGTCGTGCAGGAAGTACACCAGCTGGGGCCGCTCGTCGGCCGGCAGGTGCCGGTACCCGTCGTCGAGGCGGCGCCGCAGGTGCCCCATCCAGCACAGCGCCCACTCCGCGGCGGTGCCCTGCACCACGAAGTTGCGGGTGAAGCGCCCCCACTCCCGCGCCATCGACCGGGCGCGGCGCTCCACCTCGGCGGAGGCGCCCGGCTGCTGGGCGGCTTCCTGGGCGCGGTGCCACCGGCGTGGTGGCGGCGGGGAGGTGCGGCCCAGCCAGGTGGACACCGCCTCGCCCCGCTCCCCTGCCGCCGCGGCGGCGTCCACCAGCCCGATGGCGCGCGGGTACGCCCGCCGCAGGCGCGGCATGAGGGCGCCGGCCTCGCCGGTGGTGGATCCGTACATCGCGCCGAGCATGGCCACCTTGGCGTGGTCGCGGGTGTCCACCACCCCGTCGTCCACGAGCGCGGCGTAGAGGTCACCGGCAGCTCCGGCCTCGGCCATCGCCGCGTCGCCGGCCATCGCGGCCAGGACGCGCGGCTCCAGCTGGGCGGCGTCGGCCACCACGAGACGCCACCCGGCATCGGCGCGCACGGCCGAGCGGATCTGCCGGGGCAGCTGCAGGGCCCCTCCCCCGCGGCTGGCCCACCGACCGGTCACCACACCACCGGCCACCCAGTCGGGGCGGAAGCGCTCCTCGCGCACCCAGTGACGCATCCACGCCCACCCGTTGGCGGTGTGCAGGCGGCTGAGCGCCTTGTACTCCAGCAACGGCTCGATGACAGGGTGGTCGATCCCGCGCAGCTCCCACTTGCGGGTGCTCGCCACGTCGAGCCCGGCCCGGCGCAGCGCGGTCACCAGGGTGGGGGCGGAGTCCGGGTTGAGGCCGGGCGCCCCGAGCAGATCACGGATCCGCTCCACGAGCGCGGCCATGCGGGCCGGGCGACCACCGTGCCGGTCGCGCTCCCCCAGCAGGGCGGTGAGCTGGGCGTCGTGGACGGCGGTGCTGAACGGCACCCCGGCGTGGTTGAGTTCCTGGGCGATGAGGCCGCCGGTGGACTCCGCGTGGCACAGCAGCGCCAGCCCGCCCCCGTTGCGCGCATCGGCCAGGGCCTCGCGCTGCGCCAGGTGCTCGGCCAGGCACTCCTCGATGCCGGGTCCGTCCCCGGCCACGTCGAAGAGCGTCTCGTCGGTGTCCACCGGCTGTGCAGGGACCAGGGCCGCCTCGGCGCGCTGCGCGTCCCACTCCGTGGAGGGGGCCGCGGCGTACGGCGTGTGCGCCACCGCCCGCGCCCGGCGCAGCAGGGCCCGCTGCAGGCCCAGGTCCACACCCCGGCGCACCCGGACGCCGGCCTCGAGCAGAGGGAGGTAGGTGGCCGCGGAGTCGGCCCACACCCAGCGCGGGGTGTCGTCCCCGGCGGTCTCGGCCACGGACTCGCGCGCCTGCACCCAGGCCGGCAGGTCCGCCCAGGGCACCGACCACCGCTCCCCCGCCTCGCCGTCGGTGACGGCCACCACCTCGACGCGGTCGCCGGTGCGCGCCACGACGAGGTCCACGACTCAGCGCTTGCCCACGAACCACCGGCGGATGGTCTCAATGCGCTGGGTCACCTGCTCCTGGGTGGCGGTCTCCAGGGCGGGCCCGCCGCACTGACGACGCAGGTCCATGTGCACGTTGGCGTGCGGCACGCCCTTCTTCTGCGCGTAGGCGCTCACCAGCTTGTTGAGCTCCTTGCGGGAGGCCTGCAGGGCCCGGTGCGCGGCGATCGGCTGATCGCCCTGCTCCTTCTGGGCCTTCCTGCCGCGCGCCGCCTGCTTGGCCTGCCGCTCGCGCAGCAGCTGCGTCATCTGCTCGGGCTCCAGCAGCCCGGGCAGGCCCAGGTACTCGGCCTCGTCCTCGCTGGCCACCTCCGAGCCCATGCCCCACTGCTGGGCGTCGAAGAGCACGTGGTCGAACTCCGCGGAGGACTCCAGCGCCTCGTAGCCCGGACCGAGCTCGTCGCTGAGGCGCTCGGACTGGTTGGCCCGGGCCAGCTCATCCTCCTCCGGCGCCCAGATGGCGTCCTCGCCGGAGGGGCCGGGGCGGTCCAGCGCGTGGTCGCGCTCGGCCTCGAGCTCAGCGGCCAGCGCCAGGACGGGCGTCACCGAGGGGAGGAAGATGCTGGCCGTCTCACCGCGCTTGCGGGTGCGCACGAAGCGCCCCACCGCCTGGGCGAAGAAGAGCGGCGTCTGCGTGCTCGTGGCGTAGACGCCCACGCACAGGCGCGGCACGTCCACTCCCTCGGAGACCATGCGTACCGCCACCAGCCAGCGGGAGTCGCCCTTGCTGTACTCCTCGATGCGGGAGCTCGCTCCGGCGTCGTCGGAGAGCACCACTGTGGGCTTCTCCCCGGTGAGGGCCTCCAGGTGGCGGGCGTAGGCGCGGGCGTTCTTCTGGTTGCTGGCGATGACCAGGCCACCGGCGTCCGGCACGTGGCGGCGCACCTCCGTCAGACGCTTGTCGGCGGCGCTCAGGACGGCCGGCACCCACTCCCCCTCGGGGTCCAGCGCGGTGCGCCATGCCTGGGCGGTGAGGTCCTTGGTGAGCGGCTCACCCAGGCGCGCGGCCACCTCGTCGCCGGCCTTGGTGCGCCACTTCATCGCACCGCCGTAGGCCATGAACAGCACGGGGCGCACCACGCCGTCGGTCAGCGCGTTGCGGTAGCCGTACGCGTAGTCGCTCGACGAGCGGCGGATGCCGTCGGCCCCCTCCTCGTAGCGCACGAACGGGATGGGGTTGGTGTCCGAACGGAAGGGGGTGCCGGTGAGTGAGAGGCGTCGCTCGGCGGGCGTGAACGCCTGCCGGATGGCGTCGCCCCAGCTGCGGGCGTCGCCGCCGTGGTGGATCTCGTCGAGGATCACCAGGGTGCGAGCCTCCTTGGTGCGCTGCTCGTGGAGGTCCGGGTCGGCGGCGATGCCCGCGTAGGTCATGGCGATGCCGTGGTAGTCGGCGCTGTGGGCCCGCTGGCTGTTGGTGAAGCGCGGGTCCAGGTGGATGCCCACGCGCGCGGCAGCATCGGCCCACTGGGTCTTGAGGTGCTCGGTGGGCGCCACCACGGTGATCTGGGTGACGGCCCCCTCGGCCAGCAGGTCGGCGGCCACCTTCAGGGCGAAGGTGGTCTTGCCGGCACCCGGCGTGGCGACCGCGAGGAAGTCACGGCCGCCCGCGGCGACGGTCTGCCGGTAGGCCTCGAGGGCCTCGGCCTGCCACGCGCGCAGCTTGGGGGCGGTGCCCCAGGCGGCGCGGTCGGGATAGGAGGGAGAGAGGTGGTCGGCTGCGGAGGTGCTCATCGACCGCCGGGCTCAGCTGCCGAAGCCCGCGCCGGAGCCACCCTGGCCGGAGCCCGAGCCGCCGTCCCCGCCGTCCTGCGGGTCACGCAGGCCCTCGTAGATCTCCTTGCAGACCGGGCAGACCGGGAAACGGTCCGGATTGCGGCCGGGCACCCAGATCTTGCCGCACAGGGCGGTGACGGGCTCGCCGCTCATGGCGCTCTCGAGGATCTTCTCCTTGCGCACGTAGTGGCTGAAGCGCTCGTGGTCGCCCGGCTCCATGGGAGCCGTCTGCTGCTCGGTGCGCTCCAGCAGACCCGTGGAGGTACCCGGGGAGGACAGGCCGCCCGGGTCGTCGGGCGTGCCCGGGTCCATCGGCTGGCTCATGGCCACCACCTCGGTGAGGGTGGTGGAGGCGTCCTGCGAGGGGGTCCGGGAGGTCCAAGGCATGTCGCCCATCGTACTGCCGGCCACCGACCGTCGGGCCGTCAGCACACGCACAGCGCCCCGACGGCCGGAGCCGTCGGGGCGCTGTCAGCAGGTGCTCGGTGCGGGGTGCGTGTCAGTCCTCGCGGCGGCCGCGGTGACCGCCGCCCCGGGAGCCGCCGCGGGAGCTGCCCTCACGACGGTCGCTGCCACCGCGGTAGCCACCCTGTCCGCGGTCGTCCCGGCGGCCCCGGTACCCGCCGCCGTCGCGGTCGCGGTACCCACCTCGGCGGTCGTCGCCACCGCGGTAGCCACCCTGGCGGCCACGGCCGCCGAAGCCGCCACGCCCGCCGCCCGGGCCACCACGGCCCCCGCGGTGCGCGGGGCGCGGCGGGGCCAGCATGCGGCGCAGGCGTGCCTCGTCGATCGGCTCGCGCACCGAGCTGTCGGCGCCGGTGATGGCCGTCAGCTCGGCGGTTCCGGGCTGCATCGCCTCCGGGGAGGCGTCCACGCCCGCGGAGTCCATGAGCCGCTGCACGGAGCGCTTCTGGTGCGGCAGGGCCAGGGTCACCACCACGCCCTTGCCACCGGCGCGCGCGGTGCGCCCGGCACGGTGCAGGTAGTCCTTGTGGTCGGCCGGCGGGTCCACCTGCAGCACCAGCGAGACGTCGTCCACGTGGATGCCGCGGGCGGCCACGTCGGTGGCCACCAGCACGGGCAGCCCGCCGTCCTTGAAGGCCGCCAGCACACGGTTGCGCTGCGCCTGGTTGAGCCCACCGTGCAGGGCCGCGGCGAACACCCCGGCCTCGCGCAGCTGCAGGGCCACGCGGTCGGCCCCCAGCTTGGTGCGCACGAAGACCACGGTGCGGCCGTCGCGGGCGCTGATCTCGTTGGTGATCGGCTTCTTGTGCTGCGGCTGCACCAGGAACACACGGTGCTCCATGGTGGTCACGGCCGCCTGGGCGTCGTCGGTGGAGTGCGTCACCGGGTCCACCAGGTAGTTCTCCACCAGCTGGTCGATGCCGTGGTCCAGCGTGGCGCTGAACAGCATCCGCTGACCACCCGAGGGCATGAGGTCCATGATCTGGGTGACCTCGGGCAGGAAGCCCATCTCGGCCATGTGGTCGGCCTCGTCGAGCACGGCGATCTCCACGGCCGAGAGGTCCGCGGCGCCCTTCTCGATGAGGTCGATGAGGCGGCCGGGCGTGGCGATGAGTACGTCCAGCCCCCGCTCCAGGGCGGAGATCTGCGGCGGGTACGGCAGGCCGCCCGCCACCAGCTTGTGCTTGAGACCGGTCACGTGGCAGAAGGGCTGCAGCGCGTCCGAGACCTGCATGGCCAGCTCACGCGTGGGCGTGAGGATGACCGCGCGGGGCTTGTTGCGCTGCGCGCTGCCGCCCTGCAGGCGGGCGATGGTGGGCAGACCGAACGCGAGGGTCTTGCCCGATCCCGTGCGGCCACGGCCCAGCAGGTCACGACCGGCCAGCGAGTCCGGCAGCGTGGCGGCCTGGATGGGGAACGCGGTCTGGATGCCGTCGCGGGCCAGACGCTCCACGAGCACCGCGGGCACGCCCAGCTCGGCGAAGGTGGGGCCGGGCTTCTCCGCCGGGGCCTCCTCGGCCTGCACGCTCTCAGCCTGCGGGGCCTCGACCGCCGGCGCGACCTCGGGGGTCACCTCGGCGACGACACGCTCCTGCTGCACCGGCTCCGGCTGCTCGACACCCTCCGGGTGCCGGTCGCGCCGGCCGAAGCGGTCGTCACGGCGCGGCGGGCGGTCCTCCCACCGGCGCTGACGCTCCACGTGCGGCGTGCGCTCGTCGCGGCGGTCCCGCAGCGGGCGGGCACCACGCTGCTGGTCGCGGCGCGGGTGCTCGTGACGCGGCCCGCTGCGGCGGTCGTCGCGGTCGTACCCACCGCGGCGGTCGTCGCGGTCGCGGAAGCCACCGCGGCAGTCGTCACGCTGGAAGCGGTCGTCCTCGCGCCGCTGGTAGCGACCACCCCGGTCGTCGCGCCGGTCGTCCCGCCCGAAGCGGCGGTCGCCCCCACGGTCGTCGCGACCACGAAAACCATCACGACGCTCGTCCCGCTCGAAACGGTTCCCTCCGCGGTCCTCGCGGTGCGCGCCGCGGCGGCTGTCACGACGCTCGTCACGCCGGTCGAACCCGCCCCGCCGGTCCTCACGCCACTCGGCGGCCTCGGCGTCGCGCTGGGCGCGCTTGCGGTCCAGCTTCTTCTTGGTCGCCTTCTTGGCGGCCTTCGCGTCCTCCTTGAGGATGCGCTTGGCCTTCGCCTGGGCCTTCTGGGAGCTGGTCCAGCGCTGCTTGGCTCCGGTGCGGCGGGAACCGTTGCTCGGCATCAGTGGTCGACTCGCTGCGAGCCAGTGCGGGTGGGGATGTTCATGAGGGCAATCGCTTCCGTCTTGGGGCCGGGGGCCTGGGCGCGCTCGTCGGCCTCGACGGCACGGCTCACGGCCTCGGCCACCACCTTCGAGACGTCCTTGTGGAAGACGCTCGGGATGATGTAGGTCGGGTTGAGCTCGTCGGGGGTCACCACGTCGGCCAGCGCCTGGGCGGCCGCCAGCATCAGGTCGTCGGTGACGACCTCGCTGCGGGCGTCCAGAAGGCCGCGGAAGACGCCCGGGAACACGAGCACGTTGTTGATCTGGTTGGCGAAGTCGCTGCGGCCGGTGGCCACCACGGTGGCGTGCTTGGCGGCCTCGTGCGGGTCGACCTCGGGGGTCGGGTTGGCCATCGCGAACACGACTGCGTCGTCGTTCATGGTGGCGATGTCGTCGCCGGTGAGGATGTTGCCCGCGGAGACGCCGATGAACACGTCCGCCCCCTTGAGGGCGTCCTTGAGGGTGCCGCGGTGGCGCTCCGGGTTGGTGTGGTCGGCGATCCACTTGAGCTGCTCGTCGTCACCGTTCCTGATGTCGTCGCGCTCGGGGTTCACGATGCCGTTGATGTCGGCCACCGTCACGTGCTTGGCGCCGGCCTTCATGAGCAGGCGCATGATCGCCGTGCCGGCCGCGCCGGCACCGGACTGCACGATCTGCACGTCCTCGATCTTCTTGTCCACCACGCGCAGGGCGTTGGTGAGCGCGGCCACCAGCACGATGGCGGTTCCGTGCTGGTCGTCGTGGAAGACCGGGATGTCGAGCTCCTCGCGCAGGCGGCGCTCGATCTCGAAGCAGCGGGGTGCCGAGATGTCCTCCAGGTTGATGCCGGCGAAGGTCGGGGCGATGGCCTTCACGTGCGCCACGATCTCGTCCACCCCCTGCGCGTCCAGGCAGATGGGGAAGGCGTCCACGTCGGCGAAGCGCTTGAACAGGGCGGCCTTGCCCTCCATCACCGGCATCGCGGCCAGCGGGCCGATGTTGCCCAGGCCCAGCACGGCGGTGCCGTCGGTGACCACGGCCACGGTGTTGCGCTTGATGGTGAGGCGCCGGGCGTCCTCCGGGCGCTTGGCGATGGCCTGGCAGACGCGGGCCACACCGGGGGTGTAGACCAGCGAGAGGTCGTCGCGGTTGCGGATGGGGTGCTTGGGCTCGACGGTGATCTTGCCGCCGAGGTGCGCCAGGAAGGTGCGGTCCGAGATGCGCTCGATCTCCACGCCCCGCACGCCCTGCAGGGCATGGATGATCTCGTCGTTGTGGTCGGTGCTGGTGCCGGCCACCGTGAGGTCGATGGTGAGCGCCTCCGGGGTGGAGTCGCTGATGTCCAGGGCCGTGGTCATGCCACCGGCCTCGGCGACGGCGCTGGTCAGCTCGCCGATGGTGGTCGCTCGCGCAGGGGCGGACAGGCGGATGGTCAGGGCATTGGACGCCGAAGGCACAGCACTCATGTTCCCCATTGTGGCCCATGGACACCCGCCGCGGGCCCCGGCGGGTAGTCGCCGCGCACGGACGTTGCGAGGATCACCCCGAACCGGCGGCGTACGGCCAAATCCGTCCGCTACTGTGGCCGGCATGACAGTGACCACCCTCACGGACGAGACCTTCGAGAGCGCCCTCACCTCCGCGGACGTCGCGATCGTGATCCTCTCCGACGACTTCTGCGCGTCGTGCGGTTCCTACGGCGAGGTCGTGGAGACCGTGGCCGGCCGCCTGCAGGAGCAGGCCTCGTTCTTCCGGGTGACCCGCGAGTCGGCCCCCGAGGTCTTCGCCTCCAGCGGGGTCACCCAGGTGCCCACCACGGTGGTCTTCCGTGAGGGCATGCTGCTGCACCTGGACTCGGGCACGCACACCGAGGAGAACCTCGAGAAGCTCGTGCACCTCTTCGCCGAGGCCGACCTCGAGGAGATGCGCCACGCCGTCGAGGAGCAGGGCACCACCGTCATCGGGCAGGACTGACCCCTCCCCCGCACCAGGCACCACGAAGGCCGCCCCGGACGCCCCGGTGGCGGCCTTCTACAGTGTGCGCCGCTCGACCGACGAGAGGAACCGTGACGATGGTGGTGAACGAGCGTCTGTCCCGACTGCGCCTGGTGCTCGGTGACGACGGGCTGGAGCGCCTGCAGGAGGCCACCGTGCTGGTGCTGGGGCTCGGCGGCGTGGGGTCGAGCTGCGCAGCGGCACTGGCTCGCGGTGGGGTGGGCTCGCTGGTGGTGCTCGACGAGGACGTGGTGGAGCCGAGCAACATCAACCGGCAGACGGTGGCCCTCGTCTCGACGATCGGGCGGGTCAAGGCCGAGGTGATGGCCGAGATGGTCGCCGACATCAACCCGGACTGCCGTGTGGTGCCCCGGCAGCTGTACATCAGCCCCGAGCGCGTGGCCGAGGACCTGGACCCCCTGCCGCGGCCCGACTACGTCATCGACTGCATTGACACCATCTCCCAGAAGCTGGCCATCGCCCAGTGGTGCGCCGAGCGGGGGCTGCCGCTGCTGTCGTCGATGGGGGCGGCCAACAAACTGGACCCGACCCGATTGGCCTTCGCCGAGGTGCAGGACACGCGCAACTGCCCGATGTCGCAGGTCATCCGCCGGGAGTGCCGGCGCCGCGGGATCACCGGACTGGAGGTGCTCTTCTCCGACGAGCGCCCGGTCCAGGTGGCCGGCACGGGCCGCACGAAGGCGCAGACCCTGGGGTCGATGAGCTACCAGCCGCCGATCATGGGGCAGATGCTGGCGGGGCTGGCGATCCGGCGGTTGGCCGGGCTGGAGGCGATGGTCGAGCCGCCGCGGTGGGTCGCTCGTGGGGCCTGATCCCTCGGCCGGGACCGGCGCCGCCGCCCCCGTCGAGGGGGCCGGGGTGCTGCTGGACACCCACCACCACCTGGACTTCCTCCCACCCTCGGCCCGAGGAGTCTTTCTGGCCGGGACGAGGGAGCGGGGCGTGCGGGTCGTGGCGCAGACGCTGATCCCCTCGGGCCATCGGGAACTCGCCGCCGAGGCGGGCGAGTGGCCGGAGCCGCACGCGCTGCTCTCCGTGGGCTTCCACCCGTGGTTCATCGGCGAGGACGACCACGCGGACGCCGAGCTGGCCGTCCTCGAGCGGGCCGTGCGCAGCACGCGGTTCGTCGGCGAGATCGGTCTCGACCTCAGCCCACGGCGCGCAGAGGCCGTGCCCCGGGACCGGCAGGTGCGCGTCCTGGCCGCCGTCCTGGACGCCGTGCACCGGGCCGCCGCGGACACCCCGGAGCCGTACGTGCTGTCCGTGCACGCCGTGCGGTCGGCCGACGTGGTGCTCGACCTGTTGGAGGGACACGGCGACGGCGGCGAGCGGGTGGTCCCGGTGCTCCACCGCTTCGGCGGCACGAGCGACGACCTGACCCGCCTCGTGCGGATGGGCGGCTGCGTCTCCGTGCACCCGGCCATGCTGGGCACCAAGAAGGGCCGGGCGTACGTGCGGCAGGTGCCCGCCGACCGGCTGCTCCTGGAGACCGACCTGCCCACGGCGCCCCGCCGCCTCGGCCGGGCCCCCGATGGGCCCACCGAGCTGGGAGCGTCGGCGGCCGCCGAGGTCGCCGCGACGCTCCGCTCGACCGTGGACACCCTGTGCGCCCTGCGCCGGGAGGACGTCACGGCCGACATCGCCCGCACCCAGCGCCGCCTCTATGGGATCGAGGGCGACACCGCCGGACAGGCCTGAGCCGCTTCCCGGACACACCTTCCCCCACGCATGACGAAGGCCGCCCCGGACGAACCGGTGGCGGCCTTCGCTGGCTCCTGCCCCACATCGATGACGTGACACTGGTGGTGGAGATGGCGGGAATCGAACCCGCGTCCGTCGTCACACAACCAGGGCTTCTCCGGGCGCAGTGCGCTGTGGCTTTTCTCGGCCCCGGAGCTCGCACGCACACGTCCTCCGACAGGCCCAGCCGAGTTGGAGTCCCGCGCAACACCTCGGCGATGCTGCGCAGCAAGTCCCCTAGCTGATGCCAGGCACTGAGTCGGGAACTAGCTCAGGCTGACAGACTTCGGGCTCGCTCAGGCGGCGAGGGCGAAGTCGGTGCGCTTGGAATTGGCACCTATTGGTGTGCAAGGAACGTTTACGAGATGACCTTGCCTTCTCGGCCCGCTTCCCCTGGAACCATGATCGACGTCGAAACCGATCATCCCCATGGGGTCACGTCGTCGCTGTGGAGTTGTCAAGGAACTCCCCGCCGAGGCGGGTGTCGTGCATCGTACCGGTCCAACGTGGGGGCCGGCCAGCGCATTCCCGGCCGCCCGGGGCGCGCGGGGCTCAGCGTCCGCGCTGCATCTGGTAGCGCAAGCTCATCTGGGCCTGCTTCTCGCGCTCGTCCTGCTTCTCGCGCAGGGCGTGGCGCTTGTCGTACTGCTTCTTGCCCTTGGCCAGGGCGATCTCCACCTTGACCCGGCCGTCCTTGAAGTACAGCTGCAGCGGCACGATGGTGTGCCCCGCCTCGCTGGAGCGGCTGATGAGCTTGTCCATCTCGTGGCGGTGCAGCAGCAGCTTGCGACGCCGACGCGCGGCGTGGTTGGTCCACGAACCGTTGAGGTACTCCGGCACGTGCACGTTCTCCAGCCACAGCTCGCCGCGGAGCTCGTTGACGAAGCCCTCCACCAGGGAGGCGCGCCCCATGCGCAGGGACTTCACCTCGGTGCCCAGCAGGGCCAGACCCGCCTCGTAGGTGTCCTGGATCAGGTAGTCGTGCCGCGCCTTGCGGTTGGTCGCGATGACCTTGTTGCGCGGGTCGTCCTTGACCTTCTTCTTGCCGGCCACCGTTCCTCCTCCCGTCGGCGTACGTGCGTGGTGCGTCGTCAGCGGTGCGCCCGCCCTGCGGGGCACCCGTCCCCCGGCCGGGGGACGTTGAACCGTACACGGGCAACGACGTGGGGCGCACCCGGATTCCCGGGGTGCGCCCAACGCACGGTGACGTCGGGCCCCTCAGGCGCGCCGCTCCTGCACCCGGACCCGTCGGCTGGCGAGCAGCCCGCCCAGCACGGCACCCAGCGGGCCGCCCACCGCCACCAGCCCCAGGGCCAGCCATGGCAAGCTGCCCAGGGAGATCGTGTGGTTCACCAGCGGGTTGGCCCCGGCCACGGAGAGCAGGACCCCGGCCAGCCCACCTGCCGCGGCCACGCACCCCACGAGGAGGGCCACCTGCAGCACGGCTGCGCGCAGCCACCGGGCACCCAGCCCACTGGCCCGGAGACCTGCGAGCAGGGGCATGAGGCTGCGCACCAGCCCACGCATGCCCAGTCCGCAGACCAACATCGTGAGCAGCGTGAACGCGCCCGCCGCCAGCTGCACCCCTGTAGCGATGGGGATGGGATCGGCGACATGAGTGGCCCACACGGCGTACGGCGACCTCCCGTGATCCTCGGCCCAGTGCGCCGCCTGCCGGTCCTGTTCGGGGGTGAGGCCGCTGTGCACCCACAGCACCTCGGTGTCCGCCGAGCTCTTCGGTTCACCGAGTTTCACGGCCTGGAGCCACTTCAGGTTCTGACCGACCACCAGCACGGGGCCGTGGGCGTCCGACGCGTCCGTCACCACCGGCAGACCCGCCCGGGAGGCCAGTGCCTTCTCCTGGTCCGGTGTGAGATCCCCGAACAGTCTCTCTGCGTCCGCCACCTGCGCCACGGCCCACCACGGCACCTCACGACCCTCCTCGCCAGGCGTGAAGCCATACCACACCGTCACCGGCTCCCCGAGCCCGAGATCCTGCCGGAACTGCCCGGCAAGGTCCTCAGGCGGGCGCTCACCCGGCTCGAGAGGCCTGATAGCCGCCATGCCCGGGGGCATGCCGGTGCTGCTGCTCGCGTTGAGGTGGGTGATCAGCCCGGCGGCGACGGCGAAGGTCGAACCGACCACACCGCTGAGCAGGGCGACCACCACGACCAGACTCGTGAGCCCTACGGCCTGCCGCGCGACCAGCCGGCGGGCCAGCAGGCCGGAACCCACGGGTCCGGTAGCCCGCACGAGCCCGAGTGCGGCACCGGCGAGCAGGGCAGTGCCCAGGCAGCTGGCCGCCAGCACCAGCAGGATGCCAGTGAACCCCTTGCCCTGCAGGGTCCCCACGAGCGCCAAGGCGCACAGAGCGGCACCGGCGACGGCCATAACACGCGCCGAGAGGGCACGACGCCGGCTCCTGCGACGACGCTGCTCCACCGGCAGGGCCGCCAGCACCAGCACCACGAAGGCAGCCGTGAGCGCACCGATCCAGAGGGGAGGGCCCCACCACCGGAACGGGGGCAGCGGCGCGTCCCCGTCCGCCAGCACGGTGGTCCGCACCACGGCTGTGGCGGCCAGGGCCCCGAGCCACGCCACCACGAGTACCACACCGGTCGCCAGTCCGGCGGCCAGCACCGTCGCCCTGTGCAGGTCCCTGGTGGGGAGCCCCACCCGGCGCAACGGGAGGGTGGTGCGGCGTACCGCACGGAGCAGGAGCCCGCCGGTGGCGAGGGCACCCATCCAGACGGCCAGGACAGCCGGGAGCCGCCGTTCCAGCCAGGCCCGGCCACTGAAGGCCGTGGCCTGGGCCCGGACCTCCGCAGCCGTGTGGGACGGGTCGAGCTCGCCGGACTCCACGTGGCGATCGAGCCTCGTCACCGCACCGGCGGGGTCGGAGCTGCTCCAGAAGACCTCGCGGTAGCCCTGCAGGCCGGACTCCTGCGCCTCCTGCGGTGTCACCTTCCAGCGGGCCCACGTTCCCGGAGCGGCCACCACCAGAGGTGCCGTGCGTTCCCAGACCGGGCTGACCACACCCACCGGGGTGAGGTTCAGCTTGCCGTGAACAGCCGACAGCCGGTCACCGACCCGCAGCCCGGAGGCCGCACTGACCACCACCTCACCCGGTCGAGCGGGCCACCGTCCCTCGCGCAGCTCGAGGACACCCTCGATGGACGCGTTGGGCAGGGGTTGTTCCTGGTAGGTGAACCCCTGCTGACCGGCGGGGGTTTCGAGGTCGATGACGGAGAGGATGCGCACCGCGTCGACGTGCACGCCGCGGAGGGTCACGGGGAGGTCTGGACCGGCCTGGCCGGGGTCGAGCAGGGCCGGCACGGTGGTGGCCCCGTCGCTGCCGCCCAGGGCAGCCGTGACCTTCTGGTCCGGACTCAGGTGGCGGGCCTCCAGAGAGAGGTAGGCCGTCCACCCCAGGAGTGCCGCGACCAGCAACGGCACCATCGCCGCACGGAAGGAGCGGGTGCGCAACAGCAGGGGTACGAGTGCCCCCACGGCGCCGTTCACCGGAAGCTCCCGTCCACCAGGTGGTACTCACGGGACACGTGGTCATGCACGGAGAGGTCGTGGGTGCAGACCACCACCGCGGCCCCGTCACGGGCCAGGTCGGCCAGCAACTCGAAGACGGATTCGGTGGTGCGGCTGTCCAGCGAACCGGTGGGTTCGTCGGCCAGCACCACCTGCTTGCCCCCGGCGATGGCCCGCGCGATGCCTACCCGCTGGGCCTGACCACCGGAGATCCGGGCCGGCACCCGGCCGGCCAGGTCGGCCACACTCACCCGGTCCAAGGCGTCCAGGGCCGCACGTCGAGCAGCGCGCCCGTCCATGCCCCGGGCCCGCAGCACCACCTCCACGTTCTCCAGCACGGTGAAGTCCGGCACCAGGTTGTGGTCCTGGAAGACCAGTCCCACCTTCTCCAACCGCATCCGGGCCCGATCGGCCTCGGACGCCGCCACCACGTCCACCCCCGCCACCCGGGCACTGCCGGCGTCGGCCTGCTCCAGACCGGCCAAGATGTTCAACAGGGTGCTCTTGCCCGACCCGCTGGCACCCGTCAGGGCCACACACTCCCCTGACTCCACCGAAAAGGTGACGCCGTCCAGAACCCGCACCGTCTCCCCCGGGGAGACGAACGACTTCTCAAGCCGTTCCACGTCGATCACTGTTCGTCCTCCTTGGACACGGTGGTGGCGCCACCCCGAGGGCAGCGCCACCTCACCGGTTGATGGGTGTCAGCAGCCCCGACCGAGGGCGTAGGAGGACACCTCGTCATTGTCTCTCCACGAGAAGCTGGGGTCGTACGTGTAGGGCCCCGACTGCCAGCACTTGCCCGACCGGTTGATGTCGTGCCAGAACGCCACGCCCCAGCGCGTCTCGTTCTTCATCGAGCTGAGCTCGTCGTTGGCCACCGTCGACATGTTCCACGAGCCCGTTGTGGACCGCGTGCCCAGCAGTCCCTGGTAGTTCACGTCCTTGTAGAGCTTCAGGTCCGCGGACGCAGCCACGGGGCCCGACACGAGGGCCGCCGCGACGACGGTGGCGGAGATGATCTTCTTGAGCATGACGAATCACGCCCCCTTCTGTGTGTGGATGCCGGGGCGATCGCCCCGATCGCCCCGATCGCCCCGATCGCCCCGAATAGTGACTCATGCAACAGTCGCCAACCGCTCATTCCGGTAACAGTTTGGTCACGATTTCGCGCCCGCTGCCGGACCGATCGTCGTCAGGTCGCCAGACAGGAGGGGGCGCACCCGGATTCCCCGGGTGCGCCCCACGTCGGCGCGAGCGAGCCGGTTCAGGCGCGCAGGGCCGCCATCTGCCGCATGAGACCCTCGGGCAGGTCCGCCCCGGCCCCGGACTCCAGCGCCTCGAGCACGGCATCGCCCACCTGAGCCGTGGACTTCCCCATGGCCGGGTTGGCCAGGGCCGGCAGCTGCCCGATGACGTGCACGGCCGCGCGCTCCACGGCGGTGGCGGCCTCCCCCTCGCCCAGGTGGGCCAGGCACAGCGCCAGCGAGAGCACGGCGCCGACCGGGTTGGCCACGCCCTTCCCCGCAATGTCCGGCGCCGAGCCGTGCACGGGCTCGAACATGCTGGGTGCCGAGCCGTCCAGGGTGAGGTTGCCCGAGGCCGCCATTCCGAGCCCGCCCTGCACCACCGCGCCGAGGTCGGTGACGATGTCGCCGAAGAGGTTGTCGGTGACCACCACGTCGAACCGGCTGGGGTCGGTGGGCAGGTGCATGCACAGGGCGTCCACGTGCACGTAGTCCCACTCCACGTCCGGGTACCGCGCGGACACGGCCTCCATGACGTCGAGCCACAGCCGCCCGGCCTCCACGAGCACGTTGGTCTTGTGACAGAGGCTCACCTTGCGGCGGCGCTGGGCGGCCAGGGCGAAGGCGTACTCCACGGCGCGCTCGGTGGCGAACCAGGTGGTGGTGGCGTCCTGCACCGCCGTGTGCGCGGGGGTGCCGCGGTGCACGGCGGACCCGGCCGAGGCGTAGGCCCCCTCGGTGTTCTCCCGCACCACCACGAGGTCGCAGTCCTCGGGCCGCAGGCCCGCGATCGGGCTGGTCACGCCGGGGTAGAGCCGCACCGGGCGCAGGTTGACCGCCTGCCGCATCTCCCGGCGCAGGGCCAGGATGATGCCGCGCTCCAGCACGCCCGAGGGAAGGTCCGGGTGCCCCACGGCCCCGAACACGATGGCGTCGTGCTGCCGGATGCGCTCGGCCAGCTCGTCGGTGAGGAGCTCGCCGGTGGCGCGGTAGTGCTCGGCGCCCAGGGGGTACTCGGTGCGGGTGGTGGTGAAGCCGAACCGCTGCTCGGCGAGGTCGAGCACGCGGAGCGTCTGCTCCGTCACCTCCGGACCGATGCCGTCGCCACCGATGATCGCCAGGTCGTGGTGTGCCATGGGCGCATGCTTCCACCGCACGGGGACGACCGGTGCCCCGCACACGGTGTTGTGCGCTTCCTCACAGGCTGTTGTGTCGGCGCGAGCCGTGGGTAGTGTGCCGCCCATGCACTTCGTGTCGCTCCTCCTTCGCTGCCGCAGCGAGGCCCTCTAGTCCGGGCCCCTCGCTGCGGAGTCGTCGTGCACCCCGGACGCACAGACCCAGCGAGGAGCCCCCGTGACGAGCGAGCACACCCCCACCACCCCCCGCACCCTGGCCGACAAGCTCTGGGACGACCACGTCGTCCGCGCCGGCACCGACGGTGCACCGGACCTGCTGCACATCGACCTGCACCTGGTGCACGAGGTCACCAGCCCCCAGGCCTTCGACGGCCTGCGCGCCGCCGGACGCACCGTCCGCCGCCCCGACCTGACCGTGGCCACCGAGGACCACAACGTCCCCACCCAGGCCGGCCCGGTCACCGACCCCACCAGCGCCGAGCAGCTGGACGCCCTGCGCGCCAACTGCGCCGAGTTCGGCATCACCCACCACGGCCGCGGGTCCACCAGCCAGGGCATCGTCCACGTCATCGGCCCCGAGACGGGGCTGACCCAGCCGGGCATGACCATCGTCTGCGGCGACAGCCACACCTCCACCCACGGGGCCTTCGGCGCCCTGGCCATGGGCATCGGCACATCCGAGGTGGAGCACGTGCTGGCCACCCAGACGCTGCCGCTGACCCGCCCCCGCACGATGGCGGTGGAGGTCACCGGCGAGCTGCCGGCCGGCGCGACGGCCAAGGACCTGGTGCTGGCGATCATCGGCCGCATCGGCACCGCCGGCGGCCAGGGCCACGTCATCGAGTACCGGGGCCCGGCCATCGAGGCGCTCTCCATGGAGGGCCGCATGACGGTGTGCAACATGTCCATCGAGGCCGGGGCGCGCGCCGGCATCATCGCGCCGGACGAGACCACCTTGGACTGGGTGCGCGGCCGCGAGCACGCCCCCGCCGGCGCCGCGTGGGAGGACGCCGTGGCCGACTGGGCCCGGCTGCGCACCGACGAGGGCGCCACCTTTGACACCGTGGTGCACGTGGACGCCTCCGAGGTCTCCCCGCAGGTCACCTGGGGCACCAACCCGGCCCAGTCCGTGGCGCTGGACCAGGCCGTGCCGGACCCGGCGGCCTTCGAGGGCGCCGCCCGCGAGGCCGCCGCCGACGCCCTGGCCTACATGGACCTGCAGCCCGGCACCCCGGTGCGCGAGGTACCCGTGGACGCGGTGTTCGTGGGCAGCTGCACCAACGGACGCATGGAGGACCTGCGCGCCGTGACCGACGTGCTGCGCGGGCGCCGAGTGGCCGACGGCGTGCGGATGCTGGTGGTGCCCGGCTCCACCCGGGTGCGCCTGCAGGCCGAGGCCGAGGGCCTGGACCGCGTCATCACCGAGGCCGGGGGCGAGTGGCGCCTGGCCGGGTGCTCGATGTGCCTGGGGATGAACCCCGACACCCTCGCACCCGGCGAGCGCTGCGCCTCCACCTCCAACCGCAACTTCGAGGGACGCCAGGGGGCCCGCAGTCGCACCCACCTGGTCTCCCCCGGCGTCGCCGCCGCCACCGCCGTGGCCGGCCACTTCGCCGCCCCCGCCGACCTGACCGCCTGAGGAGGAGATCCGCCATGCAGACCTTCACCACCCACACCGGCGCCGGCATCCCCCTGCGTCGCAGCAACGTGGACACCGACCAGATCATCCCCGCCACCTACCTCAAGCGCGTGCGCCGCGACGGCTTCGAGGAGGGCCTGTTCGCCCGCTGGCGCGAGGACCCGCAGTTCGTCATGAACCGTGAGGGCTACCGAGAGGGCTCCGTGCTGGTGGCCGGCGAGGACTTCGGCACGGGCTCCTCCCGCGAGCACGCCGTCTGGGCGCTGATGCAGTACGGCATCCGCGTCGTGCTTGCCCCCCGCTTCGGCGACATCTTCCGCGCCAACGCCGGCAACCAGGGCCTGCTGGCCGCCGTCGTCGCGCCGGCCGAGGTCGAGGCGATCTGGGCGGAGCTGGAGGCCGAGCCCGGCCGCGAGGTCACCGTCGACCTGCCCGCCCGCACCGTCACCTGCGGGGCGGTGAGCACCACCTTCGAGGTGGACGACCACGTGGCCCGCCGTCTGGCCGAGGGCAAGGACGCCATCGCGGTCACCCTGGGCCACGCCGAGGAGATCGACGCCCACGAGGCGCGCCGCCCCACCCACCGGCCCACCACGCGCGGCACGGTGACCACCCCCTCCCGCGAGGCCGTGGAGGCCCGGTGGCCGCAGCGGCCCAGCGCCATGCCGCACCGCCGCTACTCCCCCGCCCCGGCCGTGCACCTGCCGGACCGCACCTGGCCGGACCGCCGCGCCACCCGTGCGCCCCGCTGGTGCGCGGTGGACCTGCGCGACGGCAACCAGGCCCTGATCGACCCGATGAGCCCCGAGCGCAAGCTGGAGATGTTCCAGCTGCTGGTGGAGATGGGCTACAAGGAGATCGAGGTCGGCTTCCCCGCGGCCAGCCAGACCGACTTCGACTTCGTGCGTCACATCATCGAGAACGACCTGGTGCCCGCTGACGTGCGCATCCAGGTGCTGGTGCAGGCGCGCAAGCACCTCATCGACCGCACCTACGAGGCCATCAGCGGCGCCCACAGCGCCATCGTGCACCTGTACAACTCCACCTCCACCCTGCAGCGCCGCGTGGTCTTCGGCGCCACCCAGGACGAGGTGGTGGACATCGCCCTGCAGGGCGCCCGCTGGTGCAAGGAGGCCGAGGCGCGGCTGCCCGAGGGCACCGAGGTGACCTACGAGTACTCCCCGGAGAGCTACACCGGCACCGAGCTGGAGTTCGCTGTCCGCGTGTGCAACGCGGTGATGACGGTGCTGGTGCCGACACCGGAGAAGCCGCTGATCGCCAACCTGCCGGCCACGGTGGAGGAGTCGACGCCCAACGTGTACGCCGACTCGATCGAGTGGATGAGCCGCCACCTGCACCACCGCGAGGACGTGGTGCTGAGCCTGCACCCGCACAACGACCGCGGCACGGCCGTGGCCGCCGCCGAGCTGGGCTTCCTGGCCGGCGCGGACCGCATCGAGGGCTGCCTGTTCGGCAACGGCGAGCGCACGGGCAACGTCTGCCTGGTGACCCTGGGCATGAACCTGTTCAGCCAGGGGGTGGACCCGGAGGTCGACTTCTCGGACATGCCCCGCATCCGGGCCACGGTGGAGCGCTGCAACCAGCTGCCGGTGGCCGAGCGCCACCCATACGGCGGTGACCTGGTGTTCACCGCGTTCAGCGGATCACACCAGGACGCCATCAACAAGGGGTTCACCGCCCTGGAGGCCGAGGCCACCGCGGCGGGCGTGCCGGTGGACCAGCACCCGTGGGCGGTGCCCTACCTGCCGGTGGACCCGCGCGACGTGGGCCGCAGCTACGACGCGGTGATCCGGGTGAACAGCCAGTCCGGCAAGGGCGGCGTGGCCTACGTGCTGCGCACCGAGCACTCCCTGCAGCTGCCGCGGCGCATGCAGATCGAGTTCTCCCGCGCCGTGCAGCAGCGCACCGACAGCCAGGGTGGCGAGATGACGCCGGACGCCATCAAGGAGTGCTTCGACGCGGAGTACCTGGAGCGCACCGGACCGCTGGAGTTCCACGACGCCGACATGCGCACCGGCGACGACGGGCAGGTGGCGCTGCGGGCCTCGGTGACCCTGCGCGGGGCGCAGCAGATCCTGGAGGGCCACGGCAACGGGCCGGTCATGGCCTACCTGGACGCACTGCGCCGGGCCGGTACGGACGTGCAGGTGGTGGACTACTCGCAGCACTCGCTGTCCACCGGCGGTGACGCCCGCGCCGCCGCGTACGTGGAGTGCCAGGTGGATGGGCAGGTGTTCTGGGGCGCCGGCATCGATCCCAACACCACGGCGGCCTCGCTGCGGGCCATCACCTGCGCGGTGAACCGGGCGGCCGCGGCCAGCGAGACCGCTCCGGCGGAGCCGGCCGAGCCGGTGGCCGTCTGACCGGGACCGTACACGTCGGAGGGGCGCACACCACGTGGTGTGCGCCCCTCCTCGTCACGGCCGGGTGGCCGGGCGCCGCGTCAGTCGGCCTGCTTGTCCTGGCCGCGCTGCCAGCGGATGCCGGCCTCGATGAAGCCGTCGATGTCGCCGTCGAACACGTTCTGGGTGTTGCCCACCTCGTGGCCGGTGCGCAGGTCCTTGACCATCTGGTAGGGGTGCAGCACGTAGGAGCGCATCTGGTCGCCCCAGCTGGCCTTGATGTCACCGGCCAGCTCCTTGCGCTCCGCGGCCTCCTCGGCCTTGCGGATGAGCAGCAGGCGCGACTGCAGCACGCGCAGCGCGGCGGCGCGGTTCTGGATCTGCGACTTCTCGTTCTGCATCGAGACCACCACACCGGTGGGGATGTGGGTCATGCGCACGGCGGAGTCGGTGGTGTTCACCGACTGCCCACCGGGGCCCGAGGAACGGAACACGTCCACCTTGATCTCGTTCTCCGGGATCTCGATGGAGTCGGTCTGCTCGATGACGGGCACCACCTCCACCGCGGCGAAGGAGGTCTGCCGGCGGCCCTGGTTGTCGTAGGGCGAGATGCGCACGAGGCGGTGCGTGCCGCCCTCGACGGCGAGGTTGCCGTAGGCGTAGGGCACGTTCACCTCGAAGGTGACCGACTTGAGGCCGGCCTCCTCGGCGTAGGAGGTGTCGAGCACCTTGGTGGGGTACTCGTGGCGCTCGGCCCAGCGCAGGTACATGCGCATGAGCATCTCGGCGAAGTCCGCGGCGTCTACGCCTCCGGCACCGGCGCGGATGGTGATGACGGCCTCGCGCTCGTCGTACTCGCCGGAGAGCAGCGTGCGCACCTCGAGCTTCTCCACCGCGGCCTGGATGGAGGCGAGCTCCTTCTCGGCCTCGGCGCGGGTCTCGGCGTCGGACTCCTCCTCGGCCATCTCCACGAGCACCTCGAGGTCGTCGATGCGCGCGTCCATGCCCTCCACGCGCTCGACCTCACCGCGCACGCGGGACATGGCCGAGGAGACCTTCTGGCCGTTCTCCGGGTCGTCCCAGAGGTCCGGCGCGCTGGACTGCTCCTCCAGGTCGGCCAGCTGCTCCTTCAGCTTCGGCAGGTCGATGACCTCCCGCACCGACTCCATGGTCGTGCGGAGTTCCCGGATCTCTTGCGCAAAGTCGACAGCCACAGCGGGGCAGTCTACGCGGTGCGCCGCCGCCCCTCCCCCGTCGAACGACGGCGCGGCCCGGGATCACCTCGGGGTGGGTGCTCCCGGGCCGCGTCGGATGGGGGTCGGTCCCTCAGAACTCGAAGACCAGCCGCGCCGGCACCGACCCGGAGAGCACCTCCTCGAAGCACTCGTTGACGTCCTCGAGGCGCCGCGACTGCGCGATGACCGTGGTGCGCCCCATGGCGTGCAGCTCGAAGCACTCCGCCAGGTCGTTGCGGGTGCCCACCAGCGAGCCGTGCACGCTGATGCCCCGCAGGACCGTCTCGAACACCGGCAGGGTCAGCTGGTTGTCGGCCGGCAGCCCCACCAGCACCAGGCGACCGGTGGGGTTGAGGGCGGCGTGCGCGGCCGCCATCGCGGCCGGGCTGGGCACCGTCACCAGGGCGATGTCGGCACCACCCAGCGCACCCACCTGCTGCCCGAGGTCGCCACGGGCGTCCACCGCGTGGTCGGCGCCCAGCTGCTCGGTGGCCAGGTTCAGTTTCTCGTCGGTGACGTCCGCGGCGATGGTGCGGCACCCGAAGGTCCTGGCGTACTGCAGACCCAGATGGCCCAGGCCGCCGGTGCCCACGACGAGCACCGACTCCGCCGGCTGCGGACGGGCCGACTTCAGGGCCGCGTAGGTGGTCACACCCGCGCAGGTGATGGGCGCGGCGTCGAAGGCGCTCACCCCCTCGGGCACGCGGACCACGTGGGAGGCGTACCCGATCGCGTGCTCGGCGTACCCACCGTCGATGGTGTAGCCCATGTACTCCGGGGAGGTGCAGTAGGTCTCGTGCCCACCCACGCAGTAACGGCACCGGCCGCAGGCCCGCCCCAGCCAGGGCAGGGCCACGCGCTGCCCCACCATCGCGGAGTCCACGCCCTCGCCGACCTCCTCGACGATGCCGACCCCCTCGTGGCCGGGGATGAGCGGCGTCTTGGGCTTGACCGGCCAGTCACCGCGCGCGGCGTGGATGTCGGTGTGGCACAGCCCGCTGGCCTCGATGCGGACCCGCACCTGCCCGGCGGTGGGCTCGGGGAGGTCGAGTTCACGGATCTCCAGCGGGGCGTTCAGGGCGGGGACGACGGCAGCCTTCACAGCACTCTCCCTTGGTGGGTGGACGGTGGCCCCCACGGACCACCTCCTCCGACCGTAGCGCTGTCACCGCCCCCGGCCCACCGAGCACGAACCGGGGCCCGCACCAGTGGTGCGGGCCCCGGGACGGGCGTGACGCGAGTGCGTCGTGCGGGTGTCAGCCGATGCGGAACGCGGAGCGCTGCAGCATGGGCATGACCTCGCGGCGGACGGCGGCGGCCGAGTAGCCCTTGGGACGACCGGAACGGTTGGTGGAGACGGCCATGCAGGCGTCCATGACCTTGGCCTGGCCGTCCAGGAGCAGGTTGCTCTGCTCGTCGTAGGGGCGCCCGGTCATCATGAACGCCATGCGACGCCAGCCGTCACGCGAGGTGAACGACATGGCGCTGGAGCCGAAGCCACCACCGTCGTGGCCGTACACCTTGCCCTTGCCGGTCCAGACGTCGTCGAGCACGAACACGCCGTAACCGGCCTGGGCCTCCTTGGCCGCACCCACCGGGGTGATCATGCGGTCCACCATCGTCCTGGACAGCACCTTGTGGCGCATGAGCAGCGCCCAGAAGTCGGTGATGTCCGCGGAGGTGGCCATCGCGGCGGCCGAGGCCGAGAAGATGGAGAGGTTGTTCTTCTCCAGACGCTCCTTGCGCTTGCCCAGGATGGCCACGTCCTCCAGCTGGAGCTTGGGGTTCTCGACCTTGGCGGAGTTGAACAGGAACGTCTGGTTCATGTTCATGCGGGTGTAGATGCGCTCACGCAGGACCTTGTCGATGGGCTTGCGGTAGACCTTCTCCAGCATCATGCCCAGCACCACGTAGCCGGTGTTGGAGTAGGACCAGCCGGTGCCCGGCGCGAAGTGCCAGGGCAGCTTCTTGGCCTCGCGGATGATCTTGGCGTGGGTCCACTGGTCGTTGGTGAAGTCCTCCCACCAGTCGAGGGTGAAGCCGTGCTCCTCGACGTAGCGGGTCACGTAGTCGTTGATGTGGTCCGGCATGCCGGAGGTGTGGTTGAGCAGCTGGCCGATGGTGACACGGCCACGGCCCTTCCACAGGCCCGGCAGCACGTCGTCGATGGTGGTCTTGAGCGACCAGGTGCCCTTCTCCACGAGCTCCAGCACGGCCGTGGCCACGTGCGGCTTGGTCATGGAGCTGATGCGGGCGCGGGCGTTCTCGCGAGCCAGCTCCTTGCGTCCCAGGGAGAAGCGGCCGGCGGCGATGTCCATGCGGCCGTACTTGCCGGACACCGAGCAGACGGCACCGACGACAGGGCGGCCGATGGTGCTCTGGAGCGCCTTCTTGAGGGCGACCGCGTTGGGGCCGGTGGCGATGGTCTGCGGCGTGACGGTCGCCGCACCGGCGGGAGCGGTCATCGCAGCGGTCGCGGCCGTGGCGGTGGCCAGGCCGGCGAACTGGCGGCGGGACAGGGCGGTGCTCATGGCGTTCTCCTGTGTCGTGGGATCAAGGTCCTGGCCCGTGTGGGCCGCACCCATCCTCATCAGTGCGCTGGTGCGCGCACCACCCGCCCACGGGATGAGATCGGGCGCCCCCGCCGCCCCTGCCGAGGGGACCACGGGGGCACCCGGCCGCGTGGGGCCTCAGCCGAAGAAGGGCGCCACCTCGGCGTCGTAGCGCGCCGCGCCACGGACCACGACGGGGTCCAGGCCGCCGCCGCTGGCCGAGGTCCGGGCGGAGGTGTGGGAGGTCGCCCGCAGCGCCGCCTTGCGGAGGGCCTCACGGTTGAGGTCCATCGTGCCCTTGCCGCCCCACCAGTAGGGACGCCCGGTGGCGACGTAGGCCATCCGGCGCCGCCCGTCCCGGGTGGACAGCGCGTGGGCCACCGATCCCCAACCGGCCCCGGTGTGGCCGTAGAGGTTGCCGGTGCCCGCCACGTCATCGGGCACGACGCGCAGGCCCAGGCCGTAGGAGTACTCCTTGGCGGCGCCGTAGGGGGTGCACATCTTGTCGACCAGGTACTGGCTGATGATGTTGCCGCGGAAGAGGTTGTACATGAAGTCGGTGACGTCGGCCGAGGTGGCCATGACTGCGCCGGCGCCGGAGAAGGTGCTCAGGTTGACGCGCTCCAGCCGGTAGCGCCCCTCGGGCTCCACGATGTAGTCCGACAGCTGCGGGCTGGGCACGGAGAACCCACGCTCCAGGCTGGTCTGCCCCATGCCGGTGCGGCGGAAGACCTGCGTGCGGAGCAGGTTCTCCAGCCGCTTGCCGGTGACCTTCTCCAGCATCATGCCGACGACCACGAAGCCGGTGTTGGAGTAGGAGTAGCCCTCGCCCGGCGTGAAGCGCCAGGTCATGCCGCGGGCGATGCGCACGAGCTGGGCATCGGTGTACTGGCGCGAGCAGGCCTCCTCCAGCGCCGCCGGGGACTGCTCGTACATGTTGTTGCCCGGGGTGATGACGTCCAGCGCGTCCGGCATGCCCGAGGTGTGGCTGAGCAGCTGGCGCAGGGTGACCCGGCCGCGGCCCGGCCAGAGGCCCGGGAGCACGTCGTCGATGGTGGTCTGCAGGGTCCACGTGCGCTTCTGGATCTGCAGCATGACCGCGGTGGTGACGAGCATCTTGGTGATGCTGGAGACGCGGCCGCGGCAGGTGATGGTGGCCGCGGCCCCCGAGACCGACTGGCGACCGGCCGCGGCGTCGAGCGCCCCGTGGCGCCCTCGCACGGAGACCACCGCACCCACGGCGGTGTGGCCGATGAGGGCGCGCAGGCGGGCACGCACGGCATCGCCCGCGGGGGTGTCGAGCGGTGCGGCGAGGGTGGGTGCAGGAGCGGCGACGCCGGCGGCGACGGCCCCGGCGGTGAGACCGGCGAGCTCCCGGCGGCTGATGGTGGTCATGGTGTCCTCCCAGTCTGTGTCCGGACGCCGCGGGAATCGTCTGCTGCTCCCCCACCCCCGTGGCGTCCGTGGTCCCCGGCGGGCCTCCCACGGTAGCGGGGTGTGGCGCGTCTCGGTGCGCACGCGGGATGTGAACGCGGCGACCAGGAGGGGCGGGGATGCCGGACGGTCAGCGCTCGCTGCCGGTGCTGCCGCGGGCGGTGGACTCCACGGTCACCGTGGTGCCGTGCGGCACCCAGGCCCGGACGACGTCGGTGACCGGGAAGTGCACCTGGCTGGTGACCCGGACGGTGGCCTGGCGGCCGTCGCCGCTGGGCGTCGCCGCATCGAGGGTCCACGCCTCGATGCGGCGCGAGGGGACCTGACGCTCCATGGCGTCGCGGGCCTCGCGCTGCACCTGCTGGGGGTCCAGCGGCGTGTCGACGTCGGCGTAGTAGCCCTCCTCGGAGAGCGCGTCGGCCGCACCGCGGGCCGCGGCGTCGGCAACGTTCAGCGTCTCGATGCGAGCCAGGTACACGTTGGTGCTGTCGATGCCCACCATCACCATCGAGACGATGACGGCGACGAAGCCCATGAGCATCACGAGCATGCCGCCGTGCTCGGAGCGGTCGTGCCGGGGGCCGGCGGGCGTGGGACGCCCGACGGAGCACGGTCGCAGGAGCGAGCGGAGAGGGTGCTTCACTGCTGCTCCCGGTAGCGGTCGACGGGTTCGGTGTGGGTGGCGGTGAAGGTCATCACCGACGGGGCGTCGATGCCGAAGCTGGCCACCGCGGGGAGCTCCACCACCACCTCGGCAGTGGCGGTGACGGCGGCGTCCGCCTCCGGGTCGCCGCAGCCGCTGCAGGCGACGGTGAACTCCCCCGTACGACCGAAGTCCTCCGCAGTCAGGTCGCCTGCGGCCAGGGCACTGGCCTCGGCGTCGGGCGCGTTGGTGGCGATGCCGGCCACGGCGACGCGCGCGGTCTCCCGCGCGGCCGCGGTGGAGGCGAAGGCCGCGGACTGGATCTCTGCCAGGAGCACGATGAGGTAGAGCACCGGCAGGAGGACGAAGGCCACCACGCCGAGGTACTCCACCATCGCGCTGCCGACCTCGGGGTCCGTGCCTCCCCGGGTGCGACGGAGGACGACGCGCGCCCACGGATGGCGGCTCACGTCCCCTCCCGGAGGGCACGGCCCCGGACCTCGAGGTCCTGGCCGATGCCCCACGGGCCGACGAGCGGGAGGTCGGCGCGGACGTCCACGACCACCACCTGCCTCCCGCCGACGACCTCGTGGTGCTCGGAGACCTCGCTCACCGCCCGGCCGACGAGGGCTTGGTCCGCCAGGTAGTGCGTGCGGGCCACCCCGTCACCGGGCGCGGCCCCCGCGCGGGCACCGTGGCGGGCCCCCTCGACGGCGAAGGCGGTGAGCGAGTTCTTGACGTGCAGGGCGAAGGCCAGCTGCAGCACGGCCATGACCGTCAGGAGGGCCAGCCCGCTGGTGAGTACGAACTCCGTGGTCGCGGAGCCACGCTCACCGGCCCTCCACCGGCTCACGGGCCCTGGACCCCGTTCACCGCACTGGTGAACAGACCGTTCAGCGTGGGGCCGGCCACGGCCCACAGCGCCGTCACGAGGCCCGCCGTCATCATCGTGATGAGCACCCAGCCGGGCACGTCGCCGCGCTCGGTGTCCTGGGTCATCCGCGTGTACGCCGTCACGAGACGGGCGTAGATGCTCTGGAAGGTGGTCATGCTTGGTCTCCTTGGGTGTGTGCTGCGAACGGGAACGGTTCCCGTCGAGGGGTCCCCCGCAGGGAACGGGAAGGGAGCCGTGGCTCCCCACGGCCACCGGGACGGTGACCGAGCTCGTGGGGCCCCGGTGCGGGGCAGGCGGGCGGCGCATCAGAGGTTCACCTGCAGTGCGGCCAGGCCCGGGAACATGGCGAAGACCACGGTGACGGGGAGCACGAGGAAGACGACCGGGATCATCATGAGGATCTCGCGCCGGCCGCCCTCGGCGATGATCGCCTGGCGTGCGGCCTCCCGGGCGTCGGTGGCCTGGGCACGGAGCACCTCGGCCAGGGGTGTGCCGCGCTCCACGGCGATGATGACGCCGTCCACGAAGCGCGCCACGCTGGGGACGCCGGTGCGGTCGGCGATGCCCTCGAGCGCGACGGGCAGGCTCGCCCCTGCCCGTGCCTCCGCGAGCGCCTGGGTGAGCTCCCGCGAGAGCTCACCGCGGCTCAGGCGCGCCACCCGCTCCAGGGCGGCCGAGGCGGACTCACCGGCCGCCACCGCCAGCGCCAGGAGCTCGGCGATGGCCGGGAACTCCTCCACCACACGTCGCTCGCGCCGGGCCAGTCGCCGGGAGAGCAGGTGGTCGCGGAGCAGCACGCCGGCCACGGCCCCGGAGAGCCCCAGTGCCGGCGCCAGCAGGGGCGCCGCCCGGCCCGTGCTCCACAGGAGGACACCGAGCGCCGCGCCGGCCGCGGCGAACACGCAGGCCAGGACGGCCTGCTGGGCGCGGTACCCCGGGACGTCCGGGACGAGCCCGGCCCGCTCCAGGCGCCGCACCAGCACCTCCTCGCCGCCGAGCCACTCCCCCAGCCGCGCCCCCAGCCGCCGGGTGACCGGGTCGACCACATGGTGCACGGTGAGCTGTTCGTGCGGGGCCAGGTTGAACAGGCGCACCGGCGCGGGTTCGTCCCGGACGTAGGGGTCCACCCGCATCGCGAGGGAGGGGGTGCGCCACCGTGGAACTCCGTACAGCACCAGCAGGAGCCCGAGTCCCACGAGCATGCCCACGGCGGCGCCCGGCCACGACCAGCTCATCGCAGCACCCGCTCGGCTTGCGGGATGCGCCCGAGCCGCATCATCAGTGCGTAGGCCCCCACGGAGACCCCGGCCCCGGTCACGAGGACTACGACGCCCGTGACCGACTCGTAGGCGGCCAGTGAGCTGCCCCTCGTGGCGAGCAGCGCCAGCACTACCCACGGGGCGGCCAGGCCCAGCCGGGCCGCGTTGACCGTCCAGCTCTGGCGGGCCTCCATCTCGGACCGGGTGTGGGCCTCCTCGCGCAGGAAGGCACTGAGGGTCCGCAGCACGACGCCCAGGTCGCTGCCACCCACCTCGCGGGCGATGCGCAGGGCCTCCACCAGACGGTCGCCCACAGGGTCGGCCAGGCGTTCCTTGAGGGCGTCCAGGCTCACGTGGAAGCGGCCCGTGGCCCGGTAGTCGTGGGCGAAGGCCGCGAAGGCGGGACGCAGCTCCTCGGGACCACGGACCGCGAGCTGCGCGAGGGCCTCCGGGAGCGCCATGCCGGCCCGGACACCGCTGGCGACGTGGTCCACGCAGTCGGGCCAGGCATCCCGCAGGCGCGTGCGGCGGCGACCCGCCGCCCCGGAGAGCACCATCCACGGCGTGGCGACCGCGATGATGCCGAACGCGAGGGCCACCGGCAGGACGCCGGTGAGGCCCGCCACCAGGACGAACACGACGAACCCCGCCGCGAGCGTGGCCAGCACCAGGCCGCTCGGGGTGACGCCCGTCCAGCGGGCGACCGCGAGATCGTCGGCCACCCGGTCCCGCCAGGTCGTGCGCGTGACCGCCTGCCGGGGGCGCGCCGGCCAGCACGAGTCCCACACGAGCGCGAGCCCGAGACCCGCGAGCGCCCCCACCAGCCAGCCGGTCACGACGCCCCCAGGATCTCGCGCACGTCGAAGCCCGCTCGGGCGAAGCGCTCGGCGTGGGGCGGGAAGCCGTCACCGCGGACCAGCTCGCCCTCCACCCGGGTGAAGATGTCGGCGATCTCGATGACGTCCCCCTCCGCGCGACCCGGGAGGGCGCAGATCTGCTGCACCCGGCGGCGCCCGTCACGCTCCAGCGCGCAGTGGACGACGAGGTCGACCGCGTTGGCCACGGTGGGCACCACGAACGAGCTGGCCACGTTGGGACCAGCGAGCAGCGGCAGCGTGCACATCTTGAGCACGGCCTCTCGGGCGCCGTTGGCGTGGACCGTGGCCATGCCCGGCAGGCCCGAGTTCAGGCCGATGAGCAGGTCGAGCGCCTCCTCCTGCCGCACCTCGCCGACGATGATGCGCGAGGGCCGCATGCGTAGCGCCTCCTTGACCAGGCGCCGCAGCGTGATCTCCCCGGTGCCCTCCAGGCTCGGCTGGCGGCACTGCATCGCCACGGTGTCCCGCAGGGGCACGTGGAGCTCGAAGACCTCCTCGGCGGTGACCACCCGCTCGTGGGGAGGGATGGCCGCGGCGAGACAGTTCAGCATCGTGGTCTTGCCGGCCTGCGTGCCGCCGGAGACGAGCACGTTGAGTCCGCTGGCGACCGCCGCCCGCAGGAAGGAGGCCGCCGGTGCGGTGAGGCTGCCCAGGGCCACGAGGTCCTCGAGGTGGTGGGCGCGGGAGACGAACTTGCGGATGTTGACCGACCAGTGGCGGCGCGTGATGTCCGGGATGGCCACGTGCAGGCGCTCACCTCCGGGCAGGGAGGCGTCCACGAACGGCGAGCTGAGGTCGATGCGGCGGCCGCTCGACTTGAGCATGCGCTCGACGAGGTCCTGCACCTGCTGGTCGGTGAGCAGCACCGGGGTGAGCTCCGAGCGTCCACCCCGCGCGACGAACACGTGCTGGGGCGAGTTGATCCAGATCTCCTCCACCTCGGGGTCGTCGAGGTACTGCTGCAGCTCGCCCAGGCCGCTCACGGCATCGACGAGGTGTCGGCGGACCGCGGGCTCGTCGACGATGAGGCGCCCACGCCCCGCACCGGCAGCCTGCTGGTGGGCCTCGACCACCTCGTCAACGAGGTCGCGCACCTCCTGCACGTCGGTGTCCGGGTCGAGTTCCCGTCGACGCACGACGTCGCGCACGCGGTCCTCCAGGGAACGCAACGTGGGACGGTCCTCGGCGACGGGCCCGGCGGGGGTGGGCGCGACGTCCTGCAGGGTGTGCGGCATGGCGGCTCCGGTTCGGCTCCGGTGGTGATGTGAGGGGAACGTGGGGCACGCTACGGAAGGACCGCACCCCCGCGTCCGCCGTTGTCCACAGGCCCCGAGAGCCACCCTGAACGTTTGCTGGGCGGATCGTTATGGCCCGTTCACCCACGGGCAGCGGGGGCGTGCTGGCAGCCACCCGGGAACGCGATTTCCCGGGAGGACGGACTGGAACCCGGCCCTCCACCACGCCAACGGGCCCGCCGGCGTTGACCAAATCCTTGCCAAGCCGACGCCATCTCGTGACCTTCCCGGGCGTGCCGGAGCAGCCGGCGACGTCGTCGGTGGGCCTTCCTGGAGTCACCGCATGGACACCTCGAACACCTCCCCCACCCACCTCGCCTGCAAGCGCGCCCTGGCCACCGGCGGCGCCGGCGGGCTCGGCTCCGGCATCGGGCGCGCCCTGGCCGGAGCCGGCACGCACGTGGTGCTCGCCGACATCGACGGCGAGGGCCTGGAGCGCGTGGTGGGCAAGGTGCAGGACGCCGGCGGCAGCGCCGAGGCCTGGGAACTCGACCTCTCAGATGCCGACGCCCTGGCGGCGCTGTCCCTGGACATCGACATCCTGGTGAACAACGCCGGGATCCAGCACGTGCAGCCCCTGCACGAGTTCGACGTGGCGAAGTGGCAGCTCATCCAGCAGCTCATGCTCACCGCACCGTTCCTGCTGACCCGCGCCGCCCTGCCCCACATGTACGACGCCGGCTGGGGCCGCGTCGTCAACATCTCCAGCGCCCACGGCCTGCGGGTGAGCGAGTACAAGGCCGCCTACGTGGCCGCCAAGCACGGCCTGGAGGGCCTGAGCAAGGTGACCGCCCTGGAGGGCGCCGGCAAGGGCGTCACGAGCAACTGCATCAACCCCGGCTACATGTGGACCCCGCTGATCCAGGCCCAGATCGCCGACCAGGCCGCCAGCCACCACATGAGCGAGGACGAGGTGGCGGAGAAGGTGCTGCTGAAGAATTAGGCCCTCAAGGAGTTCGCGTCCGTGGAGGCCATCGCCGATGCCGCCCTGTTCCTCTGCGGTCCGCACTCGTCCTCGATGACGGGGGCGAACCTCGTCATCGACGGCGGCTGGACGGCCCAGTGACCTGGGCCGCCGGCTGACGCCCGAGCCGAGACCCCGCGGCCCACCTGGGCGGGCTGGGATACGGTCCGGGGCGTGCTGGCCCTGCTCTCCCCCGCCAAGTCCCTCGACCTCGACTCCCGCCTGCCCACCCGGGTGCACACCCAGCCCCGGCTGCTGGAGCACGCCGAGCAGCTGGTGGAGGTGATGCGGACCAAGTCGCCGGAGGACCTCTCCGAGCTGATGGGGATCTCCGCCGAGCTGGGGCAGCTCAACGCCGAGCGCTACGCGGACTTCCACACGCCGTTCACGCGCAAGAACGCCCGACCGGCGGTGTTCACCTTCGCCGGCGACGTCTACCGGGGGTTCAACGCCGGCCGCCTGGACACCCGCGACCTCACCGAGGCGCAGAAGACCGTGCGCATCCTCTCCGGGCTGTACGGCGTGCTGCGGCCGCTGGACCTCATGCAGCCCTACCGCCTGGAGATGGGTACGCGGCTGCGGACCGACCGGGGCGACACCCTGGTGCAGTGGTGGGGCGAGGCCATCACCGAGCAGGTGGCCGCCGACCTGGCCGACTCCCCCGGCCCGGACGTGGTGGTCAATCTGGCCTCCGGCGAGTACTCCCAGGCGGTGGACCTCCGCCGCCTCGAAGCACGCGTGGTCACCCCGCGCTTCGAGGACCGCTCCCCGGCCGGCGAGTGGAAGGTCATCTCCTTCCACGCCAAGCGCGCCCGCGGCGCCATGGCCTCGTGGATGGTGCGGCAGCGGACCCGCAGCGTGAAGGCGCTCACCCGCTTCGACGCGGCCGGCTACGCCTACGCACCGGAGGTCTCCACCCGCGACGAGCCGGTCTTCCGCCGCGAGGCCTGATTACTTCCTGCTAGCCTGCGCCCTCGAAAGGGAGTAGTCCCCAACACCTGCGTCGACAGACTGGCCAGCACCATCGGCCCGGCGCAGGAGGCCACCACCGGTGGCGGACGAGACTTTCGACCGGAACGACGCACCCCTCCCCCGCCCGACGGGGCCTGAGACGTGTGCCCGGTCGAAGGCGTCCACGGGACAGCGTCCACCGCCTTTGACCGGGCGGAAAGAGACCCCCTGATGGAAGCCTTCCTCCTGAGCACCGCGGTGATCTTCATCGCCGAGCTGGGCGACAAGAGCCAGCTCATGGCCATGACCTTCGCCGCCCGCTACAAGGCCCGCGACGTGCTCATCGGCATCACCGTGGCCACCGCGATCGTCCACCTGGCCAGCGTGGGCATCGGCTACTTCATCGGCGACGCGTTCGCCAACTACCGGCACTGGATCGCCGTCGCCGCCGGTGTGGCGTTCCTCGGCTTCGCCCTGTGGACCCTGCGCGGCGACGAACTCACCGACGAGGAGGCCGACAAGGCCCGCCACGCCACCGGCGCCGCCATCCTGGCCGTGGGAACGGCGTTCTTCCTGGCCGAGCTGGGCGACAAGACGATGCTGGCCACCATCACCCTGGCCACCCGCGAGGGCTGGCTGGGCACGTGGATCGGCAGCACGCTGGGCATGGTGGCCGCCGACGCGCTGGCCATCGTCGTGGGCGCGGTGCTGGGCAGGAAGCTCCCCGAGAAGGTCATCACCTATGGCGCCGCGGCGCTCTTCGCGCTGTTCGGGCTGGTCCTCATCGCCGAGGGCGCCGGCCTGTTCTGACCGTCGCAGCGCAGACCGAAGCGGCCCCCCGAGAGGCCGGTCCCGTCAACGGACGACGTCAGGGCAGTAGCCGGGTCCCTCCCACGTCTCACGGTCTCGCCCGGTCCGCTGCTCCCAGAGGTCCTCGGGCGTCATCTGCTCAAGGATCCGGCTGGCCTCCTCCTCGCCGAGACGATCCGACAGCTCCATGACGACGTCCATCCCACCCGGGGTGCGGGCTCGGCCGACCTCGACCAGCTCGACCGAGCACCCGGCATCCTGGATCGCTCGCGCCACGGGCTCGGTGACCACGATGAGCCGCGTACCGGCCGGCATGTAGACGTCCGACCCGTCCCACCCCTGCGGGGAGGGGTCCATGCAGGGGTGAACCAGGCTCAACATCCCGCCCGGCATGCGCTCGAAGGACACGTGGTCGTCATGGAAGCCACGGCTCACCCCCGGCGAGGTCCCCGTCACCTCGAGGTGATACCAGTAACCTGGGTGAATCTCCTGCAATGCAGGGCTCGGCTCGGGCGCGGCATGAAACCTGACGCCGGTGGCACCGGTCGCTTCGACCACCTGACGGAGATCGTCGTGAACCACCGTCCACATCTCGTGACCCGCCGCCTCGGGCACCGGCCCGGCACTAACCGTCGTCATATCCAGCGCGGCCGACGACCGACTGACTGGCGTCAACCCCTCCACAGTGATCTTCAACCCGCTACCGGGGTCCAGGTCCACGAGGAAGAAGTGAGGTTCAGTGCGCTGTTGCATCAGAAGTAGATCCTGTACCCAAACTCGCGAGCCAGAAACCGTCCATATTGCTCGATCTGATACATCGAGGCGTGTGGATACGTGGTACGGAACCACTCCCAGTGCGCATTGAACCTACGCGCATCCGCCAAATGCTTGCTTGACCACACCCATGAGCCGTATTTGGGATTGTGAATATTCAACCCCCGAGAAGAAAAGTAACCCTGAAACTTCTGAGGCAGATTATGGTGCGCATGGTAATCTTTTGGTGATGAGATGTTCCCGGTGCCGGCCCTGACTCCGGGGTTGTGAGGGAAATTCCCACCAGTGAACTTCTTGTAACTCCCACACTGCACCCATACGTCGTCACCCTCCGACCGACCGGCCCAAGATTCGTAGGTAGTCGGCACTTCCTGTTCCCGCAGGTCCGCAGGTGCCGGTTCGTCGCGATTCATTTGACGACCCGGACTTGTCAGGCTCATCCGATCTGAGGGTGTAGTCGTGGTCTGAAGCCGCCGGCTTCGAGGAGGGATCGGGCGACGTAGTGGGTCAGGTTGCGGAAGCCGAGGGCGGACCCTCGGAGG
>NZ_PKIZ01000069.1 GCF_002847825.1 Kytococcus schroeteri | reverse complement strand
TCGCCAAAGTCCTCAACCAGGCGCGTGCCCTGGGGGTACCAGTCGCGCGCCGGAGTGCGCACCTCGTAGACGATGGGGCCGCGGGTACGCAGCTCGTCGACGGTTCCCTCGGCCTTCATGCGCCCCTTGGCGATGATGCCCACGCGGTCGCACAGGCGCTGCACCAGATCCAGCTGGTGGGTTACCCAGCGACAGCTCCTCCAGCTTGTCGTCCGAGCGCTCGGCCAGGCCGAGCTGTTCTAGTAGGCCGTCCGCATTCTTCCCGGCGGCTTTGTCGCTCAGGCCGTGAAGGCGGGCGAAGAAGCGTAGCTGGTCGCCGATCTTCTCCTTCGCGTACAGGCCGCGCTCTTCTGGCATGTATCCGATGCGGCGGCGCAGGTCATCATCGATCGGCTT
>NZ_PKIZ01000068.1 GCF_002847825.1 Kytococcus schroeteri | reverse complement strand
CGGTGAAGCTCGCACCAGGGCAGAGGGCCTCTCGGCACACGTATCTGCGCTTGGCCCACACCAGTCGCACCGGTCTGCCGAACGAGGGGGCGTCCACCAGGCGGACCTGATCGCGGCCGTGAGCGGTGGCCACCACCCCACAGTGCGGGCACCCGGCCGGCCCCGACGTGGACTCCACGTGCACCACCAGCCCAGCATCACCGTCATCCACCACCCCGGTGACGCTCATCGCCGGCAACCCCAGCCACGTCTGACAGGCACCACACGAGGCAGCAGGGCACGGGGAAGTAGGCTCAGGCACAGTCGAGGTCCTTGGCGATCCGAGGGGGTAGAAGTCCTCAGATCATGCCCGGGACCTCGACCCCTACCCCCAAGCACCCACGCTCAACTCCGAAGAGCC
>NZ_PKIZ01000067.1 GCF_002847825.1 Kytococcus schroeteri | reverse complement strand
TCCACGGGGGCGAGCCCGAAGACGTCAATGTCGATCAGGCCGACGACCCAGGCGAGGAACTCAGCAGCGGTGTAGGCCCAGGCCAGCTGGTACGCATCGTCCCGCAGCTCCTGGCTATAGGCTCGTGCTCCCTGTGCCTCCTGCGCTTTTTGCGCAGTCTCTGCGGCGTCGAGGAAGGACCGCTCAATCGGGGTGAGGTTGTCGAAGGTCCGCCGCGATCCCGCGCGCAGCGAGTCGAAGTCCACGGGCTCGCCGTTCAACACTGCTACGGCAACGGTCGCCACCACGGACAAAGTCACGGCCCGGTTGAAGACCTCCTCGGCGGGGCGCAGCAGCACCTCGGCTTCGCTGCGCACTGGCGGCAGCGTCGTCGCCACCTGGAAACCCTTCCGCCACAGGT
>NZ_PKIZ01000066.1 GCF_002847825.1 Kytococcus schroeteri | reverse complement strand
GGACGCAGCTAAAGAAAAGCCCTCCACACCCGGTTACGGGTGGGAGGACGTGACCTAGGCTCTTTGCTCGGGTTTTCCTTCTGCTTCGCCTATTTCTTTGTGACGCCGAGGTTCAGCGACTTACCTGCCAGTGAACTACGGCGTACCGCCAGCTGATCGGCGATTCCACCGAAGGCGATTGTGGCCGGCGAGTTCGGCTCGGACAGCACAATTGGGTTGCCCAGGTCGCCGCCGACGCGCAGGTTCGGATCCAGCGGGATCTGGCCCATCAGCGGCACCTTAGCGCCAGTGATCTGGGACAGGCGGTCGGCGACGAACTGACCGCCACCGGAACCGAAGACCTCCATGCGGGAGCCGTCCGGCATGTCCATCCAGCTCATGTTCTCGATCACGCCGCCGATGCGCTGGCGGGTTT
>NZ_PKIZ01000065.1:351-418 GCF_002847825.1 Kytococcus schroeteri | reverse complement strand
GCTCGAAGAAGAGCACAGCTTTGTTGGCTGCCTTCTGGCGCTGAGTAACGGTGTTCTTGGCTTTGGG
>NZ_PKIZ01000065.1:0-161 GCF_002847825.1 Kytococcus schroeteri | reverse complement strand
GAGACTTCACTTATGCACACCTCCTCTGAACATCAACAGTGCTCCAATTCTTTATCAACCCATTCTAATGTGAATCCCTTCGCTTAGAGAAGCAACCACTCTATCTACAGACCTGACGGAGAAGCCTTGGACCGTCCGAGCAGCTAATGGTCAGCCCGCGA
>NZ_PKIZ01000064.1 GCF_002847825.1 Kytococcus schroeteri | reverse complement strand
GCATCATCGAGGCAGGTAACGATCTGCAGGGCCTGCACATTAAGGGCGTGCGCAGCGCGCTGTGGAACCCGAAGCGTTGGCCCATGCTGAAGAACCCCACTATTCCCAGTTGGGGCGAGCCCTACCAGGAGATCGCTGACCGCATGTGGGAGGCTGTCGACGCCGCGCGCGAGAAGGCCCGCGGGCACGAGGCCGTGCTGGTCACCCACCAGCTGCCGATCGTGATGATCCAGCGCGGCGTGCAGGGCCTGCCTCTGGCTCACAACCCGGCGGATCGCCAGTGCGAGTTGGCCTCCGTGACTTCGCTGGTTTTCGACGGCGGACAGCTGACGGACATCTTCTATTCCGAGCCGGCGCAGGAGATTTAAGGTGCGTAAAAAGCTAACGGCAGTGCTTGCAGCAACTCTGCTTGCCAGCGGGG
>NZ_PKIZ01000063.1:0-230 GCF_002847825.1 Kytococcus schroeteri | reverse complement strand
TCACCCCCGAGGGCGTGGATATTGAACTTCTGAAGGACATCAAGGAGGTGCGCCGCGCTCGTCTGTCCGACTATGCCAAGGAGACCGACGGTGTGACTTACCACGAGGGCGGCAATATTTGGGAGGTTGAGGCCGACGTGGCTCTGCCGTGTGCCACCCAGAACGAGTTGGATGGCGAGTCGGCCATTATGCTCGCTGATAACGGCTGCCGTTACGTCGCTGAAGGCGCG
>NZ_PKIZ01000062.1 GCF_002847825.1 Kytococcus schroeteri | reverse complement strand
CTGCATCGCCGTCCACGCCCCGGTGCAGCCGGACCTCACCCTCGACGGGCACCAGGTGCTCACCGGGGAGCTGCCCGACCGTGTTGAGGCATTCGTCACCACGGAGGTCCCTGCCCCGGGCGGCTCCGGTGATCCGGACGGGTCCGAGGCACGGCTCGCCGGCGGCCCCCTCCCGCAGCCTGCCGCGATCGCGCTGGCCGTGGTGGCGGAGGAATCAGGCGCGGACCCCTCCTGTGTGCGTCAGCACACGAGAGTCTCCGACGAGGGGTTCGTCCTCGAGTGGTGCGTCACGTTGCCGTGAGTCATGGACTCGTGGCGGTAAGGTCGACGTCCTCACCCACCGCTGTCTGACTCGGCCGCCTCGTGGACGGGCGGAGTGCCCTGCCGGTGGGGCGCCCTCGGCGCGGAATGAATCGCAGCAAGCCCCCC
>NZ_PKIZ01000061.1 GCF_002847825.1 Kytococcus schroeteri | reverse complement strand
GAGGACTCGATCGTTGTGCACCCTTCCGAGAGCGGCAGGCTCAAGCAGGAACTGCTGAAGGTCGGCTGGCCCGCAGAGGACCTGGCGGGATACGTCGACGGCGAGGCGCACCCCATCGAGCTGTCGCAGGAACACGAAGAATGGCAGCTGCGCGACTACCAGGAGATGGCGGCCGATAGCTTCTGGGAAGGCGGCTCGGGCGTGGTAGTGCTGCCATGTGGTGCGGGAAAGACGATGGTCGGCGCGGCCTCGATGGCCAAGGCAAAGGCCACCACCCTGATCCTGGTGACGAACACCGTCGCGGGCAGGCAGTGGAAGGACGAGCTAGTGCGCCGCACCTCCCTGACGGAGGATGAAATCGGCGAATACTCCGGAGAGAAGAAGGAGATCCGCCCCGTGACCATCGCCACCTACCAAGTGGTCACCCGCA
>NZ_PKIZ01000060.1 GCF_002847825.1 Kytococcus schroeteri | reverse complement strand
GGCGCCGGTGTTGGGGTGGTCGGGGAGCTGGCCGACCAACAGCAGGTCCAGGTGCAGGTCCGAGCGGAGCTGGCCCAGGGTACGGGCGTCGCCGGCGGCCTTCGCGCGGCGGGCCGCGTTGTCCAACCGGGACCAGGCACCGGCCACCCGGGTGGCCTCACCGACCACCGTGAGCGACCCGGTCCCGTCCTGACCGGCCCGGGCCCAGCTGCCCCGGCCTGCGATCGCCGTGGTCCGCCTGGCACGGGCCGCGGCCCGGTCAGCGGTCTCGGCCTGCCGCACCCTGCGGCCCAGCAACCGTCGGAACGACGACCCGCTGCGCGGGGACCCGTCCGACCCCCGGGTCAACACCTCCTGGCCGATCGTGACGGCCACGTCCTGGGGCAGGTGGTCGGTGGCGGCGTGCCAGTCCAGCACCCTGCGCAACGACGCCCGGCCCTGGATGACCG
>NZ_PKIZ01000006.1 GCF_002847825.1 Kytococcus schroeteri | reverse complement strand
CCTCCGAGGGTCCGCCCTCGGCTTCCGCAACCTGACCCACTACGTCGCCCGATCCCTCCTCGAAGCCGGCGGCTTCAGACCACGACTACACCCTCAGATCGGATGAGCCCGCACCTCCCCCAGGGCGGCCTCGAGATCGCGCTGGGTGATCATGCGCGGCGTACCGCTGCGCACGCTGTCCATCATCGCCCGCTCGGCGGCGGTGTCCACGAGGTGGGCCAGGTCGGCCCCGGTCAGCCCGTCGGTGCCCTTCACCAGGCGGCGCAGGTCCACCCCCTCCACCGGGCGCCGGGAGAGGTAGCCGCGCAGGATCTGCTCGCGCGCGGCGTCGTCCGGCGGCAGCACCAGCAGCGTGCGGTCCAGGCGGCCCGGGCGGCGCAGCGCGGGGTCGATGTCCCACGGCGCGTTGGTGGCCGCCAGCACGTACACGCCGTCGTTGTCCGAGCCCACGCCGTCCAGCTCCTGCAGCAGCTGGTTGACCACGCCGCGCATGGCCCCCATGTCGTGCCGGGTGCGCTTCTGCCCGATGGCGTCCACCTCGTCGAGGAAGAGCACGGCCGGCGCGCTGCGGCGGGCCAGCTCGAACAGGCCGTGCAGGTTGCCCTCGGACTGGCCGATGTACATGTCCAGCACGTCCGAGAGACGCACGTTGATGAAGCCGGCCCCCATCTCGCCGGCCACGGCCCGTGCGATGTAGGTCTTGCCCACCCCGGGTGGCCCGTAGAGCAGCAGCCCCCCACGGAGGCTCTTGCCGTACATGCGCCGCATCTCGGGGCTGCGCATCGGGCCCAGGAAGGACACCTCGAGGCGGTCCTTCACCTCCTGCATGCCGCCCACGTCGGCCAGGGTCACGCCGGCACGCTCCACCTCGAAGAGGTCCTCCACGCCCGCCGGCTCGCCCTGCACGGGTACGCGCTGCGGCTCGCCGTGGCCGCCCCCGCCCGGAGCACCGGCGACCCCGCCCTCGGCGGGCTCCACGAACATCGGCCCGGGGGCGTCCGGGAACTGCTCCTCGGCAGCCGACCAGTCGTACCCGTCGGTCGAGGCCCCACCCCCACCGGTCGACGCCCCGCCCTGCACAGGGGCCTGGTCGGAGGTGCTCGCCTCCGCGGCCGGCATCGTGCCCGCCGGGGGCGTGGTGGGTGCGCCCCCACCGAGGGCACGGGCCATCAGCGCACGGGCCTGGCCGCTGGTGGGGTCCTGCTGCAGCACGGTGGCGCAGTGGGCCACCGCCTCGTCACCCCGGCCGGCCCCCACCAGCAGGTCCGCCAGGTGGAGTCGCAGCGCGATGTCGTCGGGGCTCGCCTGCACGGCGCGCCCGAGGGACTCGATGATCTGGTCAGACATGCCGCGAGCCTAACCAGCGTTTCTGGCGGGACCACCGGGCTCCAGCGCGCGTGCCTGCTCGGCGTGGAACTCGGCCTGCTCGGTGTCTCCCAGGAGGCCGTGGACCTCCGCGAGCTCCCGGTGGGCGATGACGTCGGTGGGGTCGAGCGCGGCCGCCCGCGTCAACGGCTCCAGCGCGTCCTCGTGGCGTCCCTGGCGGCGCAGGATGATCGCCAGGTAGAGGTGGTGCGTCGGCAGCCCCGGCTCCAGCTCGAGGACCCGCCGCTGGGCGGCCTCGGCCTCCTCGGGCCGCCCCTGGTTGAGCCGCGCGATGGCGAGGTGGATCAGCCCGCGGGCGTCGTCGGGGAAGGCCTCGACCAGCCGCGCGGCGATGGCCGCCACGTCGTCGTGGCGCCGCGCCTCGGAGAGCCGGATCAGGTAGTCGATGGTGCGGCGCGAGGGCCCGATCCCCTCGCCCTGCTCGAAGGCCGCCAAGGCACCGCGTGCGTGCTCGTTCCCCGGGTCGGCCTCCACCACGGCCCGCAGGTGGGCCAGGCACCGCTCACGGTCGGTCACGCGCGCGGCGAAACCGGCGGCCTCGCGGGCCCGCAGGTCGTCCGGGGCGAGCTCCACCGCCTGCTCGGCCGCCCGCACCGACCCCTCGTGGTCGCCCAGCAGGTCCAGGACCTCGGAGAGCAGCAGCTGGGCCGCCACGTCGTCCGGGGCGAGCTCGACGGTGGCCCGCGCGTGGTGCGCCCCCTCCAGCAGGTGCCCCGCCGCCAGGCAGCACCGCGCCGCCGTGGCCCGGATGCCGCGGGCCCCCGGCTCCAGCTCGGCCGCCCGCTCCGCCTCCGCCGCGGCATCCTGGAAACGCCCCCGCTGGGCCAGGGACTGCGCCCACACGTGGTGGGCCGACGCGGTGTCGGGATGGTCGGCCAGGAGGCGCGCCACCGCCTCGTCCAGCGCGGTGTGCTCGCCCCGCGTGGCCAGGTGGAAAAGCTCCACCACGCGGGGGTCGTCCTTGGCCAGCCCCGCGTCGGCCAGGTGCTCCACCAGCCGGGCCGACCGCGGCACCCCCTGGAGCACCTGCGGGTCGTCCGCGGCGCAGCGCAGGGCCTCGCGGGCGTGGTGGAGCGCCCCTGGCACGTCCCCGGACCGCTCGAGAGCCACCGCCATCACATCGTGGGCCAGCGCACTGCGCGGGTCGATGTCCAGGCCCTCCCGGGCCACCTGCTGGGCCTCCTGGGGGCGCTGCTGGTCGAGCAGGAGGTTGGCCAGGTTGACCCGCCCCACGACCCAGCCCGGCTCCCGGCGCACCACCTCTCGGGCCGCGTGCTCGGCCGCCCCCAGGTCCCCCCGCCGAGAGTGCAGCGCCGTCCACGCGGTCTGCAGGGAGACCGCGTCCGGATACGCGTCCGTCAGCGACTGCAGCACCCGGGCGGCCTCGTCGAGCAGCCCCTCCTCCATGAACGCCCGCACCTGCCGGCGCCGCGGGTCGCCATCCACGCCCGGGCCGGTCGGCCGCAGGTACTCCTGCTCCCGCTCGAGGCCCTGCCGCGCCTGCGCGTGCTCCGGGTCCCGGGCCAGCACCTCGCGGTAGGCCCGCTCGGCCAGGGCGGGGTCCACCACGGAGACCGCACGCCCCAGGGCCAGGTGCGCCGCGGGGTCGGCCCCGTCGAGCCGCACCGCCTCGATGCCGGCACGTCGCGCGTTGCCCAGGTCACCCAGGCCCCGCAGCGCATAGGCGTACATCTGGTGCACCGGCGACCAGTCCGGCCGCACCCGGTGCAGGTCGTCCAGCGCCACCCGGGCCGCGGACCACTGCCGGTTCTGCAGGAGCGTCTCAGCCAAGCAGCGCAGCGGGTTCACCCCCTGGGGGTCCAGGGCCACGGCCCGGCGCGCGGCCTCCTCGGCCTCCCGCGGCTGCTGGGTCGCGCGGAGGTGCCAGGCGGAGGTGACGTGGAACAGGGGGTCGTGGGCGTGGGTGGGGGCCAGACGGTCCAGGAGCTGCTCGAGCTCGGCGAACCGGTGCTGGGCCATGAGCTGCTCGCAGGTGCGCATGTCCATCGGGTCCATGGGGCGAGATTCGCACCACTACCGCCGGCCACCCCTCATCCCGGTGGTGGACCGTGCGCCCGGCGCCGCTCGCCACCGCTCCCGCACGCCGACGGGCGGCCCCTCCCGCAGGAGGAACCGCCCGTCGTCAGCCGCGGGCGCGGGGCCCGGCAGCCGGTGGGATCAGAAGCCCATGCCGCCCATGCCACCCATGTCGCCCATGTCGGCGCCGGCAGCGGCCTTGTTGTTGTCCGGCTTCTCGGCCACGATCGCCTCGGTGGTGAGGAAGAGCGCGGCGATGGAGGCGGCGTTCTGCAGCGCGGAACGGGTCACCTTGGCCGGGTCGATGATGCCCTCGGCGATCATGTCGACGTACTCACCGGTAGCGGCGTTGAGGCCCTCGCCCGGCTTCAGGGAGCGGACCTTCTCCGCCACGACGCCGCCCTCGAGGCCGGCGTTCACGGCGATCTGCTTCAGCGGGGCGCTGGAGGCCACGCGGACGATCTCGGCACCGGTGGCCTCGTCGCCCTCGAGGGACAGGCCCTCGAACGCCTTCGTGGCGGCCTGCAGCAGGGCCACGCCACCACCGGCGACGATGCCCTCCTCCACGGCGGCCTTGGCGTTGCGCACGGCGTCCTCGATGCGGTGCTTGCGCTCCTTGAGCTCCACCTCGGTGGCCGCGCCGGCCTTGATGACGGCCACGCCACCGGCCAGCTTGGCGAGGCGCTCCTGCAGCTTCTCGCGGTCGTAGTCCGAGTCGGAGTTCTCGATCTCGGCGCGGATCTGCTTCACGCGACCCTGCACCTGGGCGTCGTCGCCAGCGCCGTCCACGATGGTGGTCTCGTCCTTGGTGACGACGACCTTGCGGGCGGTGCCCAGCATGTCGAGCTCGGCGTTCTCCAGGGTCAGGCCGACCTCCTCGGAGATGACCTGACCGCCGGTGAGGATGGCCATGTCGCCCAGCATCGCCTTGCGGCGGTCACCGAAGCCCGGGGACTTCACGGCGACGGACTTGAAGTTGCCGCGCACCTTGTTGACGATCAGCGTGGCCAGGGCCTCGGCCTCGACGTCCTCGGCGATGATCACCAGCGGCTTGCCGGACTGCATGACCTTCTCCAGCAGCGGCAGCAGGTCCTTGATGGCGCCGATCTTGGAGTTCACCAGCAGGATGTAGGGGTCCTCGAAGACCGCCTCCATGCGCTCGGTGTCGGTGACGAAGTAGGGCGAGATGTAGCCCTTGTCGAAGCGCATGCCCTCGGTCAGCTCGAGGTCGATGCCGAAGGTGTTGCTCTCCTCGACCGTGATGACGCCCTCCTTGCCGACCTTGTCCATCGCCTCTGCGATGACCTGACCGATCTCGGGGTCGGCGGCGGAGATGGACGCGGTGGACGCGATCTGGTCCTTGGTGTCGATCTCCTTGGCCATGGCGAGCAACTCGTCGGAGACGGCCTGGGTGGCCTTCTCGATGCCGCGCTTCAGGCCCATCGGGTTGGCGCCGGCGGCCACGTTGCGCAGGCCCTCGCGGACCATGGCCTGGGCCAGCACGGTGGCGGTGGTGGTGCCGTCACCCGCGACGTCGTCGGTCTTCTTGGCGACCTCCTTGACCAGCTCGGCGCCGATGTGCTCGTACGGCTCGTCGAGCTCGATCTCCTTGGCGATGGACACACCGTCGTTGGTGATGGTGGGGGCGCCCCACTTCTTCTCCAGCACGACGTTGCGGCCCTTGGGGCCGAGCGTCACCTTCACGGCGTCGGCAAGGGTGTTCATGCCGCGCTCGAGGCCGCGACGGGCCTCCTCGTTGAACGCAATGGTCTTGGCCATCGGTGGTTTCCTCCCACACGCGTAGCGGATGACCACCGGTCGCCCGCGACGGACGGGGTCGCCCCGCGCGGTGCGGACCGCCCGGCATCGACCCCTCGACCTGTGGTCGGTGTCTTTCACCCGGGTCGGCTCCGTGGCGACCGGCCGGGCCGGACGGGGGCACTCTCCTCGTCCTGCTGGCCCTGCGACCTGTCACTCGGAGCCGCCGAGTGCCAAGTGCGATTCTGGCACTCGCCCCCGGAGAGTGCAAAGCGCGGGGCGCGGGCCTCCTGCCGCCCCGCCCGGCACGCCCGCGCGACTCGGCCGCACGGCCGATCAGTGGGAGGATCGCCCCATGCCGACTCCTGACGCCGTGCGCCTCCTCCTGCTCGACGCCGATGCCGTGATCCAGCGCATGCCCGACGGCTGGAAGGACGAGGCCATCACCCTCCTGGCCACCGGGTGGGGCGCCCCGGCCGGTGGCGTGGCCGACGACCCCGCGCTGTGGGGCCGCGCCCAGGCCGTGCTCGACGAGGTCTTCGTGGCCGAGGTGTTCCTGCTCACCGGGCAGGAGACCGACCTGACCTTCCCGGAGACCATCGCCGGCATCCTGGAGGGCCACGGCAACTCCACCGACGCCGAGCAGGTGGCCCGCCTGTGGCACCGCACCGAGCCGCTGGCCGAGGAGCGGGCGATGGTGGCCACCGCCCGCCAGGGCGGGGTGCGCGTGGCCATGGCCACCAACCAGCAGCCGCATCGCGCGGCCTGGCTCACCGACAGCGGCGCCTTCGCCGACCTGGCCGACGAGGTCTACACCTCCTCGCGCCTGGGCGTGGCCAAGCCGGAGCCGGACTTCTTCCGGGCGATCCTGCGCGCCGAGGCCGAAGCCGGGCACCCGGTGGAGCCGGGCGAGGTGGTCTTCGTGGACGACCGCGCGGACAACGTCGAGGGGGCGGCCGCCATCGGCATCCGGGCGCGGCAGTACCACTTCACCCAGGGCGTCGAGGCCTTCCGCGAGGTGCTGGAGTCCACCGGGGTGCTCGATGGGGCCGCCCACGCCGACGCGACGCACGACGGACCCGCCCCCACCGCCTGACGTGCTCTTCGGCGACGAGCTGCTCCCCCGCCCCGCGCAGGAGGTGTCCCCGGGCTGCCACTGGGTGCCGGGGTGGCTCACCGCCGAGCAGCAGTGCTGGCTCGTGCGTCACCACGCCGACTGGGCAGCCGGCCCGGTGCCCGCGCACGCCCCGGAGGTCCACGGTGGACGCATGCGCGTGACGATGGTGCCCTTCGGCTGGGTGTGGACGGCCCGGGGGTACGCGGCGCTCGACCCCGCATCGGGCGCCGTGCCGCTGCCCGTGCCGGCCTGGATGACGCGCCTGTACCACCGCGCCCTCGTGGCCACCGGGTGGCGGCGGGCGGACGAGGACCCCGGTCCCGCCCCGGACGCGGCGCTGCTCAACCACTACGCACCCGGCACGTCGATGGGGATGCACCGCGACGCCGACGAACGCACCGAGGACCCCGTGGTGAGCCTCTCGGTGGGGGACGCGTGCACCTTCCGCTTCGGCAACACCACCACCCGCACCCGGCCGTGGACCGACCTGCGTCTGGAGGGAGGCGACCTCGTGGTCTTCGGCGGGGCGGCCCGCCGCGCCTTCCACGGGGTGCCGGCCGTCCACGGGGGCACCGCACCGGGACCCGTGGCCGCCGAGCAGGAGCGGGTGGGACTGCCGGGGCGCCTGAACCTCACCCTGCGTGTGACGGGGATGCAGCGGTGAGCGCCCGTGGGCTCGCCGTCCCGGCCGGCTCCGAGGTGGTGGTGGGCGCCGACGGGCTGGCCCGCACGCCGTGGGCCGAGGGCAGCGACCTGCTGCGCCACTACTACGACACCGAGTGGGGCCTGCCGGTGCGCGACGAGACCGGGCTGTTCGAGCGGCTCAGCCTGGAGGCCTTCCAGTCCGGCCTGTCGTAGGCCACCATCCTGCGCAAGCGCCCCGCCTTCCGGGAGGCCTTCGCCGGGTTCGACGCCGAGGCGGTGGCGGCCTTCGGCCCGGCCGAGGTCGAGCGCCTCATGGCCGACGACCGCATCGTGCGCAACCGGCGCAAGATCGAGGCGACCATCGGCAACGCCCGGGCCACCCTCGCGCTGCGACAGGACGGCGGGCTGGTGGACCTCCTCTGGTCCCATCAGCCCGCCGAGACCCCGCATCCGCTGCGGGTGGCCGAGGTGCCCACGCAGTCGGTGGAGTCGGTGGCGCTGTCGAAGGCGCTCAAGCAGCGCGGCTTCGCCTTCGTGGGGCCCACGACGATGTACGCGCTGATGGAGGCCGTCGGGATGGTGGACACCCACCTGCTGGGGTCCCACAGGCGCGGGTGCAGCGGCCTCTGGCCGGACTGAGGTCAGTCCTCGCCGCGCTGGACCTGCTCGGCCCGCTGGCGCAGGGCGTGGGTGACGCGGGCTCCGCCGCCGCGCTGCGCCACGTCCCGCATCGCGCGGGCGAGCCGGGCCAGCTCGGCCCGGCGCTCGGCCTCCGCCGCCTCGTCGCGGGCCCGCTGCCGCTTGAGCTCACCGCGCGCCAGGACCAGGCCGAGCACGACGCCCCAGATGAGCTTGTCGTGGTCCAGCACCCACAGGATCACCGGCTTCAGCGGCGCCAGCCAGGCGAACAGCCACGACAGGTCCGGCCAGGGGATGTCCGGCAGGTCGGGCCGCGGGATGCGGGGTAGGTCCGGCCACGGGATCCGGGGCCAGTGGATGTCGGGCCAGGGGATGCGGGGCCAGGGGATGTCCGGCAGGTCCGGCAGGAACTGCTCCAGCCACGCGATGATGCGGTCGACGAGCGGGCCGAACAGCAGCACGAGCAGCGGCCAGACCAGCCAGCCGAGCTTCATCACCAGGAAGCGGGCGGCCGCCACCCGGGGGCGCCGGGAGCGGAGCGCCTGGAAGCGCTCGGCACGGCTGCCGGCCGGCGGTGTGAGCCCCACGGTGCGGGCGATGGCGGACGGCCCCGGGACCGCTCCGGCGCCAGGCACGAGGTCCATGTCGTAGGGCCGCCCGCGGGCGTGGCGCACCTCGAGGGTGGCGCCGCTGGTGAACGGGGTGCCCCGGCGCTCCTCGAGCGTCCACCCGGCGTTGGCCAGGGCGCCGCTGGTGGCGCGGATCCGCAGCACGCCGTCGTCCTCGGCCCGGCCCACGCACGTGCCGTCGACGACGAGCCAGGCCTTCTTCTCCGGCCAGCTCTTGTGGAAGCGCCCCTCCACGTGGTGCCCGTGCACCACGGTGGACCAGCGCTCAGCCTCCTCGTAGGCGGTGGCCTCGTCCTCGGCCGTGGCCCCCGCCGCGTCGTCGCCGACCGCCGCGGACTGGTCCTGCGTCATGCCTTCGGGCTCCTGGCCCGTCGCGCCCTCGGCGCGCTCCGCCCCCACCGAGGCGGTCAGTGGCCGCGGGCGCGGGTGCGCGCCTGCAGGCGGGTGCTGTGCCGGGCGTCGCGCTGGCGGCGCAGGCGCTTGACCAGCAGCGGGTCCGCAGCCAGGGCGGCCTCGGTGTCCAGCAGCTGGTTGAGGCGCTGGTAGTACTGCGTGGTGGTGAGGCCGAACAGCTCGCGGATCTCCTGCTCCTTGGCGCCGGCGTAGCGCCAGGCCTGTCGCTCGAAGGCGAGGATCTCGCGGTCCCGGGCCGACAGCTCCCCCGCGGCCCCGGTCGTCTGCTCAACTGCTCCCATGGGGGCCAGTCTACCGGCGAACCACATGCGTGTGATTCGCCCGCGGGGCGTCCGCCCGCGCCAGGGTGGGCCCTCACACGAGGCCGTTCACCACCCATCGCCGGACCGAGACCGGCACCGGTGCGGTTCTCGACTGCCCACCTCTCCCAGACCCGCACCGGTGCGGATCTCGACAGTCGACTTGCGCACCGGTGCGGAGTTCGGACCGGTGGCAGGACGAGATCAGCACCGGTGCGGAACCGGCCCCGGCGGCACGACGTACCGTGGCCCGCGTGAACGACGCCCCCACCTTCGCCGGCAGGGTCCACGAGTCCTGGGTGCCGGCGCTCGAACCCGCCGCCGAGACCCTCGCCGGGCTGGGCGTCTTCCTCCGCGAGGAGATCGCCGCCGGCCGGGGCTACCTCCCGGCCGGCGAGAACGTGCTGCGCGCCTTCTCCCTGCCGCTGGACCGGGTGCGCGTGCTGGTGGTGGGCCAGGACCCGTACCCCACCCCCGGGCACGCCGTGGGGCTGAGCTTCTCCGTGGCCCCCGAGGTGCAGCCCGTGCCCCGCAGCCTGGCCAACATCTTCACCGAGCTCGTGGACGACACCGGCTGCGAGCGCCCCACCCGCGGCGACCTCTCCCCGTGGTTCCACCAGGGCGTGCTACTGCTCAACCGCTGCCTCACCGTGCAGCCAGGCGAGGCGGGGTCGCACCGCGGCCGCGGCTGGGAGCAGGTCACCGAGCTGGCCATCCGCGCCCTGGCCGAGCGCGCCCGCGACGGCCAGCCCATGGCGGCCATCCTCTGGGGCCGCGACGCCCGCAACCTGGCGCCCCACCTTGCCCCGATGCCGTGCGTCGAGTCCCCACACCCCTCCCCGTTGAGCGCGAGCCGGGGCTTCTTCGGCTCCCGCCCGTTCACCCGCACCAACGCGCTGCTCGCCGAGCAGGGCGCCGACCCCGTGGACTGGAGCCTGCCGTGAGCACCCACCCCCTGCACACCGTCCCCGGCCCGCTGCAGCACCTGGCCAGCACGCCGCGTCCGTGGGCCACGTACGTCGCCCTGGGCGACTCGTTCACCGAGGGCATGTGCGACGACGAGGCCCCCGCGGTCGGCGAGTTCGGTGGCTGGGCGGACCGCCTCGCCACGCTGCTGGCCACCACCGCCCCGGCGCCGCCCGCCGGCAGCAGCACCCCGCGCTTCCGCTACGCGAACCTCGCCGTGCGCGGCCGCAAGCTGGCCGACGTGGCGGGCCCGCAGACCGAGGCCGCCCTGCGCCTGGTGGAGCAGGCCCGCGCCGAGCGCCCGGACGCACCCGTGCTCGTGAGCATCGTGGGCGGCGGCAACGACATCCTGCGCCCCCGTGCCGACACCGACGCCCTGGCCCGCGAGCTGGAGCGGGCCGTCATCCGCCTGCGGGCCGCGGCGGCCGACGTGCTGCTGGCCACCCCCACCGACCCGGCCGGGGCGCCGCTCATCTCGGCCACGCGCGGCCGGGTGGGCCAGTACATCGCCCACCTGGTGAGCATCGCCGGCCGCCACGGCTGCCACCTGCTCAACCAGTGGGACTGCGACTTCCTCAAGGACTGGCGCATGTGGGGCGAGGACCGCATCCACATGACCCCCGAGGGCCACCGCCGCGTCGCGCTCGCCGCGCACGCCGCGCTGGGCTTCGAGGAGGCCGACGGGGGCGCCTTCCGCGAGCCGCTCGACCCCGCCGACGCCCCGGTGCGCACCTGGGCCGAGCACCGCGACTGGACCCGCACCCACCTCGGCCCGTGGGTGAGGCGGCGCGTCACCGGCCGCTCCTCGGGTGACGGACGCACCGGCAAGCTCCCGGAGCTCACCGCCTGGCCGATGGGGTGAGCACCCGCCCTGGCACGCCTCCGGGCGACTCACAGGCCGGGCGCGGCACGACCGCCGTGTGACCCTCGTTACCCTGTGTGCATGCCCGTGACCCGCTTGATGCCGACGCCCGAGTCGGAAGACCTCATCGCCCTCGTCCGCGACATCGCCGCCAAGGAGATCGCCCCGAAGGCCGACGAGTACGAGAAGAATGCCGAGTTCCCCGCCGAGGTGTTCAAGACCCTCGGCGAGGCCGGACTGCTGGGCCTGCCCTACCCCGAGGAGTACGGGGGCGCCGGGCAGCCGTACGAGGTGTATCTGCAGTGCATCGAGGAGCTCTCCAGCGCCTGGATGGCCATCGGTGTGGGCGTCTCCATCCACGCCCTCACCTGCTTCCCGGTCTTCAACTACGGCACCGAGGAGCAGAAGCAGCGCCTGCTGCCGGACATGGTGGGCGGGCAGTGGTTCGGCTCCTACTGCCTGTCCGAGCCGGCCGCCGGCTCCGACGTCGCCTCGATGAAGACCAAGGCCGTGGGCAGCGGCGAGGTCGACGAGACCGGCCGGTCGGAGTCCTACGCCATCTCCGGCGGCAAGATGTGGATCTCCCACGCCGGCCACGCGGACTTCTACACCACCTTCGCCCGCACCGGGGAGAACGACGGCAAGGGCATCAGCTGCTTCCACGTCCCGGCCGGCACCGAGGGCCTCACCTTCGCCGAGCCCGAGCGCAAGATGGGCCTGCACTCCGACACCGTCCGCGAGGTGCTCTACGACAAGGTCACCGTGCCGGGTGAGAACCTCATCGGCACCCCCGGCAAGGGTCTGAACATCGCCCTGGCCGCGCTGGACTCCGGCCGCCTGGGCATCGCCGCGGCCTCCACCGGCCTGGCCCAGGCCGCCACCGACCTGGCACTGAAGTACGCCGCAGAGCGCGAGCAGTTCGGCAAGCCGATCATCAGCAACCAGGGACTGCAGTTCATGCTGGCCGACACGCAGGCACAGACCACCGCGGCGCGCAGCACCTACCTGCACGCCGCCCGCCTCAAGGACGCCGGCAAGCCGTTCGGCCGCGAGGCCGCCATCGCCAAGATGTTCGCCAGCGACACCGCGATGAAGGTGACCACCGACGCCATCCAGGTGCTGGGCGGCTACGGCTACACCACCGACTTCCCGGCCGAGCGCTACTTCCGCGACGCCAAGATCACCCAGATCTTCGAGGGCACCAACCAGATCCAGCGCATGGTCATCGCCCGCGACATGCTCAAGTCGCTGGGCTGACCCACCTCCACACCCCGCTGCGCCGCCCGCCACCGGGCGGCGCGGCCACGCCAGAAGGGACACCTGATGCAGATCACCGAGGACTTCGTCGCCCTCATCACCGGCGGCGCCCAGGGCCTGGGCAACAGCACCGCCCGCCGCCTGCTCGAGGCCGGCGCCCGCGTGGTGCTCGTCGACCTGCCGGGCGAGGCCGGCGAGAAGGCCGCCGCCGCGTTCACCGAGGAGTTCGGTGACGGCCGGGCGTTCTTCGCCGGCGCCGACGTGCGCGACGAGGAGCAGGTGGCAGCCGCCGTGGCCGCCGCCCAGCAGCTGGGCACCCTGCGCCTGGCGGTGAACTGCGCCGGCGTGGCCACCCCGGGCAAGATCCTGGGCCGCAAGGGCGTGCTGCCGCTGGAGACCTACCGGACGGTCATCGACATCAACCTGGTGGGCACCTTCAACGTGCTGCGCCTGGCTGCCGAGGCCATGGCCGCCAACGAGCCGGTGGCCGACGAGCGCGGCCAGGGCGACCGCGGCCTGATCGTGAACACCGCGTCGGTGGCCGCGTACGACGGCCAGATCGGCCAGGCCGCCTACGCCTCCTCCAAGGGCGCCATCGCCGCCCTCACCCTGCCGGCCGCCCGCGACCTGGCCCCCAGCCAGATCCGCGTCATGACCATCGCCCCGGGCGTCATGGAGACCCCGATGATGGCCGGCATGCCCGGTGACGTGAAGGAGACCCTGGAGGCCCTCGTCCCCCACCCGGCCCGCCTCGGCAAGCCGGAGGAGTACGCCGCCCTGGTGACCCACCTGGTGGAGAACCCGCTGCTCAACGGCGAGGTCATCCGCCTCGACGGCGCACTGCGCATGCCGCCCAAGTGAGCCGTTCCACCGCGAGCAGCACCCCGCAGGAGACGCCGCGCCTGGCCTGGATGGTCTGGGCCGCCGGCGTCTTCGCCTTTGCGGTGGCCGTCTTCCACCGCAGCTCCCTGGGCGTGGCCGCCGTGCCCGCCGCGGAGCGCTTCGGCGTGGGCGCCTCGGTGGTGGCCACCTTCGTGGTGGTGCAGTTGCTGGTCTACTCCGGCGCGCAGATCCCCGTGGGTCTGGCCCTGGACCGATGGGGCTCCCGGCGCCTCATCACCGCCGGTGCGGTGTGCATGGCGCTGGGCCAGACCGGCATGGCCCTGCTGCCGGACCTAGGCTGGGCCATCGCCGCCCGCGTGCTGGTGGGCGTCGGCGACGCGATGACCTTCGCCTCGGTGATCCGCCTCGTGCCGGCGTGGTTCCCCAGCCACCGCGTGCCGGTGATGACGCAGGTGACCGGTCTGACGGGCCAGTTCGGCCAGGTGGTCTCGGCGCTGCCCCTGGTGTGGCTGCTGCGCACCACCGGCTGGACGAGCGCCTACCTGCTGGCCGCCCTCACCGCGGCCTTCTCCGCGGTGACCACCTTCATGCTGGTGCGCGACCACCCGCGCCGCCCCGACGGCTCGCAGGAGGCCGACCCGGCAGCACCCCGTCGGCCGCGCACGGGCATGGGCGCCGTGCTGCGCCACCCCGGTACCTGGCTGGGCGCGTTCACCCACGCCTCCACCGTGTTCGCTCCCATGACCTTCGCCATGATGTGGGGCTTCCCCTACCTCACGCAGGCCGAGGGGCGCAGCGACGCTACCGCCTCGGGGCTGCTCACCCTGCTGGTGCTGCTGGGCGTCGTGGCCGGACCGACGGTCGGCTTCCTGACCCAGCGCCACCCGTTGCGCCGCTCCACCCTGGCGCTGCTCGTGGTGGCCGCCACCGCGCTGCCCTGGACCGCGGTGATGCTGTGGCCCGGCCCGGCGCCGGTGTGGCTGCTGGTGGCCTGGGTGGTGGGGCTCTCACTCGGTGGCCCGGGGTCGGCGGTGGCCTTCGACTTCGCCCGCACCTTCTCCCCCTCGGAGCGGCTGGGTACGGCCACCGGCGTCATCATCATGACCGGCTTTGGGGTCACGCTGCTGACCATCCTCGGCATCGGCCTGTCCCTGGACCTGCAGGGCGGCGGGTACTCGCTGGAGGCCTTCCGCCGGGCTTGGGCGGTGGTGCTCGTGCCCTACCTGCTCGGTCCGCTGGGCATCGTGCTCACCCGCCGCCGCGCCCGCCACGTGCACGGGCTGACGGTGCCCACCTGGCGCGAGGTGTGGCGCCGCGAGGTGGGCAACCGCAACTGGCCCCGGCTCACCGGCCGCCGCTGACGGCCCGCCCGAGCCGCCGTCGGACCCCGTCGGCACCCCTTCTCCCAAGAACGCCCCCGGCCCACCGGGGGCGTTCTTGGGTGCGCCCCAAGAGCCCCTCACAGCAGACCACGGTTGACCCAAGGAATGGTCAAAGGGGTTGGTACGCAAAGTGAGTTGACCCACGATCGATCTCACCGGCGGACCAACCGCCACGACGGCGGGACTCCGCCATCGACGTCAAGGAGGAAACTCATGACCACCGTTCGTACCGTCTTCGGCCTCACTGCTGCTGCCACCCTCGCGCTGGGCACCACCGCCACGGCCGCGCCGACCGCCTTCGACGTGAACGCCGGCTCCGAGCAGGGCGCGACCGTGATGAGCGCCTCGCAGGCCGCCGACTACATCGTCATGCTGGAGCTCCCGCAGCAGGCCATGGGCGCCCAGGGCATGAAGTCCGCCGACGCCAAGGCTGCCGTCGCCTCCACCACCGAGGCCACCGCCGCCAAGTACGCCGCGAAGGGCGCCGACGTCAAGAACGAACTCAAGTCCCTGGGTGGCTTCACCGCCAACCTGACCCCGGAGCAGGTCGCCGAGCTCGAGGCCGACCCGGCCGTGGCCTCGGTGACCAAGAGCCGCACCGTCCACGCCACCGAGGCGCAGACGGACGCCACCTGGGGCCTGGACCGCGTGGACCAGGAGGCCCCCGAGCTGGACCAGACCTACAACTACGAGGGCACCGGCGAGGGCGTGAACTCCTACGTCATCGACACCGGCGTGCGCGCCACCCACTCCGACTTCGAGGGCCGCGTCGGCGAGGGCTTCTCCGCCATCGACGACGGCATGGGCACCGACGACTGCAACGGTCACGGCACCCACGTCGCCGGCACCATGGGCGGCAAGGAGTTCGGCGTCGCCAAGGGCACCAACCTCATCCCGGTGCGCGTGCTGAGCTGCGAGGGCTCCGGCTCCACCGACGGCATCATCACCGCCATGGACTGGGTCATCGAGAACAAGGGCGACACCCCGTCGGTCGCCAACATGTCCCTGGGTGGTGGCGCCGACCAGGTGCTCGACGAGGCCATCGGCCGCATGACCGAGGCCGGCATCGTGACCGCCGTGGCCGCCGGCAACGACACCGACGACGCCTGCAACTACTCGCCGGCCCGTGCGGAGTCCGCCATCACCGTGGGTTCGACCGCCGAGGGTGACGCGCTGTCCGACTTCTCGAACTTCGGTGACTGCGTCGACATCCTGGCCCCTGGCACCGACATCACCTCGGCCTGGATGGACGACGACGAGGCCACCAACACCATTTCCGGTACCTCGATGGCCTCCCCGCACGTCGCCGGTGGCGCCGCCCTGGCCCTGGAGAAGAACCCGCAGGCCACCGTGGAGGAGGTCACGGCCACCCTGACCGAGACCGCCACGAAGGACGCGATCGACGGTGTGAACGGCTCGCCGAACCTGCTGCTGAACGCGCTGAAGGTCTCCGCCGGCTGACCTGACGGCAGGACATCTCCCCACTGGACGTGCCGGGCTCCCCTCGGGGGCCCGGCACGTCCCGGCCCGGCCCCGTGCCGCCGGCCCGACGCACACACCTCAGGTACCACCCCCTCCGCACCCACCTGGAGACCCCCGTGAAGACCACCCGCACCGCCCTCGCCCTGGCCGCCCCCACCGCCCTGACCCTGGGCACCGGCGCCGCCACCGCCTCCCCGCTGACCCTCGAGGCCACCCCCTCCGGCGCCTCGTCCACGCAGTTCGACGCCGCCACCGCCGGCGACTGGATCGTCATGCTGGAGCTGCCCGAGGAGGCCACCGGCGACCGCGCGCTGACCACCTCCTCCGCGCGCACGGCCGTGGCCACCGCCACCGCGTCGGCCGCCTCCCGCTTCTCCGCGCAGGGCGTGGACGTCCGTGCGCAGCTCGACACCCTGGGCGCCGTGACCGCCGCGGACCTCACCCCCGAGCAGGTGGCCGCGCTGGAGGCCGACCCGGCCGTGGCGTCGGTGGAGCGCGACGCGCGCGTCAGCATCGACGAGGAGCAGGCCGACGCCCCGTGGGGCCTGGACCGCGTGGACCAGGAGGCGGCCGAGCTGGACAAGACCTACACCTACGAGGGCACCGGCGAGGGCGTGACCGCCTTCATCATCGACACCGGCATCCGCGCCACCCACAAGGACCTGGCCGGCCGCGTGGGCGAGGGCCACACCGTCGTGCAGGACGGCGAGGGCACCAACGACTGCCAGGGCCACGGCACCCACGTGGCCGCCACCGTGGGTGGCACCACCTACGGCGTGGCCAAGGACGTGAAGCTGGAGCCGGTCCGCGTGCTGGAGTGCGACGGCTCGGGCTCCGTGCTGGGCATCCTGGCCGCGATGGAGTGGGTCATGGACGAGGCCGCCGCCACCGAGGGCCCGGACGTGGCCAACATGAGCCTGGGCGGCACCAAGCTCGGGGCCATGGACGAGGCCGTGGACCGCATGAGCGACGCCGGCGTGGTGACCGCCGTGGCCGCCGGCAACGACACCGAGGACGCCTGCCAGCACTCCCCGGCCGCCTCCCAGAAGGCCATCACCGTGGGTGCCACGGACAACACCGACGTGCTGGCCGAGTTCTCCAACTTCGGTGAGTGCGTGGACATCCTGGCCCCGGGCGTGGACATCACCTCGGCGTGGAAGGACTCCGACGACGCCACCAAGACCATCTCCGGCACCTCGATGGCCTCCCCGCACGTGGCCGGTGCGGCCGCCCTGGCGCTGCAGAAGAACCCCGAGGCCACCGCTGACCAGGTGAAGGAGACCCTCACCACGACCGCCACGAAGGACGCGATCGACAAGGTGAACGGTTCGCCCAACCTGCTGCTCAACGCGCTCAAGGCCTTCCAGGCCTGAGGCAGCGCCCCACCCGTCGTGCCGGGTCCCGGACCCGGGGCCCGGCACGACGCATCCCCGCTCCCACGGCTCTCACCCCTCACACCCCGGAGACCCCCGTGAACCGCTCGCACCACCCCTCCCGCCCGTTCGTCGCCCTGGCCGTGCTGGGCCTGGTGCCCGCACCCGCCGCCTCCACCGCGGCACCCCTGCTCGATGCCGGCGCCCCGGCCCCCGCTGCTCCCACGGCCCCCGGCGCACTGGACGCCTCGGGCCGCACCACCTGGCTGGTGGTGCTCGACCTGCCCGCGCAGGCCTCCGCCGCCGGGTCCCTGGCCGCCCCCACCGCACGCGCCGCCGTGGCCCGCACCACCGACCAGCGCGCCGAGGAGGCCACCGCCCGCGGCCTGGAGGTGGGCCGCCGCCTGCACGGCATCGGCGGGTACACCGTGCGCGCCACCCCCGCGCAGGCCGAGGCGCTGCGTAGGGCCCCCGGCGTGGCCGCGGTCTCCCGCGACGGCGCGGTGGGCGGCGCCGAGACGCAGGCCGACGCCCCGTGGGGCCTGGACCGCGTGGACCAGGAGGCCCTGCCGCTGGACGGCTCGTACAGCTACGAGTCCACCGGCGAGGGCGTCACCGCCTACGTCATCGACACCGGCATCCGCTCCACCCACCAGGACCTCTCGGGTCGCGTCGGCCAGGGGGCGGGCTTCGTCGAGGACGGGTGGGGCACCGAGGACTGCGCCGGGCACGGCACGCACGTGGCCGGCACCGTCGGCGGAGAGACCTACGGCGTGGCCAAGGACGTGTCCCTGGTGCCGGTGCGCGTGCTGGGCTGCGACAACCGCGGGTCGTGGGACGGCATCATCGCCGGGATCGACTGGGTGGCGCAGAACCACTCCGGCCCGTCGGTGGCCAACCTGAGCATCCAGGGCCCGGCCAACGAGGCCGTGGACGAGGCGGTGAACCGCCTCACCGCCAGCGGGGTGCTCTCGGTGGTGGCCGCCGGCAACTTCTCGGCCGACGCCTGCTCCACCTCCCCGGGCCGTGCCGAGGGCGCGCTGAGCGTGGGCTCCACCGACTCCGCCGACCGGCTCTCGGACTTCTCCAACTACGGCCAGTGCGTCAACCTGCTCGCCCCGGGCAGCGACGTGGTCTCGGCCGGCATCGCCGGGGACACGGCCTGGACCACCATGAGCGGCACCTCGATGGCCGCCCCACACGTGGCCGGCGCTGCCGCGCTGCACCTGCAGCAGCACCCCGAGGCCACGGTCGCCGATCTCACCTCGGCCCTGCAGCGGACCGCCACCCCCGATGCGGTGGGCGGCACCAACGGGTCGCCCAACCTGCTGCTCGACGCCGCCGAGATGGGTCAACCCTCGGCCTGAGCACCACCCCCCCCGACGGGGTGATCGGTCAAGGAGGACCGGTCACCCCGTCCCGCTTTGCCCAAGAACGGGTCAAGACTTGGTCAGGTACCTGTCCTCCTCCCACACCGCACCAGAAACTCCGTCTACCGGCCGGGCTCGCACACCCCCTCCCCCCTCGCCCGGCCACCCCTCGCACAAGGAGTTCCGATGCGCCTGTCGCGTACCACCCTCGCCCTCACCGCCGCCACCGCCCTCACCCTGGGTGCCGGTAGCGCCACCGCCGCGCCGTTCACCGCCCCCGACGCCCAGCCCGCCGCGCAGCAGGCCGAGCTGCTCGACGTCCCCGACTCCGGCTACATCGTGATGCTGGAGCTCCCCTCCACTGTGAGGTCCGGCCCCTCGGCCATGGCGTCCCCCACCGCCCGGGCCGCCGTGGCCCGTGCCACCCAGAAGCAGGCCGACCGCTGGGCCGCCAAGGGCGTCAGGGTGGGCGACCGCTTCACCGCGCTCGGTGGCTTCACCGCCGACCTCACCCCGGCCCAGGTCAGGGCCCTGCGCAACGACCCGTCCGTGGCCTCGGTGACCGAGAACCGCACCGTGTCGGTGGCCGGCAGCCAGACCAGCGCCCCGTGGGGTCTGGACCGCGTGGACCAGGCGGACATGCCGCTCAACGGCACGTACAGCTACTCCCAGACCGGTGCGGGCGTGACCGCCTACGTCATCGACACCGGCATCCGCGCCACCCACGGCGACCTCTCGGGCCGCGTCTCCGGCGGCGCCAGCGCCATCAACGACGGCATGGGCACCAACGACTGCCAGGGTCACGGCACCCACGTGGCCGGCACCGTCGGCGGCGAGACCTACGGCGTGGCCAAGGACGTCAAGCTCGTGCCGCTGCGCGTGCTCGGCTGCGACGGCAGCGGGCCCACCGCCGGCATCATCGCCGCGATGGACTGGGTGGCCCAGAAGCACACCGGTCCGTCCGTGGCCAACATGAGCCTGGGCGGGTACGCCGACGCCGCCACCGACGCCGCCGTGGCGCGCCTGACCGCCTCCGGCGTGGTCACCGTGGTGGCGGCGGGCAACGAGCAGCAGAACGCGTGCAACGTCTCCCCGGCCCGCGCCAGCTCGGCCATCACCGTGGGGTCCACGGACCGGACCGACTCGCTGTCCTGGTTCTCCAACTGGGGCTCGTGCGTGGACATCCTGGCGCCCGGCTCGGACATCACCTCGGCGTGGAAGGACTCCGACACGGCCACCAACACCATCTCCGGCACGTCGATGGCCTCCCCGCACGTGGCCGGCGCCGCCGCGCTCTACCTGCAGGAGAACCCCACCGCCTCGGTCTCCCAGGTGACCAACGCGCTGAAGTCCTCGGCCACGCCCAACACCATCACCAACGTGCAGGGCTCGCCCAACCTCATGCTCAACACCACCGCCCTGCTGGGCAACGACACCACCACCCCGGACCCCGACCCGGTGACCGGTGTCGTGGTCAACGGTGACTTCGAGGCCGGCGCCACGGGCTGGACCGGCGACACCTGGGCCATCGGCAACGACGGCTACACCGCCTCCTCGGGCAGCAACAAGCTGTGGCTGGGTGGCGAGGGGTACGCGGTGACCCACACGGTGGACCAGACCCTCACCATCCCCGCGGGCGCCACCGCGCTGGACTACAAGCTGCGCATCGACTCCCGCGAGTTCTCCGGCAGCCCGCGCTACGACTCGATGAAGGTGCAGCTGCTGAGCCCCTCCGGCACCGTGCTGAAGACCCTGGCCACCTACGGCAACGACAACGAGAACACCTCCTACGCCGCCCGGAGCAACAGCCTGTCCGGCTACGCCGGTCAGAAGGTGACGCTGCGCTTCACGGCCACCGAGGACAACAGCTCCCGGACGTCCTTCCTCGTGGACGACGTCGCGGTGCGCTGACCTCCCGCCACGTGTGAACGGTGCGGGGTGTCCTGAGGGGCACCCCGCACCTCGTGCACCACCCCTTGCCGTCCTCCCCTCCCCCTCGATGCCGAAGGACCCCGCCGTGCGCACACTGACCCGCTCCCTGCTCGCCCTGACCGTCGCCTCCCTGGCCGGCGCCACCACCGCTGCCACCGCCCTGCCGCTGCCCGCCGCGCCGGTGGGCGGATCCTCCGACCTCGCGCCCGCCGCTGCCGGGTCCGCCGACACCGACGGCGGCCGCCTCCACATCGTGATGGTGGACCTGCCCGACGCCGCACGCCGTGGGCCGGCCGCGATGGCCTCGCCCACCGCCCGGGCCGCCGTCGCCCGGGCCACCGACCGCCAGGCGGACCGTGCCCGCGGGCGCGGCCTGGAGGTCTCCCAGCGCTTCCGCGGCGTGGGTGGCTACACCGTGGAGCTCACCGACGCCGAGGCCGCGGAGCTGCGCCGCACCCCCGGCATCGCCAGCGTGGCGCCCGATGCCGTGGTGACCGGCAGTGGCACGCAGGCCAACGCCCCGTGGGGCCTGGACCGCGTGGACCAGGACCGGCTGCCGCTCTCGGGGACCTACTCGTTCCAGCAGACCGGGGCCGGGGTGACGGCCTACGTCATCGACACCGGGGTGCGGGCCAGCCACCAGGACTTCTCCGGCCGCGTGCGCCAGGGCGTGACCTTCGTCAACGACGGCTGGGGCACCAACGACTGCGCCGGGCACGGCACCCACGTGGCCGGCACCGTCGGCGGCGAGACCTACGGCGTGGCCAAGGACGTCAGCATCGTGCCGGTGCGGGTGCTGGGCTGCGACAACCAGGGCTCCTGGGCGGGGATCATCGGCGGCATCGACTGGGTGGCGCAGAACCACTCCGGCCCGTCGGTGGCCAACCTGAGCATCCAGGGCCCGGCCAACAGCTCGGTGGACGCCGCCGTCAACCGCCTCAACGCCAGCGGGGTGCTCTCCGTGGTGGCCGCCGGCAACTACTCCGCCGACGCCTGCTCCACCTCGCCGGGGCGTGCCTCCGGGGCGTTCACCGTCGGCTCCACCGACCGGTACGACCGGCTCTCCGGGTTCTCCAACTACGGCCAGTGCGTCAACCTGCTCGCCCCGGGCAGCAACGTGCTCTCGGCCGGCATCTCCGGCGACGCCAGCTGGGCCACCATGAGCGGCACCTCCATGGCCGCCCCGCACGTGGCCGGCGCGGCGGCGCTCTACCTGCAGAAGAACCCCACCGCCACCGTGCAGCAGGTGGCCTCCGCCCTGCGGCAGACCGCCACCCAGGGCATGGTCAGCGGCACCTACGGCTCGCCCAACCTGCTGCTGGACACCACCGCCCTCACCGCCGGGGGCACCACGACCGACCCGCAGCCCACCGGCGGCATCGTCAACGGCGACTTCGAGGCCGGGACCACCGGCTGGACCGGCGACACGTGGACCATCAACTCCGCGCAGTACACCGCGGCCAGCGGCAGCTCCAAGCTGTGGCTCGGCGGCTACGGGCAGGCCCGCACCGAGACCGTGCGCCAGAGGGTGACCGTGCCGCAGGGGGCCACCACGCTCGCCTTCCGCCTGCGCGTGGACAGCTCGGAGTACTACCGCTCCCAGCCGTACGACCGCATGCAGGTGCGCGTGCTGGGCACCGACGGCCGCCTGCTGGGCACCGTGGCCTCCTTCTCCAATGCCGACCACGGCAGCACCTACACCACCCGCACCGCCGACCTGGCCCGGTGGGCGGGGCAGACCGTGGTGCTGGAGCTCACCGCCACCGAGGACTCCGGCGGCCAGACGTCCTTCCTCGTGGACGACCTCAGCCTGCGCTGAGGCCGGAGTCGGCCAGGGTGCGGCCCACCAGCTCGTGGCCGGCGTGCACGAGCAGCTCGGCCACGCCGGCCACCCGCAGGCCCATGATCTGGGCGGCGCACACCGCGGTCTCCTCGTAGGCCGGGGCGAGGGTGACCGGCTCCACGCTGCCGCCGCGGTGCACGGTGGAGCGGAACTCGTCGCCCTGCCCGACGCCGACGGCACCGAGCAGGTGACCTTCTGGGTGAACCCCTGGCAGGAGTCCGAGGCCGACGCGGTGGAGGTGACCCGTCCGGTGCACGACCGCCGCCGCAACCGGGGGCGCTGAGTGGCCCGCGAGAGCTTCGGCATCGGGCCGGTGCGGGTGCGTGCCGGGCGTGCCCAGAAGGTGGAGCTGCCGGTGACGCGCACCGTCACCGGGGCCGAGGTGGTGGGCGTGGAGGTGATCCGACGGGTGCGGGCCGACCTGGACGACGACCTGACCCGCCGGTTGGCCACCGCGTTCGGTGCGCCGGCGATGCTGCACGCGCAGATCCGCGACAGGTCGCTGCGGCAGGCGGCCCGCGAGCGCGGCGCACCGGCATCCTCCAGGTGGAGTGCGCCCTGGGCCAGGAGGTCACCCGGGGTGACCGCCTGGGGGGCCTGGGGAACTCGTTCGGGCGCGCCCTGGCCGTGGTCAAGGCCGACCGCGACGGGATGGTGGTGGGGCGCACCGGGATGCCGCTGGTCAACGCCGGCAACGCGCTGGTGCACATCGGCGCGCGGCTGAGCGCCGTGGCGGCCGCCCCCACCGAAGGTGCAGGCACACCGCGCAGGGGTCCGCCCGTCGGCGGGTCACGGGACTCCCGGATCGCTTTAACATCGAGCCGCCGGGGGCATCCGGCACTCGTCGTCGACCCACCAGGGGGAACCATGAACCTGACCCGTCGCACCCTCGTGAGGACCGGAGCGTGGAGCGCTCCGGTCGTCCTGGCCGCCGGCGCCGCTCCGGCGGTCGCGGCCAGCGGGGCCACCTACGACCTGAATGCAGCCAGCTACAAGGGCCAGATGATCACCTGGTACACCCCCGAGCGGGACGCCTGGAACCGCGCCAACCTCGGGGTATGGACGCTGGAGAACACCGGGACCACTGCCTCCCCCGCCACCGGGGTGACCCTGACCGTCTCCTGGGACCGGCGCCTGTGGGGCGACCTGACGGACTACAACCCGGCGCTGCTCTCCGAGCCGACCACCACCACGGATGGTGACCTGGTGACCGCCGTGTTCGCCGTCATCGCTGCGGTGGAGCCCGGGCAGTACGAGGGTCCGAGCATGGACATCGCCTTCTCCGAGATGCCCGAGGACGGCGTGACCGAGGTGCGGCAGGACTACCTGCCGATGACGATCGACATCGCAACCCAGGTGCCGGACGCCGACCCGTCCAACGACACCCGGGTGCTGGAGGTGAAATACGGCGAGGTGACCCCGTGGAACGGTGCCATCTCCGGCACCTTCGACACCGTGCGCGTGGAGTGCAGCGATGGCGCCGCCGACATCGCCTACCCCTCGACGATCACCGTCACCAGTGACGGCCCGAACCCCGTTCCCGCCGACATCTCGGTGTACTACTTCGCCAACTCCACCTACGTGGATGATGGCAACGTCCACACCTGGGGGGAGTACTTCGAGACCTTCCGGTGCGAGTCCGCGACCCTCGACGGCCAGCCGGTCACGCTGGAGACCAGGCGCGACAGCGCGGGCCTCGACACCGACTGGTCCCTCAACCAGCCGATCCCGGCCGGTTCCGTGCTGCAGCTGCAGATCAGCGCCACCGGCAAGGCGACCAGCGCCGACCCCGTCCCCACGGCCTCCTACGGCGGCATCGGCTTCGACGAGTCCGAGACCAACGACGAGGACAACCAGCTGCGGGCACCGGAGCCGGTCCGCGTCTGACGCGCGTCCAGCCCGGCCCCTGGACGGGCACGACGCCGATGGGGGGTGGTCGCCACGTGGCGACCCCCCCCCATCGGGCAGTGCGGGTTCTGAGTCAGCGGCTCAGAAGTCCTCGTCGAACGAGACGCTGCCCTCCACGCCCACCTGGTACGCGGACACGCGGCGCTCGAAGAAGTTGCTCAGCTCCTGCACGTCCTGGAGCTCCATGAACGCCAACGGGTTCTTGGTGCCGTAGATCTCCGGCATGCCCAGCTGCACGGCGCGGCGGTCGGCCACGTTCTCCAGGTAGGCGCGCATGTCGGCCACCGACAGCCCGGCCACGCCGCCACCCAGCAGGTCCTCGGCGAACTGCGCCTCCGCGTCGACGGCCTCCATGAGCATCTGCCGCACCTGGCCGGCCATCTCCGCATCGAACAGGTCGGGCTCCTCGGTGCGCACGGTCTCCACCACCTCGAAGGCGAAGGCCATGTGCATCGACTCGTCGCGGAACACCCAGTTGGTGCCCGAGGCGAGACCGTTGAGCAGACCCCGGCTGCGCAGGAAGTACACGTAGGCGAACGCGCCGTAGAAGAACAGGCCCTCGATGCAGGTGCCGAAGCAGATGAGGTTCAGCAGGAACTGGCGGCGCTGCTCCTTGGTCTCCAGGCGGTCCAGGTCCTGGATGGAGTCGATCCACCGGAAGCAGAACTCGGCCTTCTTGCGGATGGAGGGGATGTTCTCCACGGCGGCGAAGGCCTCGAAGCGCTCGGCCTCGTCCGGGACGTAGGTGTCGAGCAGGGTCAGGTAGAACTGGATGTGGACGCCCTCCTCGAACAGCTGCCGGCTGAGGTACAGGCGCGCCTCCGGGGAGTTGACGTGCTGGTACAGGTTGAGCACCAGGTTGTTGGCCACGATCGTGTCGCCGGTGGCGAAGAAGGCCACCAGGCGGCTCACGAGGTGGCGCTCGGCGGGGGTCAGCTTGGTGTGCAGGTCCGACAGGTCGCTGTGGAGGTCGATCTCCTCGACCGTCCACGTGTTCTTGATGGCGTCGCGGAACATCTCGTAGAACTGCGGGTAGCGCATCGGCCGCAGGGTGAGCGACATGCCGGGGTCGAGCAGGCGGGAGCCCTGGGCCACGGCGTCGTGCAGGTCGGCCTCCACGTGGTCGGTGTGGGTGGCGGCGGCCTGGTTCTTGGTGACGGTCTGGTTGGTCGGGTCGGTCGGCTGGGTCACGGGAGTCTCCTCATCGATGTTGAGTCGTCGTTCCTCGGGGTGAATCAGCCCTCCGGACCCCGGAGAACGACGACTCAACGTGGGGGGGTGCGCGGGGGGTGGGGTGCGCGGGTGCCTTACTCGCAGGCCTCACAGGCCTCGGGGTTCTCCAGCGAGCAGGCGAGCGCCTCGGCATCGGTGAAGGTCCGCACCGGCTCCGATGCGGTGAGCCCGCCGACCACGCCCGGCGCACCAGGGGCCGTGGGCTGGCTGGCGCCCGGGGCACCCGTCGCGGCGCCCCAGCTCGCGCCGGCACGCACACCGGACACGGTGGCCTGCTGGATGCGGGTGGCCGGCCGGCTGCGCAGGTAGTACGTGGTCTTCAGCCCGGCCTTCCACGCGTACAGGTACATCGAGCTCAGCTTGCCGATGTGGGGGCTCTCCATGAACAGGTTCAGGCTCTGGCTCTGGTCCACGTACGCCTGGCGGGCCGCGGCCATCTCGATGAGCGCCTTCTGCGGCAGCTCCCACGCGGTGCGGAACAGCCGCCGGGCCTCCTCCGGCAGGTCGGCGATGCCGGCCACCGACCCGTTGTCGGCCTTGAGCTTCTCGCGCACCGTGTCGGTCCACAGACCCAGGGACTTCAGCTCGCCCACCAGCGCGGTGTTCACCTGCATGAACTCCCCCGAGAGCGTCTCGCGCTTGAACAGGTTGCTCACCTGCGGCTCGGTGCACTCGTAGCAGCCGGCGATGCTGGCGATCGTCGCCGTGGGCGCGATGGCGATCATCAGCGAGTTGCGCAGGCCGTGCTCGGCGATGCGGGCGCGCACCGCCGCCCACCGCTCGGTCTGCGTGGGGGTCACCCCGTACAGGTCGTGCTGCAGCTGGCCCTTCGCAGCCCGCGTCTCGTCGAAGCTCGGGTGTGCCCCGAGCTGCTCGGCGAGCTCGGCCGAGCGTTCCAGCGCGGAGAGCTGGATCTCCTCGGCGATCCGGGTGCTCAGCTCGCGCGCCTCCGGCGAGTCGAACGGCATCCGCAGGGCGAAGAACACGTCCTGCAAACCCATCGAGCCCAGGCCGATGGGGCGCCAGCGCGGGTTGGACGCCGCCGCCTGCTCGGAGGGGTAGTAGTTGATGTCGATGACGCGGTCCAGGTAGGTGACCGCCAGCCGCACCGTGGCGCGCAGCTTCTCCTCGTCCACGCCGACCGCGCGTGCGGCGGCGTCCTGCGGGCGGGCACCCGTGGTGCCGTCACTCCATCGGAGGTGCTGGGCGAGGTTCACCGACCCCAGGTTGCACACGGCGGTCTCGTCGTTGCTGGTGACCTCGATGATCTCGGTGCACAGGTTGCTCAGGTGCACCACCGGGGCCGGCTGGACGGTGCCGTCGGCGGCCACCCGCGGCGTCTGGTCGTCGCTGGTCTGGTTGCACGCCCGGTTGGAGGCGTCCTTGAAGGTCATCCACCCCTGGCCGGTCTGGGCCAGGGTCCGCATCATGCGTCCGTAGAGGTAGCGCGCCGAGACGGTGCGCACCACGTCACCGCGCTCCTCGGCGGCGCGGTAGGCGGCGTCGAAGGCCGGGCCCCACAGGTCGGGCAGCTCCGGCACGGCATCGGGGTCGATGAGGGACCACTCCCCATCAGCCTCCACACGGCGCATGAACTCGTCGGGGATCCAGTGGGCCAGGTTGAGGTTGTGCGTGCGGCGGGCGTCCTCGCCGGTGTTGTCGCGCAGCTCGAGGAACTCCTCGACGTCCGGGTGCCACGGCTCGAGGTAGATGCACGCCGCACCCTTGCGCCGGCCGCCCTGGTTGACCGCCGCCACCGAGGAGTCCAACGTGCGCAGCCACGGCACGATGCCGTTGGAGTGGCCGTTGGTGCCGCGGATCAGCGCCCCGCGGGAGCGGATGCGGGAGAAGGCCAGGCCGATGCCGCCGGCGAACTTCGAGAGCTTGGCCACCTGGTGGTAGCGCTCGTAGATGGAGTCGAGGTCGTCGCGCGGGGAGTCGATGAGGTAGCAGCTGGACATCTGCGTGTGCCGGGTGCCGGAGTTGAACAGGGTCGGCGAGCTGGGCAGGTAGGCCAGGGAGGAGAGCAGCTCGTAGAACTCCACCGCCTCCGGCGCGGTGCGCGAGAGCCCGGCGGCCACGCGCATCAGCCAGTACTGGGGCGACTCGATGACCGCCCGCGTGAGGGGGTGGCGCAGCAGGTAGCGGTCGTACACGGTGCGCAGGCCGAAGTAGTCGAAGCGCCAGTCGGCGTGGGCGGCTTGAGCGCGGTGCACGGCATCGTCCAGGAGGCTGGCGTGCTCGGCGACGAAGGCGGCGGTCACGTCGCCGATGAGGCCCTGCTCGTGGCCGGTACGCACGGCCTGGCTGAAGGTGGCGATGCCCTGGCCGCGCACCTCCTTGTCGATGGTGCCGGCCAGCAGCCGTCCGGCCAGGCGGGAGTACTGCGGCTCGGTGGCGGTCATCTCCGCAGCGGTGGCGATGGCGAGCTTGTCCAGTTCGGCGGTGGTGGCGCCGTCGTAGAGGCCGGCGATGGTGCGGGTGGCCACGCGCATGGGGTCTACCTCGGGCAGGCCGTCGGTGCAGCGCTCGATGGCGGTGACGATCTTGGCCAGGTCGACCTCCTCGTGCTCACCGCTGCGCTTGACGACGCGCATCGGGTGGCGGGAGGTGGTGGGGGTGCCGTCCAGGGTGGGCTGGGCGGGGGTGCCGGGGCCGGCGGTGTGGGTGGTCATGCCCTCTCCTCGCGAGCTCGCGCCGCGAGGGGTGGGGGCGTCGGCCGGCCGGGCAGCGGTGGGCGCGCGGCACGGCGGTGCCGGCGCCCGTGTCCGGACGTGCGTCTGCCAGCCGTCCCGCGCGGCTCGACGGACCGGCCGCGGTCGCGGCCGGGCGCTGGCAGGTCTTCGGACTCACGGGCGTCCTCGTCACCGAGGCGTCCGGCAGGTGCCGGACGGGTGCCTACTGGCCGTCGCTTCCCAGGTGCTGGCTGCACCCAGTGCTGTGTGACGGCGGTCGTTCCCGAATACCGCTGCGGGGCAGTCCCGGACTCGCACCGGGTTCCCTCTTGCCCCTCCCCCGCGATGCCCTAGGCGCCCGCTCGGGGGCGCGTGGCGGTGCCGGGGAGGACCAGCACGAGCACCATATACGGGGCTTCCCGGGTGGCGCCAACCCCACATCTTGTGGGGGGCGTGCGTGGCGGCAGGCTGCGGATCCGGGCAGGCGAGATTCAGTCGCCCACCCGCCTCTGCCAGAACAGGGCCCCGAGCACCAGGGCCCACCACGGACCGGCCACCTTCAGCCCCACCCACCACGCCACCAGCGAGGTGGCCGCGATCTGCAGGACCGTCATCACCGTGAACGCCAGGGCGTACCCGCCCAACAGGTCCACCCGTGCCATCGGCGTGGTGAGCAGGCGCTCCAGGGTTCCGGACTGCCGCTCCCCCAGGGTGGCGACGGAGGTGACGATGAACATCACCACGAAGGGGAAGACCGGCAGCAGCACCGGGCCGATGCGGTCGTAGGCGCCGGAGAAGTCGAAGACCCAGCCGAGCAGGGCCAACAGGGCGGCCGGCACCACCACCAGCAGGGCCACGGTGCGGGGGTCGCCGGCCAGCTGGCGCAGCACGCGCACGGCCGTGGCCAGGGTGCGGCGGGGGCTCATCGGGTCTCCTCCGGGGTGTGGTCGGCACCCTGCTCCACCAGGCGCAGGAAGGCCCCTCGGCATCGGACGCACCGGTGCGGGCCAGCAGCTCGGCCGGCGTGAGGCCGGCCAGCACGCGCCCCTCGCGCAGCAGCACGAGGTGGTCGCAACGGGTGGCCTCGTCCATGACGTGACTGCTCACCAACAGGGTGCGCCCCTCGCCGGCGAGGCGGTCGAAGAGCTCCCACAGCGAGCGCCGCAGCACCGGGTCCAGGCCCACCGTCGGCTCGTCGAGCACGAGGAGCTGCGGGTCGGCCACCAGGGCTGCAGCCAGCGACACCCGGGAGGCCTGGCCTCCGGAGAGCGACGAGACGCGGGCGTCGGCGCGGGAGGTGAGGTCGACCTGCGCCAGGGTCCGCTCCACCGCATCGCGCGCGGCGGCCCCGGAGAGCCCCGCCATCGCGGCGAAGTAGCGCAGGTTGGCGCGCACCGGGAGGTCGGCGTACACCGCGGGCGACTGGGTGACGTACCCGACGCGGGCCCGGTTGGCCGGCGACCCGGCGGGCTCCCCGAGCACGGTCACCTCGCCGGCGGTCACCCTCTGCACGCCCACCACGGCGCGGATGAACGTGGACTTGCCGCTGCCCGAGGGGCCCAGCAGCCCGGTGACCCGCCCGGCGGGCAGTTCCAGGTCGATGCCGGGCAGCACCTCACGCCCGTCGCGCACCACCCGCAGCCCGCGGACGGTGACGGCCGGGGCGGCGGCGGGTTCCCCCGCTTCGAGCGGGCGCGGGGAGGGCTTGGTCAGGCGCGAGGCGGACATCAGGCCTCCACGTGCTCGTGCCCGTGGCCGCCGGTGCGGTGGTGGCCCACCACCACGAGCAGCAGCCCCAGCGCGAGCCAGCCGGCCAGCACCAGCCACGGCTGCAGCGTGGACGCGTCGGGGAAGTAGGCCAGGTCGCGCACCAGGGTGCCGGTGGCGCCGGGCACGAAGAACTGCCCGATGGCGCCCCACGCGCCGGGGAGGAACTCGGCCGGGGACTGCGCGCCGGAGATCGGGTTGCCGATGAGCATGGTCAGCAGCGCACCGATGCCGATGCCGGGGGCGCCGATGGCGCTGTGCAGCCCCACGATGAGGGCCACCGTGGCACCCAGGCTCAGCGCGATGGAGGCCCACAGCGCGAGCCCCGGGGCGGGCAGGAGGTTGAACCACCAGTCGAGCACGGCCACCATCGCCAGGCCGCCGAGCGCGGCGTAGGCGAGCACGCCCACGAGGCGGCGCCAGGTGCCGCGCACGCCGCTGCTCAGCAGCACACCGCCGAGCAGACCACCGATGGTGAGCGGCAGGGAGGCCACGGCCAGGCCGGCACCGCGGGGGTCGCCCTCGGTGAGGGGCACGACGTCAGTCACCCGCGGGCCGGCGAGCGCCTGCTGAAGCACAGCGGCCTTCTTCTGGGCCGGCACCTGCTGGGCCACCTGCTGCGCGACGGCGGTGCTCATGCCCTGCCCGGCGGAGGTGAGCATCTGGGCCACCGAGGCGTTGGCCGCGCCGGCGGTGAGCACCTCGAGGCGGTCGGTGGGGGCCTTCGGCGCGACGAACGCGCCGTAGAGCTCGCGCTCCCGGATGCCCTGCACGGCGGCCTCGCGGGAGTCGACGCGCTGCAGGTCGAAGGGCACCTGGCCGCCGGTGTGCTCGGCCTGCTGCTCCATGCCGGCCTGGATGCGGTCGACGGTGGCCTGGTCGCCCACGACGGCGACCGGCAGGTCCTTGGGGGTGGAGGTGACGGTGGGCCACAGGAAGGCCAGCAGTACCAGGGTGACCACGGTGGCGGCCAGGGCGGCGGTGCGCAGGGCGGTGCCCCAGGGGCTGCGGCGGTCGACCTTCTCGTAGGTCGGGGTGGGGTGCTCGGCGCGCTCGGGCGCGGTGAGGCTGGTGGACGGCGCCATGGGGGCCCCTTCACAAAAAGAACGATCGTTCGCCAGCGTAAGACCGCGGCACCCCGAGCGCAAAAAGAACGACCGCTCTGTAAGGTGTCTCACATGCCCCGCCTCACCCCCCAGCGCCGCGAGGCGCAGCGCCAGCGCATCGTCGACGCCGCCCGCACCGCCATGCTCCGCGACGGATTGCAGGCCACGTCGATGGCCCGCGTCATCGAGGAGTCGGGCCTCTCGGCCGGTGCCATCTACGGCTACTTCGCCAGCAAGGACGAGCTGGTGGTGGCCGTGGCCGTGGAGGTGATCCGCACCCGGCTGGCGAGCATGGCCACCCTCGCCGAGGAGCGCCCCGTGCCCCACCCCACCGCCGCGCTGGGCGCCTTCGTCGGCCAGCTGCCCCAGGGGCGCGAGGCCGCCCTGGTGCTGGACATCTGGGCCTCGGCCGCGCACCACGAGGCGCTGCGCGAGCGCACCGGCGCGGTGTTCGCCGAGGTGAGCCAGGGGGCGCTGACCTACCTCGAGGCGTGGTTCACCCACGGGCGCGGCCTGACCCCCGCGGCGGCCGCCACCGAGGCCCGCCGGGCCCTGCCGGCGCTGCTCGCCCTGGGGCAGGGCTTCATCGTGCAGAGCACCCTGCTGGGCACCCCGTCCCCCGAGGACTTCCGCGCCGCCGTGGAGGCCCTCTGGCCGACCCCGGAGGAGACCCCCGATGGTGAGTGACCGCGAGTTCAGCCGGGCGTGGGACGCCGTGGTGGAGGACCCCGACGCCGGCACCGAGCAGCTGGAGCCCACCGCCGCCGAGGCCCTGCCCCGCAACGGCCTGCGCATCCTGGGGGCCACCTCGCTGCTCAACGCCGCCGACCAGCTGGTGCACGCCCCCACCGTGCTCACCTGGGCCCTCACCGGCCTCGGTGCGCCGGGGTGGACCGTCGGCCTGCTCGTGCCGGTGCGCGAGTCCGGGTCGATGCTGCCGCAGGCCGCGCTCACGCCGTGGGTGGTCTCGCACCGGCGGCGCCACGGGCTGGTGGCCGTCGGGGGCCTCGCGCAGGCGGTGGGCGCGGCCGGCATCGCGCTGGCACTGGCCCTGCTCACCGGGCTGGGCGCCGGGCTCGGCGTGCTGGCCGGTCTGGCGGTACTGGCCAGCGGGCGCGCCCTGACCTCGCTGGCGAGCAAGGACACCCAGGGGCGCACCGTGCCCAAGGGGCAGCGCGGGCAGCTCACCGGCACCGCCACCGTGGTGGCCGGCGCCCTGGCGCTCACGGTGGGCGTGGGGCTGCGCCTGGCCGGCGAGGGCACCTCGCCGCAACACCTGGCCTGGCTGGCGGCCGGCGCGGCGCTGCTGTTCGTGGGCACGGCGGTGCTGTGGAACCGGGTGGAGGAGCCGGCCGGTGACACCCGGAAGGCCGACACCCCGGTGAGCCCGTGGGCGCTGTGGCGCGATGCGCCGGACTTCCGGGCCTTCGTCACCGTTCGCGCCCTGCTGCTGGTGACCGCCCTGACACCCACCTTCCTGGTGGCCGCGGCCGCCACGCAGGGCACCACTCCCCTGACCGGGCTGGCTCCCTTCGTGCTGGGCACCGGCCTGGCCTCGCTCGTGGGCGGGCGGCTGGTGGGGCGCGCGGCAGACCGCTCCAGCCGGCGCCTCATGGCCGTGGCCTCCGGGGCGGCCACCGCGGTGGTGCTGGTGGTGCTGCTGCTGGCCGCCGTGCTGCCCCCGGGGCCGATGGCGTGGGTGCTGCCGGTGGCCTACTTCCTGGTGACGCTGGCCCACACCGGGGTGCGCACCGGCCGCAAGACCTACCTGGTGGACATGGCCGCGGGCGACACCCGCACCGCCTACACCGCAGCGGGCAACACGATCATCGGGGTGGTGCTGCTGGCCGCCGGCGCGGTGGCCGGCGCCCTGGCCACAGTGACGCCCTGGTGGCCGCTGGCCTTCCTGGCGGCGCTGGGCGTGCTGGGATCGGCACTCGGGCTGCGGCTGCCGGAGGTGTCGCGCGGCTGAGGCGCCCGGCGGGGGCCCACCACCAATTCCGCACCGGTGCTGAACTCGACTGTCGAGTTCAGCACCGGTGCGGAATTGGGCGCGGGTGGCAGGGCGAATTCGGCACCGGTGCGGAGTTCGGCGCGGGTGGCAGGGCGAGATCAGCACCGGTGCGGAGTTCGGGCGCCGGCGCCCACCGCATCGCAAGGGTCAGGTTTGCCTTCCCCTCGCATCGAGGTGGCGCGTCGGTAGATCCCGAGGAGACCCATGCGCATCGTGCGTACCGGCGCCGTCCTGGCCGCCGCCAGCCTGACCCTGACCGCCTGCTCCACCGGTCCCGCCGGTGAGGAGAAGCCCTCCGAGGGCGCCTCCGGCAGCTCCAGTCAGAGCAGCGGTTCCGAGGGCGGGGACGCCGCCTTCCCGGTGACCGTCAAGCACGCCCTGGGCGAGACCACCATCGAGCAGCAGCCCACCAAGGTGGCCACCCTCGGCTGGTCCGACCACGACGTGGTGGCCGCTCTGGGTGTCGTGCCCACCGGCGCCCCGCAGATCACCTGGGGCGGCAATGCCAAGAAGTCCACCGACTGGTTCGACAAGAAGGTCAACGAGCTCGACCCGAAGGCCGAGATCACCCGCTACTCCGACGCCGACGGCGCCCCGGTGGACGAGATCGTCAAGCTGCAGCCCGACGTCATCCTGGCCACCAACTCCGGCGTGACGCCCGAGGAGTACGAGAAGCTCAGCAAGATCGCCCCCGTGGTGGCCTACCCCGAGGTGACCTGGGGCACCAGCTGGCAGGACTCCACGAAGATGACCGGCCAGGCCCTGGGCAACTCGGACGAGGCCGAGAAGGTCATCGCCGACACCGAGAAGCAGGTGGAGGAGACCGCCGCGAAGTACCCGGCGCTCAAGGGCGCCACCGTGGCGTGGGCCTCCTTCTCCCCCACCGACCTGTCCACGTTCGCGCTGTACACCACCACCGACAACCGCCCGCGCATGCTCGAGGAGCTGGGCATGGTCAACGCGCCCCTCATCGGCGAGCTGAGCAAGGACGAGAAGACCTTCCAGGTGGACGTCTCCGCGGAGAAGGCCAGGACCGTGGACGCCGACGTGGTGGTGTTCTACGCCGACGAGGCCGGCACCGAGAAGGCCGTCACCGGCAACAAGCAGCTGGCCGCCATCCCGGCCTTCCAGCGCGGCTCGTACGTGGCAGCCACCGACCCGGTGGCCTCCTTCCCGATGCCCAGCCCCACCCCGCTGAGCATCCCGACCGCGCTGGAGAAGTTCGTGCCCGAGCTGGCCAGGGCCGCCGAGAAGGCCAAGGGCTCGAGCGAGGGCTCCTCGGCCGGGGCGTCGTCCGCCGAGTGACCTCGCACCTCGCACCGCACGGCCACGGCCGCCGGCTCGCCCTCCTGCTGGGGGGCGGGCTGGTGGCCGTGGCCGTCGCCGTCCTCGCCTCGCTGGCGGTGGGTGCCACGATGGTGCCCGTCGATGCCGTCTGGTCGGCGCTGCGCGGGGGCGGCGGCGAGGCGGCCGGCATCGTCGAGGCGCGCGTGGACCGCACCGTGCTCGGCGTGCTCGTCGGTGCCGCGATGGGGTGCGCCGGGGCCGCGATGCAGGCCCTCACCCGCAACCCCCTGGCCGACCCCGGCATCCTCGGCGTCAACTCCGGCGCGGCGCTGGCCGTGGTGCTCGGGCTCACCACCGGGGTACTGCACGAGCAGGGCCAGTACGTGTGGTTCGCCCTGGCCGGGGCGGCGCTGGCCGCCGTGGTGGTCTACGGCATCGCCGCGGCTGGACCGGGCGGGGCGCAGCCGGTGACGCTCACCATCGCCGGGGCGGCCTTCGCGGCCACCGCCGGGTCGCTCGGCTCGGGGCTGATGGTGGTGGACCTGGCCGCGCTCGACGTGTTCCGGGTGTGGCAGGTGGGCACCGTGGCCGGGCGCGACCTGGGCCTGGTGGCCTCCGTGGCGCCGGTGCTGGTGGCCGGGTTCGTGCTCACCCTGCCGGCCGGCGGGTGGCTCAACACCCTGGCGCTGGGCGACGACCTGGCGCGCGGCCTGGGGCAGCGCGTGGGGCTGGTGCGGCTGGTGGTGGCCGCCGGCGCGGTGATGCTGTGCGCCGCCGGCACGGCGCTGGCGGGGCCGATCGCGTTCGTGGGGCTCGTGGTGCCGCACCTGGTGCGCTCGCTGACCGGCCCCGACGAGCGCCGCGTGATGCTGGGCAGCGCGGTGTTCGGCGCGGCCCTCGTGGTGGCCGCCGACACCCTGGGCCGCGTGGTGCTGCCGCCCACGGAGGTGCCCGTGGGGATCATGACCGCCGTCATCGGGGCACCCGCGCTGGTGCTGCTGGTGGCCCGTCGAAGGGTGCACACATGAGTGCCACGACGCGGGGGGGGCCGAGCGCGCGGGGGCGCCGGCACCGCAGTCCGCCCCGAGCCCGCGGCGGACGCTGCGCGCGGTGGGGCGCCGCCACGGCATCGTGCTGGGTGGCCTGGCCGTGCTGCTGCTGGCGCTGTTCGCCGCCCGCGTGCTGCTGGGCGACTACACCGTCACCCTGCCGGACTTCCTGCGCATCCTGGGCGGGGAGAACATCCCCGTGGCCAGCTTCCTGGTGATGGAGTCCAAGCTGCCCCGCGCGGCGGCCGCCGTGGTGGCCGGGCTGGCCTTCGGGGCCGCCGGCGCCACCTTCCAGTCGGTGCTGCGCAACCCGCTGGCCAGCCCGGACGTGGTGGGCGTGAGCGTGGGCGCCAGCTTCGGGGCGCTCTTCGCCCTCGTGGTGCTGGACTGGACCGGCCCGGCCGTGGCCCTCTCCGCAGCCGGCGGGGGGCTGGCGGTGACCGGCCTGCTGGTGCTGCTCTCACGGCGCGGCCCGGCCGATGCCGCCGCGCACACCATGGTGCTCACCGGCATCGGGCTCTCGGCCGCCCTCATGGCGGGGATCCACTGGCTGCTGCTGCGCACGGAGCTGCACAAGGCGCAGGACGCGGTGGTGTGGCTCTCCGGCAGCGTCAACGACGTGCTGTGGCGCGAGATCGGGGTGCTGGCGCTGCTGGTCGCGGTGCTGCTCCCGCTGCTCGTGGCCACCACCGCGCGCCTGGGCGTGCTGGAGCTGGGCGACGACCTCGCCACCGGCCTCGGCGAGCACCCCACCCGCCTGCGTGGCCTGGCAATGCTGCTGGCCGTGCTGCTCGTGGCCGCCGCCACCGCCGTGTGCGGCCCGGTGGCCTTCCTCGCCTTCCTGGCCGGCCCCATCGCGCGCGCCCTCAACCAGGGGCGCACCACGGTGCTGGGCGCCGGGCTGGTGGGCGCCTGCATCTTCCTGGCGGCCGACTACACCGGCGCCTACCTGGCCCCCGGCGGCAACCTGCCCGTGGGCATCGTGACCGGCCTGGCCGGCGGCCCCTTCCTGCTCGGCCTGCTCCTGACCTCTCGGAGGTGGATGTCCTCATGACCGCCCGACTCGCCTGCCGCGACCTGCGGCTCTCCTACGGCGGCCCCGAGGTGGTGCACGGCGTGAGCCTGGACGTGCCCGACGGGGCCATCACCACGCTGGTGGGCGCCAACGGGTGCGGCAAGAGCACCCTGCTGCGCGGTCTGGCGCGGCTGCTGAAGCCAGCGGGCGGACAGGTGACGCTGGACGGCACCGACCTGCACTCCCTGCCCACCCGGCAGGTGGCCACCACCATCGGGCTGCTCCCCCAGCAGCCGCTCGTGCCCGCGGGGCTCACGGTGGCCGAGCTGGTGACTCGCGGCCGGCACCCGCACCGCGCGGCGTGGCGGCCCGCGTCGGCGGCGGACCACGAGGCGGTGGAGGACGCGATGCGGCGCACCGACACCCTGGGCGTGGCCGACCGTCCCGTCGCGGCGCTGTCGGGCGGGCAGCGGCAGCGCGTGTGGATCGCGATGGCGCTGGCGCAGCAGACCGACGTGCTCATGCTCGACGAGCCGACGAGCTTCCTCGACCTGGCCCACCAGGTGGACGTGCTGGACCTGGTGGCGCAGCTCAACGTCGAGCGCGGCACCACCGTGGTGATGGTGCTGCACGACCTCAACCTGGCCGCGCGGGTCTCCGACCACCTGGTGGCAATGGCCGCCGGGCAGCTCGTGGCCGCCGGGACGCCGCGCGAGGTGATCACGGAGGAGACGGTGCGCGAGGTGTTCGGGCTGGACTCGCTCGTGGTGGACGACCCCGTGACCGGCACGCCGATGGTGGTGCCGCGCGGACGCGTACCGGCACGCGCGGCCACCTGACCACGTGGCCGTGAGGCGACCCCGGCCCTCGTGGGAGGGGTGTCCTATCGCGTGATAGGTCGACCGATACGCAGGCGGGTGACTGGGATTCGGTCGACCTATCGGCCGATAGGACACCCCTCCGGACCACCACCTCCCGCAGCCCCGCCAGCCCGCCCGACCGGCCCACAGCTCACCTCTCACCGCATCGTCGAGTAAGGCTTGCCTTGCCTTAGCGAGTTGGGTACTGTTCAGGCATCGCAGGGCGCAGGGGCCCGAGCGGTACCGGAGGACGGGACCGGGTGGTGGTTCCCCGCCCTCCACGCACTGAAGGGGCCGGAGCGCTGATGCGCTCCGGCCCCTTCAGTGCGTGCCGGCCAGCGGCCGTGCGTGGTCAGCGGGCGGCGGCCCCCACGCGGTCGCGGGGGTGCAGCAGCTCCTGCAGGTCGGCGGCGGTGCGGTTGCCCAGCCCGCTGCGGCGCCACTGCCACTCCACCAGCGCCAGGCCCACGCCCTGCAGCAGCACGCTCATGAGCAGGACCGCCGGGGTGGAGGTGGTGTCGCCGCCCACGAAGCCGTCCTCGAAACCGCCGAAGAACAGCGAGATGACCATGAGCGTCACGTTGTTGACCGAGTGCATGACCACGGCCGCCTCCATGCCGCCGGTGCGCACGATCATCACCAGGGCCACGAGGGCGAACAGGCCCAGGTCGGCGAGCACCCAGGGGTCCAACGAGCCGTGCGCGAGGGCGAAGAGACTCACCGAGGTGACCGTGGACAGCCCCAGGGCCAGCCACGTCCACGGGATCCAGCTGCCGAACCACTGCATCACGAAGCCGCGGAACAGGTACTCCTCGCCGGCCGCCTGCAGGGGCGTGGTCAGCACCACCACGAGCAGCATCCACCAGAAGTACCGGTGCGGGTGCGGCGTGAAGCTCTCCCCGGCCAGCGCGGCCGTCCCGAGCAGGTAGAGCACCCACCACGGCGTGAGCACCACGAGCACACGCAGCGCCCAGCCCCAGCGGAAGCGCCCCGCCACCGAGGAGGCGAAGCCCGGCCGCATCCAGTAGGCCAGGGCGAGCACGCCGACGGCCGCCGGCACGAGGACGGCCAGGCCGGCGTTCATGCCCAGGAAGGTCAGCGGGTGGAAGACCTCCGGCATGCCGTCACCACCCTGCTCGAACCCCTGCCGCTGGCTCTCGATGGACAGCATCGGGGCGAGCATGGCCACGATGGCGACGAGTGCCACCACGATGCCGACCGGGATCCACAGGAGCAGGGCCACGACGGGGCGCCACCAGGCACGGCGGGGGCCACGGGTGAGCTCGTGGAACTCGGCGTCCGGACGCACCGACGAGACGGGGGCCGGCGGGCCGTACGGCCCCGGCGCGTAAGGGGGCGGGGCGTACGGCCCCGGTGCGTACCCCGTCGGGGCAGGGTGGGCGTACTGCCCGTACGGCGGCTGCGGGGCGTAAGGGTTCTGCGGCGGACCCTGGGGGTGCTGCGGATGGGGCTGGCCGGGCTGCTGATTCACCCGCACAGGGTAGGAGGGCCCCGCTCCGCCCGGTACCCCCGGCGGGGTGGAGGCCCTCCGGTCCGGCGCCACGGCACCGCCGGGGCGGCGGTGCCGTGCGGTCAGCCGTTGAGCGTGTCGCTCTCGATGGCGGTGATGACGGCCCCGAAGTCGCGCCGGGGACCGTCGATGTCGACGAAGCGCTCGTAGGCGTCGCGGGCCGCTCGACCGAAGGCGGTGTCCACGCCGGCCAGCTCGGAGGCGTCCTGCGCGAGGTTCAGGTCCTTGAGCATGAGGCCCGAGGCGAAGCCGCCCTCGAAGTCGCGGTTGGCCGGCGATCCCTCGACCGGGCCCGGCACCGGGCAGTTGGTGTCCAGGGCCCAGCAGCGGCCGGAGCTGGTGGAGGCGACATCGAAGAAGGCCTGCGGGTCCAGGCCGAGCTTCTCGCCGAGCACGAAGGCCTCGGAGACGGCGATCATCTGCACACCCAGCAGCATGTTGTTGCAGATCTTGGCGGCCTGGCCATTGCCCGCACCGCCGCAGTGCACGATCTTGCGGCCCATGGCCTGCAGGACCGGCTCGGCACGGGAGAAGGCCTCGTCGGTGCCGCCGACCATGAAGGTGAGCGTGCCGGCCTCGGAACCCACCACACCGCCGGAGACCGGGGCGTCGATGCTGGAGTGGCCCGCCTCGCGCACCATGTCGGCGGCCTTGCGGGCAGACTCCACGTCGATGGTGGAGGAGTCGATGAACAGGACGTCCTGACCGGTCACAGCCGGGACGATCTCGCCGTAGGAGTCCAGCACCAGCTGGCCGTTGGGCAGCATCGTGATGACGACCTCGGCGTCGGCCACGGCCTGCGCGCCGCTCTCGGCCACGGTGACGCCGTTGCCCTGCGCGGTCTCACGGGCGGCGGGCACGGGGTCGAAGCCCGTGACCTCGTGGCCGGCCTTGACGAGGTTGGCGGCCATCGGGCCACCCATGTTTCCGAGTCCCAGGAACGCGATCTTCATGCCGCGAGCCTACTCCCCGCGTGATGCAGGTCACGCCGGGAGGGGTGGGGTGGCAGGACGCCCCGGGCGCCCTCAGCGCGGGCGGTTGACGGGCACGAACCGCCCCTTGACGCGCCGCCGGACCTCCACCCGGGGCATCTGGACCACCTCGGACATCTCCGCGAGATAGCGCGCTGCCAAGTCGAACGCCTCGTGGTCCTCGGCGTCGTCGTTGGACTCGGCCACCACGCAGCGCACGGTCACCTGGGGCACGCCACGGGGCATGTCGAGGGACACCTTCTCCACCAGGTGGGTGCGGCCCACCACCTCCCGGGCGATGTCGAGCACCTTCGAGGGCGGGGTGTCACCCCGGACGGCGAGCACGTCGGCGACGAGGCGGTAGGAGGGCATCAGGCGCCCCGTTCCCCGGCCGGGCGCCACGGCTGCACGAAGTCGTTGCCCGGCTGGCCCCAGACCGCGAGCAGCAGCTCCGGAGAGGTCGCGCCGTCGATCTGCTCCCGGACGATGTCGGCGTGCCCGGCGTGGCGCGCGAGCTCCTCCACCACGTGCACGTGCTGGTAGCGCGCGCACACCCGCGCAGGGGCGTCCACACCGAACCAGGGCATGGCCGGCTGCTCCACCACCTCGCCCGGGTCGGCCGTGCGCAGGTTCTCCACGAGGGCCTCCATCACCTCGTCGAAACGGGCCAGGGTCAGCGCGAGCGTCTCGTCCTCGCGGAGGGTGAAGCTGGCCATGAACGCCTCGACCGGGTCCGCCGGGACCCGGTCCGGGTGCACGACCTCCGCGCCCACGACCTCGGCGTACACGTGCACCAGGTGCTTGAGCAGGCCGCCGATGCTCAGCGCGCTGCGGCAGGGCGTGAGGCGGGCCTGCTCCTCGGTGAGGCCGTACGTGCTTGCCCGGAGCGACTCCGCGAGCTGGCGGACGTACTCGGCGTGGGTGGTGGGCTCGTCGTGCTGGGCGGGCAGGTACACGGCATCCTCCTGGGCTGGTGGCCGGCGCCCCGGTGGCCACCAGGGTGCTGAACCCACAGCGTGGCAGCCGGCACCGACAACCTCCCGGTGGCTGCGAGACTGGCCGCATGGCTGCCTCCATCGTCATCGGCCCCCTGCTGCGCCACGTGGACCACGGGTCCGCCGCGATCTGGGTGGAGACCGACGCCCCCGCCCGGGTGGAGGTGCGCGCCGGGGAGCACACGGCATCGGCCAGCACCTTCAGCGCGCACGGGCACCACTACGCCGTCGTGGAGCTCACCGGGCTCCCTTCCGGCCTGGACAGCACCTACGAGGTGCTCGTGGACGACGCCCGCGCCTGGCCCGAGGCCGACGACCCCCGCCCCGCGCCGCGGCTCAACACGCTGACGCCCGGCGCCGCGGTGGACCTCGGCTTCGGCTCGTGCCGCACCTCGGTGAGCCACGACGCGAAGGGGCACCGCACCCACGGCGTGGACGCGCTGCGCACCCTGGGCATGGCGAACGCCCTCGGCCGGGAGGACGCACCCGCCCTGCCGGAGATGATGCTGCTGCTCGGCGACCAGGTGTACGCCGACGCCACGAGCGAGGCGATGCAGGAGTTCATCGCCTCGCGCCGCTCGCTCGACGAGGGGCCCGGCAAGGAGCTGGCCGACTACGAGGAGTACGCGCACCTGTACTCCCTGGCCTGGGGCGAGCCGTGGGTGCGGTGGCTGCTGGCCAGCCTGCCGACCCTCATGATCTTCGACGACCACGACGTGCGCGACGACTGGAACACCTCCGCCGCCTGGCGCGAGGAGATGGAGGCCACCGACTGGTGGCACGACCGCATCGTGGCGGCGCTGGGCTCGTACTGGGTGTACCAGCACCTGGGCAATCTCTCGGTGGCCGAGCGCGCCCAGGACGAGATCTGGCGGGAGGTGGTCTCGCGGCAGCGCACCGACCCCCACCCGGACGTCACCGAGGTGCTCGACGCCTTCGCCGAACGTGTGGACCAGCACCCCGACACCTACCGGTGGTCCTACGCCCGCGACATCGGCGCCACCCGCCTGGTCGTGGTGGACTCCCGCGCCGCACGGGTGATGGAGCGGGGCGAGCGGCAGATGCTCGACGAGCGCGAGATGCAGTGGCTCAGCGACCAGCTGCGGGGCGCCGACGGCATCGAGCACGTGGTGGTGGGCACCTCGCTGCCCTTCCTGCTGCCGCGCGGCCTGCACCACCTGGAGGCGTGGAACGAGGCCGTGGGCAACGGGGTCTTCGGGGAGCGCGCCGCGGCCGTGGCCGAGTGGCTGCGCACCACCGTGGACCTGGAGCACTGGGCGGCGTTCCACGCCTCGTTCCTGCGCGTGTGCGCGATGGTGGGCGAGCTGGCGCGCGGTGAGCGGGGGCCGGTGCCGCGGTCCGTGCTCTTCCTCAGTGGCGACGTGCACCACTCGTACGTGTCCGAGGTGGAGTCCGCGTCGCTGCTGGACGACCACGACCTCACCGACGACGAGCGGGCCCAGGCGGCCGCCGGGGAGGCGCCGGAGATGCGCGTGCTGCAGCTGGTGTGCAGCCCCATCCGCAACCCGCTGCCCACCGTGATGCGCTACGCGACGGCCGTGCTGGCCCACGGACTGGCCGTGCCGCTGGGGGCGATGGCGGGGCGCTCGGCGCACGTGCCGGCGCAGCCCTGGCGGTGGCGCGACGTGGCCGGGCCGTGGTTCACCAACAACGTGGCGCTGCTGCGGGTGGACGGGGAGGAGCTGGAGGCCAGCTGGTGGACCGGCGAGGTGCGCGACGGCGACCACGACCACCCGGTGCTGGTGGAGGTGCAGACCGTGGACCTCGACGAGGACGGGCGCGTGCGGGTGGAGTGAGGGGGCGGCGGGCGCCGCTCAGCCGCGCGGGACGTCGCGGCGCCGGAAGCCCGCGAACCCGGCGGCCACCAGCACGAAGGGCCCGAGGGTCCAGCCCAGCAGGGCCCCACGGTGCTCGTGCAGCGCCAGCCCGAACGGGGTGCGCAGCAGGGACGACGCGCGGTCCGGGCGCGGGCGGGCGCGCAGCAGGGCGGCGTCCACGTCACGGCGGGCGTGCAGCGCCACCGCCGCGGCCACGAGGAACGTGGCAGTCACCAGCAGCAGGCCCACCGGCCACCAGCGGGCGTCCCCGAAGGCACGGGCCTGGTCCACCCAGCCCAGCGGCGTGGCCCAACCCCAGACCGAACAGGCCGGCACCGTAGACCGCCGCACCCCGGGCATCCGCCCCGAAGGCCACGACCATGGCGAACTCGTTGGCCATCACCCCACCGAGGTGTCGGTGCCGGCCACACGCCCCTCGAGCACCCGGGGCAGGGCCGCGGCATCGGCCCACGGGTCCCCGCCGAAGAGGCGGACGGTGCCCGCATCGGCCCGCATCAGGCCCAGCAGGACGCGGATGGTGGTGGACTTGCCCGCCCCGTTGGGGCCCAGGAATCCGTGCACCTCGCCGGGGGCGACCGTGTGGTCCAGGCCGTCCAGGGCCCGCGCGTGGCCGAGGGCCTTGACCAGGCCCCGGACCTCGATGACGGGGTCGATCCGGCGAGGGCGGAGGCGTCGTGGGCGACGCGGGAGGAGGGCGTGGAGGCAGTCTGGCAGTCGGCACCGACTGCGCGTGGAACGATCTGACGATGCAGCACATCGCCATCCAGGGAGAGCCCGGGTCCAACTCACACCTCGTCGTCCGCGAGAACCACCCGGACGCACAGACGGTGCCCTGCGCCTCCTTCGAGGAGGCCTTCACGCGGGTGACCGACGGCGAGTGCGAGCTGGCCGTCATCCCCATCGACAACTCCCTGGCCGGGCGCGTGGCGGACATCCACCACCTGCTGCCGGCCAGCGGGCTGCACATCGTGGGCGAGCACTTCCTGCGCATCCGGTTCTCGCTCCTGGGCCTTCCCGGCGCCACGCTGGACGGGGTGCGCACCGTGGCCAGCCACGTGCACGCGCTGGGGCAGTGCCGCCACATCATCCGCGAGCACGGCTGGGACACCGTGGTGGCCGGCGACACCGCGGGCGCCGCCCGCGAGGTGGCCGAGGCCGGCGACCCCGCCCGGGCGGCACTCGCCCCGCCGCTGGCCGCGGAGATCCACGGGCTGCAGGTGCTGGCCGAGGGCGTGGAGGACGCCGCGCACAACACCACCCGGTTCGTGGTGCTCAGCCGCGAGGCCGTCGTGCCGCCGCGCGACGCCGGGCCGCTGGTGACCACGTTCGTGTTCACCGTGCGCAACCACCCGGCCGCCCTGTACAAGGCGCTGGGCGCCTTTGCCACCAGCGGCATCAACATGACCAAGCTGGAGAGCTACATGCTCGACGGGCGGTTCACGGCCACGATGTTCCTCGCCGAGGTGGACGGCCACCCCGAGGAGCCTGCCCTGGCCGGGGCGCTGGAGGAGCTGACCTTCTTCACCACCGACACGCGCGTGCTGGGCACCTACCCGGCGTCCCCCTGGCGGGACGGGAGGCACTGAGGCGGAGCGGTTCTGGCCCGGCCCGCGTCGAGGCGGGACCACTGGCCCACGAGGGCTCCCACACCGAGGGCGACGCAGGTGACCACCCACTCACCCGACCCCTCCGGGCGGACGATCCCCAGGGCGGCGGCCGCGGCGGCGGCATGCCTGGCCAGCGCCGTGTCACGGTCACCCCGGAGGGCGAGGCCGGCGAGGGCGCGAGGGGGGGTTGTCCACAGGGTGGGTGGTGGTGCGGGCGCGTGCATCAGGTCGTCCACATGTTCGATGGTGGGGTTGCAGTAGGTCGGTTATGTGTACTAGTGTGGGGGTAGGTGGTTGGACAGGGGGTTCGACCAGTGGTTGGCCATCGAGGGGGTGGTGCCCGTGCCCAGGACGACGAACGAGACGCCGGTGCCCGGTGGGGGTGGTGGCCCTGCTGCCGCGGTGGTGTGGGGTGAGGTCGTGGAGGCGTTCGCGGGGTTGGACTCCGCGGTGGGGCGGGTGTTGTCGGCGTTGGCCGCTGCCGCGGGCCAGGAGGGCCTGCCGGTGGGCCCGGTCGAGCTGGACTGGCTGACCACGGAAGCAGCCAGGGTGGCGGCCCGGGGTGAGCGGGTGCGAGGACGGTCGTTCGACGTCCTACGCGCCGCCCGCCAGGCGGGGCGGGTGGCCCACGACGACGACGCGCAGTTCGTCGCGGCCAAGACCGGGCGTGCCGCGGGGCAGACCCGCCGGGAGGCCGAGCTCGCCGGTGCCCTGGCCGAGCCCCCGCCCGTTGCGCCCGGCCAGGCCACCGGGCAGCCCGGTCCCAGTATTGACGGTGCCGGCGGTGGCACGGGTGGTGGTCCGGCCGGTGATCGGGTGCTGCGTCCGTTGGCTCGCGCGGTGGACGCGGGGTTGGTGGATGCCGACCGGGCCCTGGTCGTCGTCCGTGAGCTCGAGGCCCTGCCCGACCACGTGACCCCCGCCGAGCGGTTGCGCGCCGAGGAGGTCCTCACGGTCAGGGCCCAGAAGCTCTCGGTGCGGGCGTTGCGGCGCGCGGCACGCCGCGTCCTGGAGGACCTCGGGTACACCACCGCCGTGGCTGACACCCACGAGAACACCCGGGTGGCTGCCCAGGAGGACAAGGCGTGGGCGGCCGCGTCGTTCTGGATCCGCGAGGAGGGTGACGGGACGATGACCGGACGGTTCACCCTCCCGGTCCTCCAGGGCCGGATGCTGGCCAAGGTCCTGCAGGCCATGACCAGCCCCCGCCGACTCGCACGCCACCGGACCACCACCACCGCGACCGCCGACGGGCAGGAGGGTTTGCCGTGGGGCGAGCGTGAGGTGGACTGGGCCCACGAGCAGGGCAAGGCCTTCGCCGAGCTCGTCTCCCACCTGCCCACCGACCACCTGTCCACACCCTCGACCGCGATCCTGCTGGTGCGCACCGACCTGGACACCCTCCGCGGGGTCACTGACCGGGTCGGGGTCACCGACCACGACGAGGAGGTCTCGGCCGGGCAGGTCCGCCGCCTGGCCGCCACGGCCGGGATCGTCCCGGTGGTCATGGGCAGCGACTCGGCCGTCCTGGACCTGGGCCGGCAGACCCGGGTGTTCACCGACTCCCAACGCAAGGCCCTCGCGGTCACCTACTCCACGTGCGCCGAGGAGCACTGTGATCGACCGTTCGCCTGGTGCGAGATCCATCACGACACGCCTTGGACACCCCGCAGGACGCCCCGGGCAGCAGCCGAGGGGCCGCCACCGGGCACCGGGGCCGGTACGGCACCACCCAGGAACGACCCCGATCACCCCGATCACCCCGATCACCGCGGTGACCGCGGGGCGAAGGACACCGGTGGCGGGACCGACCTGGCCAATGCCATCCCGTTGTGCGGACGACACCACCGCCGCCTGGACGACCCCCGGTACACGCACACCACCACGACCGGACCCGACGGCGCCACGACCGTCCACTTCCACACAGCACACCCATGACCAGCCACAGGGAGATCGAGACGCTGCGTGCCGGTGCCCGCGGCCCCGGGGAGTGCGTGACCGGGTCAGGCCAGTACGCCGCCCGGCGGGCGCTCGAGGAAGGCGAACTGCGCCACCTTGTGCCCCAGGTCCACCACGGGCCCAAGGGTGAAGCCGGCCTGCACCAGCCGCTGCACGGCGGGCGTGTTGCGCTGGTCGGGCTCGGCCACCAGCCGGAGCGCGCCGGGGTCGGCGAACACCATCGCCGCGCCCTGGGCACCCACCAGCGCCGGCAGCTCAGCGATGCCGTGCCGGCGGGGGCCGACCATCAGGTGCATGCCCACGTCGCCGGGGCGCACCTCGTAGCCCTCCCCCACCGGGTCGTGGGCAGGGTCGTAGGTCTGCCACAGGGCGACCGGCTGCCCCTCGTGGGTCACCATCCACGCGTGGTGGTGGGGGCTCGCGTCAAGCCACGTGTACACCTCCACCACGTCCTGCACGGAGTAGTCGCCCATGCCCCAGAAGCGTCCGCGGTGCTCGGTGGCCCAGGCGTGGATCACTGGCCCGTCCACCTCTGGGACCACGGGCGTGAAGACCAGCTCCGGAGGCGGCGGCGCGGAGTCCGGCTGACTGAACACGGGCAGCAGTTCCCCGGTGCGCCACGCCTCGGTCTGGTTCCGCGCGGTGGGGACGTCGAGCACGCCGTGAGCACCCAGGGGGACGGCCCACCGGCTGGCGCCCGGGTCCGCGAGGTCCAGGACCGCGCGGCAGACCGGTCCACGCACGGTCGATGCGGTGCGACCCGGCACGCTGGAGGTGGCGGCGACGCAGTCCACGTCTCCGCCCACGGGGCCGAGCGGCACCGGCCAGCCCAGCGCGTGCAGTCCGAAGGCCTGGTGCTCGGCGCCCCAGCGGTCAGCGGCCCGGTCCGCGGTGGGGAGGTGATCGGCCACGTCGTCCAAGGCCTGACGGGCGCAGGTGCGCAGCTCCTCGGGCAGCGCGGCGGCGAGGGACTCCAGCCCCAGGCCGACCCGCGCCGTCACGTCGAGCCACGGCTCGAACAGGGCCGGGAACTCGGCCCGCGCGGCGGCGGTGACGGAGGAGTCCTCGTGCAGCGGCGCCAACGCGGGCAGGGCAGCCACCCGGCGGGCCAGGGCCGTGCGCCAGCGCCATGCGAGCAGGGCCAGGTCGGACTCGGGGTCCATGTGGCCGTCGAAGTTCGCGAGCGCCTTGGCGACGGGGTGGTCAGGCGCGCCGAGAACGCTCGGACGCCCCGGGGCGTCGGGGACGCCACCCACGACGACGCCCGTGAGACGCAGCAGGTTCAGCAGGCCCTGCGACCGGGTGTCGAGTTGGATCCGGCTCAGGTCCTCGCCGGTGACCAGAGGTTCGGCGCACAGGAGCTCTCGGATGCGGTCGGCCCGGTGGGGCGGTGCGAAGGCCTCGCCCCAGGCGGCCGTCTGGTCGCGGCGGTGGTTGGCGTGGACGGCGACGCCCTCCACCCGGCGCCACGGCTGGTGGGTCGACCATGCGGACGGGCCCGCACCGTCGCCGGACGGGGTGGGGCCAGTGGCCGGGGCCGCCTCCGGGCGAGCCACGTCGAGGACCCCCAACGGACGGCCGGCAACGCCCTCCCACAGGGAGTCCACATCGGCGACGAGCACGCAGTTGGCCGGCTCCACCCAGTGGTCCCAGGCGGTCATCGCGTCCTGGGCGGTGCGGGCGTGGAACAGCCGGGGCAGGGCCTCGAACCCGAGCCCCGGGGAGAGGTCTGCGGCCTGTCGGACCGCTCGCGCGCCCGGGTCCCCGGGGCGGCCCCAGAGGCGGGTCACGGATGCAGCGCCGGTGGTGGCGCCGGACTCCGTCAGGGTGGTGCCGGGCGTCGTCACGGCGCGGTCGTCCGACGAGAGCGGGACGAGCTGCTGGGTGCGGGCCATCGCGTTGGTGATGCACCAGGCCACCGACCCGGCGTGACCCACGTGCTGCACCCCCGGCACGCCGGGGAAGGCCAGGCCGGCCACGTCGAGGCCCGGCCCCTCGCTCCCACCGCTCGGCTCCACGGTGAGGCGCACCTGCTGGTAGACGTTCGGGGCCTCCAGGAGGCGGTGCGGGTCGCTGGCCAGGAGCGGCGCCCCGGTGGCCGAGCGGGCCCCCACGACGCCGATGGCGTTGGACCCCGACGCCTGCGCGCTCGGGTCAGCGGCCAGCCAGTCCACCCACTCCGGACCGAGCTGCTCGGTGACGTGCTCGCGCCAGAGCTGGTGCGGCCAGTCGCCGAAGAGCACCTGCTGCAGCCAGAAGACGGCCAGGCAGTCGGCGGCGTCCCAGGCGCGCCAGTCGAGCGGGTCCGCGTCCGGCGAGACCGCTTCGAAACCGGGCACGCGGCCCGCGTCGCGGCCGACCAAGGCACGCAGCTCGGGCACGTCCGCGGCGGCCACCGTGGCCAGCCCGTCGCGCACGCCCTCGGCGTAGTGCTCCACCCACTCCCGGGTCTCCGGCGTGAGGGCGGCCAGGGATCTCTCAGCGGTGGCGCGGACGCCGATGCGGTGGGCGAACCGGTCCCACTCGGCCGCGGTGCCGGCCACGGGGGCGGCCACCTCGGTCCCGGCGGCACGCAGGTGGTGCACCGCCTCGGCCCAGGTGCCGTGGGCGCGCCAGCGGTCGCTGACGAGCTGCCAGGTGCGGTCGCGGGCGGTCACCCAGCCCTGGGTGTGGAGCAGGTCGGGCTCCGTGGCGGCCACCACGTGCGGGACGCCCGCGGCGTCGCGGCGCGCCTCGCCGCGGGGCGGCGTGGGTGGGCTGGGCACGTCGTGCGGACGGGGCGGGTCGTGCGGGTGGCCCGGCTGGGGCGTCGTGCTGGTGCTGGGCGTGCCGGTCATGCCTGCCTCCCGGCGGGGTTGGGGAGGGTGCCGGAGTACAGCAGGGAGGAGCTCTGGTCGGCCAGGTCCACCATCTGCAGGGTGTTGCGCAGCTGCAGCCGGTTGAGGCACGAGTGCGCGAACTCGCCGGCCAGCAGGTCCACCCAGTGGTGCTCGGGGAACTCGGACCGGTGCTGCTGGACGCACTCGCGCACCAGGCCCCAGAACTCCTCGCCGGTGAGCAGCCCGTCGGCCTCCAGGCGCGCTGCCAGGAAGCGCAGCACGCCGTCGTACACGTCGGTGAACACCGCCAGGGCGGCCTCGTCCGCCGGCACGTCCACCACGATGCGGCGCGCCTCCTCGGGCACGGCGGCCGGGTCGCCCCCGGCCCGGGGACCGGCGAACACGGCCACCTCCTCGCCGATGTCCTTGAAGACCGCGCGCACCGGGGACCCGTCGCGCCACACCATGATCACGTTCTCGGTGTGCGGCATGAAGGCCAGGCGATGAACGGTCAGGCAGTGCACCACGGGGCGCAGGTAGGCGTGCAGCAGGCGGCGCACCCACTCGGCCGGCTCCAGCCCGGAGGCGCGCACCATCGCGCTGGCCAGGTGGTGGCCGGCGTGGTCGGTGTGCAGCACCGCGGCGAGCGTGCCGAGGGTCTCCCCCGGCTGCAGCTGCGGCACCGGCGACTCGCGCCAGAGCGCGGCGAGCATCTTGCGCTGCGCCGGCGCGGGACCGGACAGGTTGGCCTCGTGGTAGGCGTCGCCGGTGTAGCCGATGGCGGCCAGCTCCCGGAGCACGGTCAGGCCGCAGCCGCCGCGGGCGGTGGGCAGCGCGTCGGTGCGGTCCGGGTGGGACGGGTCCCCCGCGAGCGCCGGATCGCCCGAGACCACGGTGTGCACCCAGTCGTTGATGGCCGGCGTCACCTGCATGTACGCCGGCGAGAGACCGCGCAGGAAGCCCATGTTCTGCACCGAGAGCGCGGTCTTCACGTAGCACCGCTCGGGGGCGTCGGTGTTGAGGAAGGTGCGGATGGACTGCTGGGCCTGGTAACCGTCGGCCGGCCCCAGCGGCACGATGGCGCCCCGCGCCACCTCGGGCGCGAAGGTCACGGCCACCTTGTGCTCCCACTGCCAGGGGTGCACCGGCAGGTAGAGGTAGTCGGCCGGGTCGTGGCCCGCGGCGCGCAGGGTCGCCGCGAAGCGGTCGCGCGTGGGGGCGTCGAACTCCGCGGCCCAGTGCGCCTCCTCGGTGCGACCGGCGCCAAGAGACAGGTGCGCGGCCCCGCGGGCCACGGCCAGCCACAGCACCTCCACACGCTGCCCGGCCTCGGGGGCGTAGCGCTCGTGGTCGGCCAGCGACCAGCCGATGCGTCCGTTGTTGGCCACGAACGCCGGGTGGCCCTCGGTCATGGCGGCCTCCACCTGCTGGAAGTCGGCGCCCACCAGGTCGGCCGCCGGCAGGGCACGGTGCACGCGCTTCCACGCGGCGCCAGCCAGCGTGGCGGCCACCTCCTCCAGGTAGGTGCCCAGCAGGTGGTCGGGGATGCCGGCCCGCCGCCGCACCCGTGTGACCAGGCGCTGGGCGTCGACCTCCTCGGACACCTCACCGCGCACCACCTCGATGCTGTCGGGGTCCACCACCCAGTGCTCGAGCGCATGGCGGGTGGCGCGGTAACGGTAGGTGGCGGCACCGTCATCGGAGGTGACCGCGTACCAGCCGTCGCCGAGGTCGGTCGGCTCGAGGATGCGCTCGTGGGCGAACTCGCCGAGTGCCTTGGCGGCCACGTGGCGGTGGGCCCACCGCATCGGGCCGGGGGCCAGGTGCGGCGGGGTGAGGGAGACCGCCGCAGGCCGGCGGGACGACGCTGCGGGAGCGGTGGGAGAGTCGGCGGGGAGCACGTCCACGAACTCCTCGCGGCGCAGCAGCGAGAGCATCGCGCTCTTGGGGTTGCCCCCGTCGGTGAAGGTCACCTCGCCCAGCTCGCGGAACCCGACGCGCCGGTTGAGCGCACGGATGCGGTCGTTGCCCACGTCGGGCTCCACCACCACCCGGCGGGCACCGTGGTGGCCCAGGCACAGGTCGCGCACCACACCGGTCATGGCCGATGCGGTGAGCCCCGGCCGGTGCGCGGGCTCACCCGTGGCGTCGGGCGCGGGCGGGGCGACGAGCAGGTGCATGCCCCAGTCGCCGTCCACCAGGTCGAGGCCCACGGCGGTGGCCTGGTCGGCCAGCGGGTGGCGGCGGGGGTCGTAGGTCTCGGCCAGCACCATCGGCTCGCCGTCCACCGTGCCCAGCCAGGCCCACTGGTGGTCGGCGGCGTCCACCGCGGCGTAGTCGGCGGCCACGCGCTCCACGGTGTGCTCGGAGGCGCCCCAGAAGTGCGAGCGCGGGTGGGCGAACCACCGCTGCAGCAGCGGCGCGTGGGTGTCGACGAGCTCGCCCGTGAGCTCGGTCCAGGTGACCACGGGGCCCTCGATGCGGGTGGGGCTCATGCCTGGTCCCCTGCCTCGACGGAGGCGGCATCGGTGGGCGTGACATCGGTGGACGCGGCCTGGGTCCCAGCGACCAGGCCGGACCCGGCGGACGGAGCGCTCGGGTCCGGCGCGCCGAACTGCTGGAAGGCGATCTGCTGCTCGACGGCGAACAGCTCCCGGCCGGTGAGGTCGTTGAGCACCTGCGCGGCACGCCACGGGCCCATGCCCAGGTCGGGCGCCGACAGACCGTGCGTGTGTTCCTCGCCGTTGAGCACACGGATGCGGCGGGCGGCGTCCACGGTGAAGTCCAGCGCCACGTCGTACCGGCCGTCGGGCAGCCAGGAGATGCGGTCACGCACCGGCTCCAGGAAGTCCGGCACCCAGTGCTCGTACCCGGTGGCCAGGACGGTCGCGTCCGAGGTGGTGGTGAAGGGGGTCCCGGTCTCGGTGTGGCGCCAGGCCAGGTGGGCGGTGTCGCCCACGAGCTCGCTGGACTCCAGGGCGCAGGCGGTCCGCATGGTCACCGGCAGGTCGGCACCGCGTTCCACGCGGCGGCGGTACAGCGCCTCGTGGATGGCGTTCACCAGGTCGCCCGAGATGCCCTTGTACAGCGGCAGGTTCTGGCGCCCCAGCCGGTCGCGCTCGGACTGGGGCAGGCCGTGGAAGTAGCGCGTGTACTCCGGGGAGGTCATTTCCAGGGTGAGCTTGGTGTACTCCATCGGGAAGAAGCGGGGCGAGCGCGTGAGCCAGCTGAGGTGCTGCCGGCCCAGGTCGAGCCGCTCCAGCTGGTCGAGGAAGATCTCGGCTGCCGACTGCCCAGAGCCGATGACGGTGACGTGCTCGGCGCCGGCCAGGTGCTCGCGACGGTGCATGTACTGCGAGGAGTGCAGGTGGGCCGCGGCCCCGGGGGCGTCCTCGCCGACGAGGGCCCGGGCCGGTGCGGGCACGCGCGGCCGGGTACCCGTGGCGAGCACGAGGTGTCGGGTGAGGTCCGTGCGCTCGGTGGCGTCGACGGCTGCGGTGCGAGGGGCGGCCGCGGTGGCGGAGTCGGTGCCCTGGTCGACGGGGCAGCCGTCCGCGCCTCGACGGCTCGCGACGGAGGTCACCGCGAACGCGTCGGCGGCCTCGTCGAAGACCACCCGCACCACCTCGCGGCCGAACTCCACGGTCGGCTCCCCGGACGGGGCGCGCAGGCCCTCGGCGACCCAGCGGCAGTACGCGTCGTACTCGGCGCGCAGCGGGGCGAAGTCCTCGCGGATGTAGAAGGGGTACAACCGGCCGGTCTGCTTCAGCCAGTTGAGGAAGCTCCACCGGTTGGTCGGGTCGGCGAGGGTGACGAGGTCGGCCAGGAAGGGCACCTGCAGCGTCGCCCCCTCGATGAGCATGCCGCCGTGCCAGCGGAACCCGGGGGCCGCGTCGAGCACGCGCAGGTCGAGCGGGGCTGCACCGCCGGACGGCGCGCCGGCACCGCCGCGCGGGGCGTCTGCGATGCCGTCGGCCAGGGCCGCCAGCCCGAGGCCGAACGGCCCGGCGCCGATGACGAGCACGTCGTGGACGGGGGCACCGGCCGGGGCGGACCCGGCCACCGGGGCGGAACGCAGGGCGCTGCTCATCGGGCCGCCGCCTCGCGCTCGAGGGCCATTCCGGCGGTCTCGCCCACCACCGGCGCGAGCATCCGCCCGGTCTCGCGGAGGGTCTCCACCACGTCGGCCAGCACCTCCGGCGTGCTCGCCGGGTTGAGCACCGTGAACTTCAGCCACGGCCGCCCCTCGAAGGTCGTCCCGGCCACGATGGCCCCGCCGTCGGCGAAGAGCTCCTCACGGATGCGCGGGTTCAGCACGTCCACTGCGGAGTCCGACAGGTGCGCCGGGGCGTACCGGAACACCACGGTGGACAGCTGCGGCACGGCCGCGATCTCGAAGTCCGGGTCGGCGTCCAGCAGCTGGGCCACGGCGTGCGCGTTGTCGATGGCGGTGTCGAACGCCTCCCCCAGGGCGTCCGCGCCATCGGTGCGCAGCGTCATCCACAGTTTGAGCGCGTCGAAGCGCCGCGTGGTCTGCAGGGACTTGTCCACCTGGTTGGGCACGCTGGCGGTGGCCGGGTTGAGGTACGCCGCGTGGTGGGTCACGTGGCGCAGGGTGGAGGGGTCGCGCACCAGCACGGCGCTGGCCGAGACGGGCACGAAGAAGGTCTTGTGGAAGTCCACGGTCACCGAGTCGGCCTGCTCGATGCCGGCCAGCAGCCCCCGGCGCCGACGGCTGGCCAGCAGGCCCCCGCCGTACGCGGCGTCGACGTGCAGCCACACCCCCGCCCGGCGGCACACGCGACCCACCTCCTCGAGGGGGTCCACGACGCCCAGGTCGGTGGTGCCGGCGGTGGCCACCACCGCCATCACGGCGTGGCCGGCGGCGCGCACCCGGTCGACGGTAACGGCCAGGGCGACCGGGTCGATGCGGTGGTCGGCCAGCGGCACGGGCACCACGGCATCGGGCGCCAGACCCAGCAGGCGCGCGGCCTTGAGGATGCTGAAGTGGCTGTGCGCACTGGTGAGGATGCGCAGGTCGGCCAGGTCGTGCCCGGCCGCCAGCGCCTCGCCGCGGGCCACCACCAGGGCCTGCAGGTTGCTCAGGGTGCCCCCGGGGGTGAACACGCCGTCGCCGGCCACCAGGCCGAGGCGCTCGCAGGTCCACTCCACGAGGCGGCACTCCATGGCGGTGGCACCCACGCTCTGGTCCCAGGTGTCCACGGACGGGTTGAGCGCGCTGGTCACCACGTCGGCGGCCACGGAGCTCAGGGTCACCGGGCAGTTCAGGTGCGCCACGTATCGGGGGTCGGCGAAGGCGATGCTGTCGCGCACGAACAGGTCGTCGACCTCCTGCAGCACCTCGGCCAGGCCGCCGGGGGCGGGGGTGTCGAGGTCGACCCCCTCGACGCGCGCCACCACCTCGTCCACGGGGGCGGCACGCCCACCGGTGGCGGGGCGGTCGGTGCGCCCCAGGTGGCGTTGCACCAGCTGCGCGGCCTGCTGCACGGCGTCGGCGTAGGCCGGGCCGGAGGCGGAGGTGAGGAACATGCGTGCCTTCCTGGTCGATGCGGGGGACGGTGCGGCCACCGACCGGCGGGGTGGGGCGGACACCGGGCCGCATGGCCGGGTCGGCCACGTGACCGAGGCCGCACCCTGCCACACAGGTTAGGCTTGCCTCAACAGCACTCCCGCGCGGCGGGTCCCGATCCCACGGAGGAAGCACATGCATCGCGGCTGGCAGGGCGCCGTCCTGAAGGTCTACGGCGCCAAGGACTTCCGGGTCCGCGTGCTCGAGTCCACACAGGTCACCCCCACCTTCGTGCGGCTCCGGCTCGAAGGCGCCGAGCTGCTGCGGGCCGTGGAGTGGCACCCCACCATGTGGGTGCGGCTGTGGTTCACCGACGACCGCGGCAAGCCCCACCAGCGCGCCTACACGGTCATCGACCCGCAGGCCGACGGCACCTTCAGCATCGAGGTGCACGTGCACGACGGCGTGGCCGCCCGCACCTTGGCCGGCGCCGCACCGGGCCTGGAGCTCGAGGCCACCGTGCAGGGCACCGGCTTCCGCGCCCCCGACGGCGAGGTGGAGCACCTGCACCTGGTGGGCGACGCGGCGAGCATCCCGGCGATCCGCACCGTGCTCGACGCGCTGCCCACCACACCGGCCACCGTCTGGCTCGAGGTGCAGGACGCCTCCGAGCAGCGCATCCACGTCACGTCACGGGTGGACGTGGAGGTGCACCGCCTGGAGCGCGGCACCGGCCGCCACCTGCCCGATGCCGTGACCTCCGCCGTGGCCGCCCGCCGGGAGGCCGGCCACGACCCGGCCGACGACTGGTTCTGGCTGGCCCCGGAGGCCGCCACCTGCCGCGAGCTGGGCAAGCACCTGCGCAAGGAGGTCGGCGTGCCCAAGGAGCGCGTGACGGCGCTGGCCTACTGGCGCGCCGCCTGAGGGTCCGTCCACCCCAGCAGCGCGACGAGCTCGGCGACGGCGGCCCGGGACTCCTCGGGCGACCCGGGACCCGACCGCTCCCGCAGCACGAGCCCCTGGACCGTCGCCAGTGCGATGACCGCCTGCGCCCGCACCCCGCCCGAGGTGGATGCGGGCGGACCACCGACGGCCTCCCGGCTCTCGACGAGCCAGTCGGTCAGCCACGGTGGAGCCACCCCGTCGACCCAGATCGCGTCGTGGAGCCCCGGCCGCTCACGGGCGAACCACACGAGGTGCAGCAGGAAGGCCTCGGGGGTGGGGAGCCCGTCGAGGACCTCGAGCTCGTCGCCCAGCACCTGCACGGCGCGCCGCGTCACCTCCTCCCACAGGTCGGCCATGGACCCGATGGACTCGTAGAGGACCGGTTGGCTGAACCCGACCCGCGCCACCAGGGCCCGCGTCGTCACCGCTGCGCGGCCGCCCTCGCACGCGAGCGCCGTCGCTGCGCTGACCGCGGCCTGCCACCGTTGCTGCCGCAGCTCCTCACGTCGCCTCGCCCTGCGCGCCGCCCGTGCCTTCTGCCCGCCCACCGGGCCAGCGTCGCACCACAGGCCGGCCCCACGCCGCGCGTCGTCCACAGGCGGGGATGCACCGCGGCCGGCAGGGCGTCACACAGCTCCGCGCGGTGGCGGCGGCGGCCCGGGGCGACGGCGGCCCGGGGCGACGTCAGGGGTGACCCCATGGAGACGTGACCTATCGCGCGATAGGTCGACCGAAACGCAGGCGGGCGACTGGGAATCGGTCGACCTATCAGCTGATAGGACACCCCTCCCGCGAGGGCACTCCCACGCCCGGGGAGCCTCGGAGGTGCCACGATCCCGCCACGCACCGATTGGGGCCGGACCGGGCCACGCCCCCATGCACCGATTGGGGCCGGACCGGGCCGCGCACCTACCCTCTGCGGATGCCGACCGACCCCGCCGCCGCGACGACGCGCGCCCGCCGCCTCGTCCTGGCCCTGGTGGCGGTGGCGCTGCTGCTCGGCGGCCTGGCGATGTGGCTGCAGCACGGAACGCACGCGGGTGACCCCGGAGCCACGCCGACCGAGCGGGCCACCGCCGAGCGCGACCCACTGCGCGAGCTGCCCGGCGTCCAGGAGGTGGAGGACCTGGGCCCGGACGCCACCCCGCGCGAGTGGGCCGACCACCGCCTGTGGACGCTCACCCCCTCGGCCGTCGACCACGCCGACCAGCTGGCTCCTCGCCTCGAGTACACCCCGGAGGACCCCACTGAGGACGCGACCGGGAGCACCCGGAGCCGCCCGACCTCCACCGCCGGCGTGGTCTACGACATGCCCGCGGCCGACGCGCGACTCGTGGCCCACCAGCCGGCCGTGGACGGCGAGACGGTGGACTGGTGGCTCGACCTCGTGGGGCGGGCCCGCGACGTCGACCCCGCCGCCGAGGTGTCCTGCCAGGTCGAGGGCGACGCCACCTGCGCCGTACGGACCGCCGACCCCGACGGCGTCCGCGTGGCCCTGGCCACCGGCTTCCCCGACTTCGAGCGGTACCTCGCCGGCATCACCGACGAGCCCTCCCACACCGCCCTGGTCACGGTCAACGGCGATGCCGTGTGGCAGCGGTCCAGTCCTCCCGCAGTGCCTCGATGACGCGCGCCGCTGCCTCGGTGGCGTCGAGCTCCCCGCGGGTGACCGCGCCCTCCCACGCGCCCCGGCCCTCCGCCACGGACGGCGTGGTCCGCGCGGCGGCACGCAGCTCGGCATCGACCATGGACCACATCCAGTCCCGCTGCTGGGCCGCCCGCCGCGTCTCCAGCCGCCCGGCCGAGACGAGCCCCTCCCGGTGGTCGAGCACGGCCTGCCACAGCTCGTCGAGCCCGTCGCCGGTGACCGCGGAGCAGGTGAGCACCACCGGGGTGTCCTCCGGTCGCATGAGGTGCAGCGCCTGCCGCAGGTCGCGGGCGGCCACGCGGGCCTCCGGGGCGTGGTCGCCGTCGGCCTTGTTGATGGCCACCACGTCGGCCATCTCGAGGATGCCCCGCTTGATGCCCTGTAGCTGGTCACCGCCGCGGGCCAGACCGAGCAGCAGGAAGGTGTCCACCATGCCGGCCACGGCCACCTCGGACTGCCCCACGCCCACGGTCTCCACGACCACCACGTCGTAGCCCGCGGCCTCCAGCACGAGCATCGACTCGCGGGTGGCCCGGGCGACGCCGCCGAGGTGGTCGCCGGTGGGGCTGGGCCGCACGAACGCCTCGTCGCGGGCGGCCAGCGCCCCCATCCGGGTCCGGTCGCCCAGGATGGAGCCGCCGGTGCGGGCGCTGGAGGGGTCCACCGCCACCACGCCCACGCGGTGCCCGGCGTCGATGAGGCGCTGCCCCAGGGCGTCGATGGTGGTGGACTTGCCCGCCCCGGGGATGCCCGAGATGCCCACGCGCACGGCGCCCCCCGTGGCCGGCGCGATGCGGCGCAGCAGCTCCTTGGCCGGCTCGCGGCGGTCCGGCCGCATCGACTCCACCAGCGTGATGGCGCGCGCGACGGCCCGGCGGTTGCCCGCCAGGACGCCCTCGGCCAGCGCCGCCGGGTCCACCGCCGTCACGGTCAGGCGCCGGTGGGGTCGGTGGCGTGCCCGGCCTTGCGACGCAGCGTCCCGATGAGGTCCACCGCCGCCTTCGCGATGACGGTGCCCGGCGGGTAGATCGCGTCCGCCCCGGCCTCGCGCAGCTCGGCGAAGTCCTGCTCGGGGATCACGCCACCGACCACGATGCACACGTCCTGGCCGTCGAGCGCGTCGAGCTCGGCCCGCAGCGCCGGCACGAGGGTGAGGTGCCCGGCCGCCAACGAGGACACGCCCACCACGTGCACGTCGGCCTCCACGGCCTGACGTGCCACCTCCTGCGGGGTCTGGAAGAGCGGGCCCACGTCCACGTCGAAGCCGAGGTCGGCGTACGCGGTGGCCACCACCTTCTGGCCGCGGTCGTGCCCGTCCTGGCCCATCTTGGCCACGAGGATGCGCGGGCGACGGCCGTCCTCCTCGGCGAAGGCCTCCACGGCCTCGCGGGCGGCGTCGATGGCGGCGTCGTCGCCGGCCTCCTTGCTGTACACACCGGAGATCGTACGGATCTGCGCGGTGTAGCGGCCGAAGACCTCCTCCATCGCGTCGCTCATCTCGCCCACGGTGGCGTGCGCCCGGGCGGCCTCGATGCACAGGGCCAGCAGGTTGCCGTCACCGCGTGCCCCCTCGGTGAGCGCGGTCAGCGCGGCCCGGCAGGCGTCCTCGTCGCGCTCGGCGCGCAGCCGCTGCAGCTTCTCCAGCTGCTCGGCGCGCACGCGGGCGTTGTCCACCTTGAGGATCTCGATGGGCTCGTCCTCGTCCACCGGGTAGAGGTTCACGCCCACCAGCGCCTGGCGGCCGGAGTCCAGTCGCGCCTGGGTGCGGGCGGCGGCCTCCTCGATGCGGAGCTTGGGCAGCCCGGCCTCGATGGCCTGGGCCATGCCGCCGGCGGCCTCCACCTCCTGGATGTGCGCCCACGCCCGCTGCGCGAGGTCGTGGGTGAGCGTCTCGATGTACGCGCTGCCGCCCCACGGGTCCACGGTCTGGGTGGTGCCGGACTCCTGCTGCAGCAGCAGCTGGGTGTTGCGCGCGATGCGGGCGGAGAAGTCCGTGGGCAGCGCGATCGCCTCGTCCAGGGCATTGGTGTGCAGGCTCTGCGTGTGCCCCTGCGTGGCGGCCATGGCCTCGATGCAGGTACGCACCACGTTGTTGTAGACGTCCTGGGCGGTCAGCGACCAGCCGGAGGTCTGGCTGTGGGTGCGCAGCGACATCGACTTGGGGTTCCTCGGCTCGAACTGCCGCACCAGGCGCGCCCAGAGCAGCCGGGCCGCGCGGAGCTTGGCCACCTCCATCGAGAAGTTCATGCCGATGGCCCAGAAGAAGCTCAGGCGCGGCGCGAAGGTGTCGACGTCCAGCCCGGCCTCGATGCCGGCGCGCAGGTACTCCACGCCGTCGGCCAGCGTGTACGCCAGCTCGAGGTCCTGCGTGGCCCCGGCCTCCTGGATGTGGTACCCGGAGATGGAGATCGAGTTGAACCGCGGCATGTGCGCACTGGTGTGGGCGAAGATGTCGCTGATGATCCGCATCGACGGCTCGGGCGGGTAGATGTAGGTGTTGCGGACCATGAACTCCTTGAGGATGTCGTTCTGGATGGTCCCCGAGAGCTGGCCCTGGCTCACCCCCTGCTCCTCGGCCGCGACGACGTAGAGCGCCAGGATGGGCAGCACCGCGCCGTTCATGGTCATGGACACGCTCATGCGGTCCAGCGGGATGCCGTCGAACAGCTGGCGCATGTCCAGGATGGAGTCGATGGCCACGCCGGCCATGCCCACGTCACCGGCCACGCGGGGGTGGTCGGAGTCGTAGCCGCGGTGGGTGGCCAGGTCGAAGGCCACCGAGAGGCCCTTCTGCCCGGCGGCCAGGTTGCGGCGGTAGAACGCGTTGGACTCCTGCGCGGTGGAGAAGCCGGCGTACTGGCGCACCGTCCACGGCTGGTTGACGTACATGGTGGGGTACGGGCCGCGCAGGTAGGGCGGGGCACCGGGCACCGTGTCGAGGAAGTCCAGGCCGGCCAGGTCGGAGGCGTCGTACACCGGGGGCACGTCGATGCCCTCGGGCGTGGTCCACGGGGCGCGCTCGGCACCAGTTCCGCACCGGTGCGGGACTCGACTCTCGAGATCGGCACCGGTGCGGTTCTCGCCGATGGCGCGCTCGGCGTCGGCCGGGGTCGCCGCCTCGGTGCGGCGCTCCGGGGCCGGCACGTCGTGGAACGCCGGGAAGCCCGCCGGCACGCCGGGCTGCTGGGTCGGGGCACTCATCGGGAGACTCCCATCGCGTCGAGGAGCTGGGTGAGGAAGGCGATGACGTCGTCGCCGGTGGCCACCGACGAGTCCGCCGAGGGCAGCTCGGAGGCCTTGCCGGCCACCACGACGCCCCCCACGCCCGCCCCACGGAGGGCGGCGGCCACGGCCTCGCCGTGCTCGGCGTTGGCGGCCGGCGCGGCGGCCACGACGGCCACCGGCGGCACGCGCTGCTCGAAGGCGGCGTGCAGCGCGTCGGCCACGGCCGCGTCCAGGTCGTCGGCGGCGGGGTCCACCTCCACGGCCACCGGCACGATGCCGGCCACGCCGAGCACGTTGGCGGCGAAGGTCTCGCGCGGACCGAAGTCCTTGCGGGCCCCCACGCACACCAGCGCCACGGTGGGCCGCTCGGCCTCCAGGGCGGTGGCCGCGGTGCGGTCGCGGAGCATCTCGAAGGGCAGCGAGTCCCAGCTGCGCGGCAGGGCCAACTCGGCGGCGGCCTCCTGGCCGGTGGCGGCGTCGGTGCCCGTGGGGGCCACCGCCTCGGCGCGGGGAGTGCGCTGCAGCGGCACCTCGCCGGCCAGTGGGAACATCGAGACGCCGGTGAGGCCCAGCTCGCGGGTGGCCAGCCGGTCCAGACGCATCTGGTCCACGGCCACCACGTTCCTGCGCAGCAGGGCGCGCATACCGGCATCGGCCAGGCCGCCCCCGGACTCCAGGCCCTGGACGTACCTCCAGGCCAGGTCCACGTAGTGGTCGGTGAGCGACTCCACGAACCACGCGCCACCGGCCGGGTCGGTCACCGCACCCACGTGGGCCTCGGCGGCCAACAGGGTCTGGGTGTTGCGGGCCACGCGGCGGCTGTGCGCGTCGGGCAGGCCGGCGGCGGTGTCGTAGGGCAGCACGGTGATCGCCTCGGCCCCGCCGGCGGCGGCGGCGAAGCACGCGATGGTGCCGCGCAGGATGTTCACGCTCGGGTCGTCGCGCGTGATGATGCGGCGGCCGGTGACGGCGTGCTGGCGGGCGGCGGCCACGGCCGGGTCGCGGTGCCAGTCGGCCCCCTCGGCGGTGGCCACCTGCTCGGCCACGTGCGCCCACAGCCGACGCAGGGCGCGCAGGCGGGCGATGGTCTGGAACTGCTGCTGGGTGGCCGAGACGCGGAACTCGACGAGCCGGAAGGCGTCCCGGGCCGCGATGCCGGCGCCCACCAGCAGGCGCACGGTGGCGATGCCGGTGGCCACCGCGGCGGCGAGCTCCTGCACGTTGGAGGCGCCCGCCTCGTGCCACGGCAGCGTGTCCACGGTGACCGCCCGCATCGGGGCCAGGTCGCGCCCCTCGGCGAGGTCGAGGGCGGCGCGCACCACGGCGAGGGAGTCCTCGTCCAGCGTCACCGGGCCCTCGTGCCCCTCCACCGCGGCGTGGCCCACCGGGTCGAGACCGAAGGAGCCCTGTGCCGAGGCCTCGGGGGCCTGGGTGAGCACCTCGCGGCCGGCGAGGAGGTCGGCGAGCGCCCGCGCCCCGGCGATGGAGGCGTGGCGGTCGGGGGCGGCCAGCGAGACCGGCGCGAGGTCGGTGAGCACCGGCTCCAGCGCGGTGGCCAGCTGCTCGGGCGCGATGCCGGTGCGCCCCACCACGAGGTGCACCGAGCTCACGCCGTGCTCGAGATCGGCCGCCACCTGCTCGGCAGTGCGGGCGGCGTCGGGGTCGTCGAAGGCCTGGCGCACGTCCCACGGCAGCTCGGCCGGTCGCACGGACCCGCCCCGGGTGAAGGGGAACTCGCCCGGCGCCTCCAGCGGCACCGACGGGGAGCTCGCGCCGGTGTAGAGCGGCTCCACGCGGTAGTCGTCCAGGGTGCGGGTGCGCAGCGAGTCGACCGCGTCCTCGACGCTCAACTGGCGCCCCTCGCCGCGCGGCTTGTTGACGACGGCGGCGGCGCTGGCCTCCCAGGACTCCACGGAGCGGGCGTCGAAGCCCTCCATGAGGTCGATGTGGGCCTCCCCCACGTCCGCGGGGGGCGCCTCGGGCGTCGCCTCGGTGGCGGCGGCGGACGGCTCGTTCATGGCACCTCTCTTCACCAGGGGACGGGCACAGGATAGTGACCTGCGCCACGCCCGCTGCACGCGGTGCCGCGGACCGGCGACCGGGCCCCCGTGGCGGTCAGCCCAGGCCCTCGAGGAGCTCGGCCTCGGCGGCCAGCAGGTAGGAGCGCATGTCCCCGGCCGCCTGCTCCCAGGCGCCGTCGCGCATCGTCTCGGCCAGGCTCCGGTTGGTCTCCACGAAGTGGGCGTGGAGCGCACCAGGCAGGTCGAGGGAGCGGAAGGCCAGGCGGGCGTGCGCCAGGAGGGGGGCCGCGGCCGCATCGAGCACCGCCGAGCCACCCAGGCGCACCACGGCGGCGTGGAAGTCCATGTTGAGGTCGCCCACCAAGCGCCACTCCTGGCGCTCCGCGGCGTGGAGGGCACGGGCGGTCACGTCGAGCACCTCGGCCGCGACGCCGGGCCCGCTGAGGGCATGGGTGCGGGCCTGCTCGTGCAGCACGCCGCACTCCAGGATGCGGCGGGCGGTGTAGAGGCGGCGCACGTCCTCGGCGGTGGGGGCGGCCACGAACACGCCACGGTTGGGCTCGTGGCGCACCAGGCCGTCGCCGGCCAGCTCGCGGAAGCCCTCGCGCAGGGTGTTGCGGGAGACCCCCAGCCGGCCGGCCAGGTCCAGCTCCCGGAGATGCTCGCCGGGCCCGATCTCGCCGGCCGTGATCATGGCGCGCACCGCGGCGGCCACCCTCCGGCGGGCGGGCACGGAGGCGTCGGACCTGGCGAGGGACGCTCGGGGGCTCAGGGATTGCGCGGTCATCGCCTGCATTCTGCCCTCCTGGGACGGGGACCGCCTCCGGGCCCCGCGGGAGGACGGACGAGCCGCGACGGGGGCGCCCCATCGGTCAAGGGAGCGTCACGGTTGGGTCACGATCGCCCCGGACCACCTGCACGCATTGTTCAACAATGCCTACGCTACGGCCCATGAACACCCTCGACCCCCAGTCCTCCGGCGGCGCCACGCTCGCCGACGAGGGCACCGGTGGCACCACGGACGCACCCGTCCGCGACCGCAAGGCCACCCGCACCGCACTGCTCGGCGCCATGTTCCTCATGGCCACCAGCGCCATCGGCCCCGGGTTCATCACCCAGACCGGCCAGTTCACCGTCAAGCTCGGCGCCGCGTTCGCCTTCGCGGTGCTCGTGTCGATCCTCATCGACATCGCCCTGCAGCTCAACGTGTGGCGCGTCATCGGCATCAGCGGCCGCCGCGCCCAGGAGCTGGCCAACGAGGTCCTGCCCGGTCTGGGCTGGGTGCTCAGCGCCCTCATCTTCATCGGCGGCCTGGCGTTCAACGTCGGCAACGTCGGCGGCTCGGGGTCCGGCCTCAACATCCTGCTCGGTGTGAGCCCCGCGGTGGGTGCGGCGATCTCCTCGCTGCTGGCCGTGGGCATCTTCCTGAGTGCCTGGGCCGGTGCCGCCATGGACCGCGTCGTGGTCTTCCTCGGCGCGCTGATGATCGCCCTCACGGCCTACGTGATGTTCGTGTCCAAGCCCCCGGTGGGCGAGGCCCTGCAGAACACGGTGGCCCCGAGCACGATCGACGCCACCGTCATCACCACGCTGGTCGGAGGCACCATCGGCGGCTACATCATCTACGCCGGCGCGCACCGCCTGGTGGACTCCGGCAACACCGGCATCGAGGCCGTCCAGGACATCAGCCGCAGCTCCCTGCTGGGCATCCTGGTCACGGGCCTGCTGCGCGGCCTGCTCTTCCTCGCCATCCTCGGCGTGGTGGCCGCCGGCCACGACCTGAGCCAGTCCGCCTCGGTGGCCGGCGACGCCTTCACCATCGCGGCCGGCGACGTGGGCCGACGCCTCTTCGGCCTGGTGTTCTGGGCCGCCGCCATCAGCTCGGTGGTGGGCTGCTCGTACACCACGGTGTCCTTCCTCACCTCCTCCAGCGGGACCTCCACCCGGGTCCGCAACGGCGTCACCATCGCGTTCATCGTGGTGTGCACCGCCATCTTCCTGGGCCTGGGCGCCGCCCCGGCCACCCTGCTGGTGCTGGCCGGCACGCTCAACGGCGTGCTCATCCCGCTGGGCATCGCCGTCATGCTCTGGGTGGCCTGGTTCCGCCGCGACCTGCTGCACGGGTACGTGTACCCCAAGTGGCTGCTGGTCATCGGCTCCGTCGCCTGGCTGGTCACGGTCTGGCTGGCCTACGTGACCGTGAAGGCCAAGTGGCCGGAGCTCGTCGCCCTGTTCAGCTGACACACCCCGCACCATCCCCCGGGCCGGGGCGTCCACACCGACGCCCCGGCCCCACCCACGAGGAGGAGTCCCCATGACCGCCACCATCGACCTCAACGCCGACCTCGGAGAGGGCCTGGGCGCCTGGACCATGGGCGACGACGCGGCCCTCCTGGGCGTCGTGAGCAGCGCCAACGTGGCCACCGGCTTCCACGCCGGTGACCCCACCATCATGCGACGCACCTGTGCCGCGGCCGCCGAGCGCGGCGTGAGCGTGGGCGCCCACGTGGCCTACCGCGACCTGCACGGCTTCGGCCGCCGCGCCCTGGCCGTGGACCCCGAGGACCTCACCGCCGACGTGCTCTACCAGGTCTCCGCCCTGGAGGGCATCGCCCGCGCCGCCGGCACGCAGGTGGCCTACTGCAAGCCGCACGGCGCGCTGTACAACACCATCGCCAAGGACCCCGCGCAGGCCGCCGCCACCGCCGAGGCGCTGGCCGCCTTCCGCCCCGGCCTGACCGTGCTGGGGCTGCCCGGCACCCCCTGGCAGGAGGCCGCCGAGGCCGCCGGGCTGCGCTTCGTGGCCGAGGCCTTCGCCGACCGCGCCTACACCCCGGCCGGCCAGCTCGTCCCCCGCTCCCAGCCCGGGTCGGTGCTGCACGACGTGGACGAGATCACCGCCCGCTGCGTGGCCATGGCCCGTGGCGAGGCCGTCACCGACGTCGAGGGCGGCCAGCTGGTGCTCACCCCCGGGTCCATCTGCGTGCACGGCGACACCCCCGGCGCGGTGGAGATCGCCCGCGCGGCGCGCGCCGCCCTGGAGCAGGCCGGCGTGACCCTCGCCCCCTTCGCAGCCACCCCGGGCCGGGAGGGCTGATGCGCCTCCTCGACTCCGGCACCCGCGCCCTGCTGCTCGACCTCGACGGGCTCGACGACGCCCGCACCTGGCACACCGCACTCACCCGCGCCGTCGGGGCCGGGGAGCTCACCGGCGTGGCCGACGTCGTGCCCGCCGCGAGCACCGTGCTCGTGGTGGCCGCCACCCCCGCCGACGTGCCCGGCCTCCGCGCCGGCATCGAGCAGCTGGCCGAGCGCGGTGTGGACGCCGCGGCCACGGCCGCCGACGACGCCCCGGTGGTGACCGTCCCCGTGGTCTACGACGGCGAGGACCTCGCCGAGGCCGCCGCCGCGCTGGGCATCGAGCCCGCCGAGCTGGTGCGCCGCCACACCTCCGAGGAGTGGACCGTGGCCTTCGCCGGGTTCGCCCCCGGGTTCGGCTACTGCGTGGGCCGCGAGTTCGCCTGGGACACCCCCCGCCGCTCCGAGCCCCGCACCCGCGTGCCCGCCGGGTCGGTGGCCCTGGCCGGGGAGTTCACCGCCGTCTACCCGCAGGACTCCCCCGGTGGCTGGCAGCTCATCGGCCGCACCGACGCCGTCCTGTTCGACCCCGACGCCACCCCGCCCGCCCCGATGCGGGCCGGCGTCCGCATCCGCTTCGAGGAGGTCACCCGATGAGCCTGCGCGTCATCACCCCCGGCCCCCTGACCACCGTGCAGGACCTCGGCCGCCCGGGCCGCTCCGACATCGGCGTGGGCCCCTCGGGCGCGGCCGACCGCGCCGCGGCCGCCCTGGCCAACCGCCTGGTGGGCAACGGCCCCGGCGCGGCGGTGCTGGAGACCACCTTCGGCGGGCTCGAGCTCGAGACCACCACCGACGTCGTGGTGGCCGTCACCGGCGCCCCCTGCCCCGGCGCCCCGATGTCGTCGACCACCCGGCTGCGCGCCGGCCAGCGGCTCACGCTGGGCACCCCGGCGACGGGGCTGCGCACCTACGTGGCCGTGCGCGGCGGCATCGACGTGGAGCCGGTGCTCGGCTCGCGGAGCACCGACCTGCTGGCCCGGCTGGGCCCCGACCCGCTGGCCGAGGGCGACGAGCTGCCGGTGGGCGACGACCAGGACCCCGAGCTGTACGGCGTGGACTGCGCCCCCGCCCCCACCCCCACCGGCGACGTGGTGCGCCTGCCGCTGGTGCGTGGACCGCGCGACGACTGGTTCGGCGACGCCGGGTGGGCCGACCTCACCGGCCGCACGTGGACCGCCTCGCGCAACAGCAACCGCGTGGGCCTGCGCCTGGAGGGCGAGCCGCTGCGACGGGAGCGCGAGGGCGAGCTGGCCAGCGAGGGCATGACCCGCGGCGCCGTGCAGGTGCCGCCCAGCGGCGAGCCCGTGGTCTTCCTGGCCGACCACCCCATCACCGGTGGGTACCCCGTCATCGGGTACGTGTGCGACGAGGCGCTCGACCTGGCCGCGCAGGTGCGCCCCGGGCAGGGCGTGCGCTTCCTCGGCTGAGGCCGGGCGCCGTGAGGGGTGTCAGCGGGCGTCGGCGCGCAACTGCGCGGACACCTGCTCCACGGCCGGCTCCCAGGCCTGGCCGGTGAGACGGGCGAGCTGGCGCACCATCATCGCGAAGTAGGCGTGGAGCCGGCCGAAGGCGACCCCGAAGCCCAGCTCCCGCCCCAGCTCAGCCAGGCGCTCCTGGCCGGCCCTCCCGCCCAGCGCGGCACCCAGCAGGGCCAGCGACTCGGCCTGGTGACCGGCGCGCTCGCGCTCCTGCTCGTCGGTGGAGTCCAGCATCCGGCGGGTCAGCTCACCGAAGGTGTCCTGGATGGCACCGCCCACCACGAGCTGGTCGGGGGTGGTGCCCAGCGCGCGGCCCAGGGCGACCGGGTCCGGCAGCCAGCCGCGCTGCTCGTCGGTGAGGGACTCCCCACGGTCCACCAGCTCGCGGGCCACGCGGATCTGCGCGGCGTGCGCGGCCATGGCCGTCAGGAAGAGCACCGCCGGCTGGCCGAGGCGGTCCCCCAGGGCCAGCACCTGCTCGTGGGAGAGGCTCGGGTCGCCCAGCACGTGCACCACGTCCTGCAGCAGCTCGGCGGTGGTGGCGCGCTCGGTGGCGTCGGGGGTCTGCTCGGTCATGGGTGGCTCCGATGGGGGCTGGCGCGGCGTCCGCCGCGGACCGGGCGGCGTGCCCGGCGCGGGCGGGAGGGGCGGGTCGCGTGGAGCCTACGCCCCCTCCTCGAGGGCGGCACGCGCCTCGGTGAGCCGCAGCAGGACGTGCAGCTCCAGCGCCCGGCCGGGGCGCCGCCAGTCCGCGCCGATCAGCCCGTCCACGACCGCCAGGCGCTGGTAGACGGTGTTCACGTGCACCCCCAGGGCCGATGCGGTGGCCCCCGGGCTGCCGCCGCAGTCCAGGAAGGCCGCCATGGTGCCCAGCAGCGGCACCCCGCGGCGCGCCTCGTGGGCCCGGACCTCGCCGAGCTGCCGCTCGAAGGCCTCCCGCAGGCGGCCACGCCCGGCGTCGCCGAGCAACAGCCGGTGCAGCCCCACGTCCTGCGGCCCCACCACCGCCCGGGTCTCGCCGAGGGAGCGCAGCGCCTTCATGGTCTCCACCGCCTCGGTGTAGGCCGCCCGCAGCCCGTCCACCGGCACCACCGGGGCGCTCACCGACGCCAGCAGGTCGGCCGGGCGCAGCACGTCGGCCACCGCCTCGGGGCCCGCGGGCACCACGAGCACCGCGTCCTGCCGGTGCCCCAGCACGGCCGTGCCCCGCGGCAGCCGGCGCAGCCACTCCGGCGGGTCCTCGGCCGCCGCGCCCTGCCCGTCCACGATGACGACCACGTGGCGCCGCCGCGGGTCGAGCCCCGCCAGCCGGAGCTCGGCCGGGTCCACCTCCTCGTCCTCCCGCGTGGTGAGCAGCTCCAGCAGGTGCAGGGTGCGGGCACGCCCCGCAGCCTGGGCCGTGGCCTGCTGGGCCATCAGCGTGAGCGCCACCGTGGGGGCGGCGCGTTCCAGGGCCACCCGGGCGGACTCCTCCGAGAGCGGGGTGGCCGGGACCAGCCAGCCCAGCAGGCGCCCGGCGGCCTCCACCGCGTGGGCGTCGGCGGGCGGGCCACCGGGGGACCCGGCCGGCAGGAGCTCCACCGCCGTGCCCACCGCGGTGCCCACCTCCGTGAGCAGCTCGTCCACGCCCCCGCCACGCAGCACCACCTCGCGCAGCTGCTCGTCCCAGGAGAGGCTGCGCGCCAGCCGTTCCGAGCGCTGGTCGAGCTCGTCGCGAGCCTCGGCCAGGCGGGCCATGCGGTCGGCATTGTCCAACGCGATGCCGGCGTGGAGCGCCAGCGCGCACAGCAGCGTTACCTCGTCCTCCGGGAAGTCCCGGTGGCTGCGCACCCCGGCGAACAGGGCCCCGACCGCCCGGCCCCGCACCAGCAGCGGCGCCCCGAGCACGGAGTGCATGTTCTCGGCACGGGCGGCGGCGTCCGCCGTCTCGGAGTGGGTGAAGCCGGCATCGTGCTGGTAGTCGGCGCTCCACCGCGGCCGGGCGTGGCGGATCACCCACCCGGCCACCCCGTGCCCCAGGGAGAGCTCCACACCCACCAGCTCGGGGGTGATGTTGCCGTCGCTCACCTCGATGCGGAGCACCTCCCGGTCGCCCTCCCCGTGGAGCAGGGCCAGGTAGGCCAGGTCCACCCGGAGCAGCTGCCGGGCGTGCGCCACCACCTGCGGCAGCAGGTCCTGCGGCGAGCGCATGCTCGAGAGCCGGCCCGCGATGTCGCTCAGCGCACCGAGCTCACCGGCCCGCCGGGCCCGCTGCTGCAGGCGGGCGCTGACCTCCAGCGCCTGCACGGTCTGCGCGGCCCCCTGCGGCCCCAGACCGCGCCCGTGGGCCATGAGCTCGGCCACCGAGGCGTCGCGCAGGAGCAGGGACAGCCAGCCCTCGCCGCCGGGCACGGCCTCGTCGGCCGCCCCCTCGTCCCGGTGCGGATCCGGACTCACCGGCGGGGTGGAGGGATCCTCCACCGACTCGGTCTCACGACGTTGCATCTCACCATTGTGCGCCGGCGCACACACTCCTAGCGTTCAGGCCACCTCAGCCCGCCCCGCGCACACACCGGGAGCCCCCATGAACCCCTCGGACGCACCGCCGGTCCCCTCCGCCCTGGAACGGCGCACCCTGCGCAAGGTCACCCTGCGCCTCATCCCGTTCCTCATCGCGCTGTACTTCGTCAACTACCTCGACCGCACCAACATCGGCTTCGCCGGCCCCAACGGCATGAACGCCGAGCTGGGCCTGACCGCCACCATGTTCGGCCTGGCCTCCGGCATCTTCTTCGCCGGCTACCTGCTGCTCGAGGTGCCCAGCAACCTGGCGCTCCACCGCTTCGGCGCGCGCCGCTGGCTGGCCCGCATCATCGTGTCCTGGGGCGTCCTGGCCAGCCTCATGGCCTTCGTCCCCGGCGCCGGCTGGCTCTACGTCCTGCGCTTCCTGCTGGGTGTGGCCGAGGCCGGCTTCTTCCCCGGCATCATCCTGTACCTGACCTACTGGTTCCCGGCCCGCGAGCGCGCCCGCGCCACGGCGCTCTTCCTGCTGGCCATCCCCCTGTCCACCGTGGTGGGCACGCCCCTGTCGGCCTTCCTGGTCAGCACGGGCGACGGCATCGCCGGCCTCTCCGGGTGGCGTTTCATGTACCTCATGGAGGGCGTGCCGGCCGTGCTGCTCGGCGTCGTGTGCTGGTTCCTGCTCACCGACCGCCCCGAGCAGGCGCAGTGGCTGGAGCCCGAGGAGCGCGACTGGCTGGCCGCCGAGATGGCCCGCGAGCAGGCCACCACCGGCGAGCGCTTCCACTACCCGCTGCGCCGCACCCTGCTCGACGGCCGCGTCTGGGCCCTGGCCTTCGTCTACTTCGGCACCACCTACGGCCTGTACGCCATGAACTTCTTCCTGCCCACCATCATCGCCGGGTTCCAGCAGACCTTCGGGGTGAAGTACTCGGTCATGCAGATCGGGCTCATCACGGCCATCCCGTTCGCCTTCGCCGCCGTGGCGATGGTGCTCTGGGCCCGGCACGCCGACCGCACCGGCGAGCGCGTGTGGCACCTCGTGCTACCCCTGCTGCTGGGCGGCGTGGTGATCCCCGCCGCCCTGTACCTGAACTCGCCGTTCACCGCGATGGCGGCCGTGACCGTGGTGTGCATGTGCATCTGCGCCGCGCTGCCCAACTTCTGGCCCCTGCCCACGCACTTCCTCTCCGGCGCGGCGGCCGCCGGCGGCATCGCCCTCATCAACTCCGTGGGCAACGCCAGCGGGTTCGCCGCCCCGTATGTCACCGGGTGGTTGGCCGACCTGACCGGCACCCAGAACGCGAGCATGTGGGTGGTGGGCGGCGTCATGCTGGCCGCCGCGGCCACCGTGCTGGCGCTCAAGGCGTCGCCGGCCCCCGACGCGGGGCAGGCCGCCGGTCACCACCAGACCGCCCCCACCACGCCCGAGACCGTCCTCGACACCCCCACCCCGGAGGCCGCCCGATGACCGACCCGACCACCGCCACCCAGCCCGCCCCCGACGCCGCCGCACTGACCGCCCTGCTGCAGTCCGAGCTGGCCCCGGCCCTCTCGGACGGCGCGCTCGCCCTCGACGCCGACGTGGTGGCCGCCCACTCGGCCGACACCGCCCTGTTCTGCCCCGCCGAGGGCGCCGTGGCGCTGGTGCGCGCCCGCTCCACCGAGGACGTCCAGGCCACCCTGCGCTTCGCCCACGCCCACCACGTGCCGGTGGTGCCGCAGGGCGCGCGCACCGGCATCAGCGGCGGGGCCAACGCGGTGCCCGGCTGCATCCTGCTCAACCTGGCCGGCATGGACCGCATCCTGGAGGTGGACGCCGCCGAGCAGACCGCCACCGTGCAGCCCGGCGTCATCAACCAGGCCCTCAAGGACCACCTCCGCGAGCACGGCCTGGCCTACCCGCCGGACCCCGGCTCGGTGGCCATCAGCAGCATCGGCGGCAACGTGGCCACCAACGCCGGCGGGCTGTGCTGCGTCAAGTACGGCGTCACCCGCGACTACGTGCGCCAGCTCAAGGTGGTGCTGGCCGACGGGTCCCTTGCCACCCTGGGACCGCGCACCGCCAAGGGCGTGGCCGGCCTGGACCTGCGCGGGCTGTTCATCGGCTCCGAGGGGACGCTCGGCGTGGTGGTGGAGGTGACCCTGCGCCTCGTGCCGCAGCTGGCGCCGCCGCTCACGGCGGTGGCCACCTTCCCCTCCGAGGCCGTGGCCGCCGGCGTGGTGGCCGAGTTCATGGCCACCGGCGCACGGCCCAGCATGGTGGAGATGCTCGACGGCGCCACCCTGGGCATGCTCAACGACTACGGCGACTTCGGCCTGGACGCCGGGGCCGGCGCGATGCTGCTGGTGCAGTCCGACGGGTCGGGCGACCCCGCATCGGCCCAGCGGGAGGTGGAGGAGTTCGCCCGGATCGCCGAGGAGGCCGGCGCGCTGGACGTGGGCTTCACCGACGACCCGGCCGACAGCGAGGCCATGGTGGCCACGCGCCGCCTGGCCCAGCCGGCCTACGAGAAGTACGCGATGGCGCACGGCGGCGGGCAGCTGCTGGACGACATCTGCCTGCCGCGGGCGCGGATGGCCGAGTTCTTCGAGCGGCTGGCCGAGGTGCGGGCGGAGTCCGGCGCGACCGTGGCCGTGGTGGCCCACGCGGGCGACGGCAACCTGCACCCGGCCGTCTTCTTCGATGCCGGCGACCCCGCCGAGGTGGCCCGGGCGGAGCGGGCGTTCGAGCAGCTCATGGAGCTGGGGCTGGCGCTCGGCGGCACCATCACCGGCGAGCACGGGGTGGGCTACCTCAAGCGTGAGTGGCTGGCCCGCGAGCTGGACCCGGCCACGCAGGCCATGCACCGCGCGGTCAAGCAGGCGCTGGACCCGCTCGGCATCCTCAACCCGGGCAAGATGCTGGCGGCGCTGGACGGCTGAGCCGCGCGCCGGGGCGCGGGGGCGCGGGGGCGCACCCGCTCTCGATCCCCATGCCGGGGCGCCCCTCGCCGCACGCGAATGGTGCTGGCAGCACGGGAAGTTCCCCGTGCGGCCAGCACCTTCCCCGTGCCGCGTGAGCTTTCCCGTGTCCCGCGCCCACCCGGCCCCTGTGGACGAGCGCGGTGCCGGCAGCCCGCCCCTCCCACCATCCCCAGCCCCTGTCCGACCACCCCGCGGGCACGGGTCCGCAGCCGGCACCCTGCCCGCCATGACCTCACCCACCGGTGCGCCATCGCACGCCGCTTCCCTCCCGGGCCTGGACACCGTGCTGGCCCGGCACGGCGGCACTGCAACGACATCGGACCTGGCGATGCTGGGAGCCACCCCGGCCCAGGTGCGTCGCCTGGTGGCCCGGCGCACCCTCGTGCGAGTGGGGCGGGGTGCGTACGTCGAGGGGGCGCTCCTCCACGGCGCGCGACCACACCGGGCCCATGCCCTGCGGGCCCTCGCCGTCGGCCGCACCTGGCCCGAGGGCACGGCGGTGAGCCACGACTCGGCTGCTCTCCTGCTGCAGCTGCCTGTCCTCGGCCGGGTGGGACTGGTCCACGGCACCCGCACCCGGCACGGGGTCTCGCGGGCACGGTCCGGCGCCGTCCTCCACGGCGGGCGCCTGCACCGTCCCCCGGAGGAGATCAGCGGGTGCCCGGTGGCGACGGCCGCAGAGGCCGCCGCCGGGGTGGCGTCCCTGCACGGCTGCGATGCCGCGGTGGCCGTCCTCGACGCGGCGCTCCACCGGCGGCTCCAGCACGAGCGCATGGTCGCCGGGGAGATCCCCTGGGACCCCTCCCGGCTGTGGGAGGGCGAGTGGCTGTGGGGGCGCGGGCGGCCACCCGGCACCACGTCGATGGAGGAGGTGCACGCGGTGCTGGCCTCCCGCCGGGGCCATCGCGTGGCGCCCCTCCTGCGCACCGCCGCGGGGTTGGTGGACCCGGCGTGCGAGTCAGTCGGCGAGACCCGCGCCCGGTTGCTGCTGTGGCGACTCGGCTACCGGGTGCGATCCCAGGTGGAGCTGCGCGATGCGGTGGGACGGCTCGTGGCGCGCGTGGACTTCGCCCTCGAGGACGAGGCCGTGGCCATCGAGTTCGACGGGATGGAGAAGTACGAGCGCTACGGCCGCACGCCGGCGGAGGACAAACGTCGCGACCTGGCGATCCGCGACCTGGGGTTCGAGCCGGTGCACGTCGGCTGGGACCATCTGGGGCACCCCGAGGCCGTGCGGCGACTGGTCGAGGACGCCCGCCGGACGGTGCGGGCACGGTGAGTGGGGCCGGAGGGGTGGTGCCGCACGGGACAGCGTGACCGGACGGGCCGTGCCGCACGGGAAACCCCACCGGGCACGGAAAAGGTGCTGGCCGCACGGGAAGTTCCCCGTGTGGCCAGCACCTTTCCCGTGCGGTGCGAGGTTTCGCGTGTCAGGCGGTCACGCGGTCACGCCGAGGCACTGGTGTCTCGCGCACGACGTGACGAGGTCAGCCGCGGGCACGGCGGGGGCCCTGCGCGCGACCGCCACCGGAGCGCTGGCCACGGCTGCCGCCCCGGCCGCCGTCACCTCGGGCCGGACGCTGGCCGCGGCTCGCACCGGAGCCGCCGCAGGTGCGGCCGCCTCGGCCTCCCTGGCTGCCACGCGCACCCTCACCACGCGCCGGGTGGGCACCCTCACCACGACCACCGGGTCCGCCCTCGCCGCGGGCCGGGCGGGCCGACTCGATGTGGCGGCGCTCCCGGGGTGCCCGCTCGCCGCGGGCCGAGGACTCCGAGGTGTAGCGCACCGGGCCGCCCTCACGGCGGGCGGAGCGCTGGCCACGGCTGCCACCCCGGCCGCCACCACCAGCCCGGCGCTGGCCGCGACCGGCGCCCCCTCGGCCACCGGCCGCGTCGGCACCGGCACCACCCGCGCCGCGCCCGCCACGGCGACGGCCCCGGCCGCCACCCGAGCCCACACCGGACCCGGACCCCGAGCTGCCGCCCGAGCCGCCACGTCCCTGCGCCGGCGGCGTCGTCGCGGCCACCAGCTCGGCGGCGTCGCGGTACTCCCGCTCCCCGGGCACCACCTCCTGCAGCACCGGCGCCCCGGGCACGGCCGCGGTCTGCGTCACCGGCCGGATCCTCGCGGCCCGCATCAGCGAGCGCACCTCGTCGCGCTGGTCCGGCAGCATCAGCGTCACCACGGTGCCCTCGGCGCCGGCGCGGGCGGTGCGCCCGGAGCGGTGCAGGTACGCCTTGTGCTCGGCGGGCGGGTCGGCGTGCACCACCAGGGCGATGTCGTCCACGTGGATGCCGCGCGCCGCGATGTCGGTGGCCACGAGGGTGGAGGCGACGCCCTCGGTGAACGCGGCCAGGTTCCGCTGGCGGGCGTTCTGCGAGAGGTTGCCGTGCAGGTCCACGCTCGGCACCCCGTTGGCGGTGAGCTGCTTGGCCAGCTTCTTGGCCCCGTACTTGGTACGGGTGAACACCACGGTGCGGCCGGGTGCCGCGGCCAGCTCGCGCAGCACGGGCAGCTTGTCGTCCTTGGCCACCTCCAGCACGTGGTGGGTCATCGTGGCCACGGGCGACTGAGCGGAGTCGGCCTCGTGCGTCACCGGCTGGCTCAGGAAGCGGTCGGCGATCACCTTGATGCCGCCGTCGAGCGTGGCGCTGAACAGCAGCTTCTGACCGTCGCGCGGGGTGGCGGCCAGCAGGCGCTTCACGCCGGGCAGGAACCCCAGGTCGGCCATGTGGTCGGCCTCGTCGAGCACCGCGATGCCGGCGTCGCGCAGGTCGCAGTGCCCCTGGCCGATGAGGTCCTCCAGGCGGCCGGGGCAGGCGATGAGCACGTCCACGCCCTTGCGCAGCGCGGTCACCTGCGGGTTCTGCCCCACGCCACCGAAGACGACGGTGGTGGTCAGGCGCTCGGCGTCGGCCAGCGGCCTGATGGCGCGCTCGATCTGGCTGGCGAGCTCCCGGGTGGGGGCCAGCACCAGCGCCCGGGGACGGCCCGGGGCGGGGCGGCGGCGGTCGGCGGCCAGGCGCGCCACCAGCGGCAGCCCGAACGCCAGCGTCTTGCCCGACCCGGTGCGGCCGCGGCCGAGCACGTCACGGCCGGCCAGGGAGTCCGGCAGGGTGGCGGCCTGGATGGGGCTGGGGGTGGTGATGCCGGCCTCGGCCAGCACGGCCACGAGGGAGGCGGGTAGCCCGAGGGCGTCGAACGAGGTGGGCGCGGCCACAGGGCGGGTCGCGGAGGAGGACACGGAGGAGTGGGGCACGGGGCACCGTCGATTCTCGCTGGAAGGTCACGCAGGCCCCGGTCGAGGGGCAGGCGGCGTCTCGCGCAGCACGCGGCTCCGGGCGGGGCCGGCACGGGGCCGGGCTCAGCGGGGCCCTCTCGCAGGGCCGGGGAACGACGCGGCAGGTGCGTCGGCCGGGGGCCGGACGTCATCGCCAAAGGGCCCGCGGCAAGACAGGGCGGGCCAGATGACGGACAGCCTACCCGGCCGCGCCGCGTCCCCCGGCCCCCCCCTGTCATATCGCTGTCGCACCCCGCTGATCCACCCACCGTCGCATGGCCCTGCCGCGGATTGTGGAGCAATCTCTGCCAGCATCCCTGATGCAGGCCCCGCCCGGCCCCCGACCGGCCGTGACGGACCCCACCCGCCCACCACCCGACGACCGACCGATGGAGGAACCCGGCATGCAGCTGTCCGTGCTCGGCCCCCTCGAGGTGGTGGGCGAGGACGACCGGGAGGTCTCGCTCGCCCTGCGGGAGGTGCGCATCCTCGAGCTGCTCGCGGCCGCGGCCCCCCACCAGGTGCCCACCGAGGAGATCATCGCCGCCCTCTGGCCGCAGGACCCCCCGGGGACGGCCCGCAACCAGGTGCAGGGGTGCGTCGGCCGCATCCGGCGCGCGGCCGGCGGCGCAGGGGTCCCGATGGTGGACACCACCTCGCGCGGCTACCGCCTCTCCCCCTCGGTGGACCTGGACCTCCGCCGCTACCGCGAGCTGGCCCGGGCGGGGCGCGAAGCCGCTGCGGCCGGCCTCACCGAGCAGGCCATCACCCACCTGGCCGCCGCCATGGGCACCTGGCGCAGCCGCCCCTTCCCCGACTCGCTGGCCGGCACGCGCGCGTCGGGCCTCTCGGCGCAGCTGCGCGCCGAGCACCTCGACCTGTGCGAGCTGCGCTGGTCGCTCACCTCCCGCACCGAGCCGGAGCGCGCCGTCGCCGAGCTCGAGCGGATGGTGACGCTCAGCCCGCTGCGCGAGAGCGCCTGGGGCGAGCTGATGTGCGCCCTGGCCCGGTCGGGCAAGACCGCCGAGGCCCTGGGGGTCTTCGCCCGGCTGCGCACCACGCTGCGCGACGCACTGGGCACCGTGCCCTCGGAGACCCTGCAGACCCTCCACACCCGCATCCTGCGGGGCGAGGACGCAGGGTCGCTCTGGGCCGAGCCCGCCGGCACCTGCAGCAACCTGCCGCCCACGGCGGAGCTGTTCGTGGGCCGCGCCGCGCTGCAGGACGCGATGCGGGCCCACCTCGTGGCCGACGGGGAACGCCGGGTGGTGGCACTGCACGGCCCCCGGGGCATCGGCCGCACGTCGCTCGCGGTACGGGTGGCCGGCACGCTCGCGGACACCTTCCGCGACGGCGTGCTGTACGTCTCGGCGCGCGGCCAGGCCGAGGAGGCCCGCAGCGCCCGCTGGGTGCTCGCCGAGCTGCTCACCCAGACCGGTGCCGAGCGGGCGGAGCTCCCCGAGGACGAAGCAGCACTGCGCACCGCGCTGGGCCGGCGCCTGACCGGCCGCCGCGTGCTGCTCGTGCTGGACGACCTGCGCGATGCCGGGCAGGTGCGCCGGGTGCTGCCCGACGGGCCGGTGCACGCCGTGGTGACCAGCCTGCGCCCACTCCCGGAGCTGGACGACGCCCTCGTGCGCCGGGTGCCCCCGCTGACCCGCGAGGAGTCGCTGGACCTGCTGCGCGGGCTGCTGGGGGCCGAGCGGGTGGACGGCCAGGAGCGGCTGGCCCTCGCCGTGGCCCGGGCCTGCCGCCACAACCCGCTGGCGCTGCGGGTGGCCACCCAGCACATGCGCTCCCACACCGGCTGGGGACTGGAGGTGCTGCTGGACCGGGTGACCACGGTGGGCCAGCCCCTGCCGGAGCTGTCCGTGCGCGGGGTGGACCCGGCAGCGGACGTGGCGGCCGCGGCCGCGGACCTGCCCCCCGAGGCCGCCGACCTGCTGCCGCTGCTGCACCTGCTGGGCGAGGAGTCCTTCCCCGGGTGGGCGGTCGGCGCACTGGCGGGCCGGTGCGAGTGGTTCGACCTCCTGGACCAGCTGGTGGAGCGCGACCTGCTCCACGACCAGGGGGTGGACGGGCTGGGGCAGCCCCGCTTCGTGGTCCCGCCGCTCACCGCGGCGGTCTCCCGCGAGCGCGCCGAGGACGTGGACCCCGCCCTCCTGCGGGAGGCGGCAGGCCGTCTGGCGCGCACCTGGTGGTGGGCGGTGGACTCGGCGGTGGTGGCGGTGCCGCTCACCCTGCACCACCCGGGCGTGGCCCTGCCCGCGGTGGACGTGCCGGCCCCGGAGACCGAGCTGGACGCCGGGGCCCAGCGTGCGCTGCGCTCGGGCCGGGAGTGGTTGCACTGCGAGCACCGCAGCGCCATGGCCGCGGTGCACTGCGCCGCCGACCACGGCTGGCCCGAACTGGCGGCACGCCTCACCACAGCCCTGGAGCCCTTCTTCGACTACCGCTGGATGCACGACGAGTGGGAGCAGGTGGTGGACCGCAGCCTGGAGGCGCTCGAGGAGGGCGACGGCCCCGGCCTCGAGATGGCGCAGGCCAGGATGCTCATCACCTCGGCGCAGCTGCACGCCTACCGGGGACGTTACGAGGCCACGCAGCAGCGGGCCCGTCAGGCACTGGACCTCTTCGAGAGGGCGGGGGTGGCGGACGGCTGCGCCCTGGCGCACCTGGCCCTGGCCGTGGCGCTGCGCGAGACGCACCACCCGCAGGAGGCGCTGGAGCACGTGCAGCAGGCCGCCGGCGCCAGCTCGCTGCACGTGCGGGCGGTGGCGCTCTCGGTGTGGGGCGGGCTGCTGCACCGGGCCGGCCAGCACGAGGAGGCCCTCACGCTGTACGACCGCTCCGTGGCCGATGCCACCGAGGTGGGCGACGACCACCGGCTGGCCCAGGCGCTGCGGGGGCGCAGCACGGTGCTGCACGCGCTGGGGCGCACCCCGGCCGCGCTGGCCGAGGCGGAGCGAAGCGCCGGGCTGTTCGACCGGCTGGGGGACGAGGGCTGCCTCGCCCACGCCCTGCGGGTGCTGGCCCGGCTGCGGGGTGAGACCGGGAACACCGCCGGGGCGGATGCCGCGCACCGCCGCGCCGATGCGCTGTACCTGGCCGTCGGCCGGCCCGGGACGCGGGGCCCGTTCGACGTGGCGGCCGGGTACCGCTGAGGCGCCTCTGGGCCCGCACGGACCCCTCGTCCTGTCCCTTCGCTGTCATTCACCTGTCACGCACCCGCAGCGCCCGGAAATCCCCGCCATTCCGCCATGAGCGGTGCCATGCGACTGTCATCATGCGCGGGACCATCCCCTCACCCCAGGAGTTCTCGTGCGCACTGCTGCCCGCCACCTGACCCTCGCCCTGGCGCTCACCACCCTCGCCGCCTGCTCGGGCGGCGACGAGCAGGCCGGTGACCTGCCGGATGCACCTCCCAAGGTGGAGACCGCCCCGGCCAAGAGCCCGTCCGAGACCACCCCGGAGGCCCCGGCCTCGGAGGACGACGGGGCCCCGGCGTCCAGCGCGCCCACCACCTCGGCCCAGGAGAGCCCCACCGACGAGCCAGCCGCCACGTCCCCGGGGTCGGTCACGGCCTCCCCCACGGACTCCGGACCCGCCGGTGACCAGGGCGCCTCCCCCTCCTCGGCCCCGGCCAGCTCGGCCACCTCGTCCTCCCCGACGTCCTCGAGCGCGCCGAAGTCCCCCGCCCCGAGCAGCCCCACTGCGGAGGACCCGCTGGCCGGGTACGAGCGCGTCTCGTTCCTCATGGAGTCGGAGAACGTCGGTTGCGACATCACGGCCGAGGGCGTGAGCTGCGAGATCGACGTCACCGAGTACAGCGCGGCCCAGGAGCCGGACTGCGTCGGCGAGCTCTCCGTGTCCGGGAACGACCGCCCCACGTGGAACTGCGGCGGCCACGCCCTCGGGCACGGTCGCACCAACGACGGTGGCGAGTGGGTGGACGTCCTGCCCGTCGGCAAGACCAAGGTCATCAAGGGCGAGGTCTACAGCATCCTGTCCTGGGGCGACAGCCTCACCTTCAAGGGCACCACCTGCCACAGCAAGGACACGGGTGTCGAGTGCACCCGCAAGGCGTCCGGCCACGGGTTCCGCCTGGCCAAGAAGGACTACGACCTCTGGTGACGCCCCGGGCCACCACCCACGAGCCACGCACTTCCCCCCATCCCGAGAGGACACGCATGACCACCTGCCAGCAGTGCGGGAGCGAGCTCGCTCCCGCATCACACTTCTGCGCCCAGTGCGGCGCAGCCCGCCCCGAGCCGGCCACCCCGCCGGCCGCGGAGGAAAACACCTCGCCCACGGGTGAGCCGACGGCGTCGCACACCGCCGGGTCGCCCCGCGAGGCCGGCCCCACCGTCGAGGGGGTGGCGGACGCCCCCGCGCCGTCGGCCCCCACCACGGCTCCGCTCGCCGCCGCCCGCACCGGCACCGGGTCGCTCGACCTGGACGCTGACACCCTCAAGCCGGCCGCCCTGGGTGGCCTGGTCGCGTACGGCGCGGCCCTGGCCGCCTCCGTGGTGACCATGCTCGTGATGTTCATCGGGTCGGTCATCCAGGGCGACGACGGCCCCTCGGGCTCCAGCGACCTCAGCGGCGCCGACGTGAACCTCGGCGACATCCTGCTCTCGCTGCCCTTCCAGATGGTCAGCCTGGGGTCCTTCGGCACCCTGAGCCTCGCCAACGGCGAGGACTCCCTCGGCCACGTGTGGCTGCCGCTGTTCACCGTGGCCCCGGGCCTCGTCCTGGGCGCCGCCTTCTGGGCCCGTCGGACGCGCCGCGCCGGCCAGTCGATGGGACAGACCTGGACGCAGGCGGCCCTCGCCGGCCTGGTGGCCGGTGCGCTGACCTGGGCGCTGGCCGCCCTGTTCGGCCTGCGCACCGAGGACACCTGGCTCGGTGAGTTCACCCTGCACGCCGGGTCCTTCACCGCGTTCCTCGGGGCGTTCGTGCTCACCGGCGCCGGGTGGGTGCTGGGCTCGCTGGCCCACCGGAGCCACGAGGTACGTCCGCGCGGGGCGTGGGCCGGTGCCCTCAGCACGTACGGCGTCCACGTGGCCGTGGTGTCCGTGGGCCTGCTGCTCGGGCTGCTGGTCGCGGTCCTCAAGGACAACGGCCTGGGGTGGGCGCTCATCGCCTTCCCGGTGTGGCCCCAGGTACTGCTGTGGGGCTACCAGGTGGTGCACTTCGGCAGCGTCACGGCCGGCAACGAGACCGCCGGCCTCTGGTCCGAGGCCTCGGGCCTGGTGCGCACCCTGTGGATCCTCCTGCTGCTGGTGGCCCTCGTCGTGGCCGGCGTGCGGTGGTGGGTGGTCCGCGACCGTCGCCACACCACGCTCAACTCCCCGGCCGGGTGGCTGGCCCTGCCGGCCGTCTTCGCCGGTGGCGCGCTGCTGATGCTGCTGCTCACCCAGGTGAACGCGGGCATGTCCTTCATGGGCATGAGCGAGGCAGGGCGCATCGCGCCGACCACCACGATCCTGCTCACCGCTCCGTTGGCGGGTCTGGCGGTGGAGCTCGTGTCGCGCTTCGTGGCACCCCACCTGGTGCAGTACGTTCCCGCGTCCCTGATGGGGCGCTGGCAGGCCGCAGCCGCGGACTCCACCACCGTCGACGACCCCACCCCGGCCGCCACGCTTGCTGCACCCGCCCCCGGTGCACCCGCCGTGGCGGACGACGCCACCCAGGCCATCCCTACCCCCACCGCCGGAGACAGCGGCGCCACGGCGTGGCACGGCGAGACCGCACCGGGGTCCACGGACACCACGACGTCCACCGCACCGCTGGGTGCGGGCGCCGGGGCCGGCACCCCCATGGACCCGGCGACGAAGCGCCGCCTCACTCTCGGCGCGATGGTGCTCGGCGGTGTCGTGCTGGCCCTGCTGGTCCTGTCGCTGCTGAGCAAGGCGGTCAACTCCGCCTTCTTCGCCCCGGAGAAGCAGGTGGAGCAGTACATGGAGGCCGTCGTGGACGGGCGCGGCAGCGACGCCATGCGCCTGGCCGACCCCAACATCCCCACCGACCAGCGCCTGCTCATGGTCGACGAGGTGTACGCCGAGGTGGAGAACCGGCCCACCGGCTTCGAGATCGGTGAGGTCAAGAAGGAGGACGACCGCGCCGTGGTGCCGGTGAAGTACACGCAGAACGGCGTCACCGAGTCCGTGGACGTGGCGGTGGAGCGCGATGGCTCGTCCTTCGTGTTCTTCGACAAGTGGAAGATCGCGGACGCCTCCCCCCTGACCGGTCACGTGGACGCCTACGTCCCCGAGGGCACGGAGAAGGTGGTCGTCAACGGCCGCGAGGTGCCCACGAACGCCCGCGCGGAGAGCGGCTTCGCCGTGCTGCCGGGCACCTACCGCTTCTCCCTGCCCAACAGCACCTACCAGCAGTCCTCCGGCGAGGCGGTCCGCACCTGGGGCCCGGCGGGCCAGGAGTCGTCCGCCGGCCAGGACGACGGGCAGCTCACCTACGAGCCCACCCCGGCCCTGGAGGAGGAGGCGCTCAAGCAGGCGAAGGCCCACCTCGAGGAGTGCGCCAAGAGCACCGACGCCGAGCCCCAGGGGTGCCCGTTCTCCACGTACACCAGCGAGGACGTGCGCAACGGGTCGTGGAAGATCGACCAGCAGCCGCAGATGCACCTCGAGGCCGGCGACGACTGGGGACAGGGCGGGCTGAGGCTCACCACCGACTCCTCGGGCCGGGCCACCTACTCCTACGAGGAGGACACGGCGATCTTCGACGAGCCCCCCACCTGGGAGAAGAAGACCGACGAGGTCGAGTTCGACCTGAACGGTGAGGTGCTCGTGCAGGGCGACGAGGTGAGCGTCACCTGGCAGTGAGCCGATGACGCTCGACCACCCGGGGTGGCCCGGACCGCACGCGGCCCGGGCCACCCCGTTCGTGTGCCGCGTCGTTCCGCGCCCGCGACCGACCGGGGAACCGGCGGGAGACACCGTGATGCACCTGACAGAAACGGTGGGTACCGTCCGCCCGCCGCGTGGGCGACGATGGGCGTCCACCCGGCGCGCTGCCGGCAGACACCACGGAGGGAACGTGCAGCTCTCGGTCCTCGGCCCCCTCGAGGCCTTCACCGCCGACGGCCGGCCGCTGGACCTCGCCCTGCGTGAGCGACGCATCCTCGAGCTGCTGGCCGCCGCCGCGCCCCGCAACGTCTCCGCCACCGAGATCATCGAGGCGCTCTGGCCAGACGGTCCCCCGCGCACCGCGGCCAACCAGGTGCAGGGGTGCATCGGCCGCATCCGCCGGGCCGTGCCCGAGAGCGAGGGCAAGGTGGTGCTCACGGTGGCGCGCGGCTACCGCCTGGCCGACGAGGTGGGCCTGGACCTGCACCGCTACCGCGAGGCCGTCCGCCTGGGCCGGGAGGCCTTGGCCGCCCAGCGCCCCGAGGAGGCCCACGCCCAGTTCTCCACGGCCATGGACCTGTGGCGCGACGACCCCTTCCCCGATGCCGTGCCCGGCAACCGGGCGAGCGCCCTGGCCGCCCGCCTGCGCAGCGCCCACCTGGACCTGTGCGAGGAGCACTGGCTGCTCACCGCCCGCACCGACCCCGCCCAGGCAGTGGCCGAGCTGCAGCAGGTGGTGGAGCTGCACCCCCTGCGGGAGAGCGCGTGGGCGGCCCTGATGCGCGCGCAGGTGACGGCGGGCAAGAGCTCCGAGGCCGTGGACACCTACGGCCGGGCGCGGACCTTCCTGCGCAGGACGCTGGGCGTGGAACCCTCCGAACCGCTGCGTGCGCTGCACACCGCGGTGCTGCGCGGCGAGGAGCAGCCCGCGCAACCGCCCACCCGCCCGGTGGCGGCCGGGCACCTGCCCCCGGCGCCGGTGGGCTTCGTGGGGCGGGAGGAGCTGCAGCAGCAGGTCTCGGCCGCCCTGCTGGGGCCGATGGTGCGGCGCGTGGTGGTCGTGCACGGCCCGGCCGGCATCGGCAAGACCGCACTGGCGCTGCAGGTGGCGCACGAGGTGGCCCCCCACTTCCCCGATGGGGTGCTGCACGTCCCGGTGCACGGCCCGGGGCAGACCCTCTCGACCGAGCAGGTCGTGGAGGAGTTGCTCTCCCAGCTGGGCGTGCCGACCCGGTCGGGGATGGCGGAGCACGAGCAGCGACGTCGCGCCCTGGCCGAGGAGCTCTCGACGCGACGTGTGCTGGTGGTGCTGGACGACCTGATCGACGCCGACCAGCTGCACCGGGTGCTGCCCGTGGGGCCGGTGACCGTGCTGGCCACCACGACCCACCCGGTGCCGCCGTCGCCCGGGGTGACCTGCCTGCCGGTCCCGCCGCTGGACCCTGAGGAGTCCGTGCAGCTGCTGCACGCGGCGCTGGGCTCGGAGCGCACGGAGGGCCACGAGGCGGCGGCCGCGGCGGTGGCCCGCGCCTGCGGCCACAGCCCGCTGGCCCTCAACCTCGTGGCCGGTCGGCTGCGTACCCGGCCGTCGTGGAGCCTGGAGGTGCTGCTGGACCGGCTCCTGACCCCCGGGCAGTCGCTGCCGGAGCTGGCCGAGCACGGCTTCGACCTGGGCGCCGGCGTGGAGAACGTGGTGCAGGGCCTGGGCGCGGCCGCCCGGGAGGCCTTCGCCCTGCTGCCGCTGGCCGGGGAGGACCCCTTCCCGGGCTGGGTGGTGGGGGCCCTCACCGGCCGGGACGACTGGTTCGACCAGGTGGACGCCCTCGTGGACGCCCACCTGCTGCTCGAGGAGGGCGTGGACGCCCTGGGACAGCCCCGCTACCGCGTCCCCACCCTTACCCGGGCCGTGGCACAGGGGCACGCCGACGCCCTGGGCGCCGAGGCCGTGCGGGCCGCAGCAGGTCGCCTCGTGGCCACCTGGTGGACTCTGGTGGAGCGCGCCCGGCACGCGCTGCCGCCGGCCTTGTACGACCTCGACCTGGTGGCGCCCGAGATCACCCCGCCGGAGCCGGCGACCCCGCTGGACCGCGGCACGCAGCGGGCCCTGGGAACGGCCCGGGCGTGGTTGCACACCGAGCGTCGTCCCGCCGCCGCGGCCGTGCAGGTGGCCGCCGAGCACGACCTGCCCGGGCTGGCGGCGGGGCTGGCCTGCAGCCTCATGACCTTCTTCGACTACGAGTGGCTCCACGAGGAGTGGCGCGCCACCGCAGGAACCGCCCTGGCCGCGGTGGAGGCCGCCGGGGCGGCCACCGGCAGCGCCCCCGACCGTCCCGAGGACGATCCCGACCTGCTGGGGATGCCCGTGGACGCCGTCACCCGCGCCCGCCTGCAGCGGGGCCTGGCGCAGTTCGACCTGTACCGGCAGCGCTACGAGCAGGCCGAGGAGCGCCTGCTGGAGGCGCTGGACGCCTTCGAGGCGGCGGGCGACGAGCGCGGCATCGCGCTGACCCACCTCAACCTGCTCACCGCCACCCGCGAGACGCACCGCCGGGCCGAGGCGCACGCCCACGCCCGGGAGGCCGGGCGGTGCGGGGTGCTGCGCATCCGGGCCTCCGCGCGCTCGGCCCGGGCGGGTCTGGTGCTGGGCGACGACCGCCCCGAGGAGGCGCTGGAGCTCTACGACCTCGCGGTGAGCGACGCCACCCGGGCCGACGACCCGCACCGCCTCGGGCTGGCCCTGCGGGGCCGCGCCCGCACCCTGGCCCGGCTGGGACGGATGCCGCGTGCGGTGTCCGAGGCGGAGCGCAGCGTGGCGTTGTTCGACCAGATCGAGGACTCCGGCTGCCTGGCGCACGCCCTGCGCATCCTCGGCGAGCTGCGCGCCGAGGCCGGCGACGAGGCCGGCGCCCGGGAGGCCATGGAGCGCGCGGACGGGCTGTACCTGACGGTCGGCCGACCCGGCGCCCGCGGACCGTACGACGCCGCGGCGCGCTTCCGCTGAGCACGACGACGGGGCCGGGTGGGGATCAGTCCCCACCCGGCCCCGTCGCGGGTCCGAGGTGCCCGGTGTCAGTTGCTCCAGGTGAGCTTGGTGGGCATCTCGGAACCGCTGCCCCTGACGCTTGCGGTCACCGCGAGGTCGCCGGCGTCCTGCACGCCCCAGGCCACCCGGTAGGTCTGCGACTCCCCCGGCGGCACGGGGTCGCTCGGCAGGCGGATCTCCTGCGTGTAGTCGAAGATGCGTTCGGCGTCCTGGCCGCCGGACTGGGCCAGGAGGTAGTACGAACCGATGCCCAGCGGCGCGTCCCCGCGGTTGGTGACGGTCACCTCGTGGACCACCGCCTCGGAGGTCTTCTGGGCACCGGCCGCGCCCTCGGCGGGCTGGAACGGCTCGGGCCGGCCCACGGTGATCTCCACGTCACCGGCGCTGGCTGCGTCCCCGAAGGCCACCGCGGCGGCGTCCTCGTCCGGGGTGGTCGGGTCCTCCGCCGGGGTCGTCTCGTCCGGGGTGGTCGGGTCCTCCGCCGGGGTCGTCTCGTCCGGGGTGGTCTCGTCCGGGGTGGTCGGGTCCTCCGCCGGGTTGGTCTGCTCCACCGACGTCTCGTCCCCCGTGCTCTGGTCGTCCTCGGAGTCACCCCCGAACCCGCCGAGGACGAAGAACAGCGCTGCCAGCACGGCCAATACCAGCAGGCCAGCACCCACCAGGCACCCGATGGCGGTGCGGTCGTGCCCGCCCCCGGAGCGCCCGCCCGAGCCCCCGTGGCCCGTCATCGGGTGGGCGGGGTACGCGGGCTGTTCCCGGGCCGGGGTGGCGCCGTACTGCCCGTAGGCGTCCTGGACCGGCTGGTCGTAGGGCGACGACTGCTGCCCCCCGTACACCGGCGGGGTGGGCTGGTCGTAGGGACGGGGCGACCCACCGCCACCGGCGGGGCCGGGCTGGATGCGGTGGGGCTCGGTCGGGCGGTCCTCCCAGTCGGGCGAGCCGGGGGGCGGAGGCGGTGTGGTCATGGTCTTCTCCCTCGTGCGATTGCTCCCAGTACACCTGACGCCACGCGGTCGGACGGGCGACCACGGGCCCATTCCGGTCCGTGGGTCCACGACCCGCGGTGGGTGGGACGGTCACCTCTCCCAGGTGGAGGTGCCGCGGCCCCCGTCGGGGGTCACCACCGAGCCGGTGACCGTCAGGTCCTCGGTGTCCTCCACCGACCAGCCTATGCGGAAGGTGGTGGACCCGCCGGGCTCCACCGCGCCCGACGGCTGGCCGAGGTCCTGGCCGAAGTCGAACCCGCGACGCACGTCCTCGCCGCCGGCGGTGGCCCGGAAGGTCAGGAACGAGACCTCGAAGGGCTTCTCCCCGTGGTTGGTGACCGTCACCTCCTGCACCACCGGATGCGCGTCGGGCGAGAAGCCGGCGGCGGTCTCGCTCGGGGTGAACGACTGCGGCTCGCCCACCACCACCTCCACCCCGTGCACGGTCGCACCCTCCCCGAAGCCGACCGCCTCCGGCGACTCGGCGGCCGGGCCCGTGGGCACCGACGGCAGGGCCACGCTCGGCACGGCCGGGGCCGACGGCATCGCGGGGCCGCCCGTGGGGTCGGTCTCCTGCGGCCGGTCCTCGTCCAGGCCTCCGAACAGCCAGAAGCCGGCCACCACCAGCAGCAGGGCCACCAGCCCGCCGCCCAGCAGGCAGCCGAGGGTGGTGCGGTCCGGCCCACCGGACGAGCCACGCCCACCGGAGGACCGCGGCGCGGACGGGGCGGCGTCCGCCATCGGGTGGCTCCCGTCCACGGGGCCGGTCTGGATGCGCTGCGGGTCGGTGGTGCGGCTCTCCCAGTCGGGTGCCCCGGGGGTCGGCGGCGTGCTCATGGTTCTCCTCGTGCGACGGCGCCCCAGTACACACCACCGCACCAGCGGTGCGTCGCTGCCGTCCACAGGGCCCGGTCGTCGCGTGCCGTACGACGTGGCCCGCTCCCACCGACACCCCTCACCGGACCAGGCGGTAGCCCATCCCGGGTTCGGTGAGCAGGTGGCGCGGTGCGGTGGGGTCCGGCTCCAGCTTGCGGCGCACCTGGTTGGCGTAGACGCGCAGGTAGTTGGACTCGCGCCCGTAGCCCGGTCCCCACACGGACCGCAGCAGGTCCGCATGGGGCACGAGACGCCCGTCGTGGCGGGCGAGCTCCTCCAGGAAACGCCACTCGGTGGGGGTCAGGTGCACCGGCTGGCCGGCCACCTCGCACGATGCCGTGGCGAAGTCGAGCACGAAGTGGGCGGTCACGAAGGGCGGTGTGGCCGCGTTGGTCACCGACTCTCCGCGGCGTAGGGCAGCCCGTACCCGGGCCATGAACTCATCGGAGCCGAACGGCTTCGTCACGAAGTCGTCGGCGCCCTCGTCCAGCGCCTCGACCTTGTCGTCGGAGGCCCGCCGGGCCGAGAGCACCACCACCGGCACCCGGCTCGTGCGGCGGATCCTCCGCAGCACCTCCACACCGTCGATGTCCGGCAGCCCCAGGTCGAGCACCACCAGGTCGGGTGCGTCCTGCTCCACGGAGTCCAGCGCGTCACGGCCACAGCCCACGGCCTCCACCTCGTAACCGCGGGCACGGAGGTTGATGCGCAGGGTGCGGCGGATGGCGTCCTCGTCGTCCACTACCAGGATGCGGGGGGTCATGCGTCGCCCTCCTCGGGGACCTCGGCAGCAGGGGACGCACCGGCCACGGCGCAGGGCGCGCCCGGTGACGAGTGGTCGACCCCGGGATCCGGTGCGGGCAGGGTCACCAGCATCGTCAGCCCGCCGCCGGGAGTGGGCGCGGCCTCCAGGGTGCCACCCATCTCCGTGACCAGGCCCCTGGCCACCGCCAGACCCAGCCCCACGCCGTTGCCGGCCGGCACGTCACCCAACCGTTGGAACGGCTCAAACATGCGCGCCCGCTGGTCGGCGGCCACGCCCACCCCGGTGTCCGCCAGCTCGAGCACCACGGAGGCGCCCGAGGGATCCGCGTCGTCTCCCTCCACCCGGCGGGAGCGAAGCCGCACCGGTTCCCCGGCGGGCTGGTGGCGCAGGGCGTTCTCCAGCAGGTTGCCCAGCACCCTTTCCAACAGACCGGGGTCGGCCAGCACCACCCGGGCGGCGGGGTCGAAGTCGCACTCGACCGCAGTGGCACCCTCCTCCCCCTCCAGGGCGCTGTGCACCGTCTCGGCCAGGTCCACAGGACGCAGTGTGGCCACCACGGCCCCGAACTGCAGGCGCGACATGTCCAGCAGGTTGTCCACCAGGGCCTCGAGGCGGTCCGAGGAGTGCTCGATGATCTCCTGCAGCTCCTCGCGATCCTCCGGAGCGAAGTCGACCTCGGTGCTGCGCAACGACCCGATGGACGCCTTGATGGCGGCCAGCGGGGTCCGCAGGTCGTGGGAGACGGCCGAGAGCAGCGCCCGGCGGGCCCGGTTGTCGCGGGCCAGCTCGTCGGCGGTACGCGCCTCCGCCTCCAGGGCGCGGCGCTGCACCACGGCCTCGGCGTGCACGGCCAGGGCGGAAACCACGCGCCGCTGCATGGCCTCCAGCGGTCGGTCGGTGACCAGCACCAGCTGGTGGCCGTCCCCCACCGGTTCCCGCAGGGTCTCGGCACCCTCCGCAGTGCCTGCTGGCGGCTCCGATGCGGTGTCGGCAGGTCCGTCCGTGGCGTCCGCCGACGCCTCGACCACCGGCGGGCTCCCCTCCTCGAGGCGCACCAGGGACACCCGGCGCAGGCCCAGCAGCTCCACGGCCTGGCGCAGGAGGGTCCCCATCGGGTCGGCACTGCCCAGCACGGTGGGCGCCAGGGCCGCCAACGAGTGCGAGACCTGCTGGGCCCGCACGGCTGCCTGGGCCCGCCTCGCCCGCGCATGGACCACCCCTGCCACGAGCCCCGCGATGAGCACGTACACCACGATGGCGGCCACGTTCTGCGGGTCGGAGATGGTCCACTCGTGCACCGGCGGGGTGAAGTACCAGTTGAGCAGGGCCGAGCAGATCACCGCCGAGGCCACGGCCGGCCAGAGTCCGCCGGCCAGGGCCACCACCACGGTCACCAGGAGGTAGACCTGCACGATGAGGGGCAGCGCCCCGCCGGAGGGCAGCAAGGTCATCGGCGGCGTGAGCAGCAGCGGCAGCAGCACCGCCAGCACCCATCCCCAGCGCACCTGCTCGGCCGGGAGGTCCGCCACCGGGCGGGAGAGCCCACCGCGGCCGGCCAACGCATGGGTCACCACGTGCACGTCGATCTCACCGGAGTCCCGGATGATCTTCTCGCTCGTGCCGGCGTCCACGGCACGGCGCCACCACGGCCGCCGGCTGGACCCCACCACCACCTGGGCGGCGTTCACGCCGCGGGCGAACTCCAGCACGCCCTCGGCCGGGTCGCGCCCGGTGACGGTGTGGAAGGTGCCCCCGAGCTCCTCGGTGAGCTGTCGCAGCCCGGCCACCGCGCCCGGCGAGGAGACGGTGAGTCCGTCCATGGGGGCCACGTGCACGGCGTGGAAGGCCCCTCCGGCCGACCGCCCGGCGATGCGGGCGCCGCGACGCAGCAGCGTGCTGCCCTCGCGTCCCCCCGAGACGGCCACCACCACCCGGTCGCGGGTGGGCCAGGTGCCGTCGATGCCGTGCTCGATCCGGTAGGCGGCCAGGCCCTCGTTGACCCGGTCGGCGAGCCACAGCAGGGCCAGCTCGCGCAGGGCGGCCAGGTTCCCGGGCCGGAAGTAGTTCTGCAGCGCGGAGTCCACCCGCTCGGGCCGGTAGACCAGACCGTCGGTGAGACGTGCCCGCAGGGCCTCCGGCGAGAGGTCCACGAGCTCCACCCGGTCGGCGGCGCGCACCTGGGCGTCGGGAACGGTCTCGCGCTGCACCACCCCGGTGATGGCGGTGACCGTGTCGTTGAGCGACTCCAGGTGCTGGATGTTCACCGTGGAGATCACGTCGATGCCGGCCTCCAGCAGGGCGCGCACGTCCTGCCAGCGCTTGGCGTTCTCCGAGCCGGGCGCGTTGGTGTGAGCCAGCTCGTCCACCAGCGCCACCTCGGGTCGACGGTCCAGCACGGCCTGCAGGTCCATCTCCTCCACGGCCACCCCGCGGTGCACGGTGCGGCGGCGGGGCACCACCTCCAGCCCCTCGGCGCGCCGCCGGGTGGCGGGGCGGTCGTGGTCCTCGAGGTACCCGATGACCACGTCCACCCCGTCGGCCGCGAGGGCGTGCCCCTCGTCCAGCATCGCGCAGGTCTTGCCCACGCCGGGGGCGGCGCCGAGTCGGATGCGGAGTCGTCCCTGGCTCATGGCGTGATTGTCACCGGTCCGTCCCGACGGCGTCGGCCAGGGCCAGGTTGAGCAGCAGGACGTTCACCCGGGGCGCCCCGACGAACCCCAGCGAGGGGCCGTCGGTGTGCTCCTCCACCAGCGCACGCACCTGCTCGACGGGGAGGTCGTTGGCGGCGGCCACGCGCGGCAGCTGGTACTCGGCGTACTCGGGGCTGATGTGGGGGTCCAGCCCGGACCCCGATGCGGTGACCGCGTCGGGCGGGACCGGCCCGGCGGCATCGGGGTTCTCCTGCCTCACGGCGGCCAGGCGCTCCCGGACGACCTCCAGCTGGGCGGGCTCGCGGGTGCCCAGGTTGCTGCCGCCGCTGGAGGCACCGTCGTGGTCGGTGGCCGAGGGGCGGGGGTGGAACCACCGCGGGTCGGTGGTCTCCTGCGAGAACAGCGCCGAGCCCACGGCACGGCCGTCGTGGTGCACCACCGAGCCGTCGGCCCGGGCCGGCAGGGCACGTCCGGCCAGCAGCACGGCGGCCGGGTAGAGCACGCCGAGCACCACGGTCATGACCAGCAGCATCCGCACGGCGGCGAGCAGGGGACGGGTCAGGGAGGAGTTCACGTTCATCACACCATTCCGGGAATCTGGGAGACGACCAGGTCGATCAGCTTGATCCCGACGAAGGGGGCCACCAGGCCACCGACGCCGTAGACCAGGAGGTTGCGGCGCAGCAGTGCACCGGCGGACGCGGCCCGGGCGTGGACGCCCCGCATGGCCAGCGGGATGAGCGCCACGATGATCAGGGCGTTGAACACCACCGCCGAGAGCATCGCCGACTGGGGGCTGGCCAGGTGCATCACGTCCAGGCGCCCGAGCCCCGGCAGGACGCCGGCGAACAGGGCGGGGATGACGGCGAAGTACTTGGCCACGTCGTTGGCCACCGAGAAGGTGGTCAGGGCCCCGCGGGTCACCAGCAGCTCCTTGCCCACGCGCACCACGTCGATCAGCTTGGTGGGGTCCGAGTCGAGGTCCACCATGTTGGCCGCCTCCTTGGCGGCCTGGGTGCCGGTGTTCATGGCCACTCCCACGTCGGCCTGGGCCAGGGCGGGGGCGTCGTTGGTGCCGTCACCCGCCATCGCCACCAGCCGGCCGCCGGACTGCTCGGCCCGGATGAGGCGCATCTTGTCCTCCGGCGTGGCCTCGGCCAGCACGTCGTCCACACCGGCCTCGGCGGCGATGGCGCGGGCGGTGAGCACGTTGTCACCGGTGACCATGACGGTGCGGATGCCCATGGCGCGCAGCTCCTCGAAGCGCTCGCGCATGCCGTCCTTGACCACGTCCTTGAGCGCCACCACACCCAGCACGCGGGCCGGGCGGCCGGGACGCTGCTCGGCCACCACCAGCGGGGTCGAACCCTGCTGGGAGACCTCGTCCACGATCGCCCCCAGGGCGTCGCCCACGGTGCCACCGGCCTCCCGCACCCAGGCGCCCACGGCGCTGGCGGCCCCCTTGCGCAGGCGGGTCCCGTCGGGCAGGTCCACGCCGCTCATGCGGGTCTGGGCGGTGAACGGCACCGGTTCGGCACCGGCGGCGGCCAGCTCCTCCACGGTCGGACGTGCGCTCCCGGGGGCGGCGCGGTCGGCGGCCCACTCCACGATGGACCGCCCCTCCGGCGTCTCGTCCCAGAGCGAGGAGGTGCGGGCCGCTGCGACGGCCTCGGCCTCCTCCACACCGGCTGCGGGGTGCACGGCATCGGCCCGGCGGTTGCCGTGGGTGATGGTGCCGGTCTTGTCCAGCAGCAGCGTGTCCACGTCACCGGCGGCCTCCACGGCCCGGCCGGAGGTCGCCACCACGCGGCGCTGCACGAGGCGGTCCATGCCGGCGATGCCGATGGCCGAGAGCAGCGCCCCGATGGTGGTGGGGATGAGGCACACCAGCAGGGCCACGAGCATCACCGGCTCCACCCGGCTCCCGCTGTGCACGGCCAGGGGTTGCAGGGCCATGACCGTCAGCAGGAACAGGATGGTGAGCACCACCAGCAGCACCGAGAGGGCCTTCTCGTTGGGGGTGCGCTGACGGTCGGCCCCCTCCACCAGGGAGATCATCCGGTCGATGAAGCCGGCGCCGGGCGCGCTCGTCACGCGCACCACGATGCCGTCGGAGACCACCGTCGTGCCGCCGGTCACCGCGCAGCGGTCCCCACCGGACTCGCGGATCACCGGGGCCGACTCACCGGTGATGGCCGACTCGTCCACGGTAGCCACCCCCTCGTGGACGTCACCGTCGCAGGGGATGACCTGCCCGGCGGTCACCACCACGAGGTCGCCCACACCCACCTGTTGGGCGGGCACCTCCTCGGTGCTGCCGTCAGGCAGCAGGCGCAGGGCCGTGCGGTCGGTCTGGGCGGCGCGCAGGGAGTCGGCCTGGGCACGTCCACGACCCTCGGCCACGGCCTCGGCCAGGTTGGCGAAGAGCAGGGTGGCCCAGAGCCACAGCGTGGTGCCGATGCTGAACACGGTGGGGTCCAGCACCGTGTACAGGGTGGTCAGACCCGAGCCGATGAGCACGACGAACAGCACCGGCTGGTCGATGACGTGGCGCGGGTCGAGCTTGCGGAACGCCTGGGGCAGCGCGTCGAGGGCGGTGCGGGACAGGGACGAGCTGGACGGGGTGGTGCTCATGAGAGGGCCTCTCCGATGGGTCCGAGGGCGAGCGCCGGCAGGTAGGTGAGGCCGGCGACCAGGAGGGTGACGGCGAGCAGCAGCACCGCGAAGGTGGGTGTGGCCGTCGGGAGGGTGCCGCGCGTGGCCGGGCGGCGGGTGCGGGCGGCCAGGGCCCCTGCCAGTCCCAGCACCACGGCGATGGTCGCGAAGCGACCCAGCAGCATGCAGAAGGCCAGGCTGAGTGTGAACCACTCGTCGGAGGCCGTCAGGCCCGCGAACGCGGACCCGTTGTTGTTGGCTGCCGAGGCATAGGCGTAGAGCACCTCGCTGAGACCGTGCGGTCCGGAGTTGTTCAGCGCCGCCCCGGTGCCGGGCACGAGCACCGCCACGGCGGAGCACCCGAGCACCAGGGTGGGCACCACGAGCACGCTGAGAGCGGCCCAGGTGATCTCCTTCTGCCCGATGGACTTGCCGAGCAGCTCCGGGGTGCGTCCCACCATCAGGCCAGAGAGGAAGACCGCCACCACCAGCATCACGAGCATGCCGTACAGGCCCGAGCCCACACCGCCGGGCGACAGCTCGCCGAGCAGCATGTTGAGCATCAACATGCCGCCACCGACGGCGCTGTAGGAATCGTGCATCGAGTTGACCGCACCGGTGGAGGTTCCGGTGGTGGCAGCTCCGAAGACCACCGACCACGGCACGCCGAAGCGCACCTCCTTGCCCTCCATGCCGCCGGCCGTCCCCCGGGCGGAGACCATCTCGGCCCAGCCGATGACCACCACCGAGCAGGTGAGCAGGGCCCCCATCACGGTGGCCAGCAGGGCACCGTGACGGGCGTCACCCACCATCAGGCCGAAGGTGCGGGTCAGGGCGAACGGGATGACCAGGATGAGGCAGATCTCCAGCACGTTGGTCCACGGGGTGGGGTTCTCCAGGGGGTGTGCCGAGTTGGCGTTGAAGAAGCCACCGCCGTTGGTGCCGACCTCCTTGATGGCCTCCTGCGAGGCCACCAGTCCGCCCTGGAGCACCTGCGTGCCCCCGGAAAGGGTGGTCACCTCGGAGGGTGCCTGCAGGGTCTGGACCACACCGCCGAGCAGCAGGAGCAGCGCACCCAGGGTGGCCACCGGCAGCAGCACACGGAAGACGGTGCGGGTGAGATCCACCCAGAAGTTGCCCACGGTGTCCGCACCGCTGCGGGCCAGGGCACGCAGCAGTGCGCCCGCCACGGCGATGCCGGTGGCGGCCGAGACGAAGTTCTGCACCGTCAGGCCCGCCGCCTGCACCAGGTAGCCCGCTCCGTCCTCACCGGAGTACGACTGCCAGTTGGTGTTGGTGGTGAAGCTGACGGCCGTGTTGAGGGCGGTGTGCCAGTCCATGGAGCGGCCCAGCCCGTAGGGCAGGTGGCCCTGCACCAGGATGAGTCCCCAGAGGAGCAGCACGGACGCGACCGCGAAGGCGAGCACCGCGGCCAGGTAGGCCCGCCACGGCTGCTCGGCGCGGGGGTCGACGCCCACCAGTCGGTAGGTGAGGCGTTCGACGGCCCAGTCGTGCTCGTCGGTGAGGACCCGGTGGAGCCAGCCACCGAGCAGGTGGGCGGGAACGACGAGGAGGGCGGCGACGACGGCCAGCCCCAGCAGGGAGTGCACGAGGATGTTCACGGCACCACCTCAGTAACGGTCCGTCACGAACATGTGGACGATGTAGGCCAGGGTCGCGATCCCGGCACCCAGCGCGATGAGATCTTCGAACATGTCCCCCATCGGACCTCGCGGACACCGGGGTGGTGCGGGGCGTTGACGTGGGCCTGATGCCCTCTTGACGCGTTGTTGACGGCCGACACCGGCCACCCACCGCACAGACGGGGTGGTTCCCCGCCGGGCCCTCACCTCCCGGTGCTGTCGGCCTCCCCCTGTTCACCCACAGGAAACCCGCGCGTCGCCGAGGTGGGGCACGCTGTGCCCACGTCTTGTCCCCTCCCGTCGCACAGGAGTTCCCGTGGCCACCTCCGCACCCGAGTCCCCACCCACCACCGACGCCGGCCGCCACGGCGACGGCGGCCGCGACCTCTGGTGGCACCTGCTGTTCGCCGTGATGCTGGTGGGCACGCTCATCACCTTCACCAGCTGGGCCACCGGGCAGATCGACTCCCACCACGCGGTGCTCGTGGTGACGATCCTCTTCGGCCTGTTCATGGCCTTCAACATCGGCGGCAACGACGTGGCCAACTCGTTCGGCACCTCGGTGGGTGCCGGCACGCTGAGCATGAAGCAGGCCCTCATGGTGGCCGCCGTGTTCGAGGTGGGCGGCGCGGTCCTGGCCGGTGGTGAGGTCACCGAGACGGTGCGCTCCGGCATCGTGGACCTGGACGGCATGGCCCTGGCGCCCATGGACTTCGCCTTCATCATGATGTCGGCGCTCCTCGGGGCGGCCGTGTGGCTGCTCGTGGCCACCCAGATGGGCTGGCCGGTCTCCACCACGCACTCCATCGTCGGCGGCATCGTCGGCGCGGCGGTCACCCTCGGCCTGGTCACCGGCGAGGGCGGCTGGGAGATGGTGCAGTGGGGCGAGATCGGCCAGATCGTCATCTCCTGGTTCCTCTCCCCGCTGCTGGGCGGCGTCATCGCCTACCTGCTGTTCGGCCTCATCAAGCGGGGCATCCTGCAGTACAACGAGGCCGCCGACGAGCGCCTGCGCCGCATCAAGACCGAGCGCATCGAGCACCGCGCCCGCCACAAGGAGGCCTTCGAGCGCCTCAGCGAGCTGCAGCAGATCTCGTACACCAACGCCATGGCCCGCGACGCCGTGGTGGTGAGCGCCGACGGCGACTTCGACCGCGACGAGCTGGAGACCGACTACTACCGGGAGCTCTACCGCATCCAGGACCAGCGCGACGACGTGGCCGCCCACAAGGCCCTGGAGACCTGGGTGCCGCTGCTGGCGGCCTTCGGCGCCATCGTCATCACCGCGATGCTGCTGTTCAAGGGGCTCAAGAACCTGCACCTCACCGACGGGGTGGCCGACAACCTCATCGTGCTGGCCATGGTGGGCGCGGCGGTGTGGGTGGCCGTGTTCATCTTCGCCAAGAACCTCAAGCAGCAGTCGCTGGCCCGTTCCACCTTCGTGCTCTTCAGCTGGATGCAGGTGTTCACCGCCTGCGCGTTCGCCTTCAGCCACGGCTCCAACGACATCGCCAACGCCGTGGGACCGTTCGCGGCGGTGTTCGACGTGCTCAAGACCGAGCAGATCGGCGAGGAGGCCGCCGTGCCCGCCCCGCTGATGCTCGCCTCGGGCGTGGCCCTGGTGGCCGGTCTGTGGTTCATCGGCCGCAAGGTCATCACCACCGTGGGCTCGGGCCTCACGCAGATGCACCCGGCCAGCGGGTTCGCCGCCGAGCTCTCGGCCGCCGGTGTGGTCATGACCGCCTCGCTGCTGGGGCTGCCGGTGTCGTCCACGCACATCCTCATCGGCGCCGTGCTGGGCGTGGGTCTGGTGAACCGGGCGGCCAACTGGAACCTCATGAAGCCGATCGCCCTGGCGTGGGTCATCACCGTGCCGGCCGCGGCCGTGGTGGGTGCCGGGGGTGTGCTGGTGCTGCGGGCCGTGTTCGGCTGAGGCGTCCCCGCACGCGGCGGGCCGGGCGGGGACTCCCTGCCCGGCCCGTTCGCGTGAGGGCTCAGCGGCGCCCGTCGAGCACGTCGGTAACGAACATGTGTCCCGGCGCGTGCGTGATCGCCCACGGCGGGCGGGAGGCCTCGATCACCGCCTGCGGGGTGACGCCGCACGCCCAGAAGACCGGCACGTCGTCGGGCTCCAGGTCGGTGGGGTCGCCGAAGTCGGGGCGGGCCAGGTCGGCGATGCCGAGGGCGGCCGGGTCGCCGGCGTGCACCGGGGCGCCGTGGGCCAGGGGAACGTTCGCGCTGGTGGTGCTGGCCGTGGGCACCAGCGGCAGCGGCATCGGCCGCATCGAGACCACGAGCTCGCCGTGCAGTCGGCCGGCCGGGGTGAGCTGGCGGTCGGTGAGGTACATGGCCACGTTCCGCCCCTGGTCGATGTTCCGCACCGGCACCCCGGCGGCCTGCAGCGCGTGCTCGAAGCCGAACGAGCAGCCGAAGAGGAAGGCCACCGCGTCGTCGCGCCAGTGGGCGGTGGCGTCGGGCACCTCGTCGGTGACCTGCCCGTCGCGCCAGATGCGGTAGGCCGGCAGGTCGGTGCGCAGGTCCGCGCCCCGGGCCCACGAGATGGTGGGGTCGCCGGGGTCGGTGACGTCCAGGAGCGGCATCGGGGCCGGGTTGCGGTGGGCCAGCAGCAGCATGTCGAACGCCCAGTCGGCCGGCAGCACCACGAGGTTGGCCTGGGTGACGCCCGGGGCCACGCCGCTGGTGGGGCGCACCTCGCCGGCGCGGTAGCGGGCGCGCGCCTCGCGGGCGGCGGTCACGGCATCGGGGGTGGTCATGGCGCCAGCGTAGGCGGGCGGGGTGGGCGAGGCGGCCAGTGCGGCTCAGGCGGTCGGCTCCCGCCGCGCGTCGGGGCGGGCCGGCGCACGGGAAAGGTCACCGCGCACGGGAAAGGTGCTCCCCACACGGGTTGTTTCCCGCGCGGAGAGCACCTTTCGCGTCCGCACGGCAGCTTCGCGTGCGGAGAGCACCCTGGCGCAGGCGGACGAGGCGGCCGACGGGGACGGGTGGGGCCGGGTCCCCGGCCGTCCCGGGACGCCGCCCCATGAGCCCGGCGGCGGCTCCGCGCGGCTCAGACGGTCGGCTCAGAGCTGCCAACGTTCACGCCCCAGTTGATGCCGGACGTGTCCGTGAGGTCGCCGTGGACGTCGCCCCACATCTGCTGCTCCATGGGCATGTTCACCGCGCCTCCTCGGCCAGGCCGTCGAACTGGCGGCGCAGGGTGGCCTCGTCGGAGCCCCACAGCACCAGGTTCATGCCGCCGCGCACCACCTCGTCCTCGGGGCGGGTGCCGTCGGCCGCCATGAGCACGTAGCCGCCATCGGTCTCCAGCTGGCCGTGCATGACGCCCTCCGGGGAGCCCATGGCCGATCCGGCCGTGTGCCACCATGCCGTATGCCCTCCCCCGCACCCCGCCTGCGCGTGGCCACCCCGGCCGATGCCGCCGCTTGCGCCGCCATCTACGCCCCGTCCGTCCGCGACACCGCCATCACCTTCGAGCTGGAGGCCCCCGACGCCGCGGAGATGGCCCGCCGCATCGAGGGGGCGCTGCGGCACCACACCTGGCTGGTGGCCGAGGAGGGCAGCGAGGTGCTCGGCTACGCCTATGGCGGGCGCCACCGGGTGCGCGCCGCGTACGACACCACCGCGGAGGTGAGCGTCTACCTGGCCGAGGCCGCGCGCGGCCGGGGCCTCGGCCGCCTGCTCTGCGAGCGGCTGCTCACCGACCTGGCCGGCCGCGGGCTGCGACTGGCCGTCGCCGGCATCACCCTGCCCAACGCCGCCAGCGTGGCCCTGCACGAGCACCTCGGCTTCGAGCACGTGGGCACCTTCCGGCGCGTGGGGTGGAAGTTCGGCGAGCCGCACGACGTGGGGTGGTGGCAGCGCGACCTCTGAGGCCGCCCCGCCGCCCTACCGGGTCCCGCCGGGCCTCAGCGGCGGGTCGAGCGCTCCACCAGCAGCCAGGCCATCACCGAGGCCACCGCGTGCAGCAGCAAGAGCACCAGCGCGCTGAGCAGGTACACCGGCAGCTCGTGGTCCCACAGCGGGTCCTGGGTGCTGCGGCGCGCGGTCAGGGTCTGCAGGTCCACCGAGGAGGCCGCCATCGCGTAGCCCCACCGGGTGGGCGAGAGCCACGCCGCCTGCTCCAGCCCGGCCCGGTCCACCACCGGGAACAGGCCGCCGCTGAGCACGAGCATCACCATCATCGCCACCACCAGGGTGGGCATCACCTGGTCCAGCGTGCGCAGCACCGCCGAGACGCACAGCCCCACCGCCACGCACGCCGCGGCGCACAGGCCCATGGCCAGGGTGAGCTCCCACCACGACAGGCCGAAGTACGAGAACTCCGGGCGCCCCGTGTGGGCCAGCGTCACGGCCACGAGGATACCGGCCTGCAGCACCGCCACCACCGAGAGCAGCGACACCTTGGCCGCCATGTAGGCCAACGGGCGCAGACCCACCGCGGCCTCCCGGCTGAAGATCGGCCGCTCGGCCACCAGGTCGCGGATGCTGCCGGCCACGCCCATGAACGCCGCTCCCACGGCCACGATGAGCAGCACCATCATCGGGGAGGAGGAGGGGCGGGCCTCCATGCTGGGCTCGCGGAACCCCGCATCGCCCGGCACGAGCCAGGAGAGCAGGCCCACGAGCACCGGCATCGCCAGGGTCATGGCCACGTACACGGGGTCGGCGGCCATGACGCGCAGCTGGCGCCGGACCACCACCGACCACTGCCGCATCGGCGACTGCTGGCGCACCGGCTCGGAGATCTCCCCCGCCGGGCGCCGTGCCGGGGCCGGCTGCGGCGGACGGGTGCGGGCGAAGGCAGCCTCCACGCCCTCGGGGTCGGCGGAGACCTGCTCGAAGACGTCGGCGTGGTTGTCCGCCCCGAAGTGCGGCAGCAGCCCGGCCGGCGGGCCGAAGTAGGCCACGCGTCCGCCGGGGGCCAGCAGCAGCACCCGGTCGCACAGGTCCAGGTTGGCCACCGAGTGGGTGATGACCGCCACCGTGCGCCCGCCGTCGGCCAGCTCGCGGAAGGTGGTCATGAGGCGCTTGTCCAGGCCCGGGTCGAGGCCCGAGGTCGGCTCGTCGAGGAACAGCAGGGAGGGCTCGGTGAGCAGCTCCATGGCCACCGAGACCCGCTTGCGCTGCCCACCGGAGAGCCGGTCGATGCGGGTGCCGGCGTGGGGTGTCAGCGCGAGCGCCTCCATCACCTCGGCCACGCGGGCGGCCCGGGCGGCGGGCTCCACGTCCTCGGGGAAGCGCAGCTCGGCGGCGTAGCCCAGGGCGGCACGCACGGTGAGGTGGCGGTGCACGATGTCGTCCTGCGGCACGATCCCGATGCGGTGGCGCAGCTGGTCGTACGAGGCGTAGAGGTCCAGCCCGTCGTAGAGCACCTCCCCCTCGGTGGCCGGGCGGGAGCCGGTGAGCGCGCCCAGCAGCGTGGACTTGCCCGCACCCGACGGGCCGATGACGGCCAGCAGGCTCGAGCGCGGCAGCTCCAGGTCCACGCCCTGCAGCAGCACCTTGCCCGAGCCGAGGCGCACGCCGAGCCCGTGGGCGGTCAGGGAGACGTTGCCGTGGTCGCTGCCCATCACCAGGGCGCCGTCGCGCACCCGGAAGGTCGCGTGGCCCACGGCCAGGCGCTGCCCCTCGGTGAGCAGGCCGGACTCCACGCGCTGGCCCTCCAGGTAGGTGCCGTTGCTGGAGCCCAGGTCGGTGACGGCGAACCCCTCGGGCCGGGCCTCCAGACGCACGTGGCGGCGGCTGACGAGCAGGTCCTCCACCTGGATGTCGCAGTCGCGCTCGCGGCCGATGGTGAGCACCTGGCCGGGCTGCAGGTGCCAGCTGCCCTCGGTGCGGGCGGTGGCGTCGTCGGGGGTGGTGATGGTGGCAGTCGGTGCGCCCGGGAGGGGGCCGGTGCCGTCGAGGGGGTGGAGGCGGGTGGCCTCCGGCGGGGCCGGCTCGGCGGGTGCGGGCTCGGCGGGTGCAGGCTCCGGCTCCGGCTCGGGCTGCGGCGCGGGCTCGGCGGCGGCCTCCACGGCCACGGTGTGACCCCCCTCGCCCAGCCCGATGTGCTGCCCCGGGTGCACCGGCGCCGAGTCCGCGACCCGCGCCCCGTCGAGGAAGGTGCCGGCCGTGCTGCCGAGGTCCTGCACCCACCAGACGCCCTCATACAGCACCACGCGGGCGTGCCGGCGGGAGACGGCCAGGTCCGGCACCATCACGTCGGCCTCGATGCTGCGCCCGATGACGGCGCCCTCCGGTGAGGGTGGGACGGTGAACTCCGCCGATGCCGTGCGCAGGACGATTCGCGGTGCCATCTCAACCTTTCCCCGGGGAGTCTGCCGACAGGTTAGGTCACGCCCACGGGCACCGGGCGGGCCGCCCCGCCTGCCGCCCTCAGGTGCGCGTCATGAACTCCTCGGGCCGCAACGCGCGCTCCACGATGCGCACGTCACCCAGCCGGGCGCGCGTCACCGCATCGAGCACGCCGTCCCAGGTGTACGCACCCACCAGCCACCGGCGCCCCAGCGTGGCCAGGCCCCGGTTGCGGGTGAGCGGGTTGCGCGCCACGGGGCAGCCCTCCACGTACATCGTGGTGTGACGGCCGTTGTTCACCACCGCCACGTGCCACCAGCGGTCCGTGCGCAGCTCATGGCCCCAGTTCGTCAGGCCCGTGTCCTGCGAGGTGGGGTAGGCCACCCACTGCAGCTGCCGCTCCCCCGAGAGGCTCAGCGTCACCACCGGTTCCTCCGCGTCGCCGCCGTGCTTGCCGGCCTCGGCAGCCGTGCCCTCGCGGCTCAGCAGGGCGGTCCAGGCGTCGCGTCCGGTCCACTCGGCCGGCATCCGGAAGAAGGCCTCCACCGTGTACCCGCGCTCCAGGGTGGCGTCGTTGAGCGGGGCCCCGGCCACGGTGCGCAGGTGGTCGCCCACCGCCTTGGCCGCCCCACCCATCGCGATGCTGGTGCGTCCCGGCTGCTCCGGGTGGTGGTCGGCCATCACCCGGAGCGGGGCGCCGGCGGCCACCACCTCGAGGTGGTTGCCGTGGCCGGAGAGGTCGCGCACCCGCTGGCCGGGGCGCAGCACGTCCCCGTCGCGCCCCTCCCACCGCCAGTACGCCACGGTGCCGGGCACCAACGCCTCGCGGACGGGCTGGCCGGGCAGCTCCGGGGCGGGCGCGAAATCCGCGAAGCGCGCGTCGAAGTCGATCTCCACCGTGAAGCGGTCCAGATCGCCGGTGACCACCAGCTCCTCGGCCATGAGCTCGTTGCGCCGCCCGGGATCCCGCTCGGTCACCCACGGCGCCAGGGTCTCCACGTCGATGACGCCGCGCGCCAGGTCGAAGCGGTAGAGCCGCACCATGGCCGCTCCGCCGTAGTAGCGCTGCTGGTAGTTGGCCAGGTGCAGGTGTACCTCGTGGCCGGCGTCGTTGACCATCGTGGTGCGACCAGACGGCCAGAAGTGACCGTTGAGCGTGAGGAACACGTGGTCGTGGCGGCGCACCAGGCGGTCCCACAGCTGCTGGCCGTACTCCGACGGGGCGGCCACGCCGTCTCCCGCATCGGCCTGCACGAGGTCGTGCGTGGTGAGGATGGTGGGCAGGCGGTGGGTGCGCAGCACGGCATCGGCCCAGGCGAAGCCGGCCTCCGAGAGGCGCCAGTCCAGGGCCAGCACCATCCAGTCGCGGCCGGCGGCGGTGAAGCGGTGGGCGGTGCTGTAGCCGTCCGGGCTGACGGCCACCACGCCGGGCTCGCGGGTGGAGCGGCGGAAGGCGCCCAGGTAGGGGGTGGCGCCGCGAGCGTCGGTGGTGTCCCCGCCCACGTCGTGGTTGCCGGCCAGCAGCGAGTACGGGATGCCGCTGTGGCGCAGTCTCCTCCACGCGCGGTCGAAGGCGTTCACCTCGTGGGGCAGGCCGTTCTCGGTGAGGTCGCCCAGGTGGGCCAGGAAGGCGATGCCCTGCCGCTGGCGCTCGCGCTGCAGGTAGCGCAGCGAGGCGGCGAGCGGCTCAGGGTGGATGGAGTCGTCGTCGAACAGGTACTGCGTGTCCGGCATGACGGCCAGGGTGAACTGCTGGTCGCCCACGGGCTGGGGCCTGGACCGGCGGGCGGCCACGGGCTCGGGGGCCTCTGCGGCGTCGGCGGGCGTGGCCCCGGCGGGGCCACCCAGACCCGTCAGGACACCGGTGAGCCCGGCGGTGCCGCTGCCCAGGATGACGGCACGGCGGGAAGGGGTGGCGCCATCGGCGCAGGTGTTCTCACGGCACATGCGCCGGACCGTACGCAGGGCGCGTGGCCCCACCGTGTCGTGGTGGTGGCGCTCCGATGGCGTGCCGGTGACCCGCCGCGGAACGCCCGCCGCGGGCGACGCCCCGCCACGACGGTCAGCCCAGCGCGGACTCGAGGTCGGTGTGCGTGAAGTCCTCCCCCACGAACAGCAGCGGCTCGCCCCGTTCGGCCGCCAGGGCGTAGGTGTAGCAGTCCCCCAGGTTCAGGCGGGCGGCGGACCCGCTGCCCCGCCCGAAGTCACGGTGGGCCTCCCGCGCCAGCCGGGCGTGCTCCACGGTGAGCGGCACCAACTCGATGCCGAGCACCTCGAACAGCTCGTCCAGTCGCCGTCGCGTCGCGGCCGTCCCGCGGCGGTCCACCACCACGGCGCACTCCACGTACGTGGCGGTGGACATGGCCAGCGAGGGCGCCTCGGTCAGGACGCGCAGGATCTCCTCGCTCCCCTCCTCACCCTGCAGCACCGCCACCACCGCCGAACTGTCCACGATCATCGGGGAAGCCCCTGCTCGTCGTAGAGGTCGGCGAGGTCGGCGCTGAGCGACTCCCCGTCATCAAGGGAGAGACCGTTGCGGATCTGCTGCACCAGCACCGTGGCCCGCTCGAAGCGCCCCTCCGCCGCCCCCTCGGTGGCCCCGTGCCGCGCGAGGTACTCCTCGAGGGCGGCCTCCAGCGCGCTGGTCTGCGTGGTGCCACGCACCTGGGCGGCCTGCCGTGCCAGCTCGTGCACCCGCTCGTTCTTGATGTTGAGCGCCATAACTCCACCGTACACCCGTCGGGTTACACCATGGAACCCTCGGACTACGATGACGGCATGGAGACCACCACCCGCGAGTACCGGACCGGCGACCAGGACGTGGTGCTGGACATCACCCGCGACTGCGAGGGCTTCGTCGCCGGCCGGGGCGACGGACTGCTGCAGCTGTTCGTGCCCCACGCCACCGCCGGCATCGCCGTGATGGAGACCGGCGCCGGCAGCGACGACGACCTGCTCGCCGCCCTGGCCGACCTGCTCCCCGCCGACGACCGCTGGCGCCACGCGCACGGCACCCCCGGGCACGGCCGCTCGCACGTGATGCCCGCCATCGTGCCGCCGCACGCCACCGTGCCCGTGGTGGGCGGGCGCATGATGCTGGGCACCTGGCAGTCGGTCTGCCTGGTGGACCTCAACGTGGACAACCCGGTGCGAACGGTGCGGTTCAGCTTCCTGGCCGGCTGAGGCGGGCCGGGCCGGACGACTGGGCCACCCCGCCCCGGCCCACCGCGCCGCCATCTCAGGGGCGGATGACGGTGATCCCACCACCGGGCGCCGCCCCCAGCTCCGCGAGCGCCGCGGGGGCGTCCTCGAGGCCCACCTCACGCCCGACCAACCCCTCCAGCGCGATGCCGGGACGCCCGCCGGAGCCGGTGACGAGCTCCAGCATCGCGGGGTAGTCGCGCGCCGCCAGGCCGTGCGTGCCGTGGACGGCCAGCTCCCAGGCGACCACGCGGTCCATCGGCAGCGCGGTCCGGGCGGCCTCGCCGAGCAGCAGCCCCACCTGCACGTGGCGTCCGCGGCGCCGCAGGCCGAGCACCGAGGCCAGCGCGGCTGCCGGCGAGCCGAAGGCGTCGAGCGAGACGTGCGCTCCCCCATCGGTCAGGTCGTGCACGGCCTCGCCGACCTGCTCGGGTGACAGGCCGCGGGCGTCCAGCGTGCCCTCGGCGCCCAGGGCACGGGCGCGCTCCAACGCGGTCGGCGCCATGTCGACGGCCACCACGCGGGCCCCCAGCGCACGGGCGATCAGCACCGCCGACAACCCCGCGCCACCGGCCCCGTGCACGGCGACCCACTGTCCGGGCCCGACGCCGCCGTGGGTCACCAGCGCGCGGTAGGAGGTGGCGAAGCGGCAGCCCAGGGCGGCGGCGTGCACGTCATCGAGGGCGTCGGGCAGGGCGACGAGGTTGTGGTCGGCGGCGTGGAGGGCCACCTGCTCGGCCCAGGACCCCCAGCCGGTGAAGCCGGGCTGCGTCTGCTGCGGGCAGACCTGGCTCTCGCCGGCTGCGCAGGTGGGGCAGGCGCCGCATCCGCACACGAAGGGGGTGGTCACGCGGTCGCCCACGCTCCAGCGGGTGACGCCCTCGCCGACCTGGCGGATGGTGCCGGCGAGCTCGTGGCCGGGGACGTGCGGCAGGGGCAACGGGTCGTGCCCCATCCAGGAGTGCCAGTCGGAGCGGCACACGCCGGTCGCGCTGACGTCGAGCACCACGCCGCCGGGCGGGCAGGCCGGCTCGGGCACCTCCCGGACGGTTGGCAGGGCCCCGACCTCGTCGATCACCACGGCGCGCATGGGGGGCAGGGTAGGTGAGGGGGTGCACGGCGGTGCGCGGACCCGCACCTCGCCCCCGCCCTGTGGCAGCCTCCCTGCATGGTTGATGACCTGACTGTGCGCCCCATCCGCGCCGAGGAATGGCGCCGGGTGCGCGACCTTCGACTGACCGCGCTGCAGGACCCGGACGCGGAGATCGCCTTCTACACGCGCTACGCGGAGGCCGCCGCACGCACCGACGAGCAGTGGCGCGAGAACGCGCTGGCGTGGTCGGGTGACGGCCCCGGGGCGACCGGGCGGCAGTTCGTCGCCACCACCTCCGATGGGGTGTGGGTCGCCTCGCTGGTGTGCCTCGTCCAGCGGGCGGGCGAGCCGGAGTTCGGGGGCGGCACCATCCCGTCCGACCGCGGCCAGCTGTTGGGCGTGTACGTCGACCCGGCGTACCGCGGGCGGGGGCTGCTCGGCCGGTTCACGGAGGCGGCGGCCGAGTGGGCACGCGAGCGGGGGTTGGGGGCGCTGTCGCTGTGGGTGCACGAGGACAACGCCCGGGCCCGAGCTGCCTACGCGCGCCTGGGATTCCGGCCCACCGGCGTCACGGCCTACGAGGCGATGGGCCCTGAGCTGCAGATGGAGCGGACCCTGGCGGGGTAGGCGCCGGCGCCCCCGCGCCACGGCTGGGACTGACGCCGGGGCGCCACCGCCTCTGGTACCCATGACGGGAGCGGCTGGCACGGCCGCGTCCGCTTCAGCTCGCGCCACCCCCATGACGAGGATCAGCAGCAGCACCGTCGCGAGCAGCACCCACATACGGACCTCCCTCGGATCGGGCGGCCTCGTCAGAACACCACGTGCGCCACCGGCACGGTGAACAGCAGCGTCAGCACCACGCGCTCGAACCAGATGATCACCAGGTCGCGGATGCGCAGCGGGATCTCCGTGGCGAGGATGCACGGCACCACCGCGGAGAAGAAGATGATCTGGCTGACGCACACCACGGCCACGGTGAACCGGGTGACCATCGAGGCGTCGGCCACCAGCGCCGCGGGCAGGAACATCTCGGCGATGCCGAGCGCGCTCGCCTTGGCGGCCAGCATCGGCTCGGGCAGACCCAGCAGCGCGGTGATCGGGTAGAAGACGTAGGCCAGCCAGTCGAACAGCGGCGTGTACTCGGCCAGCAGCAACCCGGCCAGGCCCACCGAGAGGATCGACGGCAGGATCGCCATGGCCATGAGCAGGCCGTCGCGCAGGTTCTCCCAGATGCTGCGGCCCAGCGAGGGCGCGGTGGCGGCCTGCTCGTCGGCGGCGCGCCACGCGGCGGCCAGACGGGAGCCGGTGGGGCGCTCCTCGGGCTCCACCTCCTGCCCCTGGTACCCGGTGGTGGGGATGGAGCGCAGCGGCCAGATGTGCACGGTGACGGCGGTGACCGCGAAGGTGATGACCAGGGAGCCCCAGAAGTAGGTGGACCAGTGCCCCATCAGGTCCAGCGCCTTGGCCACCACCACCATGAACGTGGCCGAGACGGTGGAGAACCCGGTGGCGATGATGGCGGCCTCCTGGGCCGAGTAGCGGCCCTCCTTGTAGACGCGGTCGGTGATGAGCAGGCCCAGTGAGTAGCTGCCCACGAAGGAGGCCACGGCATCGATGGCGGAACGGCCCGGGGTGCGGAACACGGGGCGCATGACCGGCTGCATGAGCACGCCGACGAACTCCATGAGCCCGTAGCCCACCAGGAGCGCCAGGAAGACGGCACCCACGGGGATGAGCAGCCCCACGGAGACCACCACCTTGTCCCACAGGAAGGGGCCCATGCCGGGGTCGGCGAGCCAGGCCGGCATGCGGTCGAACACGATGAGGCAGCCCACCACGGCACCGACGACCTTGGCGGCGCTGAAGACGAGGTCGGTGGTGCTGCGCCGCCAGGTGCCCTGCACGAAGGGCCACACGGCACCGGCCACCACCATGGCCAGCAGCACCCACGGGACGGCCTGCGGCACCGCGCCCTTGAACCAGGTGACGATGTGGTCCAGGGCGATGGAGTTGGTGCCGTTGACGGTGAACGGCACGAAGAACGCCGCGATGCCGACGAGGCTGGCCAGCACGCTGCGCACCAGCTGGGCGGGGGTGGCGCGGGGGCCCTGGGCATGGGGGCGGGTGGGGTCCTCCCGGGGGACGGCGGGGAAGCGGGTCTGGGAACTCATGGGCGCCATGCAACCGACAGGTCGCGCGGGGCGACACCCCCGCGCGCCGATGGTTGAACAATCGTTATCTGGGGGTGGACGGCTACCCGGCCGCACCGCATCGAGTGACGGGCGTCACAATGCGTGCGCGTCCCGTCCCCGATCCACAGGAGCGCCATGTCCCTCGGCCTGCTCGGCATCCTCGTCTCACTCGCCCTGCTCATCACGCTGGCCTACCGCGGCCACTCGGTGCTGGTGGCCGCCCCGGTCGCGGCGCTGGTGGCCACGCTGTTCGCCGGTGCGCCCCTGCTGGGCACGTACACCCAGGTGTTCATGCCCGCCATGGCCACGTTCCTGGGCTCGTACTTCCCGCTGTTCCTCACCGGTGCGGTGTTCGGGCACCTCATGAAGACCTCCGGCCTGGCCGGCGACTTCGCCGCCTGGGCCTCGCAGCGGCTGGGCGCGCAGCACGCAGTGCTCATCACGGTGCTCACCACGGCCGCCCTCACCTACGGCGGCGTGAGCGCGTGGGTGGTGGTGTTCACCATCTTCCCCATCGCCACCCAGCTGTTCCGCGAGGCGGGCATCCCCCGGCGCCTGATGCCGGCCGCCGTCGCCCTGGGCGTGGTCACCTTCGCGCTCGGTGCCCTGCCGGGGTCGCCGCAGATCCACAACACCATCCCCACCACCGTGTTCGGCACCACCACCTTCGCGGCGCCCGTGCTGGGCCTGCTCACCGGCGCCCTGGTGTTCGGCCTGGGCATGGCCTGGCTGCGGTACCGCCAGCGTTCCCTCATGGCGGCCGGCGAGTCCTTCGAGGACCTCACGATCCGCGAGCGCGAGGCCGGCGTCACCGTGGCCGGCGGCACCGACCGCCCCGCCGAGCGCGGGCGCGTCTCCACGGCATCGGGACTGCTGGGCCTGGTGCCGGTGGCCGTGGTGGTGGCCGTGCAGGCGCTCATGACCTACCTGGTCATCCCCCGCCTGGACACCGCCTACCTGGCCGACGAGAAGTACGGCGCGGTCACGCTGGCCTCGGTGGCCGGCATCTGGGCGGTGACGGTGGCGATGGTGGTGGCCATCCTCGTGGTGGTGCTGCTGCGCCCCGGCGGAATGAAGCACTACCCCGGCGACGTGTCCGAGGGCGCCGGCCAGGCGGTGCTGCCCACGCTCACCACGGCCAGCGAGGTGGGTTTCGGTGCGGTCATCGCCTCCATGGCGGCGTTCACCGTCATCCGTGACGGCATCTTCGGGCTCACGGACAACCCGGTGGTGACGGCGGCGGTCTCCACCGCGGGCATCTCGGGCGTCACCGGCTCGGCATCGGGCGGCCTGCAGATCACCATGAGCACCTTCGGCGAGCAGCTCGCCGCACAGGGGGCGGCGCAGGGCATCGACCCCGAGGTGCTGCACCGCGTGGCGGCCCTGGCGAGCACCAGCTTCGACTCGATGCCGCACAACGGCGCCATCATCACGATGCTGCTGGTGACCGGGCTGACGCACCGCGAGGCGTACAAGGACATCTTCGCCGTCACCGTGGTGGGGCCCCTCATCGGCACCGCGGTGGCCGTGGTGATGGGTCTCACGGTGGGCGCCTTCTGAGGCACTGGACCGCAGCACGGCGCGGCGGCGCGGCCCAGGGCCGTGCCGCCGCGCCGTATTCATGGGGTGAGGACAGCGAAATAACAGTGACACGCGTGCACACTCATCGGACACCCCCACGACGGCGCGCCCTGGAGGTCTGCCTTGAACACCGCACTCCGCGACCTCGTTCGTCAGACCCACACCGAACGCCAGGACGACTGGGCCACGGCGCTGTCCACCGTCGACTCCGCCCTGCGCACCCACTGCCGCGTCACCCTCCAGCCGGGTGAGCCGGCGCGCGCGATCGTGGGCGAGGTGCGCCAGCGTTCCGAGGAGGACACCCTGCGGGCGCTGGAGCAGTGCGCCGCCCAGGGCCACCCGCTGCCGACCACCGTGGAGGAGGTCGAGCACGCGGTGCCCGACCTCACCTCGGCCACCGTGGTGTGCACCTCCACCCGCGCCCAGACCCTGCTGGTGCGGTGCATCGCCGACGAGGTGGCGCAGGCGCCCGGCATCCGCCTGGTGGAGGTGGTCGACCACAGCGGGCTCGACCTGCCCCTGGAGGGCGTGGACGTGCAGCGCGGCGAGGAGGGCGGCTGCTGGGGCGTGGCCTGCCTGCTCGTGGTGGACGTGGAGGGCGCCCGCCCAGCACTGGTGGAGCTGTGCGTGGTGACCCGGCTGCAGCAGGCCTGGGCCGAGCTCACCGAGCAGCACCTCTACGGGCGCGAGGGCGAGCTGGAGGCCGGACCGCTGCGCGCTGCGGTGGTGCGCAGCATGGCGGTGATGCTGCACGAGGTGGACCGCCTGGCCGACCACCTGGCCGAGGAGACCGAGGCCGCCCGGGAGGGCAGCGCGGGCTGAGGGGCGGGGAACCGAGGGCGGGCGCCGCTCAGCGGCGGGCTGGCTCAGCGGCAGGATGCCGCGCGGCGCGTGTGGGCGTCAGCCGCGGGACCCGAGGTGGGCGGCGAGCCAGAGCGCCCCGGCGGCAAGGGGGACGGTCAGCGGCATCGCCACCGCCATCATCGGCCAGGGCAGGGGCGTGGACGGGGGTTCCACCACCAGCAGCAGCGCGCCGACCCCCGCCGCCGCGCCCACTCCGGTCACGGCGGCGAGCGCCAGGGCCAGCAGTCCCCCGCCGCAGCCCACGCGCCACATGGCGCCCAGGGCCATGCCGGTGGACGCCGCCAAGGTGTACTCGGCCAGCAGCCCGGCGACCAAGGCCACCCACGCGAGGACAGGCACGGTCACCTCGTCCCACGCGGCGGTCACCACGAGCCCCACCACCGAGGCGGTGGCCATCAGCGCGGACAGGCCCGCCCCGGCGAGCCACAGCCCCGTGGTGTCGGGACGGACGTGCAGGTTCTTCACGGAGTGCGGGAAGGCCCACATCGTGGCGAGCAGCGCGCTGAGGGTCCCCGTGAACCAGGCCGTGGCGAGCCCCGGGTCCTCCTTGCGCACGAGGAAGAACCACCAGGCCGCGCCCATGGCCAGCCAGAGCGACGCCGCGTAGGCGGCCCAGGGCAGCACGGCGCGCAGGGTGCCGCGCGTGCCCACCGAATGGCGGGTGACGGGAACGGAGGTGGGAAGCACCCGTGAATTCTGGCCGATGGGGGTGGGGGCCGGGCGAGGAGGGTCAGGCCAGGTCGAACAGGCCCGCGGCGTCCCAGGCGAGCCATCCCCCCTCGGCGAGGGTCGCCGTCAGCAGGTGCTCACCGGCGGGCAGGGGCGAGGGCAGCTCCCACTCCAACGACACCGGGCGCAGCGGCGTGTCCGGCAGGGTGGCGTCGCCCTCACGCGACCCCTTGGTGGCTCCTCGCGGCAGGTCCGTGGCCTGCTGCCAGGTGCCCAACGCCACCTCGAGCCGGCCTCCCAGGCGCGTGGTGTCGATGCCCCACAGGGCCACGGCGGGGCGGGACACCGGGCGGTCGGCGCGCACGGTCCAGCGCAGGGTGTAGGCGCGCGAGCCGGCCCACGTGTCGCCCGGCCCGGGCAGCAGGTAGGGCCACTGCGCGGGTCCGTCATCGGGGCCGACGGTGATGAGCCCGTCCGGGTGCTCGGTGGCGATGGCCTTGTACCCCGCCGGGGCGTGGCGCAGCTCCAGGCTGCGGCGGTCGAAGTCACCCACCTGGGCTACCGGGCACCCGGTGGTGACCGACGGCAGCGAGTGGGCGCGCTCGGGGCGGGAGGGACGCGACCAGCGGCCGGCGGCGTCGACCGTGACCACCACGTACACCCACTCCTCCCCCTCAGGCGAGCGCCCACCGTGCTCCCAGCGGGGGTAGACGGTGCGGGCCAGCAGCGTGTCGTCACCGAGGTGGCGCAGTCCACGCTCGGCGCGCCCGGCGGGCACGGCGTGCACGCGGTAGTGGTCCACCAGGGGGCCGTGGGCGCGCGGCTCCCAGGCGAGGTGGACCGTCATCAGGGCGCCGGTGGCGGTCAGGCCGGTCACGGGGCGGGGGTGGTGGGTCATGGGGGTCCTCTCGAGAGGGCGGGTCAGCTCAGGACAGGAGGCGGCGCGAGCCGGCCGGGGTGCGGAAGGCGAAGGCCGTCCGGGCGGGGGCGGTGTCGTCGGCCTCGACCCACGGCACCACCACGAAGCGCGAGCGCATCTCCTGCGGGGTGAGGGTCACGTGCACGTAGCCGCGGCGGGCGTCCATGGCGCGCACGTACGGGTGGGCGGTCCAGTCCGGGTGGCCGCCGGGCTTGCCGTCGCCGTCGGAGGCGATGGAGCTGCAGATCAGCTCCACGGCCACCGGCTCGGCCTCAGGGGCGGGTGCCGTCGGGTCGGCCCACAGCTCGGCGGCGGCGTGGTGGTGGATGTCGCCGGTGAGCACCACCGGGTTGCTCACCCGGGCCAGCTGGTCCATCAGCCGCTGGCGGGCGGCCGGGAAGCCGTCCCACTGGTCCACCCGGTCGTCGGTGACCGGCACCATCGCCACGCCGTCGGCCAGCAGGTTCCACTGCGCCGGGGAGGTGCGCAGACGCTCGGTGAGCCACGCCTCCTGCGCGGCACCCAGGATGCTGCGCTCGGGGTCGGCGACGCGCTGCTCGTCCTGCGGCACCGGGTCGCGGAACTGGCGGGTGTCCAGCACCGAGAGGCGCGCCAGGCGGCCGACGTCCAGGGAGTGGTGGATGCGGCTGTGCGGCCCCTCGGGCAGGGCGGCCGGCCCCAGCGGCAGGTTCTCGTAGTACGCCCGGTAGGCCACCGCGCGGCGCAACAGGAAGTCCTCCTCGCTGAGGCCGTACTGCGACTGGCTGCCCGCGTAGTTGTTCTCCACCTCGTGGTCGTCCCAGGTGGCCACCATCGCGGCCCGGGCGTGGGCGGCCTGCAGGTGCGGGTCGGTCTTGAACAGGGAGTAGCGCAGGCGGTACTGGGCCAGGGTCTGCACCTCCTGGCCGTGCTCCGGGCCCAGCTCCACACCCTGGCGCCACAGGTTGTCGCCGCTGCGGATGCCGTACTCGTAGATGTAGTCGCCGGTGAACACGATGAGGTCCAGGTCGGCCTCGGCCGCCAGGTGCTTCCACGCGGTGAAGTGCCCGTGGTACCAGGCCTGGCAGGAGGCGACCCCCAGCGAGAAGGAGGCCACCTCGGCACCGGCCGCCGGCAGGGTGCGGAAGCGGCCGGCGGGGCTGGTGTGGCGACCGGTGCGGAAGCGGTAGTGGTACTCGGTGGCGGGCTCGAGGCCGGTGACCTGCGGGTGCACGGAGTGGGCGAGCTCCGGCTGGGCCAGGGCGTGGCCGTGGGCCACCCGGCGGGTGAAGTCCGCGTCGCGCGCCACCTCCCAGTGCACCGGCACCGGGTGGGAGGGCATGCCGCCGTGCCCGTCGGCGGCCAGCGGGTCGGTGGCCAGTCGGGTCCACAGCACCATCGAGTCCGGCCCCGGAGTGCCGGCCGCGACGCCGAGGGTGAACGGGTTGGTGCGCGGCGGCGGGCCGCCGGCCGATGCGGGCGCCTCCACACCCAGGGCGAGGGTGGTGGCCGAGAGGCCGGCGACCCCCAGCAGGGTGCGGCGGGAGACGCCGGTGGCGTCCGGGGCGGGGCGGTGGAGCGTGGAAGGCATGCGGGGCAGGACAGTTCACGCGTGTGAACGCGGGGGCAGCGCGGCGTGACGGGGGCGTGAGGGACGGGTGAACGGTGGGTGCGGGGGCAGCGCGTGGCAGGGTGCCGGCATGCTCGCCGACCAGCCGCCCCTCGTCGCCGTACGCCCCGACCCGACCGCAGACGTGCCCGCCAACAGGTGGCCGGTGACCGTCCCCGCCATCGCGCAGGTGCTGCGGCAGGGGTTCGAGCCGGCCCCCGGCATCACCCTGCTGGTGGGCGAGAACGGCTCCGGCAAGTCGACGCTGCTGGAGGGCGTGGCCGAGGCGTTCGGGCTCAACGTGGAAGGCGGCTCGCGCCACGCGCGACACAGCACGCGACGCAGCGAGTCACCCCTGGCCGAGTGGCTCCGCGTGCAGCGCGGGGTCGGGGCGCCGCGCGACGGCTTCTTCCTGCGCGCCGAGACGATGCATGCCTTCTACACCTACCTGGAGCAGAACCCCAGCCCCAGCGCGCTCGAACCGCGCTTCCACGAGATGAGCCACGGCGAGTCCTTCCTGGCCCTGCTGGAGTCCCGCTTCACCCGGGCGGGGTTCTACTGCCTCGACGAGCCGGAGGCGGCCCTGTCGTTCCAGTCGACCCTGCACCTCATGGCCACCCTGGACCGGCTGGCGGCCGACGGGGCGCAGGTGCTGTGCGCCACGCACTCCCCCGTGCTGGCGGCGCTGCCCGGGGCGCGGATCCTGGAGCTGGGCGAGTGGGGACTCCGCGAGGCCGCGTGGGACGACCTGGAGCTGGTGGGGCACTGGCGGGCGTTCCTCGACGCGCCGCCGCGGTACCTGCGGCACCTGGTGGGGTGAGGCAGCACCACCCCGCGTTCGCCCACTCCACACCCGGCGGCCCCTCGGCGGCCGCCCTCCTGGGCACGGCCGCGCTCTCTACCACCGCCGACTCCGGCGGCGGGCGCGCGGGCCACCCCCGCGACGAGCGGCTGGTGAACACCGTGAGCCAGACCTCCCGCTCCACCGCGTGGAAGCACACCGGCACCACCGACCTGAAGTTCAAGGCCTTCCACCCGCAGGCCACGGAGGTGGACGGCGACGAGCTGGGTGAAGGGCACATCCACCACCCCGGCGGCATCGACGTGGACGAGGAGTCCATCTGGGTGCCGGTGGCCGAGCACCGGCCCGACTCGCGCGCGATCGTCTACCGCATCGACCGCGACACGCTCGAAGTCACCGAGGTGTTCCGGGTGGACGACCACGTGGGCGGGATCGTCCACGACCGCGACCGCCACCGGCTCGTGGGGCAGTCGTGGGGCTCGCGCCGGTTCTACGAGTGGTCGACGGACGGCCGGCTGCGCGACAAGCGGATGAACGACAGCCACTTCATCGACTACCAGGACTGCGAGTCCGTCCGCCGTTCCAAGATGCTGTGCTCCGGCGTGGCCAACCTGCCCCAGGCGCCCGGGCACTCCGGTCAGTACGAGCTGGGCGGCCCCGGACGACTCCGACGAGGGCGCCGGCACGCAGATCCTGCGCTACGAGGCGGACGTCGAGCTGCTGAAGTGAGGGGGCGGGCCCGTCAGATCTGCTGGAGTCGCACCCTCACCCGGTCCGCGAAGGCCGGGCAACCAGCACGCTCCAGAGCCTGCGGCAGGTCGATGTCCACCGGCTCGCCGCGACGGTGCGCCTGCTCCACGTAGTAGTCGCAGTTCCGAGCTGTCGCTGCCCGCACCACGTGCGGGGCACTGTCGTCCACGAGCAGGAAGAACTCGTCGGCGGTGTGGACCTCGTGGTGCAGGGCGTCCTGCTCGTCCTCGCTTGCGGGCCGGAGGTGGCGGACGTTGGCTGTCACGAGGAGGTCTGCCCGGCAGTGCTCGGCCAGGGCGCGGACGTGGATGTCCCCGGCGTCCGCTGGGCGCGGCATATCACCGGGGACCACGTAGTCGCGCACCCGCCCGTCGGGAAAGACCGCCTCGAAGGCCTCAGCAACCTTGGCCGTCACGCCACCGTCCACCTCAGGGTGTCGACGACGAATCACGCGGACGGTCTCGGCCCGCAGGTCCTCCGACCACGCGACCTGATAGAGCCCCGGACCTTCCTGGTGCAGGAGCGCCAGCCAGTCCCGCAACGTGCGAGAGGCCCAGACGTTGGAGTCGACCACCACCAAGTGCGTCCGGCCACCGATCACAGTGAGTCCTCCCCGCCAGGCTGACGGACGTCAGTCCGTCAGCCCCCCGTCGTCCTGAGCACGACGCAACTCGTCGAAGGCTTCACGGCGCTGCTGCTGGGTCCTGGTTTGCGCTGCCAGAACGTCCGCCGTGCGCAGACGGGTGTGGCTGCCCACCTTGTGGGCAGGGATCTCGCCCGCACGGACACGCTTCATCAACGTCGGGCGGGAGATCTCGAGCATCTCGGCAGCGAGGGTGGTCGTGACCTCCTCCGGCAACTCACCCACCGTGACGCGGCGCCCCTCGGCGACGGACTCCACGATGCGCCGCAGCAACGGCTGCAACTCGGCAGGCAACTCGACGAAGGAGTCCCCCTGGGACAGTCCAAATCGAGGGGCGTCTTGGCCAGCGCGGGTGGGCAGCGCCCGGCGAGCGGCCTCGGACTGGTCCCGCGTGACGTGCACTGACTCTCGGTCGATAACGGTGGGCACGAGCGCCCTCCCTCCTGAGTGTGCGGAAAGGCCACACTAGACAGTTTCAGATGTAAGTGCAAATTGCGTGCGTTCGGGGCGCTCGTGCACCCCCGTGGCACGATGCCGGGACACCTCACCCCACCCCGGAGCGCCATGAAGACCGACGCCCTCACCCCGCACGAGCTCCTGCGCCATCCGCAGCTCCTGGTGGTGCCCCTCTACCAGCGCCGCTACGTGTGGCAGGAGCAGGCCCAGTGGGAGCCGCTGTGGCAGGACGTCCTGCGCATGGCCGAGGTCCGCGCCACCCAGCGGGAGGTCACCCACTTCCTCGGGGCGTGCGTGCTCCAGCGGCAGGACCACGGCGCCGGGCGCCTGACCGCCTGGGAGGTGGTGGACGGCCAGCAGCGCCTCACCACCATGCAGGTGGCTGCCGATGCAGTGGCGGCCGTCGCGCAGGAGCGCGGCTGGGACCGGCTGGTGCGCCAGTTGGAGAAGCTGACGCTCAACGACGCCGACGAGATCTCCGATGCCGCGCACCGGCTCAAGTTCCAGCACCGCAACGACGACGGGGCCCCGTTCCGGGAGGTGATGCTGGCAGCCCCGCCCGTGGACCACGGCGCTCTCACCCACGCCGAGGCCCGCATCGCCCAGGCGCACCGTTTCTTCAGCGAGCGCGCCCGGGACCACCTGGCCGATGCCGGCGAGGAGCAGGCCGAGCGGCTGGTGGACGCGCTGCGCGACGGGTTGCGTCTGGTGGTCATCACCCTGGAGGCCGACGAGGACTCGCAGGTGATCTTCGAGACCCTCAACGCTCGCGGCACGCCGCTGACCCCGGCGGACCTCATCAAGAACTTCGTCCTGCACCGGGTGGCGGAGGCCGGTGGCGACCCCGAGGCCGTGTGGCGCGAGCACTGGTCGCGCTTTGAGGACCCGTTCTGGACCCAAGAGGTCAAGGCCGGACGCACGCGGGTGCAGCGCTCCACCCTGTTCCTGCACCAGTGGCTCATCAGCCGCGTGGGGGCCGAGGTGCTGCAGAGCCGTCTGTTCCCGGAGTTCAAGCACTTCGTGGAGCACCGCACCGACACCCCCGTGGCGCAGCTCATCGCCGAGATCGCTGCCGTGGCCACCCGGTACCGGGCGCTGGTGGAGGAGACCACCTCCGGGGCGCCTGACATCGACCGGGTCGTCCTGGCTGTGCACCGGTTCGCGGTGGCCGACACCCAGGTGGCCACCCCGGTTCTGCTGTGGCTGCTCGACCCGCGTCACGGCATCGATGCCGCGGTGCGCGAGCGGGCGGTGACGCACCTGGAGAGCTGGGTGATGCGGCGGATGATGCTGCGCGCCACCACCGCCGACCTGGGGCGTGTGGCGGCCAACCTCATCACCCGGCTCGACGCCGCCGGGGCTCCAGCCGACGAGGTGGTGTGGGAGCACCTGGGCGGGCTCACCGCGGCCAGCACGTACTGGCCGCGTGACGAGGAGCTGCAGCGCCACCTGGCCACCGCCCCGGTCTACACGGCCTTCGGCCGCGGGCGGCTGCAGATGCTGCTCGAGGCGGTGGAGGACGACGAGCGCGGCTTCACCACCGGGCGGGCGCGGTCGGCATCGCGGGTGGCGCGGGGGCGCATGCACATCGAGCACCTGCTGCCCCAGACGTGGCGCCCGCACTGGCCGGTGGAGGACCCCGTGCAGGAGCTGGAGCGCGACGAGCACGTGCACCGGCTGGGCAACCTGACGCTGCTGACGGCGCGGTTGAACTCCTCGGTGAGCAACCGGGCGTGGACCGGTGAGCGCGGCAAGTGGGCGGCGCTGGAGCAACACGACGACAATTTGATGACGCGCCGCATCCGCCGGGAGCACACCGAGGAGTGGGACGAAGCCGCCATCGACGCCCGGACGCGGGCGATGGTCGGGGCGATGCTACGCACCTGGCCGGCGCCGGCGGCGAACCCAGCCATGGACCCAGCGGCGGCGGTTGCGGCCCGGGTGCGGTCGGTCTTCGGGGTGACGTTGGCGGACATGATCGCCACCGGGTACCTCGAGGTCGGCCAGACGTTGTACTTCCGCGAGGCCGGCGGAGACCGGACGGCGACGTTGACGGCCGACGGGCGGCTGGAGATCGACGGGATGGAGTTCCGCGAGCTCATCGACGCGACGCGGCACTACGAGCCGTCGGCCACCCAATCGTGGTGGCGGTGGCTCACCGAAGACGGACGGCACCTAGCGCCGCTGCGCAAGGCCTGCTTCGAGGGGTTGGAGGGCGCCCGCGGGTGACACGGTCCGCCGGCCAACCGGTCTCCCGGGAGTCCTGCACTGCTAGTCCGTCTTGCGCCCCGGCGAGTTCGGCGTGACGCCAACAGACCTGAAGCGCTTGGCGGACTTGGGGCACATCAGCCGCCTACGCCGGGGCGTCTACGCCTTGCCCTCCGCATCGCACGGCCCCCTCCAGGAGCTCCGCGCGGCGTGGCTGGAGGCCAGCACCCGGGATCCCCTCTCCGGCGACCCGCCCGACACGGTGATCAGTCACCTGTCGGCCGCCGCCGTGCACGGCCTGGGCGAGGTCATTCCCCGGCAGCACGAGTTGACCTCACCGCGGCGTCGTCAGACCGTCCACGAGGACGTGCGCTTCCATCGCGCCAAGCTCGCGAAGGGCGAGCACACTGTGGTGCTGCGTCTGGCCGTCACGAGCGTCCCGCGGACCCTGGAGGACGTGGCCCGCACCACCAGCGACCTGGACCACTTTGCGACGATGGTGAAGGACGCCTTCTCGGCGCCGGGAGTGGGCTACGGGGCACTCATCAAGGCCCTCGACCGCTGCGCGCCCCGCTTCGGCCTCGAGGATCACGAAGAGCTCCTGACCGAGTCGTTCACCCGGGCCGGGCTGCCCTCGGCGATCACTGCGACGAATGCCCTGCGCCGGACGCGCGCCGTCTCCGCACTCACCCGCGGCAAGACCGATGAGGAGTGCACCCCATGACCACACCGCATCGGCCCTGACACCCCAGGCCCGCACCAGGCAGCTGACCGACCGCCTGCGGAACGAGGCCCGACGGCGTGGCGCGCCCGTCGACTCACTGCGCAAGCAGTTCGTGTTCGCCCTGATGTTCAAGCGCCTCTTCCACCACGACGACGGGGAATGGGGCTCTTCGGAGTTGAGCGTGGGTCATGGGGTGAGTCCTCCGCCGATGAGGAGCATGCGGAGTCGGTAGTTGTGGCGGT
>NZ_PKIZ01000059.1 GCF_002847825.1 Kytococcus schroeteri | reverse complement strand
GTCTGCATCTTCTACTTCTGCTAACCCCTCAACGGAAAGTAAAGGCACGGATAAGGGGTCGTGCGATCCCGCTAGCGCCATGACTGACGCTAGGCGCCCAGTAAAAATGTATTGTGACGGCCAGTGGATGCTCGCTGGCGAATGGTCCACAAGCAACATAGATCTTTTCTATTGGACTGGCGAGGAATGGGGCACTTACTCGTTCGACGGCAGGTTACGCGACGGAGCTCAAGGCGAGTGTTATTCATACGGGAAGCTCAAAGACGCCCTTATTCCAGCGAAACTCATGGACACGTTGTTAGAAAAGCACCTTCTGTGCCCCGAGTCCGCACGGATGAACAGTGATGAAGACAATTCCACCGGTAGTTCACAGTCAACGAACTCATCGTCGAACAATGACCGCACCAGTGGTTGGCTCCCCGTGGCCAAGTGTGATGGTCGCTACGTCGT
>NZ_PKIZ01000058.1 GCF_002847825.1 Kytococcus schroeteri | reverse complement strand
CCCCGAAGAAGACATCTCCTTCAACCAACCACTCATCGCCAACACCGACACCGGCCTGCGCACCCGCACCATCGAACTCGACGAATCCAACAGCCAGCTCGCCGGTCAACACAGCATGACCGTCAACTCTGTTATTGACAGCCCTCTCGAACAAGCAATAACTGCCACCGGAATGGACGCCAACGGCTACATCTGGGAAGGACTATTAAGTCACTGGGCACAACAACACCACGGCAACCTCACTATCGATGCCTCCGCAGAAAACTCAACCATCACCGGCGACAGAAAAATCATCACCGAACTCCGACACTGGCTCACCAAACTAGCCACCAATTCCGACGCCGTCGCCGAAGCCATCAAGAACGCGCAAGCCGACGGAATTGAATTCGACAACTAGCAACCCCACTCCACACGACGCACATGACAAACGTCTTGGGATTGCTCGATGCCGAATGC
>NZ_PKIZ01000057.1 GCF_002847825.1 Kytococcus schroeteri | reverse complement strand
GGTTCATCACTTCTACTACGCCACCGGTGAACAACCCATCGGCTTTAGCTCAAGTGATGCTCCAGGTGTTGGCTACCGCTACACCTACGACGGTCTCGGCCGACGCGTAGCCAAAGACACCATCAACACCACCACCGGAGAAGTCACCCACCGTGACGTGTTCACCCACACCGGTAACCAACTAGCAGCCGTTACCACCACCGTTGACACCACCGGCCAGATCGCACTAACCACCAGTGGCACCGGTGAACCCTGCCGCTGGTTGGTCCCAGGCTAGGGTTGATGCGACGTTCTACGCCCTGGTGTGCGACCTAGCCGGAGCACCACAGGAACTGATCAACACCACCACCGGTGTCGTCGAGGGACACACCACCCAAACGTTGTATGGCAAGCGTACGTGGTCTGGTCGGTGCACCAGCCCGTTGTTGTTTGCCGGTCAGTACGAGGATGCTGAATCCGGGTG
>NZ_PKIZ01000056.1 GCF_002847825.1 Kytococcus schroeteri | reverse complement strand
AACCGCCACAACTACCGACTCCGCATGCTCCTCATCGGCGGAGGACTCACCCCATGACCCACGCTCAACTCCGAAGAGCCGCATTGACCTTGTACCGAGACTTGGTGCCAGAGATCGTGGATTTGTGATAGAGCCGCTTTCCCAAGTACGGGTCGGCGACCACAGGGAAATCTTCGGGCAACAAGCCTGACGGGTCGATCTCCTGGGCAAGCATCCCACGCTGCTCATCCCACACATAGCGCGTCCCCAGGTTCTTGCCCGATGACGACCGCGCCCAAGCCGGCGCCATGCCTGCCACCAGATTCCCGCGAGAGTCCTCGATGGCAACGCCAGCAGCCTCCGGGAGAACCCGGATGCGGAACCCAGGGGGCATGTCGATTCGCTACTCCGCGACAAGTCGGCCAGGCGCGTCGAACTGAGTGAACAAGGCTCTTCCCAGATGAGGGTGTAGGCGACGCAGCAGCCGTGGTGGGAGGGCGCGGCGCGTCGGTGCCCGGATAGTGG
>NZ_PKIZ01000055.1:456-520 GCF_002847825.1 Kytococcus schroeteri | reverse complement strand
AACCCGCTGCGTAACTCCCGCAATGGTTCGATCTACATTGTGAAGCCGAAGCAGCATGGCCCGG
>NZ_PKIZ01000055.1:0-313 GCF_002847825.1 Kytococcus schroeteri | reverse complement strand
TGGAAGCTGGCTTACGAGGACAACAATGTGGATGCTGGCCTGGCGCACGGTCTGCCGGGTAAGTCGCAGATCGGTAAGGGTATGTGGGCCAAGACTGAGCTGATGGCTGACATGCTGGAGCAGAAGATCGGCCAGCCGAAGGAGGGCGCTTCTACTGCGTGGGTTCCGTCCCCGACGGGTGCAACACTGCACGCAACCCACTACCACGAGGTGGATGTCTTTGAGGTGCAGGACAAGCTGCGCACCGAGGGTCGCCGCGAGACTCTGGGTGACATTCTGACCATTCCGGTGGCGGAGTCCGCTGACTGGTCTG
>NZ_PKIZ01000054.1:514-579 GCF_002847825.1 Kytococcus schroeteri | reverse complement strand
GCGATCAGCACGCCCTGGTTGCGTAGTTCGCGGAACAGCCAGTTCTGGCCTTTCCCGAGCATCTT
>NZ_PKIZ01000054.1:0-209 GCF_002847825.1 Kytococcus schroeteri | reverse complement strand
GCCGCACCTGACCGTTAGGCAGATTGAGTGGATACTTCTCCGGCTCGGTGCCGTGCTTAAGGGTGTAGGCGGCTTTCATACGCTTGCCGAATACGCCGGAGACTGACTTGAGCTTCTTTTGAGATAGGTTCTTCTCTTGGAGAAACTCGGAGGTGTAGAGCGGACGATCCTTGGCTTCGAGTTCAGGTGCTTCACCAAGCCCTCGGGCG
>NZ_PKIZ01000053.1:0-288 GCF_002847825.1 Kytococcus schroeteri | reverse complement strand
GAACATCACCAGCGCGACGGACACCCACGCTTCGGCCAAGCCCGCGGTCTCGGTCACGATGGGTGCCAGGAAGGTGAATGCCGCAAAGGTCCCTCCGTTGATCAGCGCTCCGAGTGCCATGGCCAGGATGAGCCGCGGCGTCGCCAACTGGCTGAGCTCGACACGGAGCCTTGGTGAGGTCGCGCTAGTCTCGCTCCGACCAACATTGTTCGTGACGCCACGAATGACTCCAACGGCCGCGGGAATACAGAGGATGGCGATCGCCCAGAACGTCGTTCGCCAGCCCAG
>NZ_PKIZ01000052.1:552-709 GCF_002847825.1 Kytococcus schroeteri | reverse complement strand
GCTGGCTGAGAACTACGGCGCTCTGATCGACGAGCTGCTGCGTCTGAAGCCTTCCTCCTCCAAGGGCCGCTACTTCAAGAAGGTCACCATGTCCTCCACCAACGGCCCGGGCGTTCCGGTGGACAACACCATCGTGAAGGACTTCACCGAAGAGGCT
>NZ_PKIZ01000052.1:0-285 GCF_002847825.1 Kytococcus schroeteri | reverse complement strand
GAGGCCAGGCGCTCGGGTTGGAGGCTGCCGGTTTTATTCACCGTGCTCATGGTGATGTACTAGATTTCGACATTTCCCCTTTTGCGGATGACCTCGATCTGCTGGCAGGGGGAGTTCCATGTCCGCCCTTCTCGATTGCTGGTAAACAGCTTGGGCAAGATGACGAGAGAGATTTGTTCCCGAGGGCGCTCGAGCTGACCGCGCAGTCGCGTCCAAAGGCGCTCATGCTGGAGAATGTCCGCGGGTTAGCGCAGCCTAGATTTGCGCGATATAGAAATGAGCTGG
>NZ_PKIZ01000051.1 GCF_002847825.1 Kytococcus schroeteri | reverse complement strand
CCTCCGAGGGTCCGCCCTCGGCTTCCGCAACCTGACCCACTACGTCGCCCGATCCCTCCTCGAAGCCGGCGGCTTCAGACCACGACTACACCCTCAGATCGGATGAGCCACCAACTACATCGCCAGAAGCCTGCTCGAGACAGGCGGATTCAGACCCCAACTACACCCTCGATTGGGATGAGCCAGTAATCCGTGAAGAACATTCTTTCCATGCTCGGGGTGGTCATCCACGGCATCGAGGACAAGTGCCCGCAGCGTTCGCGATGAAATGTTGACCTCGCTGGATGGGGGGGCAGGCGTTGCCTGCCTCCCATCCAGCCGATGGGAGGAGATGTGATGGAGTGGGTTCAATTCGGATCAAGGTGGGGCACGTCGACGGTGGGTACGAGGCCGATGCCGTGGGGGCAAAGTGGGTTTCATGTGGGTACCAAGGGTCCTCGGTGAGCGCTCTCCCAGAGCGTCGCCTGCGTGAGGTCAACGCGGCGATTCTTGATGCCGAGCGCGGCAGCATTCTGGGGCGGGCATGCTGACGCATCTCACGGGTGTGGACGTCAGGCCCGAGAACGGTCCCGTCTTCGCCAAACTCTTCGGGGTCCGGGCTGTCGCCGAGCTGGGGGACAAAGCGGGATTCCCGGCTCTTCGGAGTTGAGCGTGGGTGCTTGGGGGTAGGGGTCGAGGTCCCGGGCATGATCTGAGGACTTCTACCCCCTCG
>NZ_PKIZ01000050.1 GCF_002847825.1 Kytococcus schroeteri | reverse complement strand
ACCGCCACAACTACCGACTCCGCATGCTCCTCATCGGCGGAGGACTCACCCCATGACCCACGCTCAACTCCGAAGAGCCACGATAGGGCTGTGCGGGAAGTGCGGCGCGACGCTCGTCTCGGGAACGAACGGCCGCAAGCAGCCGACGTATCGCTGCGGCGAGCAGCTCCACCTCACTCGCCAGCGCGAGCCCGTCGATGCGATGGTTACCGAGGCCGTGCTCACCCGTCTGTCCTCGGTGGACGTGCACGACCTCGTGATGCCACACGAAGACGCCGGACCCGGCCGCGAGGAGCTGCTGACCGAGCGGAACGCCCTGGTCGAGCGCGTGAAGGAGCCGAGCCCGCTGCTGCGCGACATCCACCAGCCGGTCCTGGAGATCACGGCGGCGATCAACGACGTGAAAGCGCGCATCGACGTGATCGACGCGGAACTGCTCGACCGCTCGGTGTCGGTGGCGGCGAAGCTGCTCGCGGACGTTGACGAGCCGGTCGGCACTGCGGGGCGCCGCGAGGTGGTCGAGTCGAAGTGGAAGGCGCTGGACATGGATCGTCGCCGGATGCTCGTGGACGAGCTGGTGACGGTGACCATCGAGCCCATCGCGCCGGGTCACGTGAAGTTCGACCCCGACCTCATTCGGATCGAGCTGAGACGCGACTGACTCATGACTCGACTCGTCATTGCAGGCTCTTCGGAGTTGAGCGTGGGTCATGGGGTGAGTCCTCCGCCGATGAGGAGCATGCGGAGTCGGTAGTTGTGGCGG
>NZ_PKIZ01000005.1 GCF_002847825.1 Kytococcus schroeteri | reverse complement strand
GCGTGCAGCGGTTCTTAGACAGCTCCACTCTCGCAACAGGAGGCCTTCACCTGTCAGCGAGTCACGCAACAACGTCCCTGGACATCACAGCTAGCCTGACGGCGCCACCAGCCCACCGACATGGAGCCCGATGAACCCCGTGCGTCGCGAGACCCTCGCCACCGTCCTGCGCCTGGCGGCCGTCGTGCTGCTCCTGGGCGTGCTGCCGCTGGTCTCCACCCCCGGTGCCCTGGACGTCCGTGAGCCGGTCCGTCGGGTGGTCATCGCCGCCGTCATGACCTGCACCGCCGGGCTCTGGTGGGTGGAGCGGGAGGACCCGCGGCTGCCGCGTCCGGTGTGGTGGGCGATGGGGGCGGTGGGCCTGGCTGCGGTGCTGGCCACCTGGCTCTCCACCAACTCGTGGCTCTCGGTGGTGGGGCGCTACCCGCGCAACGAGGGACTGGTGATGATCGGGGCGTACCTGGCGGCCCTGCCGGCGGGGGCGCTGCTGTTCGCGCACCAGGCGGGGCGCCGGTGGGCGGTCTGGACCGCCACCGCATCGGGCTGGGTGCTGGTGTGGATGGGGGTGCGCGATGCGACGGGCGGGAGTGCCGGCCGCGTCGTCACCGCCCTGGGCAACGCCTCCACGGTGGGCTTCTGGGGTCTCATGCTGGCCGCCTGGCTGGGGTGGGTCACGTGGCGTGAGCGCTCCCGCGTGGCGCTGGCGGGCGCGGTGGCCGGTGGGGCCCTGCTGGTGCTCGGCGCCTCGCGCGGGGCGCTGCTCGGGCTGTTCGTGGGCGCGGCCCTCTCGCTGGTGCTCGTGGCACGCACGGAGGGGGTGCGCCGCGTCGTCGCCCCTGCCGGGGTCATCGTGGCCGGGGTCGTGGCCGTGCTGGCACTGCCCATCACGCGCGACCGCATCTTCCTGGAGCAGGAGGGGGCCGGTACCAACATCACCGTGCGGCTCATGATGTGGCGCCGGACGGCCCGGCTGGTGCTCGAGCACCCCGAGGGGGTGGGGCCGTCGCGCTGGGTGGCCTCCGTGGCCGATGGCTACGGTCCGGCCTGGCAGGCCGAGGCCGGGCCCGGCGTCACGCTCGACGCCGTGCACAACGTGGTGCTCCAGACCGCCTCCACCCTCGGCGTGGTCGGGCTGCTCGCGGTCACTGCGCTGGCGGTGGCGTGCGGCCAGGTGCTCTGGCGCGCGGTGCGGACCACGGGTCCGGGGGAGGGGCCGCGCAGCGCGTGGTCGCCGGCGGCGCTGGTGGTGGGCGTGGGGTTCTGCGTGGCGCTGATGTTCGCGTACACCGAGCCGGTCTTCGTGGTGCCCGGGGCCGCCCTGGTGGGCGGGGGGCTCGCCGCCGCGTGCCGGGACGACGAGCCGCTGGTGCGCGTGCCCCGGCGGTGGTCCGCGGCGGAGCGCGCCCGGGCCGGGCGGCTGCGGCGCGGGGCGGCCGCCGCGGTGTCGGTGGCCGCGGCCGTCTCGCTCGTGGGCAGCCTGATGGTGTGGGACGCCCACCGCCACGCCGGCAGCACCGTGGCCGCCGGGCCGGCCGGTGCCGCCGCGGGGCTGGAGCGCACCCACCGGGCCGCGCCGTGGGACCCCAACCCGGAGGTGCTGCTGGCGGGCCGGGCCACGGCGCTGGCGGCCGGTCGCACGCCGTGGAATCCCGACTTCGGTGCCTCGTCCCGGCCGCAGTACGAGGCCCTCACCCGCCGGTGCCCCGGCATCGGGCCCGACCAGCGGTGCCTCGTGTGGCAGTCGATGGCGGCCGTGCAGACCGGGGACGCCGACACCGGGCTGGCGCTCGCCCTGCGGGCGCTGGCGATGGGGCCGGACGACCACGCGTCGCGCACCGCCCAGCAGGGCGCGCTGCTGGCCCTGGGGCGGCCGGACCTGGCCGTCCTGGGGGCTCGGGAGCACGTGCACCGCAATCCCGAGCTGTTCTCGGCCTGGCGCATGCTGGCGCGGGCACAGAAGGCGGCAGGCGACCTCGCCGGTGCGCAGGTGAGCCAGGCCCGGGCCGACCAGCTGCAGTGGGAGGTCCAGGGGCTCTGAGCGGCCCCGGGGTCGATGCCTGTCAGACCTTCTCGGCCGTCTGGGTGGTGGGGTCCCACTTGGTGATGCCGCGGGCCTCCCACCCGCGGCCCTTGACGGCCTCGCGGGCCCGGCGCTTGTCCTCCGGCGAGAGGCGCTCCACGTAGAGGTGCCCGTCCAGGTGGTCGGTCTCGTGCTGCAGGCAGCGGCCGAGCAGGCCGGTCCCCTCCACCACGACCTCGTTGCCGTCGAGGTCCGTGCCGGTGACGCGCGCCCAGTCCGAACGGGCGGTCGGGAAGCTCTCGCCGGGCACCGAGAGGCAGCCCTCGTGGTCCTCGTCGGGGTCGGCGGCCAGCGGGGAGACGTGGTGCTTCTCGAGCACCGGGTTGATCACCACGCCGCGGGCGTCGGCGCCGGCCTCGGGGTCGTGGCTGCAGTCGAAGACGAAGATGCGCCAGCGCACACCCACCTGGTTGGCAGCCAGACCCACGCCCTCGGCGGCCTCCATGGTGTCGAACATGTCGTCCACCAGGGTGCGGATCTCGTCGGTCACCTCCTGCACCTTCTTGGTGGGCTGGTGCAGGGCCTTGTGTCCGATGACGGTGATGGGGCGGACGGCCACGGGTGCTCCTCGGGACGGCGGTGACGGCGGGGTGGGTGCGGGACCCGGGCCGTGAGTCTAGGTCCTGCGGCGGTCGCGGGGGTCCTCGTCCCAGAGCTCGTCCCAGGCGTCGAGGGCGTCGTCTCCGTCCGCGCGCTCCGGGTCGTCCCACGCCTCGTCGGGTTCCCCGGTGTCCGGCAGCTCGTCGTCCCACTGCGGGGCGTCGTCGTCGACCTCGTCCTGCATGAGGGGGTCGCCCTCGCCCTGCTCTCCGCCGAAGATCTGGGCCACCAGCGCCCGGTAGTGGTGGTCGGGTCTCGGCACGTACTCGATCTCCGACAGGGCCTGGTTCTGGCCGGCGGACTCCATCGTGAACGTGCCGTAGCCCAGCAGGCGCCCCAGCAGCGTGCGGCCGTAGTTCATGTCCGTCACCTTGGACAGCGGCATCATCGCCACGCGGCGCACCACCACGCCGTAGGTGAGCAGCAGGCGCCGGTCGGTGCCCACGAACCAGGTGCGGCGCCACTCCCAGAGCAGGAACAGGGCGCGGCCGAGCACGGCGAACCACACCCACCACAGGAAGTCAGCCACCACCACGAGGTCCTGCGGGGCGGTGCTGCCCACCCACAGCACCAGGACCAGGCCGGCCACGGCGGAGCCGACGGGTTCCACGACGGTCACCCAGTGGCGCCGGACCGCGATGACGACCCGTTCACCCGTCACCAGGTAACGGGCCACCAGGTCGAGGTCGATCTGTGGGTCAGTTCCCATCCAGGACGCTGTTGTAGAAGTCGCCCAGGCTGCGGAAGGCCTGCACGATGATGTCGCCGATGGCCCGGAAGATGTCGCCGGTGCGGTCCGGGCTGGTGAAGATCGCGTAGACGATGAAGAGCAGGAGCAGCCACCACAGCAGCTTCTTGAATCGGTCTTGCACGCTCATGGGTCCTCTTCGTCTCGGCGGGGTCTCCCGGCATCGTGCCAGACGGCGACCCTCGCGGCCTCAGACCACGCCGTACAGGCGGTCGCCGGCGTCGCCGAGCCCGGGCACGATGTAGCCGTTCTCGTCGAGCCTCTCGTCGATGGCGCCGGTGACCAGGGTGACTGGCACCTGCAGGTCGGCCAGAGCCTCCTCCACGCGCGCGATGCCCTCCGGGGCCGCGATGAGCACGATGGCGGTGATGTCGTCGGCGCCGAGGTCCACCAGGTAGCGGACGGCGTCCACGAGCGTGCCGCCGGTGGCCAGCATCGGGTCCACCACGTAGCACTGGCGGCGGTCGAGGTCGGCGGGCAGGCGGTTGGCGTAGGTGTGCGCCTCGAGCGTCTCCTCGTTGCGGACCATGCCCAGGAAGCCCACCTCCGCGGTGGGCAGGAGGCGCACCATGCCGTCGAGCATGCCGAGGCCGGCGCGCAGGATGGGCACGACGAGCGGCTTGGGGGTGGCCAGCTCCACGCCCCGGGTGGTGGCCACGGGGGTGACGACCTCGCACTCCTGCACGCGGACCTCGCGGGTGGCCTCGTAGGCCAGCAGGGTCACCAGCTCGTCGGCCAGGCGGCGGAAGGTGGGCGAGTCGGTGCGGTCGTCACGCAGTCGGGTGAGCTTGTGGGCGATCAGCGGGTGGTCGGCGACGTGGACGCGCATGGGGAAAACTTACGTCAATGAGCACCGTGCACAACCCCGACCGGCCGACCCAGGAGGAGTGGGTCGGATGGGCCCTCGAGGCCGGCGAGCACGCCCTGGCCAGCGGGGACGTGCCGGTGGGGGCCGTCGTCATCGGGCCGGACGGGCAGGTGCTGGGGCGGGGGTGGAACCGGCGCGAGGCCGAGGGGGACCCGCTGGCCCACGCCGAGGTGGTGGCGATGCGCCAGGCCGCCCGGGCGCGGGGTGGGTGGCGCCTGCAGGACTGTGCCCTCGCGGTGACGCTGGAGCCCTGCCTCATGTGTGCCGGGGCCATCGGGCAGGCGCGGATCCCGCTGGTGGTGTTCGGGGCGTGGGACGACAAGGCGGGCGCGTGCGGCTCGGTCTGGGACGTGCTGCGTGACCGCGCGGCCCTCCACCGGGCCGAGGTGCGCGCAGGTGTCCGGGAGGCGGACTGCCGGCGAACCCTGGGTGAGTTTTTCGTGACGCGCAGGGTCTAGTACCCTACCGGGCGGTGACGTGTCCGAGCGGCCGAAGGAGCTCGCCTCGAAAGCGAGTAATGGTTGACGCCATTCGTGGGTTCAAATCCCACCGTCACCGCCATTGTCACCGCGAGGGCGGCCCCGATGCCGGGGCCGCCCTCGCGTGTGTCCGGGGTGGGAGGGGCAGCCGGTGCCGCGGCCCCAGCGGGATCAGCCCTCGAACGAGGCCTTGACGTCCAGCAGGTCCTTGCGGCACTCCTTGGCCACCACCCGCGCCATCGGGCGCATCATCGCCGCGGCCACGCGCGACCGGCGGGTGAGCGCCTCGGCGGCGAAGTCCATGGTCACGCGCGTGGCCTCCCCGCGGCCGGTGCCCACGGGGGTCACCCGGAACCCGCTGGTGTACCGCATCCCCTCGTGGACGGCCTCGGTGACGTAGTGGCTGCCCTCCACCAGCTCCACCACCTCCATCTCCTCGGTGGCGTCCTGGCCCCACATGCGGCGGGTCTCGCGCCAGCGGGTGCCCACCTCCATGCGGGCCGGGCCGTGGAGGACCTCGATGGACTCGATGCCCTGGACGTGCTGCTGGGCCTGGTCGAGTTCCCGGAGGCGCTCGAACACCTCGTGCAGGGGGGCGTGGACGGTGACGGACTCGGACAGGCGCACGGGGTTCTCCCGGTGGGTGGTGGGGTGGCGGTCAGTCGGTGCAGGGCTGGGTGGCCGGGCCGACCGACACCGACGACTCGACCGTCCTGGTGTGGGGGCCCAGCGCGATGGTGGCGACGAACCCGTCGCGGGCGTCGTCGACCTGCTTGGCCTTCGGGAACCACTCCGCGAGCGCCTCCGCGGCCGGCTTGCTGTCGGGGCCGCTGAGGATGCGGGTGGCGCCGCCCTGGGTGCCGGTGGACTCCGCGGTGCCGATGACCACGGCCCCCCGGTTGCGCAGCTGCTCGCTGATGCGGCGCACGGCGGTGTCGCCGGCTCCCGCGTCGGCCACGTACACCCGCGGGGCGTCGATGTCGGTCTGGCAGTTGGCGGCGGTGGTCTCCGGCTCGGGCCACAGGCCCAGCACGAGCGAGAGCCCGTAGATGCCGGCCAGGGCCAGCACCGACAGGACGCTCCAGAAGGCGATGTCGGACCACGTGCGCTCCGGACGGCGCGGGGGCTCCTGCGACGGGGCGGGGCGGGTCCACCCGGTCCGCGGGTCGTAGGGGTCGTGGATCTCGGCATCGTGCACGGGCCAACTGTGGCAGACGCGGGGCCTCCCGCCGGCGCGGGCGCGCGGGGCCGTGGCGCCTGTGACGCTCCCGGTGGGTGGGGGGGGGCTTGTACTGTCGCTGCGAGGTGGCGCCCGCCGGCGTGCCCGCCCGACCGAGGAGGAACCGTGGCCCGACCGTCGTCCGACACCCCCGCACCGTCCGAGCTGCTCGAGGAGGTGCGCGCCGGGTACGCCTTCGACGGTCCGGCCCTGGCGCTCGGTGCCGCCGTGGCCGGCGACGAGGTCCACGCCGACGTGCAGGTGGGGTTGCCGCTGCGCTCGCTGAACCGGCACGGCCTGGTGGCCGGTGCCACCGGCACGGGCAAGACCAAGACGCTGCAGCTCATGGCCGAGCAACTGTCCGCGGCCGGCGTCCCGGTCTTCCTGGCGGACGTCAAGGGTGACCTCTCGGGCCTGGCCGCAGCGGGCGAGGACTCCGAGGGGGTCCGCGAGCGGGCCGCGTCGGTGGGGCAGGACTGGGCGCCCACGGCGAGCCCGGTGGAGTTCCTCCGCCTGGGCGAGAGCGGCACGGGCGTGCCCGTCCGCGCCACCGTCACCTCCTTCGGCCCCACCCTGCTGAGCAAGGTGCTCGGCCTCACCGAGGTGCAGGAGTCCAGCCTCGGCCTGGTCTTCCACTACGCCGACACCCACGGCCTGCCGCTGGTGGACCTGGGCGACCTGCGGGCCGTGGTGCAGTTCCTGACCTCCGCCGAGGGCAAGCAGGAGCTGGAGGGGCTCGGTGCGCTCTCCAAGGCGCCCGCCGGCGTCATCCTGCGCGAGCTGGTGACCTTTGCCGCCACGGCCGAGCAGTTCTTCGGCGAGCCGGAGTTCGACACCTCCGACCTGCTGCGCACCACCGAGGACGGGCGCGGCGTCATCAGCTGCCTGGAGCTGCCCAGCGTGCAGGGGAACCCGCAGCTGTTCTCCACCTTCCTCATGTGGCTGCTGGCCGACCTGTTCAACGACCTCCCCGAGGTGGGCGACCCGGAGAAGCCCTCGCTGGTGTTCTTCCTCGACGAGGCCCACCTGCTGTTCAAGGACGCGAGCAAGGCCTTCCGCGAGTCGATCGAGAACACGGTGCGCCTCATCCGCTCCAAGGGGGTGGGCGTGTTCTTCGTGACCCAGTCGCCCACCGACCTGCCCGAGGCGGTGCTGGGTCAGCTGGGCAACCGCGTGCAGCACGCACTGCGCGCCTTCACCCCCAACGACGAGAAGGCCCTGCGCCAGACGGTGCGCACCTACCCGCACACCGACTACGACCTCGAGGAACTGCTCACCACGCTGGGCACCGGTGAGGCGGTGGTGACCGTGCTCTCGGACGACGGCGTGCCCACGCCCGTGGCGCACACCCGCCTGCGGGCGCCGCAGTCGCTCATGGCGCCGTGCGGGCAGCCGCGGATGGACGAGGTGGTGGACGCCTCGCCGCTGCGTGCGCGGTACGGCCAGCGGCTCGACCCCGAGTCGGCCTACGAGAAGCTCATGGGCACGATGGAGGCCTCCGCCTCGCCGCGGGACGTGCGCGACGCGGACGCGCCGCGGGAGCGGGCGCCGGAGCCCCGCGAGGAGGACGACGTGCGGCGTACCTGTCGCGTCGAGGAGGCCGACCAGGGGGTGCTCGGCCAGATCCTGGGCAACCGGGCCGTCTCGTCGGCGATGCGCTCGGCGGGCACGGCCGTGGGGCGTGAGTTGGTGCGCAGCCTGTTCGGCACGCGCCGACGCTGAGCCTCAGTCGCAGCCGATGCGCGCCCCCTCCTTGACCTCCGGCACGGCCTCGGGCTCGGTGTAGTCGTCGGTCACCTTCTCGAACTTCGCCCCGAGCACGAGGTCGACCGTGCGGTCGGTGCGGCCGTCGTCGCTGAGGCGGGCGCCGGGCACCTGGGCGGCCACGGTGCGGGCCACCGGCTCGCTGGCCGCGCCGTGGCGGATGATCGCGGTGTCGTCCGGATACCACTTCTTCTCGGGGTCGTTGCCGACCTTGTCCACGGTGAAGCCGCGGTCGCGCAGGGCCTGCGCGGTCTCGGCGGCGCGCCCCACGGCCGAGGTGGTGTTGTAGACGTTCATGCGCACCTGGTCCGGTGCCGCGGCGGGCTGGCGGGCCAGCTGCTCGAAGGAGTTGCCCAGCACCACGTCCACCGAGGGGTTGCGGCGCTCGTCGCGCAGCATGCGGGCTCCCTCGATCTGCTGGGCCACCGTGCGGGCCGCGGTGAGCCCCATCGGGCCGTAGCGCACCACCGTGGCGTCGCGGGGGGCGTCGTCGGACTCGTTGCCGGTGGTGAGCACCGTGAAGCCGCGGGCCTCGAACTCGCGGGCGGCGGTGGCGGCGGCGCCCGCGCCGGCACCGTTGTTGAGCACGCTGACCTGCACCGCGGCGTGGTCGGGGGCGTGCAGCTCACCCCAGTCGTCGCAGTGGCCGGGGATCGGGTCCTGCGGGTACTTCGCCTCGTTGCCGAGGCTGCGGCAGGAGCTCAGGGTGGTGGCGGCCAGCAGGACGGCGGTCGTGATGGCGGCCAGGCGGGCGTGGTGCACGGCGTTCCTTCCCCGAGAGGGTGGCCCGGTGGGCGGGGTCCGAATGTCTCACATGCCAGGGGGCCGGGCGCCGATCCGCGCCGGACGTGACGAAGGCCCCCCTCGTGCGAGGGGGGCCTTCGATCGGCGGAGGATGGGGGATTTGAACCCCCGAGGGTTTTATCCCAACACGATTTCCAATCGTGCGCACTAGGCCGCTATGCGAATCCTCCGCCGGAGAGGATACACGTCGGTGAAGCCGGAGTGAAATCCCGGTGTCCCGGCGTGCCGGGTGGTGCGGTGTCCGGCGGGGGCTCCGCGGGGCCCCGGGGCACCGGGCGGGGGCCGTCCCGAGGGCGTCGCGTAGACTGTGCGCCGGCCTCCCACGCGGTGGTACCTCTCCGAACTCCCCCAGGGCAGGAATGCAGCAAGGGTAGGAGAGCTCTTCCAGGTGCGTGGGAGGTCCTCTGCGTCCGGGGGCTGCGGGGCCGCCGCGGGGGTCGGGTGGGCGCTCCGGTCCCGTGGTCGGCGGTGGCCGTGCTGTCGGGGGTCGCGGCTAGGGTCTGGGGCGTGAGCACCGCCCTGTACCGCCGCTACCGCCCGCAGACCTTCGCCGAGGTGGTGGGTCAGGAGCACGTGACCGTCCCGCTGCAGCGGGCCCTGGCCACCGGGCGGGTCAACCACGCCTACCTCTTCTCCGGCCCGCGCGGCTGCGGCAAGACCACGAGCGCCCGCATCCTGGCGCGCTGCCTCAACTGCGAGAAGGGCCCCACGGACACCCCCTGCGGCGAGTGCCGGTCCTGTCGTGACCTGGCCACCGGCGGCGCGGGCTCGGTGGACGTCATCGAGATCGACGCGGCGAGCCACGGTGGCGTGGACGACGCCCGCGACCTGCGTGAGAAGGCGTCCTTCGGGCCGGCGAACTCGCGCTACAAGGTCTACATCATCGACGAGGCGCACATGGTGACCTCGGCGGGCTTCAACGCGCTGCTCAAGATCGTGGAGGAGCCGCCGGAGCACGTGCTCTTCATCTTCGCCACCACGGAGCCGGAGAAGGTCATCGGCACCATCCGGTCGCGCACGCACCACTACCCCTTCCGGCTGGTGCCGCCCACCGTGCTGCAGGAGTACCTGGGCGAGGTGTGCGGGCGCGAGGGCATCGCCGTGGAGCCGGGGGTGCTCTCGTACGTGGTGCGCGCCGGCGGGGGGTCGGTGCGTGACTCGATGTCGGTGCTCGACCAGCTCATCGCCGGGTCCGGGGACGAGGGCATCACCCTGGCCGGCACCACGGCGCTGCTGGGCTTCACCGACACTGAGCTGCTGGACGGGGTGGTGGACGCCTACGCCGCCGGCGACGGGGCGTCGCTGTTCACCACCGTGGAGCGGGTGGTGGGCTCCGGGCAGGACCCGCGCCGTTTCGTGGAGGACCTCTCCGAGCGGATGCGTGACCTCATCCTCGTGGACGCCGTGCCCACCGGCACCGAGGCGGTGCTGCCCGGGGTGCCGGACGACCAGCTGGAGCGGCTGCGCCAGCAGGCCAGCGGGTTGGGGGCGGCCGAGCTCTCGCGGGCCTCGGACGTGCTCTTCCGCGGCCTGGCGGAGATGACGGGGGCGACCTCGCCGCGGCTGCAGCTGGAGATCATCATGGCGCGGCTGCTGCTGCCGCGGGCCGCGGGCGAGGGCGGGTTCGCCGCGCGGCTGGAGAAGGTGGAGCGGTGGATGGCCTTCCGAGGCGACGCGGCGCCGGTTCAGCAGACCTCGCAGCAGGGTGCCCCGGCCCAGGGGGCACCGGTGCAGCAGGAGGCGCCGGTGCAACGAGTCGTCGCTTCTGGGGGTCAGGAGCGTCCGTCGACCCCGACGAGCGACGACTCAACGGTGCGGGAGACGGGGGCGGAGGCGCCCGCGGCCGCGCCCGTGCAGGAGAGCCCCGCGCCGCAGCGGTCGGAGCCGGTGCGGGAGGCCGCTGTCCCGCGACAGGATGCCGCTGCCCCGCAGCAGGGAGCCCGCCTGGAGGCTGCGCAGCAGGAGGCCCCGGCGACTGAGGGGCGTCAGCCTCAACGAGTCGTCGCTTCTGGGGGTCAGGAGCGTCCGTCGACCCCGACGAGCGACGACTCAACGGTGGGGGCGTCGGCGGCACAGGAGCCGGCGGCAGCGAGAGGCGACGCCCCCGGTGTCGCCCCGGTGCCGGTGGAGACGCTGCGCCACGAGTGGCCGCAGGTGCTGGACCGCCTCAAGGGCATCAGTCGCGTGACCTGGGCGATGGTGTCGCAGTCCATGCAGGTGGTCGAGCTGAGCGCCGAGGGCCTCACGCTGAGCACCGAGGTGCCGCCGATCGCCGAGCGCTTCAACCGCGGCGACAACGCCCAGCGCGTGGCGGCGGCCGTGCAGGAGGCGCTCGGGTTCACCCCGCGGGTCCGCTGCGTGGTCGGCGGCCGGGGTGCTGCGGGTGGTCCCGGTGCCGCCGGTGGCCCGGGCGCCGGTGCCCCCGGCCCGATGGGGGGACCTGCCGCTCCGTCCGCTCCGTCCGCGCCGTCCGTGGCGGCCCAGGTGGCCCCCGGCGGCGGGGGTGGCTTCACCGGCGGTCCGGCGGGTCGATCCGGCGGTGCCGCGGGGCCGGTGGGTTCCCCCGAGTGGGGGCAGCGCAGCGACGCCGCCCCGGACTGGGCCACGGCGGACGCCCCGGCCCCGCAGGTGGCCCCCTCGGCACCCGGTGGCGGGCCCACCGCATCGGGCAGCGGCGGCCCGGGCAACCAGGCCGGGCCCCCGGCATCGAGGGAGGGCGGTGCGCCGACGCCCCCCGGCCCGGTGGGCGGCGACGAGCCCCCGCCCGAGGAGGAGCCGCCGCCGGAGGACGACTTCACGCCCGACCTGGACGACGAGACCGTGGAGTCCGTGGGCGTCATCGGCACGGCCGCCATCGAGAAGATCCTCGGTGGAACCGTGATCGAGGAACACACGGACCAGGCATAGGGTTCGGCCTGTGTACGAAGGCGCGGTCCAGGACCTGATCGACGAGCTCAACCGCCTCCCCGGGGTGGGTCCCAAGAGTGCCCAGCGCATCGCCTTCCACGTGCTGGCGGCCGACCCCGAGGACGTGCAGCGGCTGGCCACGGCCCTGCAGGTGGTCAAGGAGAAGGTGCGCTTCTGCGCCACGTGCGGCAACGTCGCCGAGGCCGAGGAGTGCCGCATCTGCCTGGACCCGCAGCGCGACGGCACGGCCATTTGCGTGGTGGAGGAGCCCCGCGACGTGCAGGCCATCGAGCGCACGCGCGAGTTCCGGGGGCGCTACCACGTGCTGGGCGGCGCCATCAGCCCGCTGGACGGCATCGGCCCGGACGACCTGCGCATCGCCCAGCTCATGCAGCGGCTGGGGGACGGCGAGGTGACCGAGGTGATCATCGCCACGGACCCCAACATGGAGGGCGAGGCGACGGCCACGTACATCTCGCGCCTGCTGCAGGTGCTGGACGTCAAGGTGAGCCGCCTGGCCTCCGGACTGCCGGTGGGCGGCGACCTGGAGTACGCCGACGAGGTGACCCTGGGGCGTGCCTTCGAGGGGCGCCGGGTGGTCGCCCGGCCCGGGGGTGCGGCGTGAGCGCCACCCGGTTGGTGGTGGCGCAGCCGCCGGCCAGCAAGCCCTCGCGCCGGTTCCCCAGCGCGCCCGATGCCGAGGAGCTGCGGTCGGGCTGGAAGGGCGCCCTGCGTCTGGCGGCCCTGGCCCTGGCGCCGCTGCTGGTGCTGGCCGGGCTGGTGGTGCTCATCGTCAACGTCTTCGGCCCCGTGGACGCCTACGAGGCGTGCGCCAGCCTGCGCGGGCAGTCCGTGGAGGCGGCCGAGCCGCTGCGTGTGGAGCGCACGCTGCTGCCCGTCTCGCTGACCTGCGACTTCGCGGACGGCACGAGCCAGACCATCACCGACCCGGCCGACACCGCCTGGCCGGTGGGGCTCATGCTGGGCGGGCTGGCGCTCACCGTGGTGGGGCGGGCGGCGCCGGTCCCGGCGGGTCACGTGCGGCGGCTGGTGGAGGATTCTGAACTCACCCCGCACATGATGTAGGATGCCGGGGTTGCCCGATGAGGGCGGCAGGCCTTCGGGGTGTGGCGCAGCTTGGTAGCGCGCCTCGTTCGGGACGAGGAGGTCGCAGGTTCAAATCCTGTCACCCCGACCACACAGAATCGGCTCTGGTCAGCGGAATCCGCGGCCAGGGCCGATTCGTTTTTGCCCGGTCTGCCATGGTCGGGCCATGACGGGGCCTCCCGGCGGGCTGGAACAGTGCCCGCCAGGAGGCACCCGGCTCAGGGGTGGACGCGCAGGTCGTGGGTGGGCGTGATGCCGCTGGCCGGCACGAGGTCGGCCTCCTCGAGGGCCTTCCGGAGGGACTCGGCCGCATCGATGTTGAGTGGGCTGCTCGTCCACGCCACGTAGGGCAGGGCGACGATGCGCCCCTGCTTCACCGCGGGCAAGTCCTTGGTGGCGGGGTTGGTGCGCAGGGTGCGGACCTTGTCGGCGACGCTCTCCCCGGGGTAGTCGACGATCGCGATGTAGTCCGGCTTGCCGGCCGCGACCTTCTCCCACGAGATGGCCGTCCAGGTGTCCTTGACGTCCTCGGCCAGGTTGGTGGCCCCGGCGGCCTCGATGATGCCCTGGGGTCCGCCGTACACGCCGCTGGAGAAGGGGGCGTCGGTGCCGCTGTCGAAGAGGAACACCACCGGCTTCCGCTGCGCCTGGGGGGCCTTGCGGAGCTTGGCCAGACGGGTGTCGATGTCCGCCTGGACCTCCTTCGCCCGGTCCTCGTGGCCGGTCACCGTGCCGATGTTGGTCAGGTCGGCGGCCAACGCCTTCCAGGGGTCCATCTCGCCGCGCTCCTCCTGGTCGGGGGAACGGCGACAGCTCTCGGTGAGCACGTAGGGCGCGATGCCGCGCTGGGCGAGGTCGTCGGGCATCAGGTTGCGCCCCTCGCCGAAGCCGTAGTTGTAGCCGGCGAACACCATGTCGGGCCGCTGGGCGAGGATGGGCTCGAGGCCGATGCCGACCTCACCGAGCTCCTTGAGCCCGGCGACCTCCTCCGCCCCGTAGACCTCCTCGAGGACCGCCTTGTCCTTCTCCAGGCCGGTCACCGCCACGATCTGGTCGGCCGCCCCGACCGCCAGGGTGGTGGCGATCATGTTGGAGTCGTTGACGAGCATGCGTTGGACCGGGGACGGGAAGGTGACCTCCTGGCCGCAGTTGGTCACGGTCACCGTCTCGGACGAGGCCGAGGACGCGCCGGCGCCGGAATCCGCGCCGGACGGGCCGGAGCAGCCGGCGGCGCCGAGGCCGATGACGGCGACGAGCGCCGCCGTGGTGAGCGTGCGGGTGGTCATGCTTCCTCCTGGTGGGGCTGCGGGGTCCGGGGCAGGCAGGTGAAGTGCTCGCTGCCGGTCTCCGGGTCGGTGAAGGTGACGAAGCGGACGGAGAACACATCGGCCACGCGCGGGTCGGCGAACACCTCGGCGGGGGTGCCGCTGGTGAGGACGCGGCCGGCATCGAGGACGACCACCTGGTCGCTGTACTGGGCGGCCAGGCCGAGGTCGTGGACGGCCATCACCGTGGTGCGGCCCGACCCGCGGACGAGGGTGAGCAGGTGGTGCTGCTGGGCGACGTCGAGGTGGTTGGTGGGCTCGTCGAGCAGCAGGATCGGTGTCTGCTGCACCAGCCCGCGGGCCAACAGGGCCCGGCGGCTCTCCCCGCCGGAGACGTCGCTGCAGGGCCGGTCGGCCATGCCGGTGAGCCCGACCTGGTCGAGGGCCTCCAGCACGGCCCGGCGCTCGTCGGCATCGCCCATCTCCCACGGCCTGGCCAGCGGGGTGCGGCCCATGGCGATCATCTCCCCGAGCAGCAGGTCCTCCGGCGGCGCCTCGTCCTGGGCGACCAGGGCCAGGCGCCGGGCGCGCTCGCGGGGCCGGATGCGGTCGACCGTCCGGTCGCCGAGCCAGACCTGCCCTGCCGGGGCGGGGCGGATGCCGGCGATGGTGCGCAGCAGGGTGGACTTGCCCGACCCGTTGACGCCGACCAGCGACGTGACGGTGCCGGAGGGCACCTCGAAGGTGACGTCCTGCAGGACCGTGGTCCGCCCGACCGCGGCGCTCAAGCCGTCGGTTCGCAGCCGCATCAGTCGGCTCCGTTGTAGCGGTAGTGGCGGCGACCGACGAGCACGAGGAACACCGGTGCTCCCACGATGCCGGTGACCACCGACAGCGGGATCTCCTGGGGGCGGACGCTGACCCGGGCGGCCATGTCGACCCACACCAGGAAGACGGCGCCGCTCAGGGCGGCCACGGGGACGACGGCCCGATGGCGGGCGCCGACCACCATGCGGACCAGGTGGGGTACGACGAGCCCGACGAACCCGATGCCGCCGGAGACGGCCACGAGCACCCCGACCAGCGCGGCGAGGCCGACGAACAGGGCCACTCGCAGGCCCTTGACCGGGATCCCGAGGGAGGCGGCGAGGTCGGGGCCGGCGGACAGCGCGTCGAGCCAGCGGGAGAAGGCCACCATCACCAGCACGGCGACCACGGTCGTGACCGTGGCGGGCAGCAGCACCTGCCAGCTCGCACCGCTGACGCTTCCCAGCAGCCAGAAGAGCACCGACTGGGCCGCCCTCGGGTCACCGGAACGGAAGACCAGGAAGCTGGAGACGGCGCTGAACGCCGACGACAGCACCACCCCGGTGAGCACGAGCCGCAGCGGCGTCAGGCCGCCCTGCAGCATCGCGACCCCGAACACCAGGGCTGCGGCGGCCAGGGCGCCCAGCAGCGCCCCGCCGGAGAGGGCCCAGACGCCCAGTCCGGACAGGGCGCCGGTGGTGATGACGGCCGTCGCCCCCACCCCGGCGCCCGAGGAGACGCCCAGCAGGTAGGGATCGGCCAGCGGGTTGCGCACCAGGGTCTGCATCCCGGCCCCGGCCACGGCCAGCCCCGCGCCGGCGACGGCGGCGAGCAGGGTGCGCGGGGCGCGCAGGTCCCACACGATGGCGTCCCAGGTCGGGTCGGCGGGCTGGCCACCCAGGTGCGCCTGAACGACGCTCCACACGGTGGCCACGGGCAGGGAGACGGCGCCCACTGCGAGCGAGGCGAGCATGCTGGCCAGCAGCACCAGGGTGAGCAGGACCATCAGGACCGCGGTGGGCGGCCGGGATCGGGCAGCATCAGGCAAGGGAGTGACCCACATCTCTCATCGGGGCCCAAGTCGCGAGGCCCGCGGACGGTGAACAGCGTCGGCAGGTCTTCGGACTCGGGCTCCCACGCGAGGACGCCTTCCCGGCCTGTGGCCAGTGGCACTGTGTCCCCGCGCACAGCCCATACCGCTGCGCGTCAGTCCCGGCCTCTCACCGGGTTCCCTCGCACCCCGACCGGGGTGCAACCGACCGGCACACTCTAGCCCCCGTTCCCCCGCGACGGGCAGGGCATGAGCCGGTGACCGCACCGGACCGGACGGGGTCCGGGCGGCCTGCGCGCCCTCGGCTGGGGACCCTCATTCCCCGGGGGAGCCCTCCCAGCAAAGGCAGAAGGGGTGCCCGGCCGGGTCGGCGTACACGCGGAAGCCGCCGCGGCCGTTGGGGTCCACGTCCTGGGTCTGCAGCAGCGTCGCGCCGAGCTCCAAGGCCTTGGCGTGCGCGGCCTCGAGGTCGGACGGGTAGAGGTCCAGGTGCACCTGTTGCGGCTGCCCGTCGGGCCACTGCGGGGGCACGTGGTCCGGGGCGAGCTGCACGCAGAACTCCCAGTCCCCGTCGATCAGCACGCGGTGCCAGTCGTCGTCCTGGCGTTCCACGGTGCCGTCCAGCAGGCCGGCCCAGAAGGTGGACACGGCCTCGAGGTCGGCGGCGTCCAGCACGATGATTCTGCGCGTCATCTCCATGCCCACCACGCTCCCAGCCGGCCCGTCGCCCCACAAGGCCCGGGCACGCGTGAGGCCCGCCCCGCCGGGGCGGGCCTCACGGCATCGAGTGCGGGGGTGCCGCGGGTGGGATGGGATCAGGCGTTCTTGATGGCCGACACCTCGAACTCCAGCTCCACCTTCTCGGAGACCAGCACGCCACCGGTCTCCAGGGCGGCGTTGAAGGTCAGGCCGAAGTCGCTGCGGTTGATGCTGGTGCGGCCCTCGAAGCCGATGCGCTCGTTGCCGAAGGGGTCGGTGGCGGCGCCCTCGAAGTCGAAGTCGACGGTCACGGGGCGGGTGGTGCCCTTGATGGTGAGGTCGCCGGTGACGCGCAGGGTGTCGGCGTCGGTGGCGGTCACCTGGGTGGAGCGGAAGGTGAGGGTGGGGAACTCGTCGGCGCCGAAGAAGTCCCCGGCCTTGAGGTGCTGGTCGCGGTCGGCGTTGCGGGTGTCGATGCTGGCCACCTGGGCGGTCAGATCGATGGAGGTGTCGGCGAGGTCGGCGCCGGTGGTGGCGGTGCCCTCGAAGTCGTTGAAGCTGCCGCGCACCTTGGTGACCATGGCGTGGCGGGTCACGAAGCCGATGCGCGAGTGGGTCGGGTCGATGGTGTACGTACCGGTGAGCTGCTCGAGCGTGGTCATGGTGACTCCTCCATTGGTAGGTGATCTGTCACCAACATAAGCGTGACGCATCACCGTGTCAACTGGTGGTGGTGCGCTCCGCCCTCAGACGGTGGGCTGGTCCCCCTCGAACAGGCCTGCGTGCAGGGCGCGCAGGGCGTCGTCGCGCTCGTCGGCGCGGATGACCACCGAGAGGTTGATCTCGTTGGACCCCTGGCTGATCATCTCGATGTTGGCCACCGGTGCCAGGCTGGCGAACACCCGTGCCGCCAGCCCGCGCGTGGCCCGCAGCCGGTCGCCCACCACGGCCACGATGACGCGGTCGCGCGCCACCTCCACGGTGGCGAACCCGCCGATCTCCCGCACCACCGCATCGAGGTCGACCTCGCCCTCCACGGTCACCGAGACGCTCACCTCGGCGGTGGAGATGAGCCCCACCACCACGCCGTGGCGGCCGAACACGTCGAACAGCCGCTGCATGAACCCGGCGTGCTCCAGCATCCGCGGGGAGGTGATGTTGAGCAGCGTCACCGGCCCCCGCGCCGCGATGGCGGTGGCGGACTGCGTGCCCACCTCGCCGGGGCGGATGGTGGTGAAGTCGCCCTCGGGGCGCTGGGTGTGGCGCACCGTCACCATCGCGCCCGCCTCCATGGCCGGCGCGATGGTGGCCGGGTGGAGCACGTTGGCGCCGAACGCGGCGAGCTCCGCGGCCTCGGCGGCTGACACCTCCGGCACCGAGTGCGCGGCCGGCACGACGCGCGGGTCGCACGTGAGCAGCCCCTCCACGTCGGTCCAGATCTGCACCTCCTCGGCGCCGAGCGCGGCCCCCAGCAGGGAGGCCGAGTAGTCGCTGCCACCGCGGCCCAGCGTGGTGGTGGTGCCGTGCGCGTCGCTGCCGATGAAACCCTGCGTCACCGCCGCGCCGGCCTCCTCCAGGGCCGGAACGGCCCGGCGCTGCACCGAGCGGGCGATGGCCTCGGTGTCCGGGCGGGCCGCGCCGTGGCGCGAGTCGGTGTGCACCAGCTGGCGGGCGTCCAGCAGCGGCACGCCCAGGTGGTCCGAGAGCAGACGGGTGGAGAGGCGCTCGCCGGTGGAGAGGATGGCGTCGCGGCTGCGCGGGGAGAGCTCGGCGAGGATCGCCACCGCCCGCAGCAGGCTGTCCAGGTCGCCGAACAGTGCGTCGAAGGCCGACTCCAGCTCCGGGGAGACGCCGCCCAGCAGCTCGTGCGCGATGGCCTCGTGCGCGCGCCGCACCTGCGCGCTGAGCCCCAGCGCCTCCTCGGTGCGGCCGGCCTCCGCCGCCTCCGCGGCCGCCACGAGCGCGTTGGTGGTCTTGCCCGTGGCCGAGAGCACCACCAGCGGGCGGCGCGGCATCGCGGCGGTCACCAGCTCACCCACCTGGGCGAGGCGCGCGGCATCGGCGACGGAGGAACCGCCGAACTTCATGACGAGGGACATCGGGGCTCCAGGCGGGGCGGTCCGGGCGTACCCGGAGGGGGTCAGGGCAGGAAGATGTCGGGCTGCAGCGTGTCGGGCGAGCCACCGTAGACGCTCAGGTCGGTGACGCCCGCCTCGGCCAGCACCTCGTCGTCCACGAGGAACTGGCCGGTCCGCTCGCGGGCGTCGCGCACCAGCACGGCGTGCGCGGCATCGCCCATGATGCGCGGGTCGCGGGCGCGGGCCATGGCGGCCTCACCGCCCAGCACGTTGCGGATGGCCGCCGTGGCGATGATGGTGCGCGGCCACAGGCTGTTCACCGCGATGCCGGCCTCCCGCAGCTCCTCGGCCAGGCCGAGCGTCACCATGCTCATGCCGTACTTGCTGATGGTGTACGCCGTGTGCGGGCCGAACCACTTCGGGTCCATGGTCAGCGGCGGCGACATGGTGAGCACGTGCGGGTTGTCCGAGCGCTCCAGGTGCTCGATGGCGGCGCTGGTGAGCAGGTAGGTGCCGCGGGTGTTGACCTCCTGCATGAGGTCGTACTTCTTCATGGGCAGCTCGCGGGCCGGCGAGACGTCCACGGCGCTGGCGTTGTTGACCACCACGTCGATGCCCCCGAAGCGCTCCACGGTGGCGGCCACGGCCTCGCGGACGGACTCCTCGGAGCGCACGTCGCCCACCACGGCCAGGGCCTGCCCGCCGGCGGCCTCGATCTGCTCGGCGGCGGTGTGGATGGTGCCCTCCAGCGCCGGGTGGGGCGTGTCGGTCTTGGCCAGCAGCGCCACGTTGGCGCCGTCCTGGGCGGCCCGCAGGGCGATGGCCAGGCCGATGCCGCGGCTCCCGCCGGACATGAGGATGGTGCGGCCGTTCAGGGTTCCGGTCATGGGGGCCTCCGGGGTGAGGTCGGGTCGTCGGGTCGGGGCAGGTGCGTCGTCGGGTCGGGCGGCGTGGGGCTCAGTCCGCGGACGGCGAGGAGGAGCCCCGCGGCACGAGGGTGAGCAGCGTCGCCTCCGGGCGGCAGGCGAACCGGTAGGGCGCCATCGGGGAGTGACCCAGACCCGCCGAGACGTGCATCCACGCGGCGTCGTCCGGGGCGGCCGCCGACGGGCGCGAGCCGGCCCCGGGCCACCAGCGGGAGACGCCCTTGACACGCCCGGGGTCCAGGTCGCAGTTGGTGGTCAGCGCCCCGATGCCGGGCAGGCACACCTGCCCGCCGTGGGTGTGGCCGGCGATCACCAGCCCGGCGCCGTCGGCCACCATCGCGTCCAGCACCCGCTGGTAGGGGGCGTGGGTGACGCCGATGGTGAGGTCCGCGTCGCGGGCGGCCGGCCCGGCCACGCTGGCGTAGTCGTCCAGCTCCAGGTGCGGGTCGTCCACGCCCACGAACTCCAGGCGCACCCCCTCCACCTCGATGCGGTGGCGGCGGTGCGTGAGGTCCACCCAGCCGCGCTCCTCGAAGCCGGCCACGAGCTCCCGCCAGGGCATGTCACGCTGGGTGCGCCCGCCGTAGCGGCTCCGGCCCTGGGTGACGTACTTCAGTGGGTCCACCGGGCGGGGGGAGAAGTAGTCATTGGATCCGCGCACGAACACCCCGGGCGTGGCCAGCAGGTCGTCGAAGGTGGCCATCACCCACGGCACCGCGGCCGTGGACGACATGTTGTCGCCGGTGTTCACCACGAGGTCCGGCTCCAGGGCGGCCAGGTCGTGCACCCACTGCATGCGGCGCCGCTGGCCGGGCACCAGGTGCAGGTCGCTGACGTGCAGCACCCGCAGCGGCAGCGCCCCCTCGGGCAGCACCGGCACCGTGAAGCGGCGCAGGGTGTACAGGTGGCGCTCCACGAAGTGGCCCCAGGCCACGCACGCGGCCCCGGCGCCGGCCACGGCGGCCGCCCCCAGCGCGGCGCCGCGTCCCACCCCGGCGAGCGCCCCGGGGCGGGGTTCGCGGTCGCGCAGGCGGGTCAGCAGGCGTCGGGTGTCCACGGCGCCATCATCGCACCGGGGAGGGTAGCGGCCCCGGCCGGTGGGATGATCTGCCCATGAGCGACCTCAAGCAGCAGATCACCGCCGACCTCACCACTGCCATGAAGGCCCGCGACAAGGTGACCTCCTCCACCCTGCGCATGGTGCGCACCGCCATCCAGAACGCCGAGGTGGCCGGCAGCGAGGCCAAGGAGCTGACCGACGAGGAGGTGCTGGCCGTCATCACCAAGGAGGGCAAGAAGCGCCGCGACGCCATCGCCGAGTACGAGAAGGCCGGCCGCCCGGAGCTGGCCGAGTCCGAGAAGGCCGAGCTCGAGGTCATCGAGGGCTACCTGCCGAAGCAGCTCTCCGACGAGGAGCTCGAGGCGCTGGTGGCCGAGGCCGTCGCCGAGGCCGGCGTCACCGAGACGTCCCAGATGGGTCAGGCCATGAAGGCCGCGCAGGCCAAGGTCGCCGGCCGCGCCGAGGGCGGCCGCGTGGCCGCCGCGGTGAAGAAGCACCTGGGCTGAGCCCCGGCCCGCGACGGGCCACCTCGCGCAGGGAGGGCGGGCACCCCGATGGGGTGCCCGCCCTCCCTGCGTGTGCCGGGGGCGACCGGTCAGTTCTCGCCGGTGTTCCCGTCGGCCACCGAGCCCTGCGTGCCGTCGCCCTGGGCCTCCAGCTCCTTGCGGATCTGGTCCGGGCTCGGCTGCTCGGCGTCGGTCCGCGGCGTGAGCTTCACGAACTGGGCCGTGTCCTGCTGGGAGCCGTTGGTGGTCTCGATGCTCTCGATGGTGGCGTCACCCGGGGCCCACGGCTTGGTGTTGAGCGCCAGGATGCCGGCCTTGCGCAGTTCCTCACGGGCCTCCAGCACGGTCTTGTCGCTGACGTCCGGCACGTCCACCAGGTGGCCCTTCGTCAGCTCGGCCGGCGGGGTCGGGAACTGCTCCACCGGCATGTCGCGGTGGGCGAAGTCCATGATCGACCGGAAGGTGGGCGCGGCCAGGCTGGAGCCGTACAGCCAGCCCGGGTAGGCCCGGCCACCCAGCTCGATGTCGCGCAGGTTGCCCAGACTGTCGGGCGTGCCGACCCACACCGAGGCCGCGAGCTGCGGGGTGTAGCCGGTGTACCAGGTCTCGTCCGAGCCGTCGGCCGTGCCGGTCTTGCCGGCCGACACGCGGCCCCCGGAGAGGCGGGCGCGGGAGGCGCCACCGGAGGTGGTCTCGGGCACCGAGCGGAACACGTCGGTCACCGCCGCGGCCTCACCCTCCTCGAGCACGCGCTCGCAGTGCTCGGCGTCCAGCTCCACCTCGCGGCCCTCGAAGTCGGTGATCTTCTCCACCGGGTAGGGATCGCAGCGCATGCCGCCGGAGGCCAGGGTGGCGAACGAGTTGGCCACCGTCAGCGGGCTGGCCTCGTCGGCGCCCAGGGCCACCGAGCCGGGCTTGGTGGAGAAGGGCACGTACTGGCCCTGGTCGTCCAGCTGGGAGCGGTGCAGGCCCATCTGCGTCATCGTGTCGCGCACGCGGCAGGGGTTCAGGGCGGTGGTCAGCTCGGAGTACGCGGTGTTCACGGACTCCTCGGTGGCCTCCTTGAACGGGATCGCGTCGCGGAAGCTGCCGTGGTCGTTCTGCACGGCCCACAGCTCGCCGTCCTTGACCTCAGCGCAGGGGTCGAACTCCTGCGGACGGAACACGGCCTTGGGCACGGTGCGCTCCTCGCCGCGGGAGTTGAGCGCGGTGAGGTCCACCGTCTCGCGCAGGCCGATCCTGCCGTCCACCGGGAAGCCGTCGCGCACTGCCGTGATGGCCGAGTAGAGCTTGGCCGTGGAACCGATGGCGAAGCCTCCGCTGGAGGTGAACGGCCGGTCCACCGCGTAGCCGACCGCGGTCTCGCCCTTGCCGCTGTTCAGGCCGTAGGGCCGGTTCTGCGCGATGGCGCGCACCTTGCCGGTGCCGGGCTCCACCACGGCGGCCGCGGCGGCCACGGCGTCGTCGTTCTTGGCCGGCACCTTGTCGCGCAGCTCGCGGGCGGCGTGGTCCAGCAGCTTGCTGTCGAAGGTGGTGCGGATGGTCAGGCCGCCACGGTCCAGCCGGGTGCGGCGGTCGTTCTCGGACTCGCCCAGCGCGGGCTGGCGCAGCAGCCACTCCACCACGTAGGTGCACACGAAGGGGTACTCGCTGGTGGCGCACGACCGGCGGGTGTAGGAGACCTTCAGGCCGAGGTCGCTCTTGCGGGCCTCCTCGTACTGCTCGTCGGTGATCTGCCCCAGCTGGTGCATCTTGAACAGCACCACGTCGCGGCGGTCGCGGGCCTTCTCCGGGTGGCGCACCGGGTCGCTGGACCCGGGGGCCTTCACGATGCCGGCGAGCGTGGCCGCCTGGGCGATCGTGAGTTCCTTGGCCGGCACGCTGAAGTAGTGCTGCGCGGCGGCCTCCACCCCGTAGGCGCGGTCGCCGTAGTAGACGAGGTTGAGGTAGTCGGTGAGGATCTCGTCCTTGCTGTGGGTCTTCTCCAGCGAGACGGCGTACTTGATCTCGCGCAGCTTGCGGGCGTAGCCCGCGGCGCCGTTCTGGGTGGTGGCGCGGCGGGCGGCCTCGAGGTCGCCGTCGCGCAGGGCGCGGTCCTGCAGGGAGACCTTCACGTACTGCTGGGTGAGCGTCGACCCGCCCTGGGTGCCCCCGCCCCCGAAGTTGTTGAACAGGGCGCGGCCGATGCCGGTGAGGTCGGCGCCGTTGTGGTCGAAGAAGCGCTCGTCCTCGATGGCCACCTGCGCCTTCTTCATCCACGGCGAGATGTCCTTGGAGCCCACGACCACCCGGTTCTCGCCGAAGGGGGCGGCGATCTGCTTGCCGTCGGCGGTGAGGATGCGGGTCTGCTGGGTCACGCCGTCGTCGCCGAAGTCACTCGGCAGCTCGTCGAAGTAGGTCGTGCCAGCCTGCGTGGCACGGCCCACCCCGATGGTGACGGGGACCAGCAGCACGGCCGCCAGCAGGCCCGCCAGCAGGCAGGCCACGACGAACGCCGACAGCGCGAGGAACGGGGAGGTGCGCCGGGGGGAGGGCTGGGACATGCGCCCAAGGGTACTTTCCGCATCCGCTATAGGCTCCGATCCATGCGCACATGGGAGTACGCCACCGTTCCGTTGATCGTCCACGCGACCAAGCAGATCCTCGACCAGTGGGGCGAGGACGGCTGGGAGCTCGTCACCGTGATCCCGGGGCCCGAGGGCTCCAACCCGGTGGCCTACCTGAAGCGCGAGAAGAGCGCCTGATGGGGGCCGTCGAGCAGCGCCTGGCCGAGGCCGGCGTCGAGCTGCCGCCGGCACCCCAGCCGGTGGCCGTGTACGTGCCCGCCACGGAGCACGCCGGGCTGGTCTACACCTCCGGCCAGCTGCCGGTGGTCGACGGCACCCTGGCCGGCACCGGCGTGGTGGGCGAGGGTGACGGCGACGTGACGCCTGAGCGCGCCGCCGAGCTGGCCCGCATCTGCGCCGTCAACGCGCTGGCCGCCGCCAAGTCCGTGGTGGGCGACCTGGACCGCATCGAGCGCGTGGTCAAGGTGGTGGGCTTCGTGGCCAGCCAGCCCGGCTTCACCGGCCAGCCGGCCGTGGTCAACGGGGCGAGCGAGCTCATGGGCACCGCCTTCGGCGAGGCCGGCGAGCACGCCCGCTCGGCCGTGGGCGTGGCGGCGCTGCCGCTCGGCGCGCCCGTCGAGGTCGAGGTCGTCCTGGCCGTCCGGTCCTGAGGGCCCGCGTGACCACCCCGCACCGCGACTTCCCGATGCCGCCGGCCCTCGTGCCGGCGGTGCGTGCCTGGCTGGACACCCCGGAGGCGGACCGCCCCGCCCCGGTGGCGCCCCGCGCCGCGGCCACCGTGATGGTGGTGCGCGACGGCGCACAGGGCGTCGAGGTGTTCATGCAGACGCGCGCGGCCTCGATGGCCTTCGCGCCGGGCATGATGGTCTTCCCCGGAGGCGGGGTGGACCCGCGCGACGAGGTCACCGACGCCGCCTGGTCGGGGCCCACGCCGCAGGAGTGGTCGGCCCGCATGCCCGGCACCACGCCGGCATCGGCGCAGCAGCTGGTGCTGGCCGCCGCGCGCGAGGTGTTCGAGGAGACCGGCGTGCTGTTGGCCGCCCACCCCGACGGACGTCCCGTGAGCGAGGCCGAGGCGAGTGCCCCGGCCGCCGTGGAGGGACGCCGCCGCGTGGAGGCCCGCGAGGTGGCGTTCAGCGACCTGCTGACCGAGCTCGGGCTGACTGTGCGCACCGAGTGCCTCAGCGTCCGGGACCACTGGACCACCCCCGAGTGCGAGCCGCGCCGCTACGACACGTGGTTCTTCGCCGCCCGCATCCCCGAGGGGCAGGAGCCCGACGACGGCACGAGCGAGGCCGTGTCGGCCAGCTGGGAGCGTCCTGCAGCGGTGCTGGAGCGCGCTGCCGGTGACGCGGGGCTGATGCTGCCGCCCACCATCGCCGCGCTGGAGGACCTGCGGGCTGCGGGCAGTGCCGCCGAGGTGCTGGCCGACCGCCACGAGGTGCCCGAGGTGATGCCCTGGCCCGAGGAGGTGCCGGTGGGGCCGGACGCCCCCGACGGTCTGGTCATGCGCACCCCCTGGAGGCGGTGAGCGTGCGCTCCTCCACGAGCCACCTGCCCGACGGGTCCGACTGGACCGGCGGCCCGGTGGGCGAGCGCGCCACCTGCCTGCTGTGCCCCAACCCCTCGCCGATGACGCTGGACGGCACCAACACCTGGCTGCTGGCCGAGCCCGGCAGCGACGAGGTGGTCGTGGTGGACCCCGGCCCGGAGCACCCCGAGCACCTGCGCGCCGTGGTGGACGCGGTGGAGGCCCGGGGCGCGCGCGTGGCACTCACCCTGCTCACCCACGGGCACAGCGACCACGCCGAGGGGGCCGACACCTTCCACCGCCTCACCGGGGCGCCCGTGCGGCGTGCCGTGGTGCGGGGCGGGGAGGACGACCTCGTGGCCGGCGACCACCTCAGCGTGGGCGGGCTCGACCTGGTGGTGGTGCCCACGCCCGGCCACACCGCGGACTCCGTCTCGTTCGTGCTGCCGGCCGAGAACCACCTGCTCACCGGTGACACCGTGCTGGGCCGCGGGTCCACCGTGGTGGCCCACCCGGACGGCGACCTGGAGGCCTACCTGGGGTCGCTGGAGCGCATCGAGCGGCTCACGGCATCGGGCGAGGTGACCTCGCTGCTGCCGGGGCACGGCCCGTCCGTGGCCGACGCCGCCGGGGTGGTGGGCTGGTACCAGCAGCACCGGCGGGAGCGCCTGGAGCAGGTCGCCGCCGCGGCGGGGCGGGTGCAGCCGGGGCCGGGGGAGGACCTGGCCGACGCGGTGGTGCGCACCGTGTACGCCGACGTGCCGCGCGAGGTGTGGCCGGCGGCCCGCCTCACGGTGCTGGCGCAGCTGGAGTACCTGCGCGCCCACGCCTGAGCGGCGCACCCTGCTGCACCCCATGACCCCCTGGGCCCGGGACGGGCACAGGGGGTCATGGGGTGGGGTGGGGGGGGTCAGCGGGCGCGCTTGCGCAGGCGCTCCACCTCGAGCAGGCGCACGGCGCGTGCCTCCAGGCGCAGCCACCCGCGGGAGGCGAAGTCCGCCAGGGCCTTGTTGACGGTCTCGCGGCTGGCGCCGACCAGCTGGGCCAGCTCCTCCTGGGTGAGCTCGTGCTGCACCAGCATGCCGGACCCGTCCTCGGTGCCGAAGCGCTCGGCGAGGTCGAGCAGGGCCTTGGCCACGCGGCCGGGCACGTCGGTGAACACCAGGTCGGCCACGGAGTCGTTGGTGCGGCGCAGGCGGTGGGCCAGGGCGCCGAGCATGGCCACCGAGGCACCGCTGTTCTGCTCCAGGAAGAGGCCCAGGTGGGCGTGGGCCAGGGAGAGCACCTCGGTCTCGCTCACGGTGATGGCCGATGCGGTGCGGGGACCCGGGTCGAAGAAGCTGATCTCGCCGATGATCTCGCCCGGGCCGAGCACGGCCAGCAGGTTCTCGCGGCCGTCGTGGCTGGTACGGGAGAGCTTGATCTTGCCGGAGGTGACGACGTAGAGCTTGTCGCCCGGGTCGCCCTCGGTGAAGATGACCTGCCCCCGCTTGAAGGTGCCGCGCTCGGTGAGCTCGAGCAGGGCGGAGGCGGCGGCCTCGTCCAGGCCGGAGAACAGGGGCGAACGGGTCACGATGTCGAGGTCCACGCCTGCAGTGTGCCACGCCACAGAGCCGAACCCGCGGATCGGGGCGGGAGGGGGCGGCCTATCGTGGGGCCGGTGAGTGCGCCCGCGGCCGACCCGCTCCCCGACGAGACCGACCTGGCCCGCACGCGACGTGCCCGCCGCATGTACCGGGTGCTCGCCGCGCGCCACCCGGACGCCGAGTGCGAGCTGGACTTTCGCAATCCCTTCGAGCTGCTCGTGGCCACCGTCATGTCGGCCCAGACCACGGACGTGGCCGTCAACGCCGTCACCCCCGGGCTCTTCGCCCGCTACCCCGATGCCGTGGCGCTGGCCGCCGCCGACCCCGCCGAGGTGGAGCAGCTCATCCGCCGCACCGGCTTCTACCGGGCCAAGACGCGCTCGGTCATCGGGCTGGCGCAGGCGCTCGTGGAGCGCTACGACGGCGAGGTGCCCGGCCGGCTGCGCGATCTGGTGACCCTGCCGGGCGTGGGGCGCAAGACCGCCAACGTGGTGCTGGGCAACGCCTTCGACACCCCCGGCCTCACGGTGGACACGCACTTCGGCCGGCTCGTGCGGCGCATGGGCTGGACCGCGCTGGAGGACCCGGTGAAGGTGGAGCACGCCGTCGCCGAGCTGTTCCCCCGCCGCGACTGGACCGACCTCTCGCACACCCTGATCTTCCACGGTCGGCGCGTCTGCCACTCCCGCCGGCCCGCCTGCGGCGCCTGCCCCGTGGCCCGCTGGTGCCCCTCCTCCGAGACCGGCGTGACCACGCCCCGGCAGGCGTGGGGGATGGTCAAGGGCGTGGTGCCGGTGGAGTTCCTGCCCGAGGACGAGGCCGTGCTCCCGCCCCGGGCGCGCGGCCTGGAGCCGGTGGACGGACGGGTGGTGCTGTGAGCCCGTCGGAGGCCGATCGCTCCTGGGTGTTCGACGAGCCCGCCGCGGGCGACCCGCTGCAGGTGCCGCGCTGGCTCGCCGGCCTGCAGGCCCGCGTCGACGCCGCGCCGATGGAGCGCCTCGCCCGCCCGCTGGCCACGCCGCCGGCGCAGGGGGTGCCTGCTCGCCGTGACGCGGCCGTCCTCGTGCTCGTGGGGCCCGAGGGGGTGGTGCTCACCCGCCGTGGGTCGAGTCTGGCGCACCACGCCGGCCAGGTGTCCTTCCCCGGTGGCGGGGTGGACGCCGGTGAGACCGCAGAGCAGGCCGCCCTCCGCGAGGGGACCGAGGAGGTGTGCCTCGACCCCGCATCGGTGCAGATGGTGGCCCGCCTGCCGCGGTTGCCCGTGGCGCCCAGCTTCCGCCCGGTGACCCCGGTGGTGGGTTGGTGGGAGCGGCCGCACGCCCTGTCCGTGGGCAGCGAGCTGGAGGTCGCCAGCATCCACGTGGTGCCGCTGGGCCACCTGGTGGACCCGGCGCGGCGCTTCACCGCCCGGCTACCCGGGGTGGGGCGCACGACGCCGGGTTTCGACGTGGACGGACTGTTCGTCTGGGGGTACACGGGGTGGCTGCTCTCCACCGTGCTGCGCCTCGGTGGGCTCGACCGGCCGTGGGACCCGCGCGACGTGCGCGACGTGCCGGACGGCTACCGCTGAGGGAGCCGGAACCGGCCCCGGACGCGGCGACGGCGGCCACCCCGGTGGGGTGACCGCCGTCGCGGTGCGTCGCAGTCCCGGCGGGACCTCAGGAGCGCGGCGTGGTGGTGTTGGGGTCGGCCGCGGCCTTGAGCGTCTTCTGGGTGCGGTCGGCGGCCTTGATGGCGCGCTCCGGCTTGCCCTTGATCTTCTTCATCTGCGAAAGGCCGAACAGGGCGCCGATGCCGGCGAAGACGAAGAGCACGGCGGCCACGATGAGGAAGGCGGCCCAGTGCGGCAGCACCAGGGCCAGCGCCAGGGCGGCGGCGATGAGCAGGATGCCGAAGCCGTAGGCGGCGAGCACGGCGGCGATGCCGAAGCCGGCGCCGGTCTTGATGCCCTTCTGGACGTCCTGGTTGATCTCGGCCTTGGCCAGGGCGATCTCGTCGCGGACCAGGGACTGGGCGTTGGCGGCGGCATCGCTGACGATCTGGCCGAGGGACCGCTCGTTCGCGCGCTCGGTCACGGACGCGGAGGTGCGGCCGGTGGTGGAAACGTTGGTCTTGGAGGCCGGGATGGCCATGACTACTCCCGTCGTCGGTTCTGCGGCAATGCTAGTGAGTCTTCTCCCGATTGTGCGCCCCGCCGTGCCGGGGCGCCAGTCCACACCCCGCACAGTGCCGCGTCTCACGCCGGGACCGGTCCCTACGCTGTGCGCATGGTCCAGCCCCCCACGTCGTCCTCCGCCCACCCCCTGCTGCGCGTGGCGGAGCTGCCCGGCGTGCGGGAGGCGGCCGACGCGGCGCGCGACGCCTGCACCGCCCTGCGCTGGCACGAGGCGCTGCGCCGGCGCTCCGCCGAGTGCGCCACCGAGGCGCGGGTGCACGGGGCGTGGGCGTCGGCATCGTTGGAGGGGGCCGAGCTGCCCGTGGACTGGGTGCGCGAGGCGATGGTGGGGGCGCGCGCCTGGTCGGCGGAGCCCGACCCGGTGGAGGCGGTGGTGCGGGGCGCGGTGCGGGCCACCGAGGAGGCGGTGCACCTGGAGGGGTTGGTGGGTTCCTCGCCGAGCCAGGTGCTGGCGCGCCTGCACACCGCCGCGGCCCGGGGGCTGGTGGCCGACGACCAGCTGGGGCGTCCCCGCGCCGAGGGGGAGCAGGTGCGGGAGCTCACGGAGATGGGTCCGGCGCCGGACGTGCGGCAGGTGCAGCAGCGGCTGGCTGGGCTGCGCGAGGTGCTCACCGCGCCCCCCGAGGTGCCGGCGGTGGTGGTGGCGGCCGTGGCCCACGCCGAGGTGCTGGCGGTGCGTCCCTTCGTGCGTGGCAACGGCGTGGTGGCGCGGGCGGTGCAACGGGCCGTGGTGCGTTCCCGCGGGCTCGACCCGATGGGGGTGGCGGTGGTCGAGGCGGGGCACCGCCCGGGCGGCGGGGTGGAGTACCTGGGGGCCGCTGCGGCCTACGCCACGGGGACCCCGGAGGGCGTGGCACTGTGGGTGCGGCACGTGTGTGACGCAGTCGTCGGCGGGGCGCGGGCGGGGGAGCGGATCTGCGACGCGGTGCGGGTCGGGCGGCTCCCGGGGGTGTGACGGGGGCCGGGTGGTCCGGTTCCGTCTTGCATTTCGCCCCGAGCGGGGTGCATCATGGTTGCAACGCGCTCCCTTCGGGTTGAGCGCGCGGCGCACCTGCCTTTCCCCCCCAGGGCATGGCGCGCCAGAAGGCCCCAGCTGCCCCCCCGGCTGGGGCCTTCGCCGTGCCCGGGGCCCTTCTCGTTCTCCACAGACTCGGGGGCGTGCTGAGGAGGGGTGTGGGCGCTGGTCCACAGGGTCGGGGCGAGGGCTCGGCGCGGGGGTGCCGCGCGGCCGCATCGTTCTGGCCATGACGACACACGTGATCGGGATCGGCGGGGCCACCGGCGGGCTGGGGGTCTCCACCCTCACCGCGGCCGTGGCCCTGCGGGCGGCCTCGGCGGGACTGCGCACCGTGGCCGTGGACACCTCCCGCTGGGGCACGGCGCTGGCCATCGCCCTCGGCATGGAGTCCGCGCCCGGCCTGCACTGGGACGACCTGGTGCGCAGCGACGGGGCGTTGCCCGGCGAGGAGCTCGTGGGCGCCCTGCCCAGGGCGCACGGCGTGGCCCTGCTGGCGCGCGACGGCATCGGGTCCGGGGTGTGGACCGACCTGCCCCGCCACGTGGTGCACCACGCGCGCCGGGCGGTGGCCGGCGTCGCTGACCTCGTGCTGGTGGACCTGCCGCCGGTGGGGTCCGGGGAGTTCCTCGGGTGGGCCAGCTGGTGCCACGGCGTGTGGGTGCTCGTGGGGTCGAGCCCCACCACGGTGGCCGTCGCGCCGGCCCTGCGCGGCACGCTGGGCGCCCTGCCCGGGGACGCGTCCCTGCTGGTGCGTGGCACGGACCGCCCCGGCGGGGCCTTGGTGCCCGCGGTGGAGGACCTCACGGGGCTGCCGGTGCAGGGCGTGCTGGCCGACGACCCGACCGTGGGGCGGTGCGAGCGGGAGGGGCGGCCCGTCGGGGCGTTCGACGGGCCGGTGCGCGAGGCGGCCGACACCCTGCTGCTCGGTGCGGTGGAGGGTGTGTCGTGAGCGCTCCGTCGAGCATCCGTGAGCAGATCTCCCGCGGGCGGGCTCCCAGCGAGCGCACCGTCGGTGAGGTGGCCGGGGCGCAGCGGCTGCGTCTGGGGGACCGAGGAGTGCGCGAGCGGTCCCAGCGGTTGGGCCGCAGCGTGCTGGGGGCCGGGCCGTTGGAGCCCGTGCTGGCCGAGCCCGGGGTGACCGACGTACTGGTCAACGGCACTGACGGGGTCTGGGTGGACCGCGGCCGGGGCCTGGAGCGCGACGCCACACCGATGGGCTCGGCCGAGGACCTGCGCCAGCTGGCGGTGCGCCTGGCCGGCCTGGCCGGGCGGCGCCTGGACGACACCGCACCATGCGTGGACGGGCTACTGCCCGGGGGCATCCGGCTGCACGCGGTGCTGCCCCCGCTGGTGGACGGGGCGGCGCACCTCTCGTTGCGTGTTCCCCGGGAGGTGGTGCCCAGCGTCGAGGAGATGCTGCGGCTGGGGACGCTCGACGAGCTCGGAGCCCGGGTGGTGCGCGACCTCGTGGCCCGACGGCTGGCGTTCGTGGTCTCCGGCGGGACCGGCAGCGGCAAGACGACGCTGCTGGCCACCCTGCTCAGCCTGGTGGACCCCGCCGACCGCATCCTCGTGGTCGAGGACGTCCGGGAACTGGCGGTGCAGCACCCGCACGTGGTGCGCATGCAGTCCCGCTCGGCCAACGTGGAGGGGCGCGGCGCCATCGACATGACGCACCTGGTCAAGCAGTCCCTGCGCATGCGACCCGACCGGGTGGTGGTGGGTGAGGTGCGCGGTCCGGAGATGCGCGAGCTGCTCGCGGCGCTCAACACCGGGCACGAGGGTGGGTGCGGCACGGTGCACGCCAACGCCATCGAGGACGTGGTGGCGCGCTTCGAGGCCCTGGGCGCCCTGGCGGACATGACGCCGCAGGCGGTGCACGCCCAGCTGGGCAGCGCACTGGACTGCGTGCTGCACGTGCGGCGGCTCCCCGAGCGGCGGGTGCTGGCCCAGGTGGGGGTGCTCGTGACCGGTGACGACGGCCGGGTGCGCTGCCTGCCGGCGATGGACTTCCGCGACGGGGCGCTGCGGCCCGCGGCCGCCTGGGAGCGCCTCGAGGCCCTGCTGGGGTGGTCGTCGTGACCGGGGTGCTGGTGGCGTTGCTGGTGCTGGGCGCCGGGGTCCTGTGGCCGGTGCGGGCCCGCCACGAGGTGGTCCTGGGCCTCAGCGATCTGGCTGGGCGCCGGGAGCGGGCCGCGCGGCAGCAGGCCACGGTGGCCTCGGTGCGTGGGCTGCTTGCGGTGGACCCGGTGGCGGCCACCGGCACCGGGGTGCGGGGACTGCTCGGGCGGGCACGGGCCCGGTTCGGCACGGTGCGGGTGACCGACGACGCCGTGCTCCGGCTGCTCGACGGGCTGTCCAGCGCGCTCTCGGCGGGCCTGCCCCCGCACGCGGCGCTGGAGGTCGTCGCCTCCGCGGGGCCGCAGGTGCCCTGGCTGGACCCGGTGCGCCGTGCCGCTGCGGCGGGCTCGCAGCTGGGGCCGGCGTGGAAGGAGCTGGCCACGCAGCACGAGAGTCCGGCCCTGCGGCACGTGGCCAGCGCGTGGGCGCTCTCGGAACGGTCCGGTGCGGCCCTCGCCCCGGCGGTGGCCACGGCAGCCGACACGGTGCGGCGCAGCCGGGAGAGCCGGCAGACGGCGCAGGCGGCGGCCTCGGGCGCGATGGCCTCCATGTACATGCTCTCGCTGCTGCCCCTGGTGGGCCTGGCCGGCTCCTCGGTGCTCGGCTGGTCGCCCCGGGAGCTGTACCTCGAGCAGCCGCTCGGCCTGGCCAGCGCGGTGCTGGGAGTGGTGCTGCTGGTGGTCGGGTGGGCCGTCTCGCGTCGGCTGGTGCGCCGCGCCCTGCGTGGGCAGGTGGTCCGGTGAACCCCGCGGTGCTGCTCGTCGCCCTGCTGTCCGCGAGCGCGGTGGCCCTCTGGTGGCCGACGTCTCCCGCCGCGGACGGTGGCGAGGGCGGGCGGCGTCGGGAACGCAGCGGTCGGCGGCTGTTCGGCCTTCTGCCCGCCCGGCGGGAGGAGCCGGTGGCCGACGTCGACGACCTGGCCGCGGTGCTCGACATGCTCGCGCTGGCCCTGGACTCCGGGTGCGCCGTCACCGACGCCCTGGAGGTGGTGGCCGACGAGGTCCGCGAACCGCTCGCCGGCCAGCTGCGGCAGGTGGTGGCCGCGCGGCGGTGGGGTGTCACGGGCGCCCTTGCCTGGGAGGGCCTCCCGGCGCCGTGGACCCCGGTCGCGCAGGCGCTCACGCTCGCGCACCTGGCGGGCGCCCCACCGGCCGACACGGTGCGCCGGGCCGCGGTGGACCTCCGCCGCGACCGCGCTGCTGCCCTCGAGCGGGCTGCGGCCCGTCTCCCGGTGCTCCTGGTGGTCCCACTGGGCACCGTCTTCATGCCTGCCTTCGTCCTCATCGCGGTGGTGCCGCTGGTGGTGGCGATGGCGACACAGACCCTGGGTCAGGCCTGACCCGGTGGAAAGGGGGGCCCACCACAGGGGTGGGTCCACAACAGAAAGGGAAGTCCCATGCAGAACAAGATCCAGCGCTTCGTCCAGCCCCGCATCGAGGGCATGCGCGCCGCGAACGAGAAGGGCATGGCGGTGGCCGAGTACGCCATCGGCATCTTCGTCATCGCCGCCGTGGTGCTGCTGGGCATGAACATGATGAAGGACCTGGTGCCCACGCTCATGGGGGAGGTCATCAAGGCCGCCTTCGACGCCTTCAAGTGATGACCCGGCACCGTCGAGGTCTCCGCCCGGTGGGCGCGGGTCGCCCCCGTGACGGCGAGGGAGGCTTCACCTCGGTGGAGCTGGCCATGGCCATGCCGGTGGTGGTGCTGGTGCTGGGCATGGCGTTGACCGCGATGGTGCTGGTGGTGGACCTGCTGCAGGTCACGGACGCGGCCCGGGTGGGTGCCCGGGCCGCGTCCCGTGGCGACTCCCGCATCGAGGTGCGGCACCAGGTGGAGCGCCTCGCCCCCCAGGGGGCCACGGTGCACCAGCGGCGCACCGGCAGGTCGGTCACCGTCACGGTCAAGGCCCGGGCACGCGGTCCGGCCGAGTGGTTCCCCGGGCTCCACCCGGAGTCCTCGGCCACCGCGCTCATGGAACCGGGTGTGCGATGAGCACACCCACCCCGGCGGGCCGCAGGACCGGCTCGCCGGGTCGCCGGCGCTGGACCGCCACCCGGTGGTGGCGGGACGGCGAACGGGGCTCGGGCTCGATGGTGGCCCTGCTGGTCGGTGTGGCGGTGCTCGCCCTGCTGGCCGCGGGGGTCACCGCCGGGCAGACGTGGAGGGCGGCCTCCCGGGCCCGCACGGCCGCCGACCTGGCGGCCCTCGCGGGCTCGGGGGCCACCTCGCCCACGGCCCTGCTGCCGGTGCCCCCGTGCGTGGCCGCCGCCGAGGTGGCCACGCGCAACGGGGCCCAGCTGGTGGGCTGTCGGGTGAAGGACTTCGACGTCACCGTCGTGGTGCGGGTGGACTCCGGGACGCCCTTCGGGGCGGCCACGGTCACGGCCACCGCCGGCCCCCGTCCGCAGGACGGGCCCCGGAAGCGTCGGGGGCGTCCGCCCGCCCCGTCACCACCACCCCTCCCGCCGACCCCTCCCCGGGGACGGTGAGGCTGGGAACGCGCCGTGGGCGCCCCCTGGCTGGGGGCGCCCACGGCGCAGGGCTGCGGTGGTGGGGCTCAGGCGTCGCGGCGCGGGGAGGTCGTGTCCCCGCCGTCCAGGCGCTCGCCGGAGCGCAGCGGGCGATCCTCCTGGTACTCCCCGTAGGGCACCTCGGTCTCGGGGGCGCGGTGGTCGCGGAGGTCGTCGGCACCCCGCTCGCGCAGGTCGTCCCGGACTGTGCGGCCGTCCACGTCCTCGCGGCGGGTCGTGCCCTTCTCGCGGAGGGTGCGTGCCTCGCGGGCGTCGCGCTCCAACACCTTGTGCTCCTTGCGGCGGCGCGCGTTCCGGCGGGCCCCGGCCGTCATGAGCCACAGGCCCAGGCCGATGGCCAGGAGCGAGACCATGCCGCTGAGGAACAGGGTGAGCGCCGGCATCGTGGTGCTGACGTTGAACGCCTCCAGCGTGGTGGAGCCGTCCGCGCCGGTCACCACGTAGAGGATGAACAGCACGGCGACGAGCAGGATCAGCAGGCCGATGAGGAGCATGGAGCCGCCTTCGAGGAGGGTGGGGGACGGTGCGCGCTCAGGCTACTGCGCCGACCACTGCCCGGTGAGGAGTCGCAGCACCGCCACCGCCCCGGCCTTGGACAGCGGCTCGTTGTTGTTGCCGCACTTGGGTGACTGCACGCACCCCGGGCACCCGGCCTCGCAGGGGCAGCCCTCCACCGCGGCCAGCGTGGCCTCCACCCACGGACGGCGCGCCGCGAAGCCCCGGTCGGCGAAGCCGGCCCCACCCGGGTGCGCGTCGTGCACCATCACCGTGGGCAGGCCCGTGTCCGAGTGCAGCACGGTGGAGACCCCGCCGACGTCCCACCGGTCGCAGGTGGCCACCAGGCCCAGCATTCCGATGAGGGCGTGCTCCGTGGCATGCAGGGCGCCGGCCAGCTCCAGGTCGTCCACGCCCGCCGCCTCGAGTACCTCGGGGGCGAGGGTGAACCACACCGAGCGGGTCGGCATCGTGCGCTCGGGCAGGTCCAGCGGATGCTGCCCGAGCACCTCACCGCTGGGCAGCATCCGGCGGAAGGCCGTCACCCGGGTGCGCACCAGGACGTCGCCCACGCACCAGGTGACCCCCTCGGCGGGGGCCTCGTCGCGCACGGCGGTGACGTCGAAGGCCTCCTCGGTGACCGCCCGGGTGGTCCACCCCGGGTCGCCGACGGCCACCGTGGCCACGCCCTCCTCGAGGTCCAGGTCGGTCACCACGTGCGTCACACCGGCGTGCAGGTAGACCGCGCCGGTGTGCACCGTGGAGTCCGCCCGCCCCGCGTCGATGGTGCCCAGCACCCGCCCGGTGCGCCCCTCCACCAGCTGCAGCGTGCCGGCCATGCCGCGCAGGTCCACCAGGTCGTGCGGGCGCTGCGACCCCGCCCAGTACCAGCCGGTCGGCCGCTGCCGCAGCATGCCGGCGCGCACCAACGACTCGCGCACCGTGGTCGTGCCCGGCCCGAACCACAGGGAGTCGGCCTCGGTCAACGGGATCTCCGCCGCGGCGCAGGCCAGGTGCTCGGCCAGCACCCGTGGGTTGGTGGGGTCCACCACCGTGGCCTCCACGCCGCTGTCGAAGATCGCCTCCGGGTGGTGCACCAGGTAGCCGTCCAGCGGGTTGTCGCCGGCCACCAGCACGGCCAGCGCCGGCTGCCCGGAGCGCCCCGCCCGGCCGGCCTGCTGCCAGAAGCTCGCCCGCCGCCCCGGCCACCCGGCCATCACCACGGCGTCGAGGCCGGAGACGTCGATGCCCAGCTCCAGGGCGGTGGTCGCGGCCACGGCCCGCAGCCCACCCTCGCGCAGGCGCCGTTCGATGCCGCGGCGCTCCTCGGGCAGGTACCCGCCGCGGTAGGCCGCCACGGCGTCACCGAGGTGACCGGCTCCGGCGAACCCGAGCTGGTCCGCGACGGCCCGGGCGGCCACCTCGGCACCGACGCGCGAGGTGGTGAACGTGAGCACCTGGCGCCCCCCGGCCACGAGGCGTGCCGTCGTGCGCGCGGCCTCGGTGAGGGTGGACGGGCGCTCGCCGCCGTCGGCCGCATCGGGCTGGGGGTCCCACAGGGCGTAGGTCATGGGGCCGCGCGGGGAGCCGTCCTCGGTGACGGACTGCACCGGCGCGTCGAGCAGGCGGCTGGCGTGCTCGGCCGGGTCGGCCACGGTGGCCGAGGCGAGCAGCACCGTGGGTTCGGCGCCGTAGCGCCGGGCGATGCGCAGCAACCGGCGCAGCACGAGGGCCACGTGGGCGCCCGGCACACCGCGGTGGGTGTGGCACTCGTCCACCACCACGTAGCGCAGGCGGCGCAGGAAGGCCCGCCACCGCTCGTGGCCGGGCAGCAGCGAGTGGTGCAGCAGGTCGGGATTGCTCAGTACGTAGGTGGCGTGCTGGCGGGCCCAGGTGCGGGCGTCGGGCGGGGTGTCGCCGTCCACCACCGCGGGGCGCACACCGGGCACCATCCACGCCTCCACGGCGGCCAGCTGGTCCTGGGCCAGGGCCTTGGTGGGGGCCAGGTAGAGGGCGTTGGCGCCGCGGCCGGTCACGTGGTGGGAGCCGTCGGCCAGCGCCGAGAGCACCGGCAGCAGGTAGGCCAGCGACTTGCCCGATGCGGTGCCGGTGGCCACCACGGCGTGGCGTCCGGCGTGGGCGTGCTCGGCGAACTCGGCCTGGTGGCTCCACAGCTGCTCGATGCCGGCACCTCGCAGCGCCGCCTCGACCTGCGGGTTGAGCCACTCCGGCAGGGGTGCGGTCACCGCATCGCGGGCGGGACGGGTCTCGGTGTGCACCAGCCGGTCGGCCAGTCCACCGGCGGTGAGCAGCCGCACCCAGTCCGCCGGGTCCGGCGCGGGCCCGCCCTCCACGGGGGCGGTGGCGTCAGCGGGCATGGGGCCATTCTCACGCAGGAGGTCCGGGCTCTGGTGGGCGGCGTGCGTGCGTCCGTGGCAGGGGGTGGCCCCGACCACGGGGCCACGCCGGCGGCCGGGTCGCTCGGTTAGCGTCGCCGTCCGAGGCCGGGCCACGCGGGCCCGACGGACGGGAGAGAGATGGACCTCGGGATCTGGATCGTGCTGCTGTTGTTGCTGCTGCTGGTGGTCATCGCCGTGGTGGTGCTCTACAACGCCCTCGTGCGGGCCCGCAACGCCATGCGCCAGGCCAGGCACGGCATCGAGGTGGCCCTGACCCAGCGCCACGACCTGCTCACCAAGCAGATGCAGGTGGTGCCCGCCGCGGTGCAGGCCGAGACCGCCTTCCAGGAGCGCGTGCTCGAGATGCGCCGCGCCCAGCCGGTCGAGCAGATGTCGGTGCCGCAGCTGGAGGAGGCCGACCGGGCCATGGACCGCGCCCAGTCGGCGGTGAACGTCACCGCCGAGGCGTACCCGGAGTTCCGCGCCAACGCCTCGTTCGTGGAGCTGCAGAAGTCGGCTGCCTACACCGAGGAGCAGCTCAGCGCCGCCCGCCGCAGCTACAACGCCGCGGTGGCGCGCCTGGACGACCGGCGCGAGATGTTCCCGTCCAACCTCGTGGCGGCCGTGTTCGGCTTCGGCACCGAGCCGATGTTCCGCGCGAGCGAGACCGAGCGTGCCGACGTGGACCTCTCAGGCCTGGCCGACCTGACCGGTGGGGACGCGGGCCGGGCCCGGCCCGCGTCGCTCTCCTGACCCACCCACCGACCCACCTGAGGGAGGAGCACCGTGCGCCAACCCGACCCCGCCACCGTCGTCGACACCGCCGGGGTGGACCCCGAGGCCTTCCGGGAGGAGCGTGACCGCCTCGGCCGGTCGACCGCGCTGGTCAAGCGGTGGCTGCCCCTGGTGATGGTCCCGGTGATCGTGGTGCACCTGCTGGGGATACTCGGCGTGGTGCCCATGAGCACCTCGGTGCCCCTCTTCATCGCGGCCGTGGTGGCCCTGGTGGGTGCGGCGTTCCTGTTCAACGCGGTCCGGTCCCGCCGGGCACGGCCGTTCCGTGAGCGGGCCGATGCCGAGCTGGTGCAGCCGGTGCTGTCCTCCTGGGCGCGCGAGGTGGACCGCCTCCACGGCACCACCGGGGGCCACCTCCAGCTCGGGGCGGCCGACGAGCGGCTGCTCCGCGACGCCGGCATCGTGGACACCGGCGACTCCGTGCACTGCGGCGAGTCGGTCACCGGCGTGGTGGCCGGCAGGTCGCTCGCCGTGTGCGAGTACCGCATCACCGAGCAGCAGGGGTCGGGGGAGGACCGCGAGACCGTGCAGATCTTCCGGGGTCTCGTGGCCTGGCTGCCGCTGGCCCGCGCGGTCCGCGGCGAGGTGCGGGTCTCACCGCACTCGCGGGCGGGCTTCACCGGGGGCAGTCGCCTCCTCGGGGGCCGGGGCCTGGTGATGGAGAACCCCGCGTTCTCCGACTGGTTCCGTGTGGAGGCCACCGACCCCCAGCAGGCCTACTACCTGCTCACACCCACGGTGCAGCAGCACCTGGCGGCTCTGGCCCACCGCCACCAGGGTGACCTCGCCCTCCGGGCGGTGGACGGCCAGCTCTTCCTGGCGCTGGACCTGCAGCGCGACCTGTTCGACCTGGACCTGGACTCCCGGGCCGAGGTGCGCCAGGACCTGGAGCGCATCGCCGGCGAGCTCAACGACGTGCTGCAGGTGGCGGGCGTGGCCGGCGCGTGGCCGGAGGAGGTGGCCGGTGGCCAGGGCGCCCAGGAGGCGGCATCCGTCGGCTCCGCGCAGCCGATGACGGTCACCTCGGGCCTGTCGACCGAGCCGGAGGCCGTGGCGCCGCGTCGCCGTGGCGGGCTCTCCCGGCTGGGGGCCCTCATCCCGGTGGTGCTCTTCGCCGGGTGGGTCCTCTTCGTCTCCAGCGGGCGCGTGCCGGTCTTCAGCGACGAGGGTGGGTTCGCCCTGGGGCCCAAGGTCCTCATCGTGGTGGCCGGCGGGTTGGTCGTCCTGCAGCTCGCCCGACAGGCGCTGAGCTCGCGCCGCTGAGGGGGGACCGGCCGCCTCAGACGACGACGCCCCCGGCGCGGACGGCCTCCAGGAGGCGCTCGCCGAGCAGACCGATGCCCAGGGCGATCATGGCGATCCCGGCCAACCGGGTGGTGGCCTGGGCGGCACCGGGGCGGGAACCCAGCACGCGCCCCGCGGCCGAGCCGAGGGCGAGGTAGAACACCCCGCTGATGACCACGTGCACCAGGCCCAGGGCGGCCAGCTGTGCGGGGAGCGACCAGGACTGTGCCGGGTTGGTGAACTGGGGGAGGATCGACAGGAACAGCAGCATGGCCTTGGGGTTGAGGCCGCTCACGGCCATGCCGCGCGAGATGTAACCGAGGGGGCCGGTGGCCATCACCTGCCCCTCCGGTCCTGCGGGGCCCGTCGTGCTGCGCAGAGTGCGGGCGCCGAGCACGACGAGGTACCCGGCGCCGCCGACGGTGAGGGCGAGCAGGACCACCGGCGCCTCGGCGAGGAGGGGGCCCACCCCCACGGCCACGACGGCGGTGATCAGCACGTAGCCGAGCGCGAGGCCGCCCACGGCGGGGGCCACCACGCGGTCCCGCAGCGAGGCGCTGAGGACGTACGCCCAGTCCGGGCCGGGCACCGCGATGAGGGTCGACGTGATGGCCGCGAAGCCGAGCAGCAGTCCGATGTCCACGAGTGTCCTCCTCCGGTGCCCTCCAGTGGAGGGGGAGAGTAGGGAAAAACACCCGGAATGTGCTGCCCGCAATGACCTGGGTCGGCGTGTGTAGTGGAAGGATCACCCACCATGGACGCCCTTGACCGCAAGATCCTTGCCGAACTCCAGCAGGACGGTCGCCTGACCGTCACGGAGCTCGGCCAGCGGGTGGGGCTCACGGTCTCCCCGACGCACCGTCGGCTGAAGGACCTGGAGGCGTCCGGGGCCATCACCGGGTACCGGGCGACCGTGGATCCGCGGGCGCTCGGTCTCGGCTTCGAGGCCCTGGTCTTCGTCACCATGGGGCAGGAGGACCGGGCCACGCTGCTGGCCTTCGAGGCGGAGGTCGAGCAGATGCCCAACGTCCTGCAGGCCCAACGTCTCTTCGGTGACCCCGACTACCTGCTGCGGGTCCGCACCGAGGACCTCGACGCCTACGCGCGCCTGCAGGACGACGTGCTCTCCTCGCTGCCCGGGGTGCAGCGCCTCACCTCGACCCTGGTGCTCAAGACCTTCGTGGCCGACCGGCCGTACCCCACTGACCTGGATCGGTGAGGCACCCCGCCACGGGTCCACGCACGCGGCCGGTCGCTCGGGGTGGCTGGTGACCCGCGGCCTCAGGCCATGAGGTGCGCGGCCCCATTGAGGGCCAGCACCACGCCGATGATGCCCACCACCCAGGCCATCTCGGTGCCGGCCCGGCGGTCGAGCCAGCTGCCGATGCGCCCGAGCGGGCCGTCGGCCCGGCGACCGAGGGCCGTGCGCGCCGCCACCAGCAGCAGGCCGGGTGCCACCATCACCAGGCAGTAGGCGGCAAGGGTTCCCAGTCGGCCGACGGTGGGAAGGTCCGAGCCGAGCAGCATCCCGAGGGCGCCCAGGTAGGGCAGCATCGAGGCGGCCTCCACGAGCCCGGCGGCCAGGGCGATCCCCGCGACGGTGCGCGCCCCGGCATCGGGTCCGAGGGCGTGGCGCATCCACTCCTTGCTGCGGCGGGCGCGCTCGGCCCACGGGCCCGGGAGGGCGACGGTGCCGTCGAGCACGTAGCTGAGGCCCACCAGGGCGATGCCGCCGGCCACCCACGTGGCGGGGTGCCGGGTCCAGTCGGGCCAGCCGCCGAGGCTCGCGAGGGCCTGCTGGCCGCCGAGCAGGAGGGCCACGCCGAGCAGCCAGTAGAAGACGGCCATCACTGCCAGGTGGGCCACGACGCGGCCGCCGGCGCGGGGGTGGGCGAGCAGGGCGATCACGGGCAGCACGAGGGTGCCGAAGCTGGTGCTGTCGAGCAGGGCGAGCCCAGCGAGGGCCAGGTGGCTGCCGGCGTCCATCATCACTCCTTGGAAGTACAGGTGTGTTGCCATGCAGTCTGGGGTGGGGTCCGTGGCGTTGTCAACACACCTGTGTTGTTTCCGTGGCACGATGGGGCCATGCCCCGCCTCGCCGACCACGCCGCCCGCCGCGCCGCCCTGGCCGACGCCGTGTACGCGCTGGTCGCCCGCGAGGGGCTGCACGCCGCCTCGGTGCGCGCCGTCGCCGCGGAGGTGGGCTGGTCGCCCGGCGCGGTGCGGCACTACTTCTCCGCCCAGCACGAGCTGCTGGCGTTCGTCATGGCCGAGATGGGCGACCGCATCGGCGCACGGGTGGTGCAGCTGCGTGCCGAGCAGAGGCCCGGGCCCGAGCGCGCGCGGGCCACCCTCGAGCAGCTGCTCCCGCTGGACGACGAGCGGCGCCGGGAGGTGGCCACCTACCTGGAGTTCGTGGCGGGCGGGCGCACCGACGAGCGGTTGGCGCCGGCGGCCACCGACGCCTGGCGCGGCGAGCGGTGGATGGTGCGCCTGGCCCTGGCCGACGTGCTCGACCTGCCCGCCCCGCCCGACCCTGACACCGCCCTGCCCGCCACCGCCGAGGTGGAGGTGCCGGGCGTGCACGCGGTGGTCGACGGCCTCACGATTGCCGGCTTTCTGGTGCCGGGCGAGGTGGACGCCGCCGTGCAGCGCGACGTGCTGGCCCGCGCGCTGGAGGGAGTCGCCGCGCGGGCCGGTGCGTGAGGTGTCCCGTGGGACCATGGGGCGTGTGACCGCATCGAGCCAGAGCGCCCCGCTGACCGTCGTCTTCCTCCACGCCCACCCCGACGACGAGGCCTCCCAGACCTCCGGCACCATGCGCCTCCTGGCCGATGCCGGGCACCGCGTGGTGGTGGTCTACGGCACCAACGGCGACCACGGGGTGGCCCCCGGCGACCTGGCCCCCGGCGAGACCGTGGTGGACCGGCGCCGCGCCGAGGCCGAGGCGTCCGCGGAGGTGACCGGTGCGCAGGCCGTGCACTGGCTGGGCTACACCGACTCGGGCATGACCGGGTGGGAGCAGAACGCGCACGAGACCTCCTTCCACAGCGCCGACCCGGCCGTAGCGGCCCTGAAGCTGGCCGCGGTGCTCGACGCGGAGGACGCCGACGTGCTGGTGACCTACGACTGGCACGGCGGCTACGGCCACCCCGACCACGTGAAGGCCCACCGGGTGGCGCACCTGGCGGCCGACGCCGCCGAGCGCCGCCCGCGCCTGCTGGAGAGCACCATGAACCGCGACCGCATGCGGGCCGGTGCCGAGCGCGCCAAGGCGCTGGGGCTGGAGGCGATGGACCCCGACGCCCCGGCGGACGACGGCAACCCGTTCGGCGAGCCGGAGGCGTTCATCCACTGGGAGGTCGACGTGACCGACCAGCTGCCGGTGAAGCGCGCCGCGCTGGAGTGCCACGCCAGCCAGACCAGCGACGTGGGGTTCATGCTGGCGCTGCCCGAGGAGGCGTTCGCGGCGTGGTTCGGCACGGAGTTCTACATCGAGCCCGGGCGGGAGCCGGGCATGGTGGCCGCGCGCTGGTGGGAGTGAGCCGTCCGGCTCAGGGGGGACGGCGACGTCCGGTGCGGTGAGCCCGACGCCGGGCGTCACAGATGTGGGCGTTCGGTGACGAGGAGGTCCGCTGCCGGAGGGAGGCGTTGGGTCCCGCGTGCCCGGATGCGACGCAGGAGCTCCTGCCGGGCAGGGTGCTCGGAGACCCTTCCCGACTCACCCACGAGGTAGTCGTTGAGGGATAGGCCCCGGGTCGTGGCCCTCGCGATGAGGGTCTGTCTCAGCTGCTCGGGGACGCCGTGGAGCCGGATGGCGGGCATGCCAGTCACGGGTTCTCGGTGTGCGGGGCGTCGCTGGGCATGGCACTCATCATGCTCTGGCGCCGGATCCTGTTCCAGCGTGCGCGGTGTCGCATGCCGCCGTTGGTCACAACTTTCCCAAGATGCGCCTGAAGGGGTTGTCGGGTGTGGCAGGAGGGAGCAGGGTCTTTGCACATCCTCTCCCGTGCTTCACGAGGGCGCCGGCCCCGGCCGGGGGGGAAGGAGAATGCCATGAGGACCTTCATCGGCGTTACTACTGCCACCGCTGTGCTTGTTGCGGGCTTGGTGCCTGGCACTGCCTCTGCTGCGCACGTGCCCAGCGATGAGAAGCCCACGGGCTGTCCCACGACCTATGAGGTCGACACCTTCAACTTTCGGCCGGTCTGGAAGCCGGGCCCCGGAGAGCGTGTCAAGGGCCTGCTGGGGCAGACGATCACCATCACCGTGCACAAGGGAGATGCCGTCACCACGGGCCACAGCACATCGTCCGGCTCGAGCGCCGGTATCAACGCCCAGGTGCTGGCCTACGAGGCCAACCGGTCCCATGGGAGCGACATCGCTGTCGAGATGGTCAACCAGACCACGTTCTCGGTGTCCGACACTGTGCCCCGTGGCGTGAGGGGCGGCTGGATGCAGTGGGGGTCCTGGGGGCAGAAGTACTCCTGGCGCCGCATGGTCCAGGGCGGGGACTGCACGTGGCGGACCACCGGCTCCGGTACGGCCCACAGCCCGGTGCGTGACGAGGTGGGGGTGAACAGGTCGTGGAAGTGAAGCGGGTCGCGACGGCCGGTCTCGCGGCAAGTGCTCTCCTCGTGGCTGCTGCGTGTACTCAGGGGGATTCCCCGGAGGCTGCGAAGCAGGGTCAGGCACCCACCTCCAGCCAGGTGCCACCTTCGGCCGAGCAGCGTCCCTCGGAGACGGCTGGCGCCCGATCCCCTGGGCGAAGTTCGTCCGAGGGGACCAGCCAGCCGCCCTCCACGACTCCGGGCGAGCAGGTCCGCCCCCGCCAGCTCGAGGCCCTGGTTCGTGAGGATGCGGAGCAGTCCTCGTCCGTGGTGTCGGTCGGACGGTCCTTCTCCGGGGCAGGGCCACGCACGATCCGTCTCGAGAACGGGGACGGGGTGCAGATCGACTGCGTCGGTACGGGACAGATGGTGCTCCGTTCCGGTGGACGGGAGGTCGGGGCGATGCAGTGCGCGGACGAACTGGTCACGGCACCGCGCACGGGGTACGGCATCTCCGGGCAGGAGTTCGAGGGTCGGCCAACGGTGTCGGTGCAGGTCGCCGAGGGAACCGTCTGGGCCCTGGCCGTGACGACGGCGTCCTGAGCGAGGCGGTGGCAGGCGGCCGGGCTGGCACGATGACGCCGTGAGCACCTCGCAGACCGGCCCCGTCTCCAGCCCCACCCGCCAGCCCGTCCCGCCGCCGCGCCTGGTGGCCGACGACGGCACGGACCTGCGCCCGCTGGTGGCCCGGCTCCGCGACGACCTGACCGCGGCCGGCTACACCATCGAGGGAATCCGCGCGTGCCTCGGCGAGGTGGCCAGCGACGCCCTGGAGCGCGAGCAGCCGCTGCCCGCCGACCTCGCCACGCGCGGTCGCCGGGAGCCCGTCGCCCTGCTCACCCGCCTGCTCGGCCTGGGCCTGCCGCTCAGCGCCGACGAGGCCGCCCTCGCCCTGCCCACGCTGGGGCTGGAGGGGGCGCTCGCCCTGGGAGTGCTGTGCACCGAGGGCGATGCGGTGCTGCCCGCCATCGACCTGCGCCCGCACGCCACCGAGCGCCACGCCTGGTGGGTGGCCTCGGACCTGCCCGAGATGCTCGCCGGTGGTGGCCCGCTGCCGACCGACCACGTGCTCGGCATCGGCGGCGCGAGTGGCACCCTGGCCGCGTGGACGCCCCGTCCGCAGGTGGGCCGCGCCCTGGACCTGGGCACCGGCTGCGGCGTGCAGGCCCTGCTGCTGGGCCCCCATGCCGAGCAGGTGGTGGCCACCGACATCTCCGAACGGGCCCTGGCGTTCGCGCGGTTCACCTGCGCGCTCAACGAGGTGGATCTCGACCTGCGCCTCGGGTCGCTCACCGAGCCCGTGGCCGACGAGCAGTTCGACCTGGTGGTGAGCAACCCGCCGTTCGTCATCACCCCGCGTACTGATGGTGTGCCGGTCTACGAGTACCGCGACGGCGGCGGCGAGGGCGACGGCATCACCACCGGGTTGATCGGTGACGTGGCGGACCGCCTGGCGCCCGGCGGCATCGCCACGATGCTGGGCAACTGGGAGGTGCGCGAGGGGCAGGGCTGGCGCGACCGGCTGCGCCCTGTGCTCGAGGCGGCAGGTGTGGATGCGTGGGTGGTGCTGCGCGAGGTGCAGGACCCGGCCCAGTACGCCGAGACCTGGGCCCGCGACGGCGGCCACACGCCGGGTACGGAGGAGTACGAGGCGATGTACACCGCGTGGCTGGAGGACTTCGCGGCCCGCGGCACGGCGGAGATCGGGTTCGGCGTCATCGTGCTGCACCGGCCCGAGACCGACCGCGCGCCGTGGATCGACCTCACCGAGGCGCGCGGCACCACCGGCCCGGCGATGGGGGAGGTGGTGCTGGCCGGCGTGCGCGCCCGCACCTGGCTGGCCGAGCACACGCGCGACGAGCTGCTGGACGCGCACTGGCAGTACGCGCCGGACGTGACCGTGGAGCACCACTTCGCCCACCCCGGCGACCCGGACCCGCAGGTGGTGCTCATCCGCCAGGGCAGCGGGCTACGGCGGGCGTTCCAGGTCTCCTCCGAGGTGGCCGGCCTGGTGGGGGTGTGCGACGGCGACCTCACGCTGCGGCAGGGCATCGCCGGCATCGCGGTACTCACGGACGCCGATGCCGGGCTGCTCACCGAGCAGGTGGCCCCGGTGATCCGCGACATGGTGGCCGACGGGCTGCTCGTCCTCGCCTGAGAGGGCTGTGCCCGACCTGACCGCGTGCCCTTGTGGCGGCGGTGCGGTCACTCCGGGGCGGTGAGTTCCTGGGCCTGTTTCTCGGTGATGTCGAGCTCCGGGATGGGGGCGCCGTCCTGGGTGGCGATGTTCTTCGGGGCGCCGGATCCGACATCCCAGATGCCCTCGTCGAAGGTGATCACGTACTCGTCATCAACCTCCTGCGGGCCCTGGAAGTCTTGCAGCGCCAGAAGGTAGGGCTTGCCCCGCTCCATGAGGCGCGGCATGTTCTCCGGGGCCGGATTGCCGAAGTCCGTTTGGCGCACGTGGATGGTCGTGCCCCGGAGGGTGGGGTCGGAGCTGCGCTGGACCCTCATCTCGGCGCGGACGAAGTCGACACCGTTGACGGACAGGTCCTCGGTGGAGGTCACCGTGGCCTGCACGACGGCGTCCGACTCCGTGAGCAGGTCGGCGAGGCTCTCCGCGGAATCGACCTTGCTGACCGCGACGTTTCCCTCTCCACTGGAGGCGGGTGGGGACGTCTCGGCCGCCATGCCGCCGGACTCCTGTGCGTCGTTGCACCCAGCCAGGGACAGAGCGATGGCGGTGGCAGCAGCGACGGCCGTCCAAGGACGTGTGTCAGTAGAGCGCATTGATACCCCTCCGGTCGTCGGTGGTGAGCTTCACGAGGCCGCAGGCGGAGCGCTTTGCTGTGTTGTCGACCATGATGACGCACCCAGTCTCGTGATCGAGCCCGACGGTGTGGCCGATCTCGTGGGCCGCCAAGGCCTGCTTCTTGGTGTTCGAGTAGGACCGGGTGTGGTCCCGGTTCGTGTAGGCCACCGCAGAGGTGGTGCAGTTGAACCACTTCGCGTACCCGTCCCACGAGGTGGTCCCATAGTTCTTTGTATAGAGATTGACCGTCGTCTCGATGCCTGCTCGGGCGGGTTGGAAGTCCACGTCGGTGGAGGCCACGTCCACGAGCGCCGAACGCCATGCTTGCTCGTCGGCCGAACTCACAGAATCCACGTGCCAGCGGTAGTCGGTGCGAAAAGAACAGCCTGTGTGTTCGTAGGCGGAGGCGGAATTGGTGGTGGGGGGCGGTGTCACACTCACGCTGCCCGCAGCGATGGCAACTGCGAGCATGCCTCTCATGCCTCTCATGCCTCTCATGCCTCTGGAGTGAACCGCGTCTCGCGAGTGAAACACGTCACACGGGGGAGCGCAAGGCTGTGGTGGGGTTCGACCAGGCGTCCGCGTCCAGTCGAGTGGTCACCTCAGCCCGAGGGGGCGGGGTGATGCCCGGGGCCACAGATGACCGTCTTCAGTCCGGAGGTCCGCCGTTTGGGCCGGATCTCCGGACCGCAGCCGGTCGTGTGCGCCAGTGGCCGGCGCGCGGGTCGACCTCGTGCAGCAGGGTGCGGTGCATCCGCAGGATGGCGGCGGCGTCCGGGACGTCCTCGGTGTCGGTGGCCTGCACCAGCGCTGTGGTGTTGTGTGCGATCTCCGTGGCGTTGCGCCGCGAGGTGTCGCCCACCTCGGCCGAGATGATCGCCTACGTGTTGGCGGTCAGGTGCTGAATGCGGGACGACGCGGCGACCTCGTAGGCGTCCCGGCCCTCGCGCGTGGTGCCCCTGGGCCGGTCCCGGGCCTGCCACTACTACCCCCGGTCGTGGGCTACGGTGGCCGCCGTCGACCCCGGCGCCGCAGAGCGCTGACGATTCCAGCGCACGCCCGGTCGGCAGAAGGAGTCGCATGTCCCCGGCAGCCAAGGGCAGCAAGCTCGTCATCGTCGAGTCGCCCACCAAGGTCAAGTCCATCGGCCAGTACCTGGGAGACGAGTACCGCGTGGAGGCCAGTGTCGGTCACATCCGCGACCTGCCGACGCCCAGCGAGCTCCCCGCGGACATGAAGAAGGGCCCCTACGGCAAGTTCGCCGTGGACGTGGACAACGGCTTCGACCCCTTCTACGTGGTCGACCCGGACAAGAAGAAGAAGGTCACCGAGCTGCGCAAGGCCCTCAAGGAGGCCGACGAGCTCTACCTCGCCACCGACGAGGACCGGGAGGGCGAGGCCATCGCCTGGCACCTGCTGCAGGCGCTCAAGCCCAAGGTGCCCGTGAAGCGCATGGTCTTCCACGAGATCACCAAGGAAGCCATCCAGGCCGCGGTGAACAACACCCGCGACCTGGATGACCGCATGGTCGACGCCCAGGAGTCTCGCCGCATCCTCGACCGCCTCTACGGCTACGAGGTCTCTCCGGTGCTGTGGCGCAAGGTCAAGCAGGGCCTGTCGGCCGGTCGCGTGCAGTCCGTGGCCACCCGCCTGGTGGTGGAGCGCGAGCGCGCCCGCATGGCCTTCAAGATCGCCTCCTACTGGGACGTCGAGGCCGACCTCGCCCCCGCCGGCGACCGCCAGTTCACCGCGCGTCTCACCAGCCTCGACGGCACCCGCGTGGCCACCGGCCGCGACTTCACCGATGCCGGGCAGCTCAAGTCCGGCACGCAGGTGACCCACCTGCAGCAGGCCGATGCCGAGGCCGTCGCCACCGGCATCGAGGCCGCGGACGTGAGCGTCAGCGACGTCAGCGAGAAGCCGTACACCCGCAGGCCCGCGGCGCCGTTCATCACCTCCACGCTGCAGCAGGAGGCCAGCCGCAAGCTGCGCCTGGGCTCCAAGGACGCCATGCGCGTGGCGCAGCGCCTGTACGAGAACGGCTACATCACCTACATGCGTACCGACTCGACCACGCTGTCGCAGTCGGCCATCACCGCCGCCCGCCAGCAGGCCCGCGACCTGTACGGTGCCGAGTACGTGCCGGACTCCCCGCGCGTGTACGGCAAGAAGGCCAAGGGCGCGCAGGAGGCCCACGAGGCCATCCGCCCGGCCGGTGACACCTTCCGCACCCCGGCCCAGGTGGCCGGCGAGCTGCGCGGCAGCGAGTACGCCATGTACGAGCTCATCTGGAAGCGCACGGTCGCCTCGCAGATGGCCGACGCCAAGGGCTCCACGGCCACCGTGCGCATCGCCGCGCCGCTGGCCGGAGTGCAGGTGGGCGGCGAGGCCGTGAGGGCCGCCGAGCTCACCGCATCGGGCACGGTCATCACCTTCCGGGGCTTCCTCGCGGCCTACGAGGAGGGCCGCGACGCCGAGCGCTACGGCGCCACCCCCGCCGAGGGGGGCAAGGGCAAGGAGTCGCGCCTGCCGCAGCTCTCGGCCGGGCAGGCGCTGCAGGCCTCCCGCGTGGAGGCGCTGGGCCACGAGACCTCTCCGCCGCCGCGCTACACCGAGGCCACCCTGGTGAAGGCGCTGGAGGAGAAGGGCATCGGCCGCCCGTCCACCTACGCCGCGACGGTCGGCACCATCCAGGACCGCGGCTACGTGCGCACGCAGGGCAGCGCGCTGGTGCCCACCTGGCTGGCGTTCGCCGTGACCACCCTGCTGGAGAAGCACTTCCCGACGCTGGTGGACTACGACTTCACCGCCTCGATGGAGGAGGGGCTGGACCGCATCGCCGCCGGCGAGGAGGACCGGGTGGCGTGGCTCCAGCGCTTCTACTTCGGCGACGAGGCCACCGACGCGGCCGGGCTGCGGGCGCTTGTCGAGGACCTCGGGGAGATCGACGCCAAGGGTGTGTCCACCATCGAGATCGGTGACGGCATCGTCGTGCGCGTGGGCCGCTACGGCCCGTACGTCGAGGAGGTCGCGCCGGCCGGCACCGACCCGGCCACCGGTGAGGTGCCCGAGGGGGCCGAGGTCGTGTCCCGGGCCGGCTCCGGATCCGCTGCCGACGGCGAGGAGGCCAAGCCGCTGCGCGCGAGCATCCCCGACGACATCGCGCCGGACGAGCTGACGCCCGAGATGGCGCGGCAGTACCTCTCCGAGGCGGCCTCCGACGGGCGGGTGCTCGGGCAGGACCCGGAGACGGGTCGCGACGTGGTGGCCAAGACGGGCCGCTACGGGCCCTACGTCATGGAGGTCTTCACCGACGAGGACGTCGCCCGGTTCGAGGCCGAGGGCAAGAAGACCACCGGCACGGGCAAGGACGTCGTCAAGCCGCGCACCGGCTCGCTGCTGCAGGGCATGGACGTGCGGACCGTGACCATCGAGGACGCGCTGAAGATCCTGTCGCTGCCGCGCGTGGTGGGCGCCGACCCGGAGACGGGCACGGAGATCACCGCGCAGAACGGGCGCTACGGGCCGTACCTCAAGAAGGGCACGGACTCGCGCTCGCTGGCCAGCGAGGAGCAGATCTTCACCGTCACCCTCGAGGAGGCGCTGAGGATCTACGCCGAGCCCAAGCGGCGCGGGCGCTCGGCGGCCAACCCGCCGCTCGCGGAGTTCGCCGAGGACCCGGTCTCGGGCAAGAAGGTCGTCATCAAGGACGGGCGCTTCGGGCCGTACATCACCGACGGCGAGACGAACGTCACCGTGCCGCGTTCCATGCGGCCGGAGGACGTCTCGGAGCTGCAGGCCTTCGAGCTGCTCGCGCAGAAGCGTGCCGAGGGGCCGAAGAAGAAGCCGGTGCGCAAGGCGGCGTCCAAGTCGTCCGGGAAGTCGACCGCGCGCAAGAAGCCGGCCTCCACCACCACCCGCACCGTGAAGGCAGGCACCCGCAAGAAGTCCTGACCGGCCGGGCGGGCTCCCTGCCCGCATCCGCCCCGCTAGTCCGGCTTCCCACACGGGAAGGCTCGCCGGGCACGGGAAAGGTGCTGGCCGCACGGGAAATTTCCTGTGCAGCCGGCACCTTTCCCGTGCGGCGGGCGGTTTCCCGTGCCGCCCCGCGCCCCGCCGCCGGGACGGGTGGCCTGCCGCCACCTCCGGACTGACCCTCGCCGGTCCACACTTGACCCTGACGCGACGTGAGGCGGTGCAGTGGTGGCCATGACCGATTCCGACGACCTGACGGTCGGCCAGGTGGCCGAGCACCTCGGCGTGACGGTGCGCACCCTGCACCACTACGACCAGGTGGGCCTCGCCGGTGCCTCGCACCGGTCGTGGTCCGGCTACCGGCTGTACACGGCCGATGACGTGGCCCGCCTCGAGCGGGTCGTGTTCCTGCGGCGCCTGGGCCTCTCCCTGGAGGAGATCGCGCAGGTGGCCGACGGGGGCGGCGTCGCCGACCGGCTGCGGGAGCGTCGCGAGGCGGTCATCCGACAGGTCGAGCAGCTGACCGGGTTGCTCGACGCCATCGACACGGCACTGGAGGCCGAGATGAACACCCACCCGCAGGAGACCGAGAACCACGGCTACCGCATCAGCCGGGCCGAGCAGCGCGAGATCTTCGGCGACTCCTTCGCCGACAACCTGGACGACTACCAGGCCGAGTCCGAGCGGCGCTGGGGCGACAGCCCGCAGTGGGCCGAGTCCCAGCAGCGCACGCGGCGCTACGAGAAGGCCGACTGGGAGGCCATCAAGACCGAGGCCGATCAGCTGCTGGCCGACCTCGCCTCGGTGATGCGGGCCGGTGAGCCCGCCACCTCGCAGCGCGCCATGGGCGCCGCCGAGGCCCACCGCCAGCACATCACGCGCTGGTTCTACGAGTGCACCCCGCAGATTCACCGCGGCCTGGGCGAGCTGTACGTCAGCGACCCGCGCTTCCGGCAGACCTACGAGGACGTGGCCGAGGGCCTGGCGGCGTACGCCAGGGACGCGCACACCGCCAACGCCGACCGGCTGGAGGCGTGAGCCTCAGGCCTGCGCCAGCGCCTGCTCCAGGTCGGCGATGATCGCGCCGGCCGACTCGAGCCCGACCGACAGCCGCAGCACGTCGGCTGCCGGTCGGGCGTCGGCCGGGACGGGGCGGTGCGTCAGGGCGGCCGGGTGCTGGATGAGCGTGTCCACCCCGCCCAGGCTCACGGCGTGCACGATCATCCGGCAGGCCTGCGCCACCGTCGAGGCGGCGGCGTACCCACCGGCCAGGCGGAAGGCGATCATCGAACCCGGGCCGCGCATCTGCCGGGCCACCAGCTCGGCATCGGCACCGGTGGCCAGGCCCGGGTAGAGCACCTCGGCCACCTGGGGCTGCCCGGCCAGCCACGCGGCCACCTCCTGCGCGGTGCGGGTCGCCGCCTCCACACGCACCGGCAGCGTCTGCAGCCCGCGGTGCGCCGTGTAGGCCACCTGCGGGGCCAGCAGCCCGCCGGTCACTGCGCGCACCTGGCGCAGGCGGACCGCCCACTCGGACGTGCACGCCACGGCTCCGCCCAGCAGGTCGCCGTGGCCGCCGATGGCCTTGGTGAGCGAGTGCAGCACCAGGGTCACGCCGTGGTCGGCGGGGTTCTGCAGCACCGGGGTGGCAAAGGTGTTGTCCACCAGCACCGGCACGTCGCCGGCGGCGGCCACCACGGCCTGCAGGTCCACCAGGTCGAGCGTGGGGTTGCCGGGCGTCTCGCAGATCACCAGCCCGGTGCGGTCGGTGACGGCCTCGGCCACCTCGTGCGGCTCGGCCCAGGTCACCTCGGTGCCCAGCAGGCCGGTGCCCAGGACGTGGTCGGTGCCGCCGTAGAGCGGCCGCACGGCCACCACGTGGGGCGTGCCAGCGGCCACGCAGGCCAGCAGCGAGGCGCTCACCGCGGCCATGCCGGAGGCGAAGGCCACCGCCTCGTCGGTGTGCTCGAGCTCGGCCAGGGCGTCCTCGAAGCGCGCCACGGTGGGATTCCACAGGCGCTGGTAGACCAGCGAGTGCCCCTCGCCGGGGCGCCCGCCGCCGGCGAGCTGCTCGTAGGCCTCGCCGCCGTGCTCCACGTCGGGCAGGGGGGAGGTGCTGGAGAGGTCGATGGGGGCGGCGTGCACCCCGAGCGCGGTCAGGTCGTGGCGACCGGCGTGCACGGCGACGGTGCGGGTGTCCGGGGTGGGCGTGCTCATGGGGGGTCCTTCCGAGCGGTGGGCGGCCTGCGCCGTGGTCTGTGTGCTACATCACAGTAGAGGTGTCCCGATGGGGGATTCCGGCGGGTCCCTCCGCTCTCCGGCGGGCGCGCCCTCGGTCACCTGGTGGGCGCACGGGGGATCCCCCCGTGGGCGGACATCCCGGCCCCGACCCCTTTCCTACGGTGCAGGGGCAAGGGGACCGACGAGCGCAAGGTGCAGGAAAGACCGATGGTGGGACGACTCGGCCGGGGTGCCGTGATGATGGTGGGACTCGCGACGGTGCTGGGGGCCTGCTCGGGCCAGCCCAGCGAGGAGGGGAGCGGGGGCTCGGCACCGGCCGATGCCGTCGGCACCCCCGCGGGCGGGACGACGGACGAGCCGTCGGGTGGTTCGGGCGACTCGAGCGACCCGGGCGCAGCCCCGTCCGGCAGCGCCGGCGAGGGGTCCGGCGGGAGCGGCGACGCCACCGGTGACCCGAGCAGCAGCGGCGACGACACGCACGGTGAGGCTCCCTCGCCCTCCAAGGCCCCCTCCGACCTGGCCCGCAAGGTGCCGGCCGGCGAGAAGCCGCCGCAGTTCGTGGTGATCTCCTGGGACGGCGCCGGGGAGACACCGCGCGAGAAGGGCGTCTCGCGCTTCCGCACCGCGGCGGACGAGTCCGACGCGCACATGACCTTCTTCCTCAGCGGCCCGTTCCTGGCCACCGGCGAGGAGGTGGCCGAGACCTACCGGCCGCCGATGCACCCCAAGGGCATGCAGCACATCCGGCCGCGCACGGCCCAGATGGTGCGGGAGACGACCCGTGAGCTCGCCGCCGCCATCGAGGCCGGCCACGAGCTCGGCACCCACTACAACGGCCACTTCTGCGGCCCCCAGGGCGGCGCCGACTGGTCGGTGGCCCAGTGGCACCAGGAGATGGACGAGTGGTACCGCTTCGTGGAGCGGTGGGAGGGCAAGACGCCCCTCAAGGGCGGCACGGCGCTGCCCAAGGGCATCGCCCGCAAGGTCCAAGGCGGACGCACCCCCTGCCTGGAGGGGCCGGAGAACGCGCAGAAGGCCGCGGCCGAGGACGGGTGGACCTACGACTCCTCCACCGTGGGTGCCGTGACCTGGCCGGAGAAGGCCAACGGCGTGTGGAACTTCCCGATCCCGTCGGTGCAGGTCCACGGCAGCGACGCCATGGGGCGCCGCTCGGTGCTGGCCATGGACTACAACTGGCTGTCGGCCTTCAACACCTGGGCGCCGGAGGTGTCCAAGGCCGAGCGCGGCCGGGTCATGGAGAAGACCTACGAGCACGAGCTCGAGCAGGCCCTGGAGGGCAACCGGGCGCCCCTGGTCCTGGGCAACCACCTGGCCGCCTGGGACGACGGCACCTATCTGGACGCCATGGAGCGCTTCACCCGCGAGCAGTGCCCCCGCGAGGAGGTGCACTGCGTGTCCTTCGCCGAGCTGGTGGAGTTCCTCGACGCGCAGGACCCCCAGCGTCTGGCGGCCTGGCGCACGGTGCCGCCGGGAGGCCGCGGCCGCTGGTGACCCGGGTCGGCCCGGTGGCCCCGGGCCGCGGCGCTTGGCTCAGTAGCTGCCGCTGGCCCCGCCACCGCTGAACCCGCTGCCCCCGCCGAACGAGCTCGTGCTGGAGCCGCTCGTGGGCTCGGGGGCACCCATGCTCGTGGGGTTGGCCGCGTACAACGGCAGCCACGCGCCGTAGCTGAACGCGGCACCGTTGGGCAGCGGGTCGGTGCCGTGCTCGCGGCGGTAGCGGTCGAACGCCGCGAACTCCTCGTCGTCCGGCTCGGGCAGCTCCGGGTCGGCCGCGCGGGCCTCGCGCACCAGCCGGCGGGTGAGCTCCTTCTCGCGGTCGTCCTCGGCCTTGACGCGGCGGTAGGAGCGCACGCCCAGCGTGCCGAGCACCAGGGCGAGCACCCCGCCGCCGATGCCGGCTGCCCACGCCACGGCCTTCTCGGCCGGCGTCCACGCGAACGGTTCCTCGCCCCGGGCCAGCTCGTAGAGCGTGTCCACGCCCTCGGTGTGCCCCTTCGCGAAGTCCTCGTCACCGAAGGCGTCGGTCATGCGGTCCACCACCTTCTCGGCGTCCCCGTCGTCGATGCGCTGCCGGGCGCCGTCGGCCACCTCCAGGCGCACCTCGCGGTCGCCCTCGGAGTGCAGCACCAGCACGCCGTTGTCCTTGCCGGCGTCGCCCACGCCCCACTCGGTGGCCACGCGGCGCGAGAAGTCCTCCAGACCCTCGCCCTCCAGGGACTCCACGGTGAGCACGGCCACGCGCGCAGAGTCCGTGGAGCGGTTCCCCGCGTCGATGCGGGCGTTCAGCGCGCGCTCCTCCTCGTCGGTGAGCAGGTCGGCGTGGTCGGCCACGTTGCCCGACTCCGGCGGGGCCGGCACGTCGAGGGCGGCGGCGGGGGACGCCACCACCATCGGGGCGGCCAGGGCGAGCAGCAGGGCGGGGTGTCGGCGCATGCCCGCACGGTAGGAGTGATCCGCCGGCACTGCGGTCCGTCCGCGGAGGGACCGGTCAGTCGCGCAGGCGCACCGAGAGGCAGGTGACGCAGCCCTCCATCGCCTCGAACTCGCTGACGTCCACGGTCACCACCTCGTACCCGCGCTCGCGCAGCAGGTCGGCCGAGCGCGGTGCGGAGGCGGCCATGAGCAGTCGGTCGCTGCCCAGCAGCACCACGTGCGCGCCGCCCTCCTCCGGCATCGCCAGCACCTCGCCCAGGGCCTCGTGGGTCGGGGCCACCGGCTCCCACCCGATGACGGTGCCGTCCGGCAGGGCGGTCACCGCGGACTTCAGGTGCAGGGCGCGGTCCACCGGCACCGCCTCCACCCGGGCGCCCAGCGGGGCGAGCGCCGTGCGCAGCGCGTCGACGCCGGCCTCGTCGGTGCGTCCGCCCAGGCCCACGCGCACGAGGTCGTCGTGCTTGAGCACGTCCCCGCCGTCCAGGTGCCCGGCGGGCAGGTCCACCACGCGGCGGCCCAGGCCGGAGAAGAGTTCGGCCATGCCCTCGACCTCCCCGGCCCGCTCCGGGGCGCCGGGGCGGGTGATGACCACCGTGTCGCCGTAGGCCACGGCCACGTCCTCCACGAACACGCCGTCAGGGTGCTCGTCGGCGGGCGGGGCCTCCACCACCTCCCAGCCGGCGGTGCGCAGCGCGTCGCAGTAGGCCTGCCACTGGCGCAGCGCCAGCCCGGCGTCCACCGGCCGCGGCTCGATGTGGGTGGTCAGCCCCTCGGAGAGGCGGGGGCTGGGACGGCGGACGACGGCACGCGGGGTCATGGGGGCTCCTGGTGGTGGGGCGGGAGGTGGTCGCAGGGTACGGCGAACCCCGCCGGGTGGCCGGCGGGGTCTGCGGGTGTGCTGCGGTGCGGGTCGGCTCAGTTGAAGAGCTCGCCGATGACGCCGCCGCCGCTGGAGCCGCCGGAGGAGCCGGAGTGCGGCACGTTCTCCGAGGGCTGCACGATGACGTGGCCCTGGCCCGAGAAGGCCATCTGGAAGGTCTCGCCGGTGCCGCCGCGCAGCATCGAGCCGAGGCCGCCGGAGTCCACGCGCACGTCCATGCGGGTGCCACGGGTCCACATCACGGCCGCCTGCGGGTCCACGAAGGTGTTGCCGCCGGAGACGTCCAGGGCCACCGGCTCGCCCTTGGTGGTGATGGCCACGTAGCCGGTGCCGCGCAGGCCCACGTTGTAGAGGCCACCGGTCATGGCGGCGCCACGGGCCTGGATGCGGTGGATGTCCCAGTCGATGGAGGCCGAGAAGGCCAGCACGTTCTGGCCGTTGATGCTCAGCTCGTCGTTCTCCATGTAGAGCACCTGGATGCCGGCGGCCTGGTCGGCCAGGAACAGCTCGCCGGTGCCGGTGGCCTCCATCATGTCCACGCCCTCGCCGGTGACGGCCTGCTTGAACATCTTGCCCAGGCCGCCGGAGCCCTTGTTCTTGAAGCGGATGTCGCCCTGGTAGGCCACCATCGACCCGGTGAGCGCCCAGACCGGGCCGTACTGCATCTGCACCTTGAGGAGCTTCTTGTTCTGCAGCATGAACTGGTCGTTGCCGGAGACTTCCTCGTACTGGTCGAACAGCTTGCCGTGCAGGGCCATTGGGTTCCTCCTGGGGTCGGCGGCGCCGGTGGGCCGGGCCGTGCGGTTGTCGGCGGCCACGCTAGCCACGGCGGGGCTCGTGCGGGACCCCCACCACGGGTGGATGTGGACGGACGGCCGGAACCCACAGGCGGCGGGGAGGTCGTCGGTGCCCGCCACTAGAGTCGCCCCATGCAGAGCGACGGTTCGAGGGGCGGTCCGGGCGGCACCGCGGAGGCGCAGGGGGAGCCCGTGCCGTGGTTGACCGACGACGAGCAGGCGCTGTGGCGCCGGTGGGTGTCGCTGTGCACCGACGTGCAGGCCCACCTCAACCGTTGCCTGCAGGAGCACGCTGACCTGTCCATCTCGGACTACGAGGTCATGGTGATGCTCTCCGATGACGGCGACCGCCTGCGCGTCACCGAGCTGGCGCGCCGCATGGGCTGGGAGCGCAGCCGCCTGAGCCACCACGTGAGCCGCATGGAGAAGCGCGGTCTGGTGCGACGCGAGGCCACCGCGGAGGACGGCCGCGGTGCCGACGTGCTGCTCACCGCCGAGGGGCGGGCCGCCCTCGAGGCCGCCGCCCCCGGCCACGTGCGGGACGTGCGGGCGGTCTTCCTCGACGGGATGAGCTCCGAGGAGTTCATGGCCCTGGAGCGCGTCACCACCCGGATGGTGGAGCGGGTGCGCCCGGGGGAGGAGCACACCCGTGCCCTGCCCCGGCGGGAGCGCCGGTGACGGCCTCGCCGGCGGGCGTCCTCGTCGTCCTCGAGGGGGGTGATGGCGCCGGCAAGAGCACGCAGATCGCGCGGCTCGTGGAGCACCTGGGGGCCGCGCACCCCGCACGCGAGGTGGTGGTGACCCGGGAGCCCGGGGGCACGCCCCTGGGTGCCCGCATCCGTGAGCTGCTGCTCCACGGTGACCACGTGGCCCCGCGGGCCGAGGCGCTGCTCTTCGCCGCCGACCGGGCCCACCACGTCGCCAGCCTCGTGCGCCCCGCCCTGGAGCGGGGGGCCGTGGTGGTGGGGGACCGCTACGTGGACTCCTCGGTGGCCTATCAGGGCGCCGGGCGCGCCCTGGACGCCACTGAGGTGGCCTCGATCTCCCGCTGGGCCACCGAGGGCCTCGTGCCGCACCTGACCGTGCTGCTCGACGTGGACCCGCAGGAGGGGCGACGGCGCCGTGGGGGCCGGGACGACCGCCTCGAGGCCGAGTCCGCGGCCTTCCACGCCCGGGTGCGCGAGCACTTCCTGGCCCTGGCCGCCGCCGCGCCGGAGCGCTACCTGGTGCTCGACGCCGCCCGGCCGGCCGCCGACCTGGCCGCCGAGGTGGCCGGGGCCGTGGACGCCCTGCTGGGAGGCGCCGGTGCGTGACGGCGTCTGGGGTTCGCTGGTGGGCCAGGAGGAGCTGGCCGCCGGGCTCGCCGCCGCGGTGGCCGACCCGGCGCGGCTGACCCACGCCTACCTGTTCACCGGGCCTCCGGGGTCCGGCCGGTCCACCGCGGCGCGCGCCTTCGCCGCCGCCCTGCTCTGCCCCGACGGCGGCTGCGGGGAGTGCCGTGAGTGCCGCACCGCGCTGGACGGCAGCCACGCCGACGTGGAGGTGGTGAACACCGAGGGGCTGAGCATCCCGGTGAAGCAGGCGCGCGAGCTGGCCCTGACCGCGGCCCACCACCCGTCCGTGGGGGCCTGGCGCATCATCGTCATCGAGGACGCCGACCGGCTCACCGAGCAGGCCGCCGACGCCCTGCTCAAGGCGCTGGAGGAGCCCAGCCCACGCACCGTGTGGATGCTGTGCGCCCCCTCGCCGCAGGACGTCATCGTCACCATCCGGTCGCGCTCGCGGCACCTCTCGTTGCGCACCCCGCCGGTGGAGGCCGTGGCGGCGCTGCTGGAGTCGCAGGGGGTGGACGCGGCGATGGCGGCCTACGCGGCCCGAGCGGCGCAGTCCCACATCGGGGTGGCGCGGTGGTTGGCCCGCGACGAGTCCGCGCGTGCCCGGCGCCACACGGTGACCCGCATCCCCTTCGAGCTGGAGGGGCTCGGCTCGGCGCTGCGCAAGGCGGCCTCCCTGCACGAGGTGGCCACCAGTGAGGCGGCGGCCGAGGCCGAGCAGCGCGACGTGGCCGAGCGCGAGGAGCTGCTGCGCCTCAACGGCGCGGACCCCACTGCGCGCGCGCAGCCCCCGGCGATCCGGGGGCAGCTCAACCAGCTGGCCAAGGAGCAGAAGGCGCGGGCCACGCGGCGGGTGCGTGACGTCATCGACCGCACGCTGGTGGACCTGGCCTCGGTGTACCGCGACGCGCTGCTGGTCTCCGTCGGGGCCAGCGGGGTCGACTTGGTGAACCCGCAGGACGCCGGGGACCTGCAGCGGTTGGCGGGCACCACGAGCGCCGACGCGCTGCTGCTCTGCCTGGAGCAGGTGGACACCGCGCGCACCCGCATCGGGGAGAACGTGACCCCCCTGCTGGCGCTGGAGGCGATGCTGGTGGGCCTGCACCAGCTGCAGGGGGACCTGGCCCGTACGAGCACCGGAAGGGGTCCCCGATGACCACCCGCACCCCACGACACCGCGCCTCCCGTGCGCGCGCCCTGCTGGCCGGGGCCGCCGTGCTCGGGCTGGGCCTGACCGGCTGCACCCCCGACGGTGGCCCGCTGCCGGAGGACCTGCGCAGCCCGGGCGCCGAGGAGTCCCTGCCCGCCCCGCCGGCCGAGCTGTCCCGTTTCTACGAGCAGCAGCTGGAGTGGGAGCGCTGCGACGGCGGGGAGTGCGCGGAGCTGGAGGTGCCGGTGGACTACGACCGGCCCGACGGGGAGACGATGCAGCTGGCCCTCTTCCGGGTGCGGGCGGGCGACGACGAGCACCGCATCGGGTCGCTCGTGCTCAACCCCGGTGGCCCCGGGGCCAGCGGCGTGGACTACGCGCAGGCGGCCGACCAAGTGGTGGGTCCGAAGGTGCGGCGCGTGTACGACGTGGTGGGCTTCGACCCGCGCGGTGTGGCCCGTTCCGAGGCCGTGGACTGCGTGGACGACCCCGGGCTGGACGCCCTGCTGGGCCTGGACACCTCCCCGGACGACGCCGCGGAGAAGCGGGAGGCGACGCGAGTGCAGAAGGCCTTCGCGCAGGGCTGCCGGGAGAAGCTTGGCCACCGGCTGGGCTCGATCACCACGTCCAACGCTGCCCGCGACATGGACGTGCTGCGCGCCGCCCTGGGGGACGCGCGGCTGAACTACCTGGGGCTCAGCTACGGCACCCAGCTGGGCGCCACCTACGCCCAGGAGTTCCCCCGCCGTGTGGGGGCCTTCGTGCTGGACGGCATGCTGCCCACGGACCTGGATGCCACGCAGATCGCCATCGGGCAGGCCAAGGGTTTCGAGACCGCCACCGGTGCCTTCCTGGACTGGTGCGTCCAGGAGCGTTCCCGGTGCCCGCTGGGCGGTACGCGCGAGGAGGCCACCGCCGGCCTGCGGGAGCTGCTGCGCCGCATCGACGAGGAGCCCCCGCCAGTGGGGTCCGACCCGCGGGTCACGGAGCTGACCGTCGGCTGGGCCACCTACGGGCTGGCCGCCGCCATGTACGACGAGGGCAGCTGGGAGAGCCTCGCCCAGGCCCTGGAGGCGGCGCAGCGTGGTGACGGCCAGCGGCTGCTGGAGCTGGCCAACGGCTACGCCGACCGCACCGCCGACGGGGAGTACGCCTCCAACCTCATGGAGGCCTTCACCGTGTACTCGTGCAACGACCGCGCCGAGGACACCACCGGGCGCACCGAGGCGCAGGTGCGGGCCGCGTTCCGCCGGGAGGCACCGTTGTGGGGCGACTTCCTCATGGGCGAGGGGTCGGCTTGCGAGGGGTGGCCGGTGAAGCCCGCCCAGCCGTTCGACGCCGTCGCCCAGGGCAGCGGCCCCATCCTCGTGGTGGGCACCACCCGTGACCCGGCGACCCCGCTGGCGTGGGCGCAGCGCGCGGCGAAGGACTTCGAGAACGGGCACCTGCTGACGCTCGACGGCGACGGGCACACCGCATACCGCCGGGGCAGCCAGTGCGTGGACTCCGCCGTGGAGGGCTACCTGCTCACCGGCGCGGTGCCCGAGGGTGACGCCGCGCGCTGCTGAGGGGAGGTGCTGCCGCGTCGGATTTCCGCCGCGTGGCGGGGCACCGCTATAGTGGGCGTTCGCATCACGCGCCCGGAGCGTGTGGAGCACCCGCCGCCTTAGCTCAGTCGGCCAGAGCGGTTCACTCGTAATGAACAGGTCATCGGTTCGATTCCGATAGGCGGCTCCGGCGCACGGAGGCCCCACCAGTAGGTGGGGCCTCCGTCGTGTGCGGGTGCGTCAGCGGGTCACGAACTCGCGCTTGTTCATCGTCATCGAGTGACCGCTCGCGGTGTTGGTGCACGTCAGGCCGGTCGACTCGGAGTCGCACGTGATGTCGCCGAAGGTCACGCTCTCCCCGTACTCGAGCACCTGGCCGGCCGGGCCGCCGTTGTCCCCGCGGTAGTTGGGGGCGTCGCCCTTGGCGGAGAGCCCCGCCGTGCCCTGCTCGGGCAGCGTCGCCCACCAGAGCGGCATGTCGTTCTCGGTGCCGTAGCGCTCGGAGTCGAGATAGGACTCGATGCCGCACTCCGCCCAGGTGCGGTGCAGCTCGCACCCGATCTTGTCGCTCGGGGTGAGGATGCGGGCCACGCCCTGGTGCACGACCTCGGGGGCCGCGCCACGGGGCGGGGTGTCACCGGTGTCCACGGGCGGGTCGGTGGGCTTCTCCCTGCCCTGCTCGGGGAGCTCCTCCTCCGTGGGCGGGAGGTCGCCGGCCATCACGACCTTCTGCGCGGACCCGTCCCACGTGAAGGTGCTGACCGCCCTGCCGGAGCGCGCGGCGTTCGACTCCCCGGGCTTCGGGTACAGGTACGTCACCTCGATGACGTCGTCCGCGCGCCTCCTCATGAGCTGCCCCATGCCCACGGGCTGTGCCGTCGCGGTTCCGAGGTACTCGCCCCGGTGGAAGAGCATGATCATCCAGGGTGAGCTCCCGGTGGCGTACTCGACGGTCACGGCGATGGGGGAGAGGTCTGCGCACGGGTCGTACAGCGAGGTGTCCGCGCCGTTGCTGTGCCACGTCCAGTCGCTCTCCCGGGCGTTGAGCTTCCGCAGGCCGTGGTGCAGGGCCTTCTCGGCGCCCGCGCCGGCGCACTCCTCCGCGTCGCCCGGCGCCGCGGGGGCGGTGCTGGGCGAGGGGGTCGAGGCGTCCTCGGTGGGCGTGGCGCTGCGGGTGGACGGGGCGGCGGCCGGGGAGGGACTCCCCGAGGGGCTCGGCCGGGCACCCGGCGACGTCGGTGACGCGCTGGGCGATGCGGTGGGGCCGGCGTCGGACGCGGTGTCGCTCACCCGGCTCGTGGGCGACTCGTCCGCGGCCTCGGGGGAGGTCTCGGGTGACGTCTTGTCGGAGCTCTCGCTGCTCGGGGCAGGGGAGGCCGTGGAGGTGTCGGACACCTTGGGCGGTGCGGCCGGTTGCTCCTGGGCGCTCTCCTGCGAGCCGCCGGAGCAGGCGGTCAGGCTGAGCAGGCCGATGCCGGCCAGGGCAGCCAGGCGGGACGGGGTAATGCGGATCATGGGACTCCCTCGGGGTGTGTGTGCTCGGACCCTAGGGGCGCGGACTGTCACCGGGCTTTCGCCCGCGGGCGTCCCGTGCACGACGACGGGGCGGGCACGACCTCGTCGGTCGCACCCGCCCCGTCGGGCGTCGTCGCGCGGTGGCTCAGGCCTCCGGCTTGTCGGCCTGCGACCCGCCCTCGGCGCGGTCGATCGAGCGCTCGGTGTCGTCGGCGTCGTGGCCCGGCAGCGGCCAGCGGGCGGTGGTCATGCCCTCGGCCTTGGCGCGGTCCAGCGCCTCGGTGATGATCTTCTCGGCGGCCGCGCGGTCACCCCAGTGCGAGCCCTCCTCCACGTACTTGCCCGGCTCCAGGGCCTTGTAGACCTCGAAGAAGTGGCGGATCTCGTCGAGGGTGAAGTCGGACACGTCGGAGGTGTCCTGGATGGCGTCGCGGCGCGGGTCGCCCGCGGCCACGCACAGCACCTTGTCGTCACCGCCGGCGTCGTCGACCATGTGGAACACGCCGACCGGGCGCACACGCACGATGCAGCCGGGGAAGGTCGGCTCGTCCAGCAGCACCAGCGCGTCCAGCGGGTCGCCGTCCTCGCCCAGGGTGTCCTCGATGTAGCCGTAGTCGGCCGGGTAGCGCATCGCCGTGAAGAGCAGGCGGTCCAGGCGGATGCGGCCCGTCTCGTGGTCGATCTCGTACTTGTTCTTGTTGCCGGCGGGGATCTCGACGGTCATGTCGAATTCCATGGAGCCTCCTTGGTTGGCGTCTACGCTGGGGCCAGTCTCCCCCATCCTGTGCGTGCGTCCGAAAGGTGCCCGGTGAAGTCCTCCCTCCGCAACACCCTCATCGCCTCGACCACGGTGGTGGCCCTCGTGGGCGCCTACGTGACGGCCGATGTCTACGACAAGGTGCCGGGAGTGCTCACCAATGCGCCGGCCCCCTCCGAGGGGGACAACGGCTCGCCCGACCTGCTCACCGCACGTGCCGGGTCCCCCGACGAGGCGGCCGCCGCCGGCCAGCCGGTGGAGGTGCTCGACCAGGCGATGGCGCCGGGAGCCGCCAACGCGGTGGTCGACGGCCCCACCGACGAGGAGGAGGTCAGGAAGATCGACGAGGGCCTGCCCGAGCGCAAGCCGGTCGTGGAGCACCTGGACAACTCCGGCCCGGCCCCCAGCAAGGAGGCGGTGCGCAAGGCCCTGGGCGACACCATCGAGGCCGAGGAGCTGGGCTTCCTCTCCATGGACGTGCGCGACGCCGCCACCGGCGAGGTGCTCTTCCAGCAGAACGCCGACCGCCCCAACCACCTGGCGTCCATGACCAAGCTCGTCTCCACCGGCGCGGTGGTGCACTCCGGGTGGAATCTCGACCAGCGCCTGTCCACCCGCGCGCTGCTCGACGCGGGCGACAACATCGTCATCGTCTCCGGCGGCGACACGATGCTGTCGCGCGGCCACGGCGACCCGCTGGCCGTCGCCGGGCGAGCGGGGCTCAAGGACCTGGCCGAGCAGGTGGCCGCCGACCTCAAGAAGCGCCGCGAGGCCGGGGAGGACCTGCCCAAGACCTTCCGCGTGGCCCTGGACGACTCGCAGGCCGGCCCGAGCTGGTCGGAGGACTGGTCCGAGGTGGCCCTCAACGAGGGCTGGACCGGCCGCGTGGTGATGATGCAGCTCTTCGACGACCGCGCCCGCCACCACCACCCCACCCCGGCCGACCCGGCGATGAGTGCCGCGGGCGCCTTCGCCCAGGCCCTGCACGACGTGGGCGTGCCGGTGGAGAAGTCGATCATCCGCACCAAGGCGAAGGCCAAGGGCGACCAGCTGGGCGTGGTGAAGTCCGCCCCGGTGCGCGACCAGCTCATCCACGCCCTGCAGATCAGCGACAACGCACGGGTGGAGACCATCACCCGCCAGGCCGCCCTGGGTACTGGCGGGCTGTCGGTGGAGAAGTCGGGCCCGGCCGACGTCGGCCGTTGGGTGGTGCAGCAGACCAAGGACCGCGGCATCGACAACAGCGGCCACGAGCAGTTCGACGCCTCGGGGCTGACGAGCAAGAACAAGATCCCCGTGCACGTGCTGGGCGAGCTGCTCCAGAAGGGTGCCTCTGGGGAGGACGCGGAGTACCACACGATCCTCGCCAACCTCTCCATGGCGGGCCTGTACGGCACGCTCACCCCGCGCTTCTACGGCGACGGGCGAGAGGAGGCCCGCGGTTTCGTGCGCGGCAAGACCGGCACCCTGCCCATGGCCAGCGGCATGGCCGGCACCACGGTGACCAAGGACGGTCGCCTGCTGACCTTCGTGGTGAGCAGTGACGACTTCGAGCGCTCCACCCAGCCGATGGTGGCCCGCAAGTACACCGACGAGGTGGTGGCCGCGCTGCAGGGCTGCCAGTGCAACACCGGCCACTGAGCCACCCACCCGCGCGAGCCTGAGGTGCCCGGACCCCCGGTGGCCGTTGCCGCCGTGCGCCACGCGGTGCGCGCCCCGCTGGCCGAGGCCGTGGCCGCGGGGCGCGCGGTGCTGCTCGCGGTGAGCGGGGGCCCGGACTCGGTCGCGATGGCGGCGGCGGTCGCCTTCGAGGCGGACTTCCTGGCCCGCCGGGGTGGGGCGCCGCGGGTGGCGGCGGCCGTGGTGGACCACGGGTTGCAGCCCGGCAGCGGGGGCGTCGCCGAGGAGGCCGCGCGGGTCTGCCAGCGCCTCGGCATCGACGAGGTGGGGGTCCACCGGGTGCAGGTGCGGGAGGCCGGGGACGGGCCGGAGGCCGCTGCGCGGACGGCCCGGCACGCGACGCTCGAGGCACGGCGCGCCGTGCTGGCGGCCGACCTGCCCGGCGGGGCTGAGCTCTGGCTGGCGCACACCCGCGACGACCAGGCCGAGCAGGTGCTGCTCGGCCTGCTGCGCGGTGCGGGGACGCGCTCGCTGGCGGCCATGGCGCCCCGCCGAGGCCCCCTGGTGCGCCCCCTGCTGGACCTGCCCGGGGCCACCACGCGGCAGGCCTGTGCCGACCTGGGGCTGCCCGTGCACCACGACCCCCACAACGACGACCCCCGGTTCACCCGGGTGCGGGTGCGGCGCGCGCTGGACCTGCTGGCCGCCGAGACCGGCGAGGACCTCGGCCCGGCCCTGGCCCGCACCGCCGCCCACGCCCGGGCCGACGCCGACCTGCTCGACGCCCTGGCCGCCGAGCGGCGGGCGGGACTGGCCGTGGCACCCGACGGGAGCGTCGAGGTGGCCGCGCTCGCCGGCCTCGAGGAGGCGCTGCGGCCCCGCGTGTGGCGCGCCCTGGTGCGCGAGGCGGCCGGCCCCGGCGTGCCGGACCCCACCTCGGTGCACCTGGCGCAGCTGGACCGCCTGCTGACCGCCTGGCACGGGCAGGGCGCGGTGGACGTGCCCGGTCCGTGGCGGTGGGGGCGGTGGCGCACGGTGGGCGGTGACGCCGTCGTCGGCCCCATCGGCAAGAATGGGCCGGCACCAGGGGACGCCGTACGCCACGGACGACCCGCCTGAGGCGGCCGTACCGCATCGAGCACGACGACGCCCACCACGACACCGACCCGGAGGACCACGTGGACGCTGAGCACATGGAGGACGGCCTCGAGAAGGTCCTGCTGACCGAGGAGCAGATCCTGGCCGGTCTGCAGGAGATGGCCGGGAGGATCGCCGAGGACTACCGCGGCAAGGACCTGCTCATGGTGGGCGTGCTCAAGGGCGCGGTCATGGTGATGTCGGACCTCATGCGCGCCATGCCCTACAGCGTGCCCATGGACTGGATGGCCATCAGCTCCTACGGCTCGGGCACCAAGTCCAGCGGTGTGGTGCGCATCCTCAAGGACCTCGACGTCGACATCACCGACCGCCACGTGCTCGTGGTGGAGGACGTCATCGACTCCGGGCTGACGCTCAGCTGGATCCTCGACAACCTGGCCTCCCGCGGCGCCGCCTCGGTGGAGGTGGCCGCCCTGCTGCGCAAGCCGGACGCCATGAAGGTGGAGATCGACGCCCGCTACGTGGGTTTCGACATCCCCAACGACTTCGTCGTGGGCTACGGGCTGGACTTCGACGAGCGCTACCGCAACCTGCGCTGCGTGGGCACCCTCGCGCCGCACATGTACCAGTGAGCTGACGCCGCGTCCGGGCGCTCCTGCACAGGGCCCTGTGGAACACTGGGCCGCCATCGCACGTTGGTGCGAGCATCGAGCATCGAGCGTCGGCACGACGTCGGCAGGACGAGACGCGGGGTCGCGCCCCGCACGAGGATGGCAATGAAGAAGATGTGGCGTACGCCGATGTTCTGGATCTTCCTGATCATCGCAGCGGCCCTGGTCTGGTTCGGGCTGAAGGGCAGTGACGGCTTCCAGCGCGTGGACACCTCGGCGGCGCTGGAGCAGATCCAGGCGGACAAGGTGGAGTCCGCCAAGGTCACGCCGGACCGTGTCGACCTCACGCTCAAGGAGGGGCAGGAGTACTCCGGGGGCGGGGTGGAGAACGCCCGCAAGATCCAGAGCTTCTACGTGGACGCACGCGGCGACGACGTGGTGAAGGCGCTCAACGAGCACAAGCCGGAGAAGGGCTTCACCGACGACCCGGAGAAGGCCAACTGGTTCGTCAGCCTGCTGCTGACCATGCTGCCCTTCCTGCTCCTGGTGGGCCTCTTCCTGCTGATCATGCCGCAGATGGGTGGCGGCTCGCGGATCATGCAGTTCGGCAAGTCCCGCGCCAAGCTGGCCACCGAGGACATGCCCAAGGTGACCTTCGAGGACGTCGCCGGCGCCGACGAGGTGGTGGAGGAGCTCGAGGAGATCAAGGAGTTCCTCACCGAGCCGGCCAAGTTCCAGCAGGTGGGTGCCAAGGTGCCCAAGGGCGTGCTGCTCTACGGCCCGCCCGGCACCGGAAAGACGCTCCTGGCCCGCGCCATCGCCGGCGAGGCGGGCGTGCCCTTCTACTCCATCTCCGGCTCGGACTTCGTGGAGATGTTCGTGGGTGTGGGCGCCAGCCGCGTCCGTGACCTGTTCGAGAAGGCCAAGGCCAACTCGCCGGCCATCATCTTCATGGACGAGATCGACGCCGTGGGTCGCCACCGCGGTGCCGGCATGGGCGGTGGCCACGACGAGCGTGAGCAGACGCTGAACCAGCTGCTCGTGGAGATGGACGGCTTCGACGGCTCGACCAACGTCATCCTCATCGCGGCCACAAACCGTCCGGACGTGCTCGACCCCGCGCTGCTGCGCCCGGGCCGTTTCGACCGCCAGATCGCGGTGGAGGCCCCGGACATGAAGGGTCGCCACGACATTCTCAAGGTGCACGCGCGCGGCAAGCCGATGGCCGGCGACGTGGACCTGCTGGCCGTGGCCCGCCGCACGCCGGGCATGAGCGGTGCCGACCTGGCCAACGTGCTCAACGAGGCCGCACTGCTCACGGCCCGCTCCAACGCGCAGCTCATCGACAGCCGCGCGCTCGACGAGGCGATCGACCGCGTCATGGCCGGTCCGCAGAAGCGCACCCGCGTGATGAACGAGAAGGAGCGCAAGGTCACGGCGTACCACGAGGGTGGTCACGCCCTGGTGGCCGCGGCGATGAACCACACCGCCCCGGTCAGCAAGATCACGATCCTGCCCCGCGGCCGTGCGCTCGGCTACACGATGGTGATGCCGCTGGACGACAAGTACTCCACCACGCGCAACGAGCTGCTCGACCAGCTGGCCTACGCGCTGGGTGGCCGCGTGGCCGAGGAGATCATCTACCACGACCCGTCGACGGGCGCCTCGAACGACATCGAGAAGGCCACCGACATCGCGCGCAAGATGGTCACCCAGTACGGCATGAGCGACAAGGTCGGTGCCGTGAAGCTCGGCGAGCAGGGCGGCGAGCCCTTCATGGGCCGCGACATGGGTGGTGGCCGCGACTACTCCGAGCAGCTGGCCGGTGTGGTGGACGCCGAGGTGCGTGCCCTCATCGAGGCCGCGCACGACGAGGCCTGGGCCGCGCTCAACGAGAACCGCGAGCTGCTGGACGACCTCGTGCTGGAGCTGCTCGACAAGGAGACGATCAACGCCGAGCGCCTGGCCGAGATCTTCGCCCCGGTCAAGAAGCGCCCGGTGCGCGCCACCTGGCTCTCCAGCCAGGACCGTCCGGTCTCGCAGCGGCCCCCGGTGCTCACCGAGGGTGAGAAGGCCGCCGTCGCGCGCGGTGACATCTCCGGCCCGCTGGACCAGCTGCCGGTGGACGAGCACCCGGTGGACCCGGGCCACGGTGCCGGTGAGCCCGGGAGCACGGCCGGCCCCGGTGAGGGCCACGGCCAGCCCCCGACCCCGGGGTCCAGCCCGAGCGGCTGGGGTCCCGCGGGTGGTCGGGGCTGATGGACCTCGCGCGTGCCGAGGCGGCGGTCCGGGAGTTGCTCCTGGCCGTGGGGGAGGACCCCGACCGTGACGGCCTGCTCGACACCCCGGCCCGGGTGGCCCGCTCCTATGCCGAGCTGACCTCCGGGCTGGAGCAGGACCCCGCCGACGTGCTGGGCACCACCTTCGCGGTGGACCACGACGAGATGGTGCTGGTGCGCGACATCGAGATGTACTCGCTGTGCGAGCACCACCTGCTGCCCTTCCACGGGGTGGCCCACGTGGGCTACACGCCCCGCAACGGCCGCGTGGCCGGGCTGAGCAAGCTGGCCCGCCTGGTGGAGATGTACGCGCGCCGCCCGCAGGTGCAGGAGCGCCTGACCACGCAGGTGGCCAACGCGCTGGTGGACCACCTGGACCCCGGTGGCGTCATCGTGGTGGTGGAGGCCGAGCACCTGTGCATGACCATGCGCGGCGTGCGCAAGCCGGGGGCCCGGACGGTGACCTCCGCCGTGCGGGGCCACTTCACCGACCAGGCCACGCGCGCCGAGGCCCTGACCCTGCTGCGGAACGGTTGAGGTCGTGCGGCACGCACCGGACGCGCCCGGCCTGCCGGTCGACCCCGACGGCCTGCCGCTGGTCATGGGCATCCTCAACGTCACCCCCGACTCGTTCAGCGACGGGGGCCGCTGGGACGCCCCCGACGCCGCCGTGGCGCACGCCGCGCGGATGGTGGCCGCCGGGGCACACCTGGTGGACGTGGGCGGGGAGTCCACCCGGCCGGGCAGCCAGCGCGTGGACGAGGCCGAGGAGCTGCGCCGCGTGGTGCCCGTGGTGCGGGCCCTGGCCGAGCGCGGCTGGTGCGTCTCGGTGGACACGATGCGGGCCTCGGTGGCCGCCGCCGTGGTGGAGGCCGGTGCTGCCGTGGTCAACGACGTCTCCGGCGGCCTGGCCGACGAGGACATGTTCCGCGTGGTGGCCGAGACCGGTGTGCCCTACGTGCTCATGCACTGGCGCGGGCACTCGGCGGACATGTACGGCCCGGCCCGCTACACCGACGTCACCGGCGAGGTGCTGGCCGAGCTGGCGCAGCGTCTGGAGGTGGCCGAGGCCGCCGGGGTGCGCCGCGGGCAGGTGGTGCTGGACCCGGGCCTGGGCTTCGCCAAGACGCCCGAGCACAGCTGGGCCATGACCGGGGAGCTCGACCGCTTCGTGACCGGCGCGCACCAGCTGGGGTGCGCCACCCTCGTGGGGGCCTCGCGCAAGGGCTTCCTGCAGCAGGCGCGCCCCGGAGCGGACGCCGACCACCCGGTGCCGCCGGTGGAGCGCGACGCCGCCACCGCGGCCACCTCGCTGCTCTCCGCGCAGGCCGGCGCGTGGGCGGTGCGCGTGCACGACGTGGTCGGCACCGTGGACGCCCTCGGGGTGCTGCGGCGGGCCGGGCTGGCCGGGCGGCGGTGGGCCTCGTGACCGGCCAGGTCGTGCGCCTCTCCGGTGTGCGGGCGCGGGGGCACCACGGGGTGTTCGAGCACGAGCGCCGGGACGGCCAGGACTTCGTCGTCGACCTCGTGGCCCACCTGCCGGTCGGGGCCGGCGCGGGTGATGACATCGGCGCCACGCTGCACTACGGCCAGGCCGCCGAGGTGCTGGTGGCCACCGTGGAGGGCGAGCCGGTGGACCTGCTCGAGACCCTCGCCGAGCGGCTCCTCGATGCCGTGCAGGCCCTCCCGGGCGGCGACCGCTGCCCGCGTCTGGAGGTGACGGTGCACAAGCCGCAGGCGCCCATCACGGTGCCCTTCGCCGACGTCTCGGTGACCGCCGTGCGCGAGCGCGAGCTGCCGGCGGTGGTGGCCCTGGGCGCCAACCTCGGGGACCCGGCCGGAACCCTGGCCTCGGCCGTGGCCGCCCTGGCCGCGTTGCCGGGTGTTCGTCTGACGGGCCTGTCCCCGCTGGTGGAGACCGACCCCGTGGGTGGGGTGGAGCAGCCCGTCTACCTCAACGCCGTGGCCCTGGTGCGCACCACGCGGGGCGCCGCCGACCTGCTGGCCGCGCTGCACGGTATCGAGGCGGCGCACGGCCGCACGCGGGAGGTGCGCTGGGGGGCGCGCACGCTCGACCTCGACCTCGTGCAGTACGGCGACCCGCGCGCCGGCACCGAGGTGCACGCCGAGGGGGAGCTGCTGCTGCCCCACCCGCGCGCGGCCGAGCGTGCCTTCGTGCTCGCCCCGTGGGCGATGGCGGACCCCGCCGCCCGCCTGGCCGGGCAGGCCGTGGCCGACCTCGCCGCGCGCGCCGACGACGCCGGGGGCGTGCGCCCGGGACCCCCCTGGCCCGCCCTGCACCTGGGAGGAGAGCGATGAGCCGCGAGCTGCCGACCACGCCGCCCGAGAGGGACCCGCGTCGCCCCCGCGGGCCGCAACAGGGTCCCGACCGGGGGCCCGGCACGCGCGTGGGGCAGCTGCTCGTGAGCTGGCTGGCGGCCGGCCTGCTGGGCTGGGTGGCGGCCAGCTGGTGGCTCGGGCAGGGCAACGCGGTGCCCGTGCGTGCCGTGGCCGGGCTGGTCATGGACGTCGTGTTCGCCGTGGGTCTGCTCGTGGCGGCCACCTGGGTGTGGAGGTCCGCCCGCGCCGACGGCACCGACGCGGCCTCCGAGCGCCGGCGTCACCGCGGGCCCTCGCCGCAGACCGCGCGCCTGGTGGTGGTGGCCGCCATCGCCGCCGCGTGGGCCGGGTCGGTGCTCAGCGGCGCCTTCGCGGGCCTGTTCGTGGCCGCCCTGCCCGATGCCGACGTGCCCAGCGTGCGCGCGGCGGTGGTGCGCACCGGGCTCCAGGTGCTCACCCTCGGGGTCCTCGGCGCCGCCGGGCAGGTGGCCCAGTGGCTGTGCCGTGTGCCCCCGCAGGACGGCGACGACGACGGCCGTGACGCGGTCCGGGAGCGTCACCGCCATCCGAGCACCCCGGTGCTGGGCCGCGACCGCCACGGCTGAGTCGCGTCAGGCGGTGCTGCTGGCGCGGGTGGCGGCGCGCAGCTCACGGGCCTCCTGCAGGCGCACCAGCACGATGCCGCCGAGCACCACGCCGCCGCCCACGAGCTGGGCCGGGCCCAGGTGCTGGCCCAGCAGGAGCCACCCGAAGAGGGCGGTGAAGAGCACCTCGGTGAGTCCCACGAAGGAGGCCACCGTGGCACCCAGTCGACGGGTGGCCATGGTGCCGCTTCCGTAGGCCAGGCCGGCCGTCACGGCGCCCAGCAGGCCCAGGCCCACCCACCACGGGACCGGGAGCGTGCCCACGGCGGCCGGGGCGGTGGACGCGCTCAGCGAGAGCACGCCCAGCAGGCCCGCCACCACGAGGGTGACGCCGCCGATGAGCATGCCCAGCCCTGCCACGGCCACGGCCGGCATCTCGCGGTCCACCGAGCTGCTCACCAGGAAGTAGGTGGCCAGTCCGAGGGCGGCCGCCAGTCCCCAGGCCACGCCCACCGGGTCCAGCCCCGTGCTGCGCAGGTCGAGCACCAGCACCAGGCCGGCCACGGCGGTGGCCATGCCCACCAGTGTGAGCACGGCGGGGGCGCGGCCGGTGCGGGCCCAGAGGATCAGCACCACCAGCACCACGCCCATGTACTCCAGCAGCAGGGCCACGGCGGCAGGGATGCGGGTGACCGCCTGGAAGTAGCAGAGCTGGGCCCCGGCCACGGCCAGCACGCCGTAGGCCAGCACCGGCCAGCGCTGCGACCAGGCCAGCTGCCACTTCCCGCGCAGCAGCACGAGCGTGGCGGGCGCGAGCACCAGGGCGCCCACGAGCACGCGGCCGATGATCACCGTGGCGGGCGACCACCCGGCATCCATGAGCGGTTTGCCGAGCGGCCCGGCGAGCCCGAAGGCCATGGCCGAGACGAGGGCCAGGGCCAGGCCGCCCCCGCTGCCGGGTGCGGCGGCCAGTCCACGGCGGGCCAGACGGGGGCGAGTCCTGCGGAGGGCCCCCATGGTCGGGGAGACGGCATGGGTCGTCGTCGTGGGCACGGCGGTCCCTCCTCGGGGCGGGTCGACGGGGTGGTGCACCCCGGTGCGGAGCCGGCGATGTCATGGGTGTCACGCTGGTTGGCACATGACGGGAGGCAGACGGTACGTGCGCTAGGGTCATGCGTCAACATGCATTTCACCCATGACACCGACGACGCCCTGCAGGGCGCGGCCGCGCTGGTGAACACCGCGCCGGGCCCCCGGCAGGGCGACCTCCTGCCCGACACCGCTGCGCTCGAGGCCTTCGAGCGGGAGTGGGGCTGGACGGGGCGCTTCGACGACACCGAGGAGGAGCTGGCCGAGGTGCGCGCCGTGCGCGACCGGCTGGCCACCTTCTGGCGGCTGGACCCCGAGCCGGCCGCGGGCCTGGTGAACGACCTGCTGGCCGAGTACGAGGCGCGTCCCCGCCTCGTGCGGCACGACGACTACGGCTGGCACGTGCACGCGGTCTCCGACGACGCCCCGCTCGCGGCGCGGATGGCGGTGGAGGCCGCCCTCGCCCTGGCCGACGTGCTCCGGGCGGACGCCTGGGACCGCCTCGCCACGTGCGCCGCCGAGGACTGTGCGGGGGTGCTCGTGGACACCTCGCGCAACCGCTCGCGGCGCTTCTGCAGCACGGCCTGCGGCAACCGCCAGGCCGTGGCCCGCTACCGCCGACGCCGGCGCGGCTGAGGGTCAGCCGAGCGGGTCCGGATCCCCGTCGCTGAGCACCACGGTGCCGCGGCGCACGGCCTGCCCGTCCCACACCTGCGCGAGGTGGCGGGCCACGTAGGGGGCCGCGTGCTGGGCCACCTCGTCCGGTGTGCACCAGTGCAGGGCCGCGATCTCGGTGGGCTGCAGGGTGGCTCGCTCCACGAGGTCGGGCTGCTCGCCGAGGTCGAAGACGCACAGCAGGGCGTCCGACCAGCCACGGTAGGGCGGCATCCAGTTGACGCTGAGCAGCCCGCGCACCGGAAGGTCCACCCCCATCTCCTCGCGCACCTCGCGCACCACGGTGGCCTGCGGGCCCTCTCCGGGGTCCACGATGCCGCCCGGCAGGTCCCACTCGGTCTTGTAGGTGAGCTCGCAGAGCAGCACCCGTCCCTGCCGGTCGGTGACCACGCCCTGGGCGATGACGCGCTTGGTGGGCATGGAGCTGTCGAGCACCCCCAGGCGCCCCTCGCGGGAGAGGCGCGGCGGGTCGTTGTCCAGGCGGGTGGCCAGCAGGCGGTCACCCTCCGGGGAGGGGCCGGCCAGGGCCCGCAGGGTCCCCTCGGTGCGCAGCCCGGCCCGTAGGGTGAGGCGGCGCAGGTCGCGGCGGTCGGGGTGCAGCAGCACCTCCACGCGCCGGGCGCCGGCCTCCAGCTCGGCGTCCACGGCCTCCATGAGCGCGGCGGGCTCGCAGGCGTGCTGAAGCTCGGTGCGCCGCACGCCCTCGGCGGGGGTCTGCCACTGCCAGGTGCTCACCCCGCGAGCCTTCCACACCGGCCCCGACCGCGCGGCGTGGTGTCCACGGAGCGTGACCGCCCGGGGTGCGTAGGGTGCGCCGCATGACGAGCACGCACGAGGCACCGCGGCTGCGCATCGGCATCGTGGGCGCCGGGCGGGTGGGGGCCGTGCTCGGTGCCGCCTGGGAGCGCTCGGGGCACCGGGTGGTCGCGCACAGCGTGGGGGACGACGCCGCCGAACGGGCCGCCGCGCTGCTGCCCACCAGCATCCGCTGCGAGCCGGCGGACGTGCCGGGGGAGGCCGACCTGGTGCTGCTCGCCGTGCCCGGGCGCGACGCCGCCGGGGTGGTGCACGGCCTGCTCGCGGCCGGCGCCCTGCGCCCCGGGCACCTGCTCGTGCACACCGTGCCGGGCGTGGGGGTGGAGCTGTTCTCCCCGGTGCTGGCCGCGGGGCTGCCGGTCCTGGGGTTCTCCCTGCAGCCGGCGATGGTGTTCTCCGGCCAGTCGCAGGACGTGGACCGCCTGGGTGACACCGTGGTGGGCCACCTCTGCCCGCTCGAGCTCGACGCCGTGGCGCAGTCGCTCGTGGTGGAGCTGGGCGCGACCCCGCTGCGGCTGGAGGCGGTGGACCTGCCCCGCCACGACGCGGCGGTCACCGTGGCCACCGAGGGGGTGGCGGCCCTGGTCACCACGGTGCGGTGGGCCCTGGCTGAGGGCGGGGTGGCGCGCCCCGACGCCGTGGCGGGCCCGCTGCTGCGTGCCTCGCTGGAGGCGGCCCTGGGCAGTGGCGAGGCGCCCGCGGGGACCTCGCCCTCGGGGCCGGTGAGCGGCTGGGACGCCGACCGGGTGCGGGCACAGCAGGCCGCCTCGGGGGACGACCCGGCGCTCGCCGAGGTGCTGGCGGCCCTGGAGCGGGCCGCGGCGCGTCACGCGGTGGCCGCCCGCATCGAGGTACCGCCGGCGGCGCACGCGGTGCTGCGTGCGCTGGGTCTGGAGGACTGAGGTCCTGCACCAGGGGTGGCCGGGGCCGATGGGGCTGTGGGCGGCCTGGGGGCGTGGGTGCCCGTCCACACCCGTCCGGGGGTGGGGCTGGTGCCGGGGCGCCGGTGGGTGTTGGGTGGTGCCCACGCACCGTCCGACCCCTCACCCGGAGGCACCATGACCCCCCGCGTCCTGTGCGAGCCCGTCGCCGAGGCCGACCGCGTGCACCGTGTGGTGCCCGTCCCGATGGGGGAGGTCACCCTCGTGGGCGACGGTCACCGCCTCGAGGGCCTGTACTGGCCCGACCACACGCCCGCCCCGGACCGGGAGCGCTTCGGCCCCCGCGACGACGAGGCGTTTCCCGAGGCGGTGCGGCAGCTGGGCGAGTACTTCGACGGCACCCGGCGCACCTTCGACCTGGACCTCGCCCCACGCGGCACCGACTTCCAGCGGCTGGTCTGGGACGAGCTGGCCCGCAGCCCCTTCGGCCAGGTGCGCACCTACGGCGAGGTGGCCGAGGCGATCGGGCGTCCCATGGCCGTCCGGGCGGTGGGGGCGGCCAACTCCCGCAACCCCCTGAGCATCGTCGTGCCCTGCCACCGCGTGGTGAGCGCATCGGGGCAGGCGCACGGCTACGCGGGCACCGTGGAGAACAAGCAGTGGCTGCTGCGTCACGAGGGGGTGGACCTGCCCGGGTGAGGGTGGGCGGCACCGCGGGAACGCCTAGAATCGTGAGGGTGACTGAGCAGCCGACCACGCCCCAGGACCCGACCACCCCCCAGGCCCCCGCCGAGGACCTGCCCGAGCAGATGCGGGTGCGCCGGGAGAAGCGGGCGCGCGTGCTGGAGTCCGGTGCTCAGGCCTACCCGGTGGAGGTCCCCCGCACCCACTCCCTGGAGCAGGTCCGCGAGCAGTGGGGCCACCTGGGGACGGGTGAGGAGACGCAGGACGTCGTCTCGGTGACCGGCCGCGTGGTCTTCTCGCGCAACACCGGCAAGCTCTGCTTCGCCACCCTGCAGGCTGGTAGCGGCGAGCGGCTGCAGGCCATGCTCTCCCTGGCCGAGGTGGGGCAGGAGTCCCTCGAGCTGTGGAAGTCCGTGGTGGACCTGGGCGACATCGTCTCGGTGACCGGCCGGGTCATCTGCAGCCGTCGCGGCGAGCTCTCGGTCATGGCCACCGACTGGCAGCTGGCCTCCAAGGCCCTGCGCCCGCTGCCCACGCTGCACAAGGACCTCTCCGAGGAGCAGCGCGTCCGCCAGCGGTACGCCGACCTCATCGTGCGCGACGAGGCCCGCCGCATGGTGATGACCCGCTCGGTCATCACCTCCACCGTGCGACGCTTTCTGGAGGACCGCGGCTACACCGAGATCGAGACGCCGGTGCTGCAGCTCATCCACGGTGGCGCGCACGCCCGCCCGTTCCACACGCACCTCAACGCCTTCGACCAGCCGATGACGCTGCGTATCGCGCTGGAGCTCAACCTCAAGAAGGCCGTCGTCGGCGGCATCGAGAAGGTCTTCGAGATCGGCCGCATCTTCCGCAACGAGGGCGTGGACTCCACCCACAGCCCCGAGTTCACGATGCTCGAGGCGTACGAGGCCTGGGGCGACCAGACCACCATGGCCGAGCTCATGCAGGAGATGTACCTGGCCGTGGCCGACGCCCTCATCGAGGCCGACCTGCTGGAGTCCCGGGTGCTGCACACCCCGGCCGGGGACATCGACCTCGCCGCCGAGTGGCGCTGGCTGCCGGTCTACGAGGGCGTCTCGCAGGCCGTGGGCACCGAGGTGACCCCGCAGACCGACGAGGCCACCCTGCGCCGCCTGGCCGCCGAGCACGACGTGGAGCTCGAGGACGGGTGGGGCGCCGAGAAGATCGTGCTCGAGCTGCTCTCGGAGCTCGTGGAGCCCGGCCTGGTGCAGCCCACCTTCCTGTGCGACTACCCGCCATCGGCCCAGCCGCTGGCACGCCCGCACCGCAGCAAGCCGGACCTCATCGAGGCCTGGGACCTCATCATCGGCGGCGTGGAGCGCTCCACGGCCTTCTCCGAGCTCATCGACCCGGTGGTGCAGCGCGAGGTGCTCACCGCCCAGTCGCTCGAGGCCGCCGCCGGTGACCCGGAGGCCATGCAGCTCGACGAGGACTTCCTGCGCGCGCTGGAGTACGGTGCCCCGCCCATGGGTGGCCTCGGGTTCGGTCTGGACCGCATGGTCATGCTGTTCACCGGCGCCGGCATCCGCGAGACCATCCTGTTCCCCCACACCAAGCCGGAGGCGTGATGAGCGAGTTGTTCGGCGCGATCTGGCCGTACATCGCGGCCCTGGTGCCCAGTGTCGGCATCCTCTACCTGTTCTACGTGCTCATGAAGCACATCGTGGAGGGCGACCGCCGCGAGCGCGCCGCGGTGGCCCAGTGGGAGGCGGAACAGGACGCCGCCGAGGAGGATCCCGTCGGTTGAGAGCCGCGGAAAGTGAACAGGAAACGGAGCCGTGAACACGGTTCCGTTTTCTGTTGCCGGCCACGAGGAGTTGCGTGAAACGATTCCTGTGGGATCAAATGTCCCTCGAGAACGAACAGGAACGAGAGGACGTGCGCGAGATGGTGCAACGACAGGTGATCATTCTGGAGGACGACCTGGACGGCGGTGAGGCCACGGAGACCGTGACCTTCGCCCTCGACGGCGTCTCCTACGAGATCGACCTCAACGCCGACAACGCCGCCCGACTGCGCGACGACTTCGCCACCTGGGTGGGGCACGCCCGCCGGGCCGTGGGCCGCAAGGCGCCCGCCAAGCGCAGCAGCGGTGGTTCCAGCACCTCCGGGGCCGCCCGCAAGCGCGAGCTCGCGGCCATCCGCGAGTGGGGCCGTGCCAACGGCTGGGAGGTCAGCGACCGAGGTCGCCTCTCGGCCGACCTCGAGGAGGCCTACGCCAAGGCCAACGGCTGACGCGGGCGGGCGCCGGGCGTCGGCCGCGGCGCCACCGCACACGGCGGAGGGCCACCGGGATGATTCCCGGTGGCCCTCCGCCGTGTGCGCCCCGTGGGGCGCTGGCTCACTTCTTGCGACGCTTGCGGCGCTTCCTGCTCTTCTTGTCGTCGCCGTAGCCGTCGCCGTAGCCCGCACCGTAGCCGTACGAGCCATAGCCGTAGCCCTCGCCGTAGAGGATGCGGTTGAGGCGGCTCACCGACGCGCGGTTGATGACGGCACCCAGCAGGTTCGCGTTGACATTGCGCAGGTTGGCCGCGGCGCGCTCCACGTGCTCCTTGCGGGTGTCCCCGGCGGCCACCACGAGCACCGCGCCGTCCGCGGCGGTGGTGAGCAGCGCGGCATCGGTCACCGGCAGCAGCGGCGGGGCGTCGAGGATGACGCGGTGGGTCTGGGTGAGCGTGGCGATGAGGTCGCGCATGCGCTGCGAGCCCAGCAGCTCCGAGGGGTTGGGCGGGATGGTGCCGGCCGGCAGCACCATGAGGTTGGGGTGCGCGGTGGGCTGGACGGCGTCGGCCAGGTCGGCCGTGCCGGCGAGCACCTGGGTGAGGCCCACCGAGGCGTCGATGTCGAAGATTCCGGCCACCGACGGGCGGCGCAGGTCGGCGTCCACGAGGATGACGCGCTCCCCGCCCTCGGCCAGCAGGTAGGACAGGTTGGACGAGATGGTCGACTTGCCCTCACCCATGCGGGCGGAGGTGACGACGATCGACTTGGGCGCGTGGTCGACGTTGACGAAGCGCAGGTTGGTGCGGAACTGGCGCAGGGCCTCCCGGGTGGCGAAGTCCACCTCGCCGGAGTCGCGGACGGCGCGCTCCGGGGAGGACAGGGCCTCGTTGGCCGGGATGAGGCCCAGCGTGGAGGTGCCGCCCGAGGCCTCCTCGATGTCCTCCTGGGTGCGGATGCGGGTGTCCTGGCGGTGGCGGAACCACGCGATGAGGTAGCCGAGGGCCAGGCCGGCGAGGCCGCCGAGCACCAGGGCGCGGGCCGGCTGCGGCTCGGTGGGCGAGGAGGGCAGGTCGGCGCTGGCCAGCGGCAGGATGCTGGTGGCCGGCGTGCGCTGCTCCTTGTCCTTCTTGCTGCTGCTCTCGTCGCTCGAGGACTCCTGCTGACCCGGGTAGGACGGTCCGTCGGTGAGGTTCTTGGTCTCCAGGTCCTTCACGTACTCGGCGGTCTCGGTGACCACGGCGTCGGCGAGCTGCTTGGCCTCCTGGGGCGACCCGCCCTTGGCGCTCACCGTGATGTTGGGGGTCTCCTCCTCCACCTTGGCGCTCACCCGCGACGACAGGGCGGCCGGGTCGGTGTCCAGGTTGAGCTTCTTGATGACCCGCTCGGCCACCGGCTGGCTGCTGAAGTAGGTCACGTAGGACGAGCTCTTGGTGATGGCCAGCGAGTTGCCGGAGAGGGACTCGCCCACGGTGCCGGTTCCCGAGGAGGCCTGCACCACGCCGGTGGCGGTGGCCGTGTAGACGGGGGTCTGCATGGCGACCCACCCGGCGGCGAGGGCGATGCCCGCCAGCGTGCTGAGCACCAGGGTGATGATGTGCCGGCGGGTGAGCCGGAGGATGTCGTCGAGCGTCAAGACGTTCTCCGTCGGTGGTGAGGATGTGAACCGTCTGCACCTACGGCGCAGTCCGGTCACTGTAGCGCTCCGGTGGGGGCGCACAGGGGCCGTTGGAGCGCGGGGTGACGTGAGAATCGGCACCCTCGACCCTGCCTACACTCGGGCCGTCCGCCGTCGCCGCGTCGCACTCCCGAAAGGCCCCTCGTGAACATCCTGTACGTCTGCAGCGGCAACATCTGCCGGTCCACCTTCGCCGAGCGCCTCTCGCGGCACCTGGCCCCCGCCGGCCTGTCGTTCGCCTCAGCGGGCACCACGGCCCTGGTCGGCCACGCGATGGAGGACCAGATGGCGGCCGAGCTGCGGCGCCGTGGAGGTGACCCCGACGGCTTTGCCTCCCGGCAGGTGGCGCTGCCGTTGCTGCGCGAGGCGGACCTCGTGCTGACGATGGAGCGCGGCCACAAGGCCTACGTGGTCGAGGAGGCTCCGGGCCTCACCCGTCGCACCCACACGCTGGGGCACTTCGTGCGCTCGGTGGACGAGCTGGCCGCGCGGGGCCCGGTGCCCAGCGGCCCGGAGTTGGTGCAGGCCGTGGCTGCGCTGCGGCTGCCCTCCTCGCGCGCCGAGTCCGTGGAGGACCCCTACCGCCGCTCCCCGGAGGTGGCCGCCCGGGTGGCCGAGCAGCTCACCGACTGGGTGGGGCGTGCTGTGGGTGCGCTGGCCGGTCGTCCCCTCTGAGCCCAGGCGCCGCAGGGTTCGCGCACAGCGAACGGCCCGACGGCCTCCGCGCGGAACAGCCCCCGAGGACGCACTGTTGAGCGACGAGGACGTCCCACGAGGCAAGGAGCTGAGATGTTCGAACGGTTCACCGACCGCGCACGGCGCGTCGTCGTCCTGGCCCAGGACGAGGCGCGCATGCTCAACCACAACTACCTCGGCACCGAGCACATCCTGCTCGGCCTCATCCACGAGGGCGAGGGGGTGGCCGCGAAGGCCCTGGAGAACCTCGGCATCTCGCTGGACGCCGTGCGCCAGGAGGTGCAGGAGGTCATCGGCCAGGGCAAGCAGGCCCCCTCCGGCCACATCTCCTTCAGCCCCCGGGCCAAGAAGGTGCTGGAGCTCTCGCTGCGCGAGGGCCTGCAGATGGGCCACCAGTACATCGGCACCGAGCACATCCTGCTCGGCCTGATCCGCGAGGGCGAGGGCGTGGCCGCCCAGGTGCTCGTGAAGCTGGGCGCCGACCTCACCACCGTGCGCCAGCAGGTGCTGGAGCTGCTCTCCGGCTACTCCGGCGGACAGGGCGAGCCGCAGACCGCGGGCGTGGGCGCCTCCGGCGGGCAGGGCGAGGGGACTCCGGCCGGGTCGCTGGTGCTCGACCAGTTCGGCCGCAACCTCACCCAGGCCGCCCGCGAGGGCAAGCTCGACCCGGTCATCGGGCGCGAGAAGGAGATCGAGCGGGTGATGCAGGTGCTCTCCCGCCGCACCAAGAACAACCCGGTGCTCATCGGCGAGCCCGGCGTCGGCAAGACCGCCGTCGTCGAGGGACTGGCCGCCGACATCGTGGCCGGCACCGTGCCGGAGACCCTCAAGGACAAGCACGTCTACACCCTGGACCTCGGGTCGCTGGTGGCCGGTTCGCGCTACCGCGGTGACTTCGAGGAGCGCCTCAAGAAGGTGCTCAAGGAGATCAAGACGCGCGGCGACATCATCCTGTTCATCGACGAGATCCACACCCTGGTGGGTGCGGGTGCCGCCGAGGGCGCCATCGACGCGGCCAACATCCTCAAGCCGATGCTGGCGCGTGGCGAGCTGCAGACCATCGGCGCCACCACGCTGGAGGAGTACCGCAAGCACATCGAGAAGGACGCCGCGCTGGAGCGCCGCTTCCAGCCGATCCAGGTGAACGAGCCCTCGCTGGCGCACGCCATCGAGATCCTCAAGGGCCTGCGTGACCGCTACGAGGCGCACCACCGCGTGTCCATCACCGACGGTGCCCTGGCCGCGGCGGTGAACATGGCCGACCGCTACGTCAACGACCGCTACCTGCCGGACAAGGCGATCGACCTCGTGGACGAGGCCGGCGCCCGCCTGCGCATCCAGCGGATGACCGCTCCGCCGGACCTGCGCGAGCTCGACGAGAAGATCTCCGCGGTGCGCCGGGAGAAGGAGTCGGCCATCGACGGGCAGGACTTCGAGAAGGCCGCCTCGCTGCGCGACGACGAGCAGACCCTGCTCGCCGAGCGCACCGAGCGCGAGAAGGCCTGGAAGGAGGGCGACCAGGACGTTGCCGCGGTGGTGGACGAGGACGTCATCGCCGAGGTGCTGGCCGCCACCACGGGCATCCCCGTGTTCCGGATCTCCGAGGAGGAGTCCAGCCGCCTGCTCAAGATGGAGGACGAGCTCCACAAGCGCATCGTGGGCATGGACGACGCCATTCACGCGCTCTCGCAGGCCATCCGCCGCACCCGGGCGGGCCTCAAGGACCCGCGCCGCCCCGGTGGTTCGTTCATCTTCGCCGGCCCCACCGGTGTGGGAAAGACCGAGCTGGCCAAGGCGCTGGCGGAGTTCCTCTTCGGCGACGAGGAGTCCCTCATCCAGCTGGACATGTCGGAGTTCGGCGAGAAGCACACCGTGAGCCGCATGTTCGGCTCGCCCCCCGGCTACGTCGGCTACGACGAGGGCGGCCAGCTCACCGAGAAGGTGCGCCGCAAGCCGTTCAGCGTGGTGCTCTTCGACGAGGTCGAGAAGGCCCACCCGGACATCTTCAACAGCCTGCTGCAGATCCTCGAGGACGGTCGCCTGACCGACTCGCAGGGTCGCACGGTGGACTTCAAGAACACGATCATCATCATGACCACCAACCTGGGTGCGCGGGACATCGCCAAGGGCGTATCGCTCGGCTTCTCGGCCGGCCCGGAGTCCGGCACGGACTACGAGCGCCTCAAGGCCAAGGTGTCCGAGGAGCTCAAGCAGCACTTCCGCCCGGAGTTCCTCAACCGCGTGGACGACACGGTCGTGTTCCCGCAGCTCACGCAGGCCGAGATCGTGCAGATCGTGGACCTCATGATCGGCCGCCTCGACGAGCGCCTGGCGGACAAGGACATGTCCATCGAGCTCACGCAGGACGCCAAGGAGCTGCTGGCCAAGCGCGGGTACGACCCCGTGCTCGGTGCCCGTCCGCTGCGTCGCGCCATCCAGCGCGAGATCGAGGACGTCATCTCCGAGAAGATCCTGTACGGCGAGTTCACCGCCGGCGACATCATCGAGGTGGGCGCCAACGCGCCGGCCGAGCCGGAGGAGCAGAACGTGGCCGGGCCCATCAACCCGGGTGCCAGCGGGGCCACGGTGCCCACCGGTGCGCAGGAGTTCACCTTCTCCTCGCGCCGCCGCGAGGGCGCCCCGGACCCGGACGCGCTGACCGGTGACGCCGACCGTGCGCTGGTGGGCGAGTGACCGCCCGCACCACCACCCCGGGGCGGGAGCACGACGGCCGGGTGGCCGACGCGCTCCCGCCCCGGCGGGTGTACGGCTGGGTGGCGGTGGCCGAGGCCATCACCTGGGCGCTTCTGCTCACGGGCATGGTGCTCAAGTACGTCACGCACACCACCGAGCTCGGGGTGCGCATCGGAGGTGGGGTCCACGGCTTCGTGTTCCTGCTCTTCTGCCTCACCACGGTGCTCGTGGCCGTGGACGGCCGATGGGGTGCGGGCCGCACGCTGCTGGGCCTGGCCTCCGCGGTGGTGCCCTTCGCCACCGTCCCGTTCGAGCGCTGGGCCGAGGGCAGGAGCCTGCTGGCCGACCGCTGGCGCCTGCGCCGTGAGCCCGGTACCGGGCCGCTGGAGCGCCTGGCGGCCTGGGCGCTGCGCAACCCGGCGGTGGCCGCCTTGGTGGCCCTGGCAGGCGTGGTGCTGCTCTTCGTGGCGCTGCTGTTCATCGGGCCGCCCGGGGGCTGACCCGGACCGCGCGACCACGCGCCCCGACGGCGGAGGGCCGGCACCCACACGGGTGCCGGCCCTCCGCCGTACGCGCGGCGCCGCTCAGCGCAGCTCGATGCCCTTGGCCTTGGCGTCCACCTCGCCGGAGCGCACCACGGCCAGCCAGCCCGCGCCCTCGTCGGCCTGCTTCACGTCGAGGTCCTGGCCGTCGTTGCCGCCGAACACCGAGCGGGTCACCAGCATCGTGAGGTCGCCGGCGTCCACCTCGTCCACCTTCACGCCGTCGCCCTCGGCCTGGTCGGTCACCTCCACGCGGTGCAGGGCCACGTGCACGTCACCGGCGGCGTCCTCCTCCAGCTGGATGCCGTCATTGGCCAGGTTGCCGTGCACGCGGGTGCGCGAAGCGGTGACCAGCACGTCGCCGGCGTCCTCCTCGGTGGTCTTGAAGCCCTCGTCACGGTTGCCGGAGAGCTCCGAGCGGGTGATGTCGGTGACCACGGAGCCGGTGCCCGACTCGTCCCAGTCCAGGCCCTCGTCGGCGTTGCCGGTGACGGTCGCACGCGAGACGCGGGCCACGATCGAGCCGGCGTCGGCCTCGTCCACGTCGATGCCGTCGTCGAGGTCGAGCTCGCCGTCCTCCACGCACGCGAGCTCCTCCTCGTCGGTGCGGTCGGCCAGCGGCAGGCAGTAGGTGCCGTTGTCGGTGAACGCCGTGCCGCGGCTGGTGGCCACCGCGTCGCCGGCGCCGCGCTCGTCGAGCTCCACCCCGTCGGCGCCGATGCCGGTGAACAGGTTGTCCCGGCCGGCCCAGACCAGGTCGCCCTCGCCGGTCTCGTCGACGCGCACGCCGTCGCGGTCGAAGGCGCCGGTGCCGGAGTCACGCACGGTGGTGTCGCGGACGCTGGCGCGCACGGAGGCCGCGGAGCCGGCGTTGTCGTCCACCCACACGCCGTGGCCGGCCACGCCGTCCACGGTGACGTCGCGCAGGGTGAGGTCCACGGTGCCGGTGGCACCGGCGGGCACCTCGACGTGCAGGGCGGAGGCCGAGCCCTCGTCCTCGCCGTCGGTGGCCACGTGGTCCATGGTCCAGCCGCCGCCGTCGGTGAGCGTGAGGTCCCGCAGGGTGACGTCCGCGCCGGAGGTCACGTGCAGCAGGTCGGTGCGCAGGTGGTCGCCGGCCAGCGTGGCTCCGTGGCCGTCGATGGTCAGCTCGCGCGTGCCGGCGTACTCCAAGGTGGACTCCACGGCGATGGTGCGCACGGTGCGGGCCACCTCGAAGCGCGAGTACCCGGCCTCGAGGCCGGCGCGCAGGGTGCCCCGGCCGGCATCGGCGCCGGAGGTCACGCGGTAGGTGCCGTGGATGGGGCCACCGGGGCCGCCGTGGCCGGGCGCGGCGGCCGGACCGGCGGCGGAGAGCGGGGCCAACGGGGTGGTCAGGGCGAGGGTGAGGGCGAGGGTGGTGCGACGCACGGGCGTCCTCCTGAGGGATCGGGAGCGGGACCGCGGCATGGTGCGCCGTGCGGGTGGCCCCAGGGTGAACCCGCCGTGGCGATGGCGTGAAGACGGCCGGCGGCGCGCCGACACGAGGGCCGGTCAGCGCCCCGCCTAGCGCTGCCGTTCGTAGAGCCGCCGCACCACGTCGTCGGCGTCCGGCTCCTCGATGGCGAGGTCGCGCACCTCCGCGCGGGCGCCCACCTCGGCCAGCACCGATGCCGCGGTGGTGGTCGCGGCGTCGAAGGCCAGCTTCTGCCGCGCCCCGTCGGCCTCCACGCCCACCACCTGCGTGCCGGCGATCTCCGTGGCGCCGAACAGGTTCACCGCACCGAGCAGTCCCTGGGAGAGCCACACGAAGCCCATGAGCTGGTCCTGCTCGTAGCCAGCCCGCGTGCCGCCCACGGAGTCCGAGGCGGCCGAGAGCTGGGCGGAGCGGATGAGGCCGAAGGCCACGTTGGCCACCAGGCCGGCCAGCATCGCCAGGCGGTAGGCCGACTGCCGGTAGAAGCCCGCCGCCACCATCGCCCACCACGTCCGCGCTCGCACGAGGGCGGAATCTACCGGCGTGGCGCCCCGCTCAGGTCGGCAGCGCGTAGCCGGTGGCGTCGTCGCCCTCGGCCAGCCCGTCCTCGAGCAACCCGGCCAGGCAGCGTTCGGCCTGGGCCTCGGGGGCGCCGGAGGCGGCCAGCACCTCGGCGCGGGGCAGGGGTCCGTCGGCCTCCCGCAGCGCCTGCACGATGCGGCCGCGCGCCTGCCGGTCGGTGCCGGCCCACTTCTGGCCCCGTCGCGGCGGGCCGTCGTGCGCGGGCGATCCGGCCGCCACCCACGCGCACTCGGCCTGCAGCGGGCACTCCCTGCACCGAGGTGCCCGGGCCGTGCACACCAGCGCGCCGAGCTCCATGAGGCCGATGTTCCACTGCACCGAGTCCGCGGCGTCCTCGGGCAGCAGGCCGGTGGCCAGCCGCCGCTCGGCCGCCGTGTACGAGGGGGCGGGCAGGGCCACCCCGGTCACCACACGCGCCTGCACGCGCCGCACGTTGGTGTCCACCACCACCGCCCGCCGACCGAACGCGAACGACGCCACCGCGGCGGCCGTGTACTCCCCGATGCCGGGCAGGCTCCGCAGCACCTCCTCCTCGGCGGGCACCCGGCCGCCGTGCAGGTCGCGGATCGCCACGGCGGCGTCCACCAGTCGCAGCGCCCGGCGCGGGTAGCCCAGGCGGTCCCAGGCCCGCACCGCCTCACCCGGTCCGGCGGCGGCCAGGTCGGCCGGGGTGGGCCACTGCTCCATCCACCGCCGCCACACCGGCAGCACCCGTGCCACGGGGGTCTGCTGCAGCATCACCTCGGAGACCAGTACGCCCCACGGCGAGCACCCGGCATCGCGCCACGGCAGGTCCCGCGCGGTCCGCGCGTACCAGGCACTCAGGGGGTCGAACAGGCGGTTGGTGGCCCCACCCACCGGCGACGGCGCGCCCACTCAGACGTAGCGGTCCAGGATGCTGGTCTCGGCCATGCGGCTGAGCCCCTCCCGGATCGCCCGGGCCCGGACCTCGCCGATGCCCTCGATCTCGTGCAGGTCGTCGAAGCTCGCGGCCATGAGCTGCTGCAGGCCGTCGAAGTGCAGCACCACGCGGTCCACGATGGCCGGGGGCAGGCGCGGCACCTGCGAGAGCAGACGGTAGCCCCACGGGGAGACGCCACGGTCCAGGGTGTCGGCGGCGGCGGGGTGCCCCATCGCGGCGGCCACGGCGCCCAGGTCGAGCAGGTCGGTGGTGGACAGGTCGGACACGCGCTCCAGCACGGCCTCCACCTCCTCGGGGCCGCCGGCGGGGCTGTGCGCCGGGGCGTAGTCGCGCACCAGCAGCTCGCGGTCGTTGCCCAGGCCCGCGGTCAGCTCGGAGAGCTGCAGGTCCACCAGGCGGCCGTCGTTGCCCAGGGTGAGCACGTAGTGGCTGATCTCCTCGCGGATGCGGTGCACCATCTCCAGGCGCTGGGCCACGGCGGCCACGTCGCGCACGGTCACGAGGTCCTCGATCTCCAGTGCCGAGAGCGTGGCGGCCACCTCGTCCAGGCGCGCCTTGTAGCGCTCCAGGGTCTGCAGCGCCTGGTTGGCGCGCGACTGGATGACGCTCACCTCCTCCAGCACGATGCGCTGGTCGCCCATCCACAGGGCGATCACCGCCATCGAGGCCGAGACGGTCACCACGGGCACACCGGTCTGGCGGGCCACCCGCTCGGCGGTGCGGTGGCGGGTACCCGACTCGCGGGTCTCCACGCTGGGGTCGGGCGTCAGCTGGGTGGCGGCGCGCACGATGCGCGAGAGGTCCGAGCTGAGCACCACGGCGCCGTCCATCTTGGTCAGCTCGCGCATGCGGGTGGCGGAGAAGTCCACGTTCAGCTCGAAGCCGCCGGTCGAGATCTCGTCGATGGTGCGGTCGTTGCCCAGCACGATGAGCGCACCGGTCCGGCCGCGGACGATGCGCTCCAGCCCGTCACGCAGCTCGGTCCCCGGCGCGAGGGTCGCCAACACCGCGTTCACTGCCTCGTGGTCACCAGCCTGCACGGCGCTGAGTCTAGGTGGCCACGGGCCGTGCGGGCACCGTCCGGACCACCGGGTGGTCCCGTGCCCGGCCGTGCGACACGATGGGGGCAGACCCACCGTCCGCAGCGAGGAGACAACCGATGGACAGCCGAGACACCGAGCGCACCTCGGTGGTGCGTCACGAGGAGCGGCTGCGCGCCGCGGTGCAGCAGGCGGAGCGCGGTACTGCGCGCATCCGCAAGCGGGTGGTCACCGAGACCGTCACGCTCGAGGTGCAGGTGCAGCGCGAGGTGCTTGAGGCCGAGGAGGGCCTCACGCCGGCCGCGGAGCCCGCCGGGGCCAGTGGCCGGGTCGTCGAGGGGGCGGCACTCGCCGGGCGCGACGTGCACGCCGACCCGCGCACAGAGGAGGTGCAGGTGGTCACGTTGCACGAGCAGCGCCCCGTGGTCACCCTCGAGACCGTCCCCTACGAGGAGGCCCGCGTGGTCAAGCGCGTGGTCACCGTGCCGCACGAGGTCACCGAGACCGTGCGCCGCGAGCACGTGGAGGTGCTGGGCGACCCGCAGGGCCTCGCCGACGAGCTCCGCTGAGCCCCTCTCCGCCAGCGCCTCGGCGCCGTGCCGCTCACCCCGGCAGCACGGCGCCGATCGCGTGCTCCAGGGTGTCGGCCTGGAAGACCTTCATGCCGGCCGGGGCCCTCTGGTCACCGAGGGCCCCGCGGGGGATGACCGCCTTGTCGAACCCGATGCGGTGCGCCTCCACGAGCCGCCGGGCGGTGCCGGGGGCGTTGCGCAGGTCGCCGGCCAGCCCCACCTCACCCACGGCCACCAGGCCGTCGGGCAGGGGCCGGTCCGCCAGTGAGCTGGCCAGCGCCATGGCCACCGCGAGGTCGGTGCTCGGCTCGGCCAGCCGCACCCCGCCCACGGTGGAGACGTACACGTCGGCCTTGGCCAGCCCCACCCCGCCGTGCCGGTTGAGCACGGCCACCGTCATGGCCACCCGGCTGGAGTCCACCCCGCTGGTGGTCCGCCGCGGGCTCGGCGCCTGGGTGGGTACGGCCAGGGCCTGCACCTCGGCCACGAGCGGCCGGCGCCCCTCCAGGGTCACCGTCAGGCAGGTGCCGGGCACCGGGGTGGCGTGGCGGCTCACGAACAGCCCGCTGGGGTCGGGCAGCCCGGTGATGCCGGACTCGTCGAGGTCGAAGCAGCCCACCTCGTCGGTGGGGCCGAAGCGGTTCTTCACCGCCCGGATGAGGCGCAGGCGGGAGTGCCGCTCGCCCTCGAAGGTCACCACCACGTCCACGAGGTGCTCCAGCACGCGTGGGCCGGCGATGGCGCCCTCCTTGGTGACGTGCCCCACCAGCACGGTCGCGATGCCCCGCTGCTTGGCCTCCCGGATCACCGAGGCCGCCACCTCACGGACCTGCGAGACGTTGCCGGCGGCGCCCTCCACCTCCTGCGAGGCGACCGTCTGCACCGAGTCCACCACCAGCAGCGCGGGGGACACCTCCTCCACGTGGGCCAGCACGGAGGCCAGGTCGGTCTCGGAGGCCAGGTAGAGCTCGTCGGCCACCGCCCCGATGCGCTCGGCACGCATGCGCACCTGGGCCGCGGACTCCTCCCCGCTCACGTAGAGCACCGGTCCGCCGGCGTCGGCCACGCGGGCGGCTACGTCCAGCAGCATCGTGGACTTGCCGATGCCGGGGTCCCCGGCCACGAGCACCACCCCGCCCGGCACCATGCCGCCGCCGAGCACCCGGTCGAACTCCTCCACCCCGGTCGGCCGGTGCTCCGAGGCGGTGAGGTCAACGTCACCGATGCGTCGTGCGGGCTCGGCCACGGACCGTGCCGGGGCGGTCCGTCCCACCGGGCGGCCACCCACCTCCTGGAGCGTCCCCCAGGCCTGGCACTCCTTGCAGCGACCGATCCACTTGACGGTGGTCCACCCGCACTCGGTGCACCGGTAGGAGTCCTTGGTCCTGCTGGTCCTGGCTGCCACGCGTGCACCGTAGTCGCGAGGACCGACAACCTCCCGGCTACCCTTCGCCCATGCGCCTGGGTGTCATCGACGTCGGTTCCAACACCGTCCACCTCCTCATCTTCGACGCCCGACCGGGGGCGCACCCGATGCCCGCCTCGTCCTTCAAGCACGAGCTGCGTCTGGCCGAGCACCTGACGGCCGAGGGCGACATCTCCGCCGAGGGCACCGAGACCTTGGCCTCCTTCGCCGTGCAGTGCCTGGACCACGCCGCCGACATGGGGGCGACCACGGTGCTGGGTTTCGCCACCTCCGCCATCCGCGACGCGGGCAACACCGAGGCCGTGCTGCGCCGCGTCCGCGAGGAGAGCGGCGTGGACCTGCAGGTCCTCTCCGGGGAGCAGGAGGCGCGCCTGACCTTCCTCGCCGCCCGCCGTTGGTGCGGCTGGTCCTCCGGCCACCTGATGATGGTGGACATCGGCGGGGGCTCCCTGGAGCTGGCCGCCGGCCGCGACGAGGAGCCGGACGCCGCGGTGAGCCTGCCGCTGGGCGCGGGGCGCCTGAGCAGCCGCCTGCCGGGCGAGGTGGCCGACCCCGACGACGTGCGCAGCCTGCGCCGGTACGTGCGCGCCTCCATCGGCGAGGTGGTGCCGGACCTGCTCATCCGCGAGCCGCACAAGGTGGTGGGCACGAGCAAGACGATGCGGAGCCTGGCCCGCCTGCAGGGCGCGGCCCCCAGCGGGGATGGCCCCTTCGTCCGCCGCACCCTGCAACGGGACGCCCTCAAGGACTGGGTGGACCGCCTGGCGGCCATGCCGGTCTCGCAGCGCGCCTCCCTGCCGGGGGTCAACCAGGGGCGCGCCCGCCAGATCCTGGCCGGTGCCCTGGTGGCCGAGGGGGCCATGGACCTGCTCGGCATCGAGGAGCTCGAGATCTGCCCGTGGGCCCTGCGCGAGGGCGTGCTGCTGCAGTTCCTCGACCACCTCGACACCAAGGGGCTGCTGGAGATCTCGTGACCCCTTGGCCGGTGGGGCTCTCCGCCTCCAGCTGCTACCCGTGCAAGACGCCGTACACCTTCGAGGTGGCCGAGCGTCTCGGCTACGACGGCGTCGAGGTGATGGTCTGGGGCGAGAGCCTGAGCCGTGACGCCCGGGGGCTGCAGCGCCTCTCCGCGCGCCACGGTCTGCCGATCCTGGCGGTGGACGCCCCCACGCTCTTCCTCCTGCAGCACGTCTGGGGCACCACCTGGGACCAGATCGACCGCTCGGTGGCGCTCGCCGAGGAGCTGGGCTGCCCCACGGTGGTGGCCCACCCGCCGTTCGCCTGGCAGCGCCTGCACGGACGCCGGTTCGTGGAGGGCGTGGCCGAGCGCCAGGCGCGCACGGAGGTGCACATCGCCGTGGAGAACATGTACCCCTGGCGCGTCCCGTACGCCGGGGAGCGCGGCCGGGTGCCGATGTACCTGCCCGGCTGGGACCCGACCCACCACGACTACGAGCACGTGACGCTGGACCTCTCGCACACGGCCACCGCCCACGCCGACGCGGTGGCGATGGCCCGTGCGGCCGGGCGCTCGCTGCGCCACGTGCACCTGGCCGACGGGTCCGGCTCGCTCAAGGACGAGCACCTCCCGCCCGGGGAGGGCACGCAGCCCTGCGCCGAGGTGCTGGGGATGCTCGGCGAGCTCGGCTTCGAGGGCTCGGTGGTGGTGGAGGTCTCCACGCGGGGGATGTCCCGGGAGGAGGGCACCGACCGCTTGCGCCGGTCGCTGGCCTTCGCCCGGGAGCACCTGGCCTGAGGCCGGCGGCTGGTCGTCGACGACGGGCCGGGGCCACCGGATGAGGTTAGGCTCGGCACGGACCCAAGCACCCCGCACCGTGGGACGGCGAGCAGTTGAGAGGTGGACCATGCACAAGGCCGCGCGACGCGGACCCCGCCCGATGGGTTCCGACACGAAGGCAGACATCCTCGGCGCCGCGACCCGGTTGTTCTCGGAGTTCGGATACGAGGCGGTCTCCATGCGTGCCGTGGCACGCGAGGCAGGGGTCGACCCGGCCCTGGTGAGCTACTACTTCGGCTCCAAGGGGGGCCTGTTCATCCACGCGATGCGCCCCTCGGTGGACGCCGAGGAGGTGCAGGCCTTCATCGCCCAGGTGGACCCCGCGGAGTGCGGCACCGCGCTGCTCGCCTTCGCCCTGGAGTTCTGGGGCGACGTGCCGTCCGCCCAGCGGGTGTCGGGCACCCTCGCGGCAGCCAACTCGCAGCCCTCGGAGCGGGAGTTCCTGCGCGAGCTGCTCTTCGACGGCTTCATGCTGCCCATCGCGCGCCGGGTCAGCCCCGACGAGCCCGAGTTGCGCGCCACCCTGGCCTCCACCGTGCTGCTCGGCATGATCACCTGCGCGGCCACGCTGCGCATGCCGATGATGGACGGCCTCTCGGACGCCCGCCTGGCCGAGGCCCTGGGGGCGCAGTGCCAGGCCCTCCTCACCGGGCCGCTGCCGCCGGAGGAGCACGCCGTCGCCTCGCCCGGGGAGCTGCTCGGTCCCTCGGATGCGCCGACCGGCCTCCCGGGGGTGGACAATGATCCTCCCCAGAACCCTCAAGGAGATGTTTCCTCGTGACCCTTTTCGACCCCTCGGCCCTGATGCGCGACGCGTTCCTGGCCATGAGCCGCCAGACGGCCGTCCGCGACACCATGGTCAAGATGCCCGTCACCAACCGCGTGGTCTCCCGCTACGTCCCCGGTGAGGGCTTCGACGACGCGGTCCGTGACTGCTCCTCGCTGGTCTCCGAGGGCCGCACCGTGACCGTCGACCACCTCGGCGAGGACATCACCGAGCTGGCGCAGGCCACCGCCACCAAGGAGGCCTACCTCCGCTACATCCGCGAGATGAGCGAGGCCGGCCTCACCGCCGGTGGCAACGTGGAGTTCTCCCTCAAGCTGAGCGCCCTGGGTCAGTTCCTGGGCCGCGACGGCGAGAAGATCGCCCTGGAGAACGCCCGCGAGATCGCGCGCGCCGCCTCCAACGCCGGCACCACCATCACGCTCGACATGGAGGACCACACCACCACGGACTCCACGCTGGGCATCCTGCACGAGCTGCGCAAGGACTTCCCGGGCACCGGTGCCGTGCTGCAGGCCTACCTGCGCCGCACCCAGGCCGACTGCCGCGACCTCTCGGGCGAGGGCAGCCGCGTGCGCCTGTGCAAGGGCGCCTACAAGGAGCCGGAGTCGGTGGCCTTCCAGGACGACCACGAGGTGGACCTCAACTACGTCGAGTGCGCCAAGATCCTCATGAACGGTCAGGGCTACCCGATGATGGCCACGCACGACCCGAACATGATCGACATCGCCGGCTTCCTGGCCGACGCCGCCGGCCGTTCGGCGGACTCGTGGGAGTACCAGATGCTCTACGGCATCCGGCCCCAGGAGGAGTCCCGCCTCATCGACGAGGGCCACCAGCTGCGCGTCTACCTGCCCAACGGCCCGGACTGGTACGGGTACTTCATGCGTCGTCTGGCCGAGCGCCCGGCGAACGTCATGTTCTTCGCCCGTTCGCTGCTCTCCAAGGGCTGATCGTGGCCCCCGGGCTGGGCGGCACCCGCATCGCGATGGTGGGCGGTGGCGTGATGGGCTCCACCGTGGCCGCCGGGCTGGTGCGTGCCGGCCACCCGGGTGAGCTCATCACGGTGGTGGGCCGCGACGCCGCGCGTGCAGCGGCCACCGCCGCGGACCTGTGCACCGCCTCGGGCACCGTGGCCGAGGCCGTGCCGGGCGCCGACGTCGTGGTGCTGGCCGTCAAGCCGCAGGACATGGAGGTCGCGCTGGCGCAGGTGGCCGAGGTGCTCGCGCCCGGGACGCTCGTCATGTCGTTGGCCGCCGGCATCCCGCTGGCGTTCATGAAGGCCCGTCTGCCCGAGGGCACCCCGGTGGTGCGCACCATGCCCAACACCCCCGCGCGGGTGGGGCAGGGCATGGCGGCGCTCTCCCCGGACGCCCTGTGCACCCCCGAGCAGGTGGAGCTGGCCCGCGCGGTGCTGGCCTCCACCGGCGAGGCGGTCACGGTGCCGGAGAAGCAGCAGGACGCGGTGACGGCCATCTCCGGCTCGGGCCCGGCGTACCTGTTCTTCGTCGTGGAGTCGATGATCGAGGCGGGCGTGCACCTGGGCCTGCCGCGCGCCACGGCCACCGAGCTGGTGGTGCAGACGCTCTTCGGTGCGGCCACGATGCTCCGCGAGACGGGCGAGCACCCCACCATGCTGCGCGAGATGGTCTCGAGCCCGGGCGGCACCACGGTGGCCGCCATGCGGCAGCTGGAGGACCACAAGGTCCGCGCCGCCTTCCTCTCGGCCATGGAGGCCGCCGCCCATCGCAGCAAGGACCTCTCCGACGGTGTCGTCGACGACGACTGACCCCGCCGGTTCGGCCGGTGGGGTGGTCCTGCGCTGGCTCGACGCCACCTCGGACACCGACGTGGCCCTGTGGCGCGACGTCCGCCTGGCGATGCTGCTCGACACCCCGGGCGCGTTCGGCTCCCGGTACGCCGACCACCTCGGACTCGGCCTGGAGCGGTGGCGCGAGAACGTCGCCTCGCCGGTGATGTCCACGCTCGTCGCGGTCGAGGGGGGCGCGCCGGTGGGGGCGGCCCGCCTCATGGAGGGCGGGGACGACCTGCCGGAGCTCATCAGCATGTTCGTGGCACCGGCCCACCGCGGCACCGGCCTGTCCTCCCGCATCGTGGAGGCGGTGGCCGACCGCGCCCGCGGGCGGGGCCACGCGGCGCTGCACCTGCACGTCATGACCGACAACCCGCGGGCCCGGGGTGTGTACGAGCGCGGTGGGTTCCGCTGTGTCGGTGCGCCCTTCCGGGCGGCTCCGGACGACCCCGACGACCTCCGCACCGAGTGGCGCATGGAGCGCCCCTTGCGCGGCGCGGGCGCGGGCATGGAATCATGACCACATGACTGACATCACGGTGCGCGAGCTCGCGGCAGACGAGTGGGAGATCTTCAAGACCCTTCGCCTGCGGGCGCTGCAGGAGGACCCCGAGGCCTTCGTGGCCTCCTACGAGGAGGAGTCGCAGCACGGTGACGAGCAGTGGCAGGAGCGCATGAGCCACTCCACCCGCCTCGTCGCCCAGCGGGGCTCCGAGTTGGTGGCCCTGGCCTCCGTCGGCGACGAGGACACCCGCAAGGACGACGAGCTGGGTGAGGTCTACGGCATCTGGGTGACCCCGGCCCTGCGTGGCGAGGGCGTCGCCCGCAAGCTCATGGACCACGCCGAGCAGGTGGGCCGCAACGCCGGCTACAGCCACCTCGTCTACTGGGTGGGCACGGACAACGGCCGCGCCGTGGCGTTCGCCAGCTCCATCGGCTACCGCCCCACGGAGGGCCGTCGGGACGTCGTGGTCAACGGCGAGCCCGAGGTGGAGGCCGCCTTCGTGCTGCCGCTGGGTGCGGAATCCGAGGAGACTCCGCTGGCCCTGCAGGGCGACGTCGACGAGGACGTGGCCGGGTCCCTGGAGGACGGCACCGACTGAGTCGGCCCCTTCAGGGGCGGGAGGCGAGCCGCTCGATGGCGGCCGCCGGCCCGCTCACGATGATGGAGTGGTGGCGACCCACCATGGTGCCCGGCACCGCGTGGTGGAAGTCCTCGCCCGGCTCCTTCACACCCACCACGGTGACCCCGTAGCGCGAACGGACCTGACTCTCGGTGAGGGTCTTGTCGATCATCTCGTGCGGCGGGGTCATCTTCACGATGGCGTACCCGTCGTCGAACTCGATGTAGTCGCGCAGCTTGTCGTTGACCAGGTGCGCCACGCGGCGGCCGCTGTCGGCCTCGGGGAAGACCACGTGGTGCACGCCGATGCGCTCCAGGATGCGCGCGTGCTCCTCGCTGACGGCCTTGGCCCAGATGTTGGGCACGCCGGCGTCCACGAGGTTGCCGGCCGTGAGCAGCGAGGACTCCACGGACGACCCGATGGCCACCACGGCGATGCGGAAGAGTTCCGGCTTGGCCTGCTGCAGCTCCTGGGGGTCGGTGGCGTCGATGGCCATGACGCGCTCGAAGGTGCGGTGGTGCCGCTCGGCCAGCCGGGGCCGCTCCTCGATGGCGTGCACGCGGTAGCCCAGGGCGCGCATCTCGGACGCCACGGCCGTGCCGAAGCGCCCCAGGCCGATGACGAGGGTGTCCTCGTCGTAGAGCCGGTGCCGCTGCATGGGTCTCCTCTCGGTAGCGTGACGTCATGGACGACGCAGGACGGGACGCCGCCGCCACCCACCCGAGCGAGCGCGGGCGGGCGGTCTGGGACGAGGCCCTGGTCAAGTATGACTTCGGCGCGCACCACCCGATGAACCCCCTGCGGCTGCGGCTCACCCACGACCTGGCCGACGAGCTGGGGGTGCTCGACGCGCTCGAGCTCGTGCCGCCCGTGGCGGCCACCGACGACGAGCTCGCCACGGTGCACACCCGTGGGTACGTCGAGCACGTGAAGGCGGTGTCGCGGGACCCGGGGTCGGCCGACGGCTCGCAGGGCATCGGCGACGAGGACTCCCCGGCGTTCGCGCACATGCACGAGGCCTCCGCGCTGGCCGCCGGGGGAAGCCTGCAGCTCGCCGACGCCATCATGGCCGGGGAGATCGTGCGCGGGGTGAACATCGCCGGCGGCCTGCACCACGCGATGCCGGACCGGGCGGCGGGCTTCTGCATCTACAACGACCCCGCACTGGCCATCCGCCGCCTGCTCGACCGGGGTGCGGAGAAGGTCGTCTACGTGGACCTCGACGTGCACCACGGCGACGGGGTGGAGGCCGCCTTCTGGGACGACCCGCGCGTGGTGACCATCTCCCTGCACGAGAGCGGTCGCGTGCTCTTCCCCGGTACCGGCTTCCCCGGCGACGTGGGCGGCCCGGGTGCGGAGGGCTCGGCGGTGAACGTGGCCCTGCCCCCGGGGACGGGCGACGCGGCCTGGCTGCGGGCGGTGCACGCGATCGTGCCGCCGCTGGTGCACGCCCTCGAGCCGACGGTGCTCGTGACCCAGCACGGGTGCGACGGCCACGCCCACGACCCGCTGGCGCACTTCGGGCTCTCCGTGGAGGCCCAGGCCGTGGCCATGGGCACCATGCGCGAGCTGGCCGGGTCGGTGTGCGAGGAGCGCTGGCTGGCCCTCGGGGGCGGTGGCTACTCGATCACCGACGTGGTGCCGCGCAGCTGGACCGCCCTGCTCGGCGTGGTGGCCGGCCAGGAGGTGGACCTCTCGGTGGACACCCCGCCGGGCTGGTGCGCCCGCCTCGAGGAGGTCGTCGGCGAGTACCCGCTGACCATGGGCGACGCCGGCGGTGACTGGCCGTGGTGGCGCAGCTGGGAGACCGGCTACGACCCCGACTCGCCCACCGACCAGGCCGTCATGGCCACGCGCGAGGCCGTGTTCGCCCACCACGGGCTGGACCCCTGGTTCGACTGACCCCCGGGGCGCGGGGTGTATCGTTGGCCATCACCGTCTTCGGGTCCCCGTGCCCGCGTCGTCGGCCGGCCCTCCTGGCAGGGCGCCGCGGACGTGGCGCAGGACCCATCAGAACTGTTGAGGCCTCCATCCCGTGTGAGGGGCCGCGGTAACACCCCGAGAAGGATGTGAAGCATGGGTTCCGTCATCAAGAAGCGTCGCAAGCGCATGAGCAAGAAGAAGCACCGCAAGCTGCTGCGCAAGACGCGTCACCAGCGTCGCAACAAGAAGTGACTCCCAGCGCCCCCCGGCCACGGCCGGGGGGCGCGGTGTTGTGCCCGGCCGGGAGTGAGGGGGAGTGCCCTGCGGGTGCGCGGATTTCGTGAAGTACGACGCTGCAGCGTAGACTCGGGGGCGCTGTTCCCTCCGACGGGCGCATCTGGTATAGCGCCCCCTCCACGCCGCCCGATCCCTGCCGTGTGGTGCCCGACATCGGCGGGAGCACGCGGAGAGGAGCCCGTGATTCCCCGGTGAGTCTGCTGGTCGTCGGTGCGTCGCACCGCAGTGCGTCCATGGACCTGTTGGAGCGAGTGGCCCTGGGGGACGACGCGGCCGGGGAGCTCGCCGCGGCGGTCCAGACCGGCGCCGACGTGGCCGAGGTGCTGACCGTCTCCACCTGCAACCGGCTCGAGGTCTACGTGGAGGCCACCGCCTTCCACGGCGCCGTGCACCACATCGGGCAGTCGCTGGCGACGACCACCGGGGTGGAGGTCGCCGAGCTGGCCCCCTCCCTCTACGTGCACTACGAGGACCGCGCGGTGGGGCACGCCTTCTCCGTGGCCGCCGGCCTGGACTCGATGGCGGTGGGCGAGGGGCAGATCCTTGGCCAGTTCCGCACCGCCCTGCGCCGCGCGCGCCGTTCTGGCCGCGCCGGCACGCACCTGGGCTCGCTCTTCGACCACGCCCTGCGTGTGGGGCGCCGCGCGCACGCCGAGACCGAGATCGACGCCGTGAGCCGCTCGCTGGTGCAGCGCGGGCTGGAACGCGCCGAGCAGCTGCTGGGCCCCCTGGCCGGACGCACCGTGGTGGTCGTGGGCGCGGGGGCCATGAGCTCGCTGGCCGCCATGACCGTGGCCCGCCGGGTGCGCACCGACCTGCACGTGGTGAACCGCACCCGCGCCACCGCCGACCGCCTCGCTGAGGCGACCGAGGGCACGGCCCACGACTGGGACGAGCTCGCCGCGGTGCTCGCCGGCGCCGACGTGGTCATCACCTGCACCGGGGCCACCGGTGCGGTCATCACCCGCGACCTCGTGGCCGGCCTGCCGCAGCGCGAGCGCGTGCTGGTGGATCTGGCCCTGCCGCGCGACGTGGAGCCGGAGGTGGCCGACCTGCCCGGTCAGCACGTCGTGGGCCTGGGTGGCCTCGGTGGCGAGGAGGCGGACGCCGGCAACGACGGCGCGGAGGCCGAGGTGCGTGCCGTGCGCGAGCTGGTGGAGGCCGAGGTGGCCGCCTTCGAGGTGGCTCGCCGCCAGCTGGAGGTGGCCCCGACCGTGACCGCCCTGCGCCGGTCCGCGCGGGCCGTGGTGGAGTCCGAGATGGCCCGCCTGGACCGCCGCCTGCCCGACCTGGGGGAGGCCGAGCGCGAGGAGGTGAGCCGGTCGGTGCACCGCATCGTGGAGAAGCTGCTGCACACCCCGAGCGTGCGCGTGAAGCAGCTGGCCGGTGACCCCCGCGGTGACTTCGCCGGGGCGCTGCGCGAGCTCTTCGACCTGGACCCGCACGAGACGCAGGCCGTCAGCGCCCCGCCCACCAGCGGGCCGACGCCGCTCGTGCCCGAGTCCGCCCTGGACGGCCTGACGCTGGGCGCCCTCCTCGAGCAGCCGGGGACCTCCCGGTGACCGCCGCGACGGAGGCCCGCCGCCCCCTGCGCCTGGGCACCCGGCGCAGCGACCTCGCCACCACCCAGTCCGGGCACGTGGCCGACGCGCTGCGGGCCCTGGGGCACGAGGTGGAGCTGGTGCTCGTGACCACCGAGGGTGACGTGAACCGTGCGCCGCTGAGCCGCATCGGGGGAACGGGCGTGTTCGTGAGCGCCCTGCGCGACGCCCTGCTGGCCGGGGAGATCGACCTGGCCGTGCACTCCCTCAAGGACCTGCCGGTGGCCCAGCCCGAGGGGCTCGTCATCGCCGCCGTGCCCGAGCGCGAGGACCCGCGCGACGCCCTGGTGGCGCGCGACGGCCTCACCCTGGACATGCTGCCGGCCGGGGCCCGTGTGGGCACCGGCTCGCCGCGCCGCGAGGCCCAGCTGCGGGTGGCCCGTCCGGACCTGGAGGTGGTGGACCTGCGGGGCAACGTGCCGCGCCGCCTGGCCACCGTCACCGAGGGCGAGCTCGACGCGGTGGTGCTGGCCGGGGCCGGCCTGCGCCGTCTGGGCCTCACCGACCGGGTCACGCAGTGGCTCGGCCCCGACGTGATGGTGCCCGCCCCCGGGCAGGGTGCGCTCGCCGTGGAGTGCCGCAGCGACGACCCGGCGACGACCGAGGTCCTGCGTGCGCTCGACCACGCGCCCACCCGCACCGCGACCGCCGCCGAGCGCGCCGTGCTCGGCACCCTCGAGGCCGGCTGCTCCGCGCCCGTGGGGGCCCTGGCCCGCGCCGTGGACGACGCGGCCGGCGAGGTGGTCGAGCTCGTGGCCTTCGCCGGGGAGCGCGACGGCTCGTGGTCGGTCCGCGAGGCCGGCTGCACCCGCGAGGCCCCTGACCTGTCTGCACCGCCCTCCCCGTCCTCGCCCACGGACCCGGCCACCGGCGGCCGGTCCCCCCAGCACAGCACCGCCGACGACCTGGGCCGCCGGGTGGCCCTGGCGCTGCGCGATGCGGGAGCCGACCGGCTCCCCGGCATCGGCGACGCACCGGCACCCGCCGACCCGACGTCCCTGAAGGAGAACTCGTGAGCACCGCCCCGAGCACCCAGCCCTCGCCCCAGCGGGCAGGGCTCCCCGCGCCCGCTGCCCGCATCGTCTTCGTCGGAGCCGGCCCCGGGGACCCCGGCCTCATGACCGTGCGCGCCACCCGCGTGCTCGGCATGGCCGACGTCGTGGTGGCCGACGAGGGCCACCTCGAGGACGACTTCGTGGAGTGGATGCGCCCCGGGGCCACCTTCATGACGGTGCCGGCCGCGCAGGCCGAGCTCACCGCGGCCTCCCGGGCCAAGGAGCTGGTCTCCACCGCCAAGGACGCGGTCAAGCAGGCCGCCGAGCGCCGTGCCGAGGCCGGCGGAGGCCGCGAGGGCCAGGTGGTGCTGGCCCGCGTGGTGGACGGCGACCCGTCGATCTTCTCCTCGCTGGGCGTGGAGGCCGCCGCGGCCCGCAAGGCCGGGCTGGAGATCGAGGTCGTGCCGGGCGTCTCCGCCCTGCAGGCCGTGCCGACCTACGCCGGGGTGCCCATCGCCACCGGCACCAACCGCGTGGTGCACGCCATCGGCCCCGGCGGCCGCGTGAACCCCGCCGTGGTGGAGGACGACTCGACCACCTTGGTGCTCATCGGCAGCGCCGACGAGGTGGTGGAGCACGCCCGTGCCCTGGTGAAGGGCGGCCGCGCGGCCAACACCCCCATCGCGCTGACCGTGGGCGGCACCACCGCCCAGCAGGCCACGAGCATCAGCACCCTGGCGGACGTCGCCGAGGGCGCCGAGGAGGTGGAGGGCGACGAGGTGGTGGCCACCGTGGGCGCTTGCGTGGGCGACCGCGACACCCTCTCGTGGTTCGAGACCCGCCCGCTGTTCGCCTGGCGCGTGCTGGTGCCCCGCACCAAGGATCAGGCCGAGCCGATGGTGCGCGCCCTCTCCGAGCGCGGCGCCACCGCCCACGTGGTGCCCACCATCAGCGTGGAGCCGCCGCGCTCCCCGCACCAGATGGACAAGGCCATCCGCGGCCTGGTGACCGGCACCTACGAGTGGATCGGCTTCACCTCGGTGAACGCGGTGAAGGCCGTGCGCGAGAAGTTCGCCGGCCTGGGCCTGGACGCCCGCGACTTCGCCGGGCTGAAGATCGCCGCCGTCGGCGGCAAGACCGCCGACGCGCTGCGCGCCTGGGGAATCGAGCCCGACCTCGTGCCCAGCGGGGAGCAGTCCGCCCGTGGCCTGCTCGAGGACTGGCCGCCGTACGACGACGTGCTCGACCCGATCAACCGCGTCTTCCTGCCCCGTGCCGACATCGCTACCGAGGTGCTCGTGAGCGGCCTGCAGGAGCGCGGCTGGGAGGTCGACGACATCGTGGCCTACCGCACCGTGCGCGCCACGCCGCCGCCGGCGCCGGTGCGTGCCGCCATCAAGAACGGCACCTACGACGCCGCGGTGTTCACCAGCAGCTCCACGGTGCGCAACCTCGTGGGCATCGCCGGCAAGCCGTCGCCGAGCACCGTGATCGTCTGCATCGGCCCGGCCACGGCGGAGACCGCCACCGAGCTGGGGCTGCGCGTGGACGCGGTGGCCGAGGAGGCCAGCGGTGAGGCCGTCATCGACGCCCTCACCGCGTTCGCCCGCGGCCGGGTGGAGGAGGCGCTCGCCGCCGGCCGTCCTGTGACCCGTCCCTCGCAGGAGGTCACCAAGCGTCGGAGGAGCCGGTGAGCCCCGCGCCGGAGCGCCCCGTGCTGGGCCCGCACCGTCGCCCGCGTCGCCTGCGCACCACTCCGGCCATGCGGCGGATGGTGTCCGAGACGCGCCTGGCGCCGCAGGACCTCGTGCTGCCCGCCTTCGTGCACGAGGGTGACGCCCCGCGCGACATCTCCTCGATGCCGGGCGTGCAGCAGCACACCGTGGAGGGCTTGGTGGAGCTGGCCGTGCAGGCCCGCGACGCCGGGGTGAGCGGCATCATGCTGTTCGGCGTGCCGTCCACCAAGGACGCCGTCGGCAGCGGTGCCACCGACCCCGAGGGCATCCTCAACCGGGCCACGCGGGCGGTGCGCGACGCCGTGGGCGACGAGCTGCTGGTGATGACCGACCTCTGCCTGGACGAGTTCACCGACCACGGCCACTGCGGCGTGCTCGACGCCGCCGGCCGGGTGGACAACGACGCCACCCTGCAGCGCTACGCCGAGATGGCCGTGGCGCAGGCCCGCGCCGGCGCCCACGTGGTGGCCCCCAGCGGCATGATGGACGGCCAGGTGGTGGTCATCCGCGAGGCGCTCGACGAGGCCGGCTTCGCCGACGTGGTGGTCATGGCCTACACGGCCAAGTACGCCTCGGCCTTCTACGGCCCCTTCCGCGAGGCCGTGGACTCCTCCCTGCAGGGCGACCGCCGCACCTACCAGCAGGACCCGGCCAACACCCGCGAGAGCCTGGTGGAGCTGGCCCTGGACGAGGCCGAGGGTGCCGACATGGTGATGGTGAAGCCCGCCCTGGCCTACCTGGACGTGGTGGCGGCGCTGCGTGCGCACACCGACCTGCCCGTGGTGGCCTACCAGGTGAGCGGCGAGTACTCGATGCTGGAGGCCGCCGCGGCCAACGGCTGGATCGACCGCCGTGCCGCCGTGCTGGAGTCGCTCCTGGGCATCCGCCGTGCGGGGGCCGACGTGGTGCTCACCTACCACGCACTGGAGGCCGCCGCCTGGCTCCGCGAGGGCCGCTGACGCAGCGTCCCGGGGCCCGCGGCCCGCTGGTCGCGGGCCCCGTGCGCCCCGTCCTTGCAGCGAACACTCAGGAAGGATTGAGACGGTCGTGTCCATGCCCACCCCTGTGTCCCCCGGTACCCCCGTGTCCCAGAGCGTCGCCTGGATGGAGCGCGGCCGCGCCGTGATCCCCGGGGGTGTGAACTCCCCGGTCCGCGCGTTCGGGGCGGTGGGCGGTGACCCCCGCTTCATCACCTCGGCCCGGGGCGCCCTGCTCACCGACGCCGACGGCACCGAGTACGTCGACCTCGTGGGCTCCTGGGGCCCGATGATCCTGGGCCACACCCACCCCGAGGTGCTCGAGGCCGTGACCGCGGCCGCCGCGCGCGGCTTCAGCTTCGGCACGCCCAACCCGCACGAGGTGGAGCTGGCCGAGGAGATCGTGCGCCGCATCGAGCCGGTGGAGGCCGTGCGCCTGGTGAACTCCGGCACCGAGGCCACCATGAGCGCGCTGCGCCTGGCCCGGGGGTTCACCGGCCGCGAGAAGGTCGTGAAGTTCGCCGGCAACTACCACGGCCACGTGGACGCCCTGCTGGCACAGGCGGGTTCGGGTGTGGTCACCTTCGCGCTGCCTGACTCCGCCGGGGTGCCCGCCTCGTCGGCCGGGCAGACGCTGGTGCTGCCGTACAACGACGTGACCGCCCTGGAGCAGGCCTTCGCCGAGCACGGCCCGGAGGTGGCCGCCGTCATCGTGGAGGCCGCCGCCGGCAACATGGGCGTGGTGCCGCCGACCCCGGAGTTCGAGCAGGCGATGCGCCGCCTCACCCGCGAGCACGGTGCGCTGCTGGTCTCCGACGAGGTGATGACCGGCTTCCGTGCCAGCCCCACCGGCTGGCTGGGCCTCTCGCAGATGGGTGAGGCACCCGACCTGTTCACCTTCGGCAAGGTGGTGGGCGGCGGCTTCCCGGTGGCCGCTTTCGGTGGCCGTGCGGACGTCATGGCGCGCCTGGCCCCGGCCGGCCCGGTGTACCAGGCCGGCACCCTCAGCGGGAACCCGGTGGCCGCCACCGCCGGCCTGACCACGCTGCGGCTGTGCACCGACGAGGTGTACGCCGCGGTGGACCACGCCCGCGAGGTGCTCACCGCCGCGGTCACCGAGGCGTTCACCCGTGAGGGCATCCCGCACCGCATCGGCCGCGCGGGCACCATGTTCAGCGTCTTCTTCACCGACGACGAGGTGACCGACTTCTCCAGCGCCCAGCAGCAGGACACCGCGCTGCACGCCGCGTTCTTCCACGCGATGCTGCGCCACGGCGTGCACCTGCCGCCGAGCGCCTTCGAGGCCTGGTTCGCCTCGGCCGCGCACACCGACGACGTGCTCGACCGCATCGTCACCGCCGTCGACGCCTCGGCCCGCGAGGTGCGCGCATGAGTGCGCCCACGACCGTGCACCCCACCGAGCCGCCGCGCCACGACGGGCGGGCCGACCGCACGCTGGTGCACGTGGTGCGCCACGGCGAGGTGTTCAACCCCGAGAAGGTGCTCTACGGGCGCCTGCCCGGCTACCACCTGAGCGACCGCGGCCACGCGATGGCGCGCATGGTGGCCGAGTCCCTGCGCGGGCACGACGTCACCCACCTGGTGGCCTCCCCGCTGGAGCGTGCCCAGGAGACCGCCGCCCCGGTGGCCGAGCTGACGGGGCTGGAGGTGCACACCGACGTGCGCGTCATCGAGTCCGAGAACCAGTTCGAGGGGCGCCGCGTGGGGTCCTCGAAGGGCGCCCTGCGCGACCCGCGCTCGTGGCCGGTGCTGTGGAACCCGCTGCGTCCGTCGTGGGGTGAGCCCTACCGGGTGATCGCCGCCCGCATGGACGCCGCGGTGCGCGACGCCGCCCGGGCCGCCCGCGGCCACGAGGCCGTGGTCGTGAGCCACCAGCTGCCGGTCTGGATGCTGCGCAGCCACCTGGAGGGGCGCGCCCTGCCGCACGACCCGCGCAGGCGCGAGTGCTCCCTGGCGAGCGTCACCACCATCGACCTCACCGGTGACGAGGTGTACGCCGTGCACTACAGCGAGCCCGCCGCCTCGCTGCTGCCCGGTGCCTCCCCGGTGCCCGGGGCATGAGCGCGCCGCGCCCGACGCGGGCCGGCCTGTGGACCCCCTCGCGTCGCCTCGTGCTCTCCGGAGGCCTCACCGGCCTCGGGGCGATGGCCCTGTCGGCCTGCGGCGGGGACGAGGGCAACACCGTCTCCGGCCGCGCCCGGGGCGAGGGCGACTCCAACTACATCTCCGGCGACGGCACGGTGGAGGAGCTGGATGCCGGCGAGCGGCGCCAGCCGGTGACGCTCGTCGGGAAGACGCTGGAGGGCAAGGACTTCCGACTCGAGGACGCCGACGAGAAGGTGGTGCTGCTCAACACCTGGGGCTCCTGGTGCCCGCCGTGCATCAAGGAGATGCCGGTGCTGCAGGACTTCTGGCAGGAGTACGAGGAGAGGGACGTGCTGCTGCTGGGCCTGGTGCAGCGGGACTCCGCCGAGACGGCGAAGGCCTTCGTGGCCTCCCGCAAGGTGACCTATCCCAACCTCGCCGACGACGGCGGGGCCACCCTCCGCGGGCTGCAGGGCGCCGCCTCGGCCACCCCCACCACGCTGGTGCTCGACGCGCAGCGCCGCATCGCCGCGCGCGTCTCGGGGCCGGTGGAGGCCTCCACGCTGCGCTCGCTGGTGGACCGCGTGCTGGGCGAGGACGGCTGAATGGGCCTGCAGGACACCATCGCCTCGGGCTTCCTGCCGTGGGCCATGGCGCTGGCCTTCGCCGGCGGCGTGGTGAGCTTCGCCTCCCCGTGCGTGCTGCCCCTGGTGCCGGGCTTCCTCGGCTACGTGACCGGGCTGGGCGGCGTGCAGGCCCAGGACCGGTCCGTGGGGCGCCCCCGCCTGGTGTTGGCCAGCCTGCTCTTCGTGCTCGGCTTCACCGTGGTCTTCCTCGGCCTGTCGGTGGTGGTCTCCGGGGTGAGCATCGCCCTGGCCGACGACCGCGGGCTGCTGCTGCGCGCCGGTGGGCTGGTGGTGCTGGCCATGGGTGCGGTCATGACCTTCGGGCTCGGCGGCCGTGAGTGGAAGGTGCGCTGGCGGCCTGCCGCCGGTCTGGCCGGGGCCCCGCTGCTGGGCGCCGCGTTCGGGCTGGGCTTCTCGGCCTGCATCGGGCCGGTCCTGGGGGCCATCCTCACCCTGAGCAGCTCGCTGAGCGGCTCCGGTGACGCCATCGCCCGCGGTGGCGTGCTCGCCGCGGCCTACAGCCTCGGCCTGGGCCTGCCCTTCGTGCTGCTGGCCGCCGGCATCTCCCGCGCGGCCACCGCCCTGGGCTGGATGCGCGACCACCACGGCGTCATCAGCGCCGCCGGGGGCGTGGTGCTCATGGTGCTCGGCCTACTCATGCTGGCCGGCGTGTGGGACCGGGTCATGGTCTGGTTCCAGACCGAGTGGATCTCCTCGTTCAGGCCGGTGATCTGATGGTGGGCACCCTGCGTTGGGCGTGGGCCCAGCTGACCAGCATGCGCACCGCGCTGCTGCTCCTGCTGCTGCTGGCCGTGGCCGCCGTGCCCGGCTCCATCTGGCCGCAGCGCTCCGTGGACTCCGCCGCGGTGGACCGCTACCAGCAGGACCACCCCGAGCTCTCGCGCGTGCTCGACGCGCTGCAGATGTTCGACGTCTACTCCAGCCCGTGGTTCGCGGCCATCTACCTGCTGCTGTTCACCTCGCTGGTGGGCTGCATCATCCCCCGCACCAAGGTGTACCTGGACGGCTGGCGGCAGCAGCCCCCGGCCGTGCCGCGGCGCACCACCCGCATGCCCGGCCACCGTGTGGTGGACCTGCCGGGTGCGGACGTGGAGTCGACCGCTGCCGAGGTGGCCGCGCTCGGTCGCTCGCGCCGCTACCGGGTGCGCGAGGAGACGCGCGCCGAGGGGGTGCGCGAGGTCTCCATGGAGACCGGCATGCTCCGCGAGCTGGGCAACCTCGTCTTCCACATCAGCCTCGTGGGCGTGCTCGTGAGCGTGGCCCTGGGCTACCTCTTCGGCTGGCGTGCCGAGGTGCTCGTGGTGGAGGGCGAGGAGTTCACCTCGAGCAACGGCCGGTACGACACCCTGAGCGCCGGGCCGTGGGTGGACACCCGCGACCTGCCGGACTTCCGCCTGGCCGTCGACGAGGTCGACGTCGACTTCGAGACGGACCCGGACGCCGGCAAGGGCCAGTTCGGCGCGCCCCGCCGCTTCGAGGTGGACGCCCGCTTCGACGACGGTGACGGTGAGCGCGCGCAGAAGTTCACCGTGAACGCCCCGCTCTCGGTGGGCGGCGCCCGCATCTACCTGCTGGGCAACGGCTACGCGCCGGAGGTGAGCGTCCGCGACGCGAAGGGCACCCTGCTCTACCGCGAGGCCTCCCCGATGCTGGTGCAGGACAACCAGTACACCTCCAGCGGTGCGTTCAAGGTGTCCGCGGGCGCGGAGGGTGAGCAGCTGGGCCTGGCCGGGCTGTTCCTGCCCACCCAGGCCATCACCGGCGACCGCGGCCCCCACTCGACCTTCCCCGGCCTGGCCGACCCGGCCCTGGTGATGACCGCCTGGCAGGGCGAGCTCTTCCCCGGCGGCCGCCCGCAGTCGGTCTTCACCCTGAACACCGACCGCATGAAGCAGGTGCAGGGCAAGGACGGCACCCCGGTGCGCATCTTCCTGCGCCCCGGCGAGGAGTACGAACTGCCCGGCGGCCGCGGCACCGTGACCTTCGAGGGCGTCCGCCGTTTCGCCGGCCTCACCGTGCGCCACGACCCGGGCCAGGTGCCCGCGCTCGTCTCGGCGCTCACCGGCCTGGTGGGCCTGGTGATGACCCTGACCATCCGCCGCCGCCGCTACTTCGTCCGCATCGTGCCGGGCGAGGGCGGGGCGCGCGTGGAGATGGCCGGCCTGGCCAAGGGCCACGATCCCACGGTGGCCGAGGGCGTGGACGCCCTCCACACGCAGCTGACGCAGCGCCTCGGGACCGCCCGGGCGCAGGACGAGGAGAACTGATGACCGTGCAGGGAGCGCCGATCGCGCTGCTGGCCTCGGTGGACGAGCCGATGGCCCGCACCTCCGACGTGCTCTCGGTGGTGACCATGGCCGTGCTGGCCCTCTCGATGCTGGCCTACACCGGCTACCTCGCGATGGCCGACGGCCGCCGCATGGGCACCGCCGGGCAGGTGCTGGCGCTGCTGGGCACCGGCACGCTGCTGGCCACCATCGCCACCCGTGGGCTCTCGGTGCACCGCGCGCCGCTGGGCAACATGTACGAGTTCGCGCTGGCCGCCGCCGCCTTCGCGATGGTGGGCTTCACCCTGTGGTCGCTGCGCCGCGACACCCGCTGGCTGGGCCTGTTCGTGGTGGGTCCGGTGCTGCTCATCCTCGGTGCGGCCACCACCGCCTGGTGGACCGAGGCCTCCCAGCTCATGCCCTCGCTGCAGAGCGCCTGGCTGGTCATCCACGTCACCGTGGCCACGCTCTCCATCGGTGTGTTCGTCATCGGCTTCGCGCTGGCGGTGCTCTTCCTGCTGCAGCGGCGTCGGGAGGAGCGCGGCAGCGGCCCGGCCTTCCTCGAGCGCGTGCCCTCGGCCGACCGGCTGGACAAGCTCACCTACTCGGCCCACGTCATCGGCTTCCCGCTGTGGACCTTCACGCTCGTGGCCGGCGCCATCTGGGCCGAGCGCGCGTGGGGCCGCTACTGGGGTTGGGACCCCAAGGAGGTGTGGACCTTCGTCATCTGGGTGGTCTACGCCGCCTACCTGCACTCGCGCGCCACCGCTGGGTGGACGCGCCACTCGGCCTGGCTGGCCATCGCCGGCTTCGCCTGCATCATCATCAACTACGCCGTCGTCAACGTGTACTTCGTCGGCTTCCACTCGTACTCGGGGATGTGACCGTGCTGCGCTACACGCTCCTGCGGATCCTGGTGTTCCTGTTCTTCGCCGCCGGGTTCTTCCTGGTGGTCGAGCTGACCGGGGTGGACCTCGGCAGCACCGGCCCGTTCTGGGTGGTGGTCGCCGCCGCCCTGGCCTCGATGGTGGCCTCGTGGTTCTTCCTCAAGGCGCCCCGGCAGGACTTCTCCGCGCAGATCGACGACGCCATCGCGCGTCGTGAGGCGAAGCGCTCCCGCACCCAGCCGGTGAGCGACGAGGACGTGGAGGACCAGGTGACCGGCGCCCCCGCCGCCCGGCGTGCGGGTGGCGAGGACGACTTCGTCTGAGCCTCAGCGCTCCACGCGGGTGACGGCCACCTCGTACCGGCCGACCCCCGAGGTGGGGGCGACCTGCAGGAAGGTGAAGCGCCGCGGGGCCTCCACGACGGCACGCCGCTTCGTGCCGTCGCAGACGAACCGCTGGGGTGCACCGAGGGGCGAGCCGCCCCGGCCCTGGGCGCGGAGCGCGAGGGTCCCGTCTCCGTCGCACCGCACGGTGACATGCATCCGCCGCCCCGGGGCGACCTCGGCGACGAACGCGTCCCCGCCGCCCTCGCCGGAGACGGAGGCCAGCGCGTCGGGCTCCAGGGCGGGCGGGGCGACGACGCGGTACAGGCGGTAGGCGGCCCGGGCGCCGGGGTCGACCGTCACCCGCACCGAGGACCCGGGGTCCACGACGTGGGTGGCACGGCTGCCGCGCGCCGGGGAGCTGCACTCCAGGTGCGTGGGGTCCCCGAGCCCGTCGTCGATGGTGACGCGCCCCGTCCCGCCGCAGGCGACGGCCACGTAGACGCCCTCGCCCCGGGGCACCTTCACCCCGACGGTCCTCACGGTGGTGGTCCGCCCGGCGGGCAGGGTGGTGGCCGGGCGGAGCTCCTCCTCCTCGGGGCCGGCCTGCCCCAGCAGGGGGGTGGTGCTGGGCGAACCCTGCGGGGTCGGCTCGGTGGGGGCGGTGCCGTTGCCGTCGTCCCCGCTGCCGTCGTCGGCGGTGGCGACGTGGGTGGTGGGGCTCGGGCTGGCGTCGTCTCCGGAGCCGCTGGGGCCGGTGGAGGGCTCTGTGCTGATGCTGCCCGTGCTGCTGGTGGTCGAGCCGTCGGCCTCGGGCGAGCCGTCCCCGCCGGTGCAGGCACTGAGCCCCATCGCGAGGCAGAGCAGGGTGGCGGTGGTGGTGAGGCTGCGGCGCACGGTGTTCCCCTCGGCGGACGGTTCGGACTCCCAGACGGGAGTGGCCCGATCCTCGCGCCCCGACGTGCGTCGGTGGGCGGGACCGGGCCACTCGTGACCGGATCGTGATGCGGTGTCAGCGCACGGGTCTCATTGTGCGGGCCTCACTGCATCGTGCTGAGCACGGCGATCTCGTAGTGCCCCATGGTCGGGGTGAGGGCGCGGAAGGAGCTGAACGGCTTCTCGGCCGTCAGCGTCAGGTCGTGGCGCTCGCCGTCGCAGGCGACCTCCACCTCGGGGCCCACCGGGGTGCCCTGCCCGCCCCGGGTGGGGGCCAGCGTCATCGAGCCGCCGCCGTCGCAGCGGACGGCCAGCTCGGCCTGCGTGGAGCCCTCCTTCACCAGGTAGGCGACGGGGGAGCCGTTGCGGCCGGCGTGCTTCTTCTCGGCCTTCTCGCCGGGCTCCAGGAGGTCATCGCCGCCGGACGGGTCGCCGCCGGACGGGTCGCTCGGGCTGGTGGAGCCGGACGGGTCCTCGCTGGGCGCGGGCGAGTCGTCCGGGGCGGACCCCGACGGGGTGCCCACCGAGCTGGTGGGGCTGTCGGACCCTCCCGACCCGCCCTCATCGGTCCCGCACGCGGACAGGGCGAGGCCCAGTCCCAGCAGGGTGGTGAGTGTCAGTGCACGGCGCATGGCGTCCCCTTCGGGGTGGCGGACGGGCACCGGGCGGTACCCGTTCTGCCTGATGATGCGCCGCCCGACGCGGCGTGTGAACCCCACCACGGGTGGGAGTCGACCACGGGGCCGGGCGCAGCCGCGTGGGGCGTCAGCCGGTCAGCGGCCAGCCCACCACAGGCCCAGGCCCCACAGCAGGCCCAGCACCAGCTGCATGCGCCCGGTCTGGCCGAGCACACCGATGAGGGCCCGGCCGCGGGCGCGCTGCAGCACGGCACGCACCGGGGGTACGGCCAGCGGCAGCGCGAGCAGGGCCACGACGGCGGGAGTGTGCTGCAACCCGGAGGCCAGCACCATGAGGAAGGCCAGGCCGATGAGGCCTGCGTACAGCCTCCGCGTGCGACGGGCACCGAGCCGGACCGCGAGCGTCACCTTGCCCACGGCGGCGTCGCCCTCGATGTCGCGGAGGTTGTTGGTCAGGTTGAGGGTGGCCGCCACGGCGCCGGTGCCGACGGCTCCGGCGAGCCCGGCCCAGGACGTGGTGCCGGCCTGCGTGAGCTGCGTGCCCAGGACGGCCACGAGGCCGAAGAAGACGAAGACGGCCACCTCGCCCAGGCCGCGGTATCCGTAGGGGTTCTTGCCGCCGGTGTAGTTCCACGCCGCCCACACGGCCGCCGCGCCGACGAGCAGCATCCACCAGTGGCCCGAGAGCACGCTCAGGGCGATGCCGGCCAGCCCGGCCAGGGCGAACGCGCTGAACGCCGCGGCCTTGACCTGCTGCGGCGGCGCGAGGCGCTGGCCCACCAGGCGCACCGGGCCGATGCGCTCCTCGTCGGTGCCGCGGATGCCGTCGGAGTAGTCGTTGGCGTAGTTGACGCCCACCTGCAGGGCCAGGGCCACCACGAGGGCCAACAGCGCGAAGCCCCAGTGGCCGGCGTCCTCGTGGCCGTGGGTGCCGCGTAGGGCGAACGCCGCGCCGGTGCCGACGGCCACGGGGGCCACCGCTGCCGGGAGCGTGCGGGGGCGGGCGCCCTCGATCCACTGGGCGAGCGTGGCCATGGTCGAGGGGTCCTCCTGGCTTGAATGGTCAAGGGTCGGCATGGATTCGGTCACGATGTGGTGTGATCTGTCGTCGCCTCTTGCGGACAGCGTTGGGGGGGGGGTCTCATGGCGGTGTTGGTCTTCCTGACCAACAGTCGATCACACATGAAGGAGTGCATCATGCGTATGCGTCGCTCCGTCGCGGGGTCGCACTGACTACCGTTGTCACGGCCACCTGTGCCACCGCTGCCTTCGCAGCTGTCGAGACGACCCACCCGGCGGGCGGAACGTGGCGGCATGGTACGACCGGAGCCTTTGGTGGTGGCACCGTCGTGTCGGAGTACCACCATGGTTCCCGCGCCCACGGTTCCTCCGTGCGCAACTGCGACGGCGAGGAGAACCGGTCGGGCACCAAGAGCAAGGGCGTGTGGGCGAACTCGTCCATCCGTGCCTGCCAGCTGGCCGTCGACCACGCCTACTACAGCGTGGTCTGAGTCCGGGTTCGTGACGCGTTGTGGGGCCCGGAGGGATCCGGGCCCCACAACCGTGGCAGTGGGAAGGATGCGGAGTGCGCAGTACGCACCTGTTGAGGCTGACGATCACCATCAACCTGCTCTTGGCTGCGATCATCGCCTGGCTCGGAGCTTCAGCTCAGGCGGAGACCTTCCCCAACAGGGCTGACGCCAGCCTCGTCGTGTCGGGGATCCCGGACCGTAAGGGGCTCGCCGCCCAGATGGGGGCCGGCGCAGCGGAGCACGGTGTGGGACTGGCCCGGGTCACGGTGGGCGCTGCAGGAGAGACGACGATGCAGGCTCCGCCCTCGGCGCCCCCCGTCGAGAACGGGCCTGCAGAGCCGGTGGGGATCCCTGGAGCGCGGGCAGAACCGTGGTCGGACTCCACCAGCCTGCGAGGTCGGTGGGCCGTATGGGGTGAACCGGCGCAGCTGCGTGCCTTCTATGCCGACCTGCACCACATGGGGGTCGACGTGTCGGTCAGGGAGCGAGCGGACACGGGTCCCCGTGACCTCGCTGCGTCACAGGCGGACTTGATGGCAGCACTGTGGGTGCTGGGGGCGGCGGTGTTGGCGGCTGCTGCTCTGACTGCCGCGGAGGCCACACGGCGGGTCGCCGTGATGGAGGCGTGCGGGCAGTCCCGGAGGACTGCCTGGTGGGGGCTGCTGGGTCTTGTCGTGGCATGGATGGTGGGCGTGCTCGTGGTCATGCTCGTGGCCGTGGCGTTGAACCCGTCCACGCGCGCGGTCCTGGGCTCCTCGGTGCGCGGTTCTGTTCTGGGCCTGCTCGCTTGGGCCGCCCTCGGAGTACTTGCAGCCGCTGTGGTGGGGCTGGCAGCGGGTTTCCAGTGGGAGGCCCCGCTCATGGAGCGTCTGCGGGGTCGCCGACCCTTCTTGGTGATCGGACTGGCCGCCTCACTCGCAGCCACGGCTGCCATGGGGCTCCTGCCCGTGGCGGGCGTGCGGGCTCTCCAGACGGGCATGGAACAGCAGCGTCTCAGCGAAGAGCTCGGGGTCTGGGACCGCATGCCCCAACTTGCGTCGCCGAGTCAGTACGGAGCACCGGACAACGAGTCGCCGGAGGTCGGACACCGATTTCGGACGGCGTTCACGACCTTGGACAAGACGACCCCGATCTTCCTCAACGCGGCGCCGAAGCCCTGTGACTTCGCGGACGGTGGTCAGGGGTGTCTCATCGTGAACAAGGAGTACCTGCGGCGTCTCCAGCCTGAGGTGACCCTGGACGGGGACGGGCCCTGGCTCGTCGCTCCCTCCGGAGGTGATGTTGGTGCCGTCAAGGGCTCGGTGGCGGAGTGGATGGCGTTTCAGGGAGAACTCTCCTGCGGCGAACGTCAGCGGGCGAAGGGCTGCGTGGAGGTTCCGTCGGTGCAGATTGTGCACGCGCCTGCTGGGGTCGACGGGTGGCCGGTCCTCCGCCAAGGAAACGCGGTGCGCTCGTCTGGTGACGACGAAGCAACTGATCCGTGGGTGCTGGTCGTCGACGATGGCGCGGACTGGCTCTCCGGAAACTTCCTGTCCGCGGCCATGAGCCGGTCGGAGCTCATGTTCGTGGGCGAGCCGCGGAAGGTCGAGGCGGCGCTGGCTGCCTCGCCCGTGGCGGACCGGGTCTCTCCGGCCGTCGATCCGCAGCAGACCGTCGAGGAGACCCGGGTGGAGCTGGGGCGTGAGCGGCATCGAGCCGTGGTCTCGATGGTCGTGCTCGCCGCCATCGAGATCACTTCCCTGGTGGTGGCGGTCCAGGTTCTGACCCGCGCCCGTCGCCGCCGCTTGTTCGTGGGGTTCGTGACGGGGCGCCACCCGGTGCGTCGGCACGTGCCAGTGGCTGCGGTTGCGGCGGTCATGACGCTCATCGGAACGGTCGTGGCCCTGTCTCGCGGTGTCCTCGAGGGACCCGCTGGGGCGTGGCTGCTCGCCGGTCAGTGTCTCGTCGTGGCGCTCGTCGTGGCCGTGACAGCGACGATCGTCGAGCGGGGCCTCAACACCACAGTCCTGAAGGAAGGGTGAATCATGCAGGACGAGTTCGTGCTGGTGGCCGAGAGGCTGTCCATGAGTGTGCCCGGCCGGGTGCTCTGGAAGGGGGTGGACCTCACGGTTGCCCCGGGCGAGCGTCTCGCCCTGGTGGGACCCAGCGGCTGCGGCAAGACCACGCTGCTGAACTGCCTCGCCGGCCTGGAGTCCCCCGGCGGAGGAAGCGTTCGTCTGGAGGGAACGGACCTCACGAGCGCGAGCGGGCGCACCATGCGGCGTCTGCGCCGTGACGTCCTGGGAGTCCTCTTCCAGGACCACGGGCTGGTGCCTACGCAGACCATCGGGCAGAATCTGGACTATGGCTTCTCCGGGCGCACTGTCCGCCGCGCGGACCGGCCGGCCATGCGTGCCCAGGTGCTCGACCGTGTGGGTGTGAGTCACTCCCCGCAGACCAAGACACTGACCCTGAGTGGTGGCGAACAGCAGCGGGTCGCTCTGGCGCGGCTGCTGCTGCAGAATCCCCGCGTGGTGTTCGCCGACGAGCCCACGGCGTCACTCGACGACGGCAACGTCCAGGTCGTCCAGAGGGTCTTCGACGAGATGGCCTCCCGGGGTACGGCCATCGTGATGGCGACGCACGACGACCGCATGATGCGTTGGGCGGATTCGATGTTCGACCTCTCGGCGGCTGTGGGCCGCGCAGCCTGACCTCATGCCGCCTCGTCGGGCTCGGCGGCCAGGGTGCGCAGGGCCGCCCGGTCGTACTTGCCGGGGCCGGTGAGCGGCATCGTGTCCACCCAGCGCACGGCACGGGGGAGAGCCTCGGGGGCCAGCTCGGTGCGCAGGGCGTCGCGGAGGGCGGCGAGCGAGGGGGCGCTGCCGGCATCGCCCTCTCCGTGGCGCGGTACGGCCACCACGGTCACCCGCTGCCCCCACACCGGGTCCGGGGTGCCCACCACGGCGCACTCGGCCACCTGCGGCAGGCGCGCCACCGCATCGGCCACCACGTGCGGCGACACCTTGAGCCCCCCGGTGGCGATGAGGTCGTCCGCCCGCCCGATGAGGCGCAGGCGGCCGTCGGCCAGCTCGCCCAGGTCGTCGGTCACCAGGGTGCGGCGGGGCGTGTCGTCGGCGGCGGGTGCGTCCTCCTCGATGCGGGCGCCGGCGCCCCCGGCGTGCGCACGCTCGGTGACGAGCTCCCCGTCCACCAGCCAGCCGCGCGTCACCCACGGGGCCGTGAGTGTCACGCGCCCCTCGGCGGTGGTGCCCACCTCCACGCCGTCCAGCGGCCGGCCGTCGTAGACGCACCCGCCGCAGGTCTCGGTGGAGCCGTAGGTGCGCACCACGGGCAGGCCGGCGCTCGCGGCAGCCTCGGCGGCGGCCGAGGGGAGGGCCGCCCCGCCCACGAGCACGGCGTCGACCGCGGCGGCCACGCGCCCGGCCAGGGTGGGGTCGGCCACCAGGCGCACCACCTGGGTGGGCACGAGGGAGAGGTAGGTGCGGGTGGCCGGGGCGTCGGCCCGGGCGGCCTCGAGGTCGGCGGCCAGGCGGCCGGGGTCGAAGGACGTGTCGTCGCCGCCGGTGGTCACCAGCGGCTCGGTCCCGGCCACGGCTGCGCGCACCAGCACCTGCACGCCGGCGATGTGGCCGGGCGGCAGCGCGAGCACCCACCGCCCCGGGCCTCCGAGGCGGGCGTGCGTGGCCGTGGCGCTGGCGCGCAGGTCGGTGCCACGGAGGAGGGCGCGGGCCGGGGAGCCGGTGGAGCCCGACGTGCCCAGCGCGAGGTCGGCGCGCCCGGCGAGGACGCCCGCCAGGGCTGCGCGCACGGCATCGACGCCGGCCCCGGCATCGATGGTGGTGGGGGTGCCCGGCGAGGGGGAGGGACGAAAGGTCACCGGCGGCTCAGTAGTACCAGGGGTGCGCCGACCAGTCCGGGTCGCGCTTCTCCAGGAAGGCCTCCTTGCCCTCCACCGCCTCGTCGGTCATGTACGCCAGGCGCGTGGCCTCCCCGGCGAAGACCTGCTGGCCCATGAGGCCGTCGTCGGCCAGGTTGAAGGCGAACTTCAGCATGCGCTGCGCCGTGGGCGACTTGCCCAGCACGTCGCGGGCCATGGCGATGCCCTCGCGCTCCAGCTCGGCGTGCTCGGCCACCAGGTTCACCGCGCCCATGCGGTGCATCTGCTCGGCGTCGTAGGTGCGGCCCAGGAAGAAGATCTCGCGGGCGAACTTCTGCCCCACCTGCTGGGCCAGGTAGGCCGAGCCGTACCCGGCGTCGAAGGAGCCCACGTCGGCATCGGTCTGCTTGAAGCGCGCGTGCTGGCGGGAGGCGATGGTGAGGTCGCACACCACGTGCAGGGAGTGCCCGCCGCCGGCCGCCCAGCCGCCCACCAGGCAGATGACCACCTTGGGCATGGTGCGGATGAGGCGCTGCACCTCGAGGATGTGCAGGCGACCGCCCTCGGCGCGCACGCGGGCGGTGTCCACGCTGGAGGCGTCGGCGGCGGCGACGTCGCTGTCGTGGGAGGTGGCGTACTGGTAGCCGGAGCGGCCACGGATGCGCTGGTCGCCGCCGGAGCAGAAGGCCCAGCCGCCGTCCTTGGGTGAGGGGCCGTTGCCGGTGAGCAGCACCACGCCCACGTCCGGGGAGCGGCGCGCGTGGTCCAGGGCGCGGTAGAGCTCGTCCACCGTGTGGGGGCGGAAGGCGTTGCGCACCTCCGGGCGGTCGAACGCGATGCGGACCACGCCGAGGGTGCTCGAGCCGTCACCCGTGCCGTCGGGGCCGCCGCGGCCCACCGCGGGCAGCGTGCTGCGGTGGTAGTTGATGTCGGTGAGCTCCTCGAAGCCGGGGACGGTGGCCCACGCGGTGGGGTCGAAGGGGCTCTCGGGCTGCTCGGTGCTCTGGGTCACGGGTCGATCGTAGGCGTCAGTACTCGTCGCGGCCGGGGTGGGCGAGCCACGCGGCGAAGGGGGCGTGCTCGGCATCGTGCGGGGTGCGGGTGAGGCGCAGCATCGAGGGGGAGTCGGCGCACACGTCGCGGCGGATGGCGGCGTCGTCGAAGCCGGCGTCGGCGGCGTCCCGGGCGGGGGGCGGCGCGGATGGCGTCCACCTCGGGGTGGGCATGGGGCCGGTGTGGTGGGTGTCCACAGGTGGGGTGGGTCGCGGTCGGGTAGGTGTCGTTTCGTCCACATGTTCGATGATGGGGGTTGCGGGGCGGGTGTGGTGCTGCCATGATTGGAACATGTGAACGACCCGGTGGGTGGGTGTGTTCGATGTCGTGGTGTGCATCCGGGCAGGGGGTGGTGGTCGTGCGGCGGGAGTCCGATGGCCCGGTCGGTGGCGGTGGGGTGGTGCCCACCGCGGTGGGCGCGTTGGGTGCGGCGGTGGCCGCCCTGGAGGCGATGCGGGCCGCGGAGGTGGCCTTCCTCGACGCGGTCGGCCGGGTCCACGCCGAGGTCACCCGGGCGTGCGGGCAGGTCACCGATGGCGGGTTGGGAGCCCGGTGGCGTCGGGTGGACGTGGACGCCACGGTGGCTGACGAGCTGGTGTGTGCCACCGGTGAGTCGGGCCTGTTCGTGCGCGCGGTGGTCGACCTGGTCACCAGCGACCCCGCCCGGCTGGACTGCGGCAGGTCAGCGGTCATCCAGGGCCGGGCGTCGTTGCGCAGGGTGCTGGACTGGCACGCCGCCACCGACCACCTGCCCCAGGACGTGGCCGTCACGATCGGCCAGGAGGTGTTGACCCGGGGGTCGGACGGGTCCCCGCGCAGCGGGTCGTCGTTCCGACGGTTGCTGGGCCGCAGGGTGCGGCAGGCCGAGACCGCTGACCGGGCCGCGGCCCGTGCCAGGCGGACCACGGCGATCGCAGGCCGGGGCAGCTGGGCCCGGGCCGGTCAGGACGGGACCGGGTCGCTCACGGTGGTCGGTGAGGCCACCCGGGTGGCCGGTGCCTGGTCCCGGTTGGACAACGCGGCCCGCCGCGCGAAGGCCGCCGGCGACGCCCGTACCCTGGGCCAGCTCCGCTCGGACCTGCACCTGGACCTGCTGTTGGTCGGCCAGCTCCCCGACCACCCCAACACCGGCGCCCCGGCATACAACCCCACGCCCGCCACGGGCGCACCGGGGTCCGCGGGGTCCGACCCGGCCACGGACACCCCGACCACCGGTGGCGCGGCTGTGAGCGCGGGTGGTGCGACTGCGGGTGCGGCTGGGGGTGCGGGGAGTGGGCGGGCACCCCACGAGGACCCCGACCCGGCCGACTGGACTGTCGAGACTCCCCACACCACACCCGCCGGATCGGACCGGGCCGGGAACCTGGCTGCGCGGGACGCTGCACCAGAGGAGGGCACGGCCCCTCGCGGGGACACCCCGGTGCCGGGTCCCACGGCACCGGTGCCGCCGGTGTGCACCTCCTGCGGGACGGTCGCCGAGGACTACTTCCCGATCCCGCGGATCGGTGACCCGGTCCTGCCCCCGGCCCGGTGCACCGTCGTGGTCGGCCTGGACGTCCTGCTCGAGAACACGCCCAAGACCGACACTGACACCGACAGCAGCAGCACGGGCCCGAGCGGTACCGGTCAAGGACTCCCACCCACGCACCACGAGGGGCAGACCCCGCCGGGTGCCGCACCACCCGACGGGCCCGGTGACGCCGTCCCGACACCGGGGCCGACGGCGGACGCTGGCACCCCATCGCGTGGGGGTGGTGGGTTGTTGGGCGCACCCCTGGGGTGGATGCCCGGGTTCGGGTACCTCGATGCTGAACACGTCCGGGCCGTCGCGGTCCGAGAGGGATCGGTCTGGCAACGCCTGGTCGCCGACCCCACCACCGGCCACGCCGTGACCGTCTCACCCCACACCTACCGGCCCACCGCCTCGGTCGCCCGCTTCGTCCGCGCCCGCGACGGCATCGCCCGCGACCCCGGCACCGGGGAGATCCCCGCAGACCGGTGCGAACTGGACCACCTGGTCCCCTTCGACCACGGCGGCCCCACCACCCCGGACAACCTGCAGTCCCTCTCCCGCAAGGGCCACACCCGCAAGACAAAACGACAGTGGACCGCCCAAGCCCACCCCGACGGCACCATCCACTGGACCAGCCTCCTGGGCCAGAGGTACACCACCACACCCCACGACTACCGCAACCCCTGAG
>NZ_PKIZ01000049.1:629-787 GCF_002847825.1 Kytococcus schroeteri | reverse complement strand
CGCATCATCCGGCGACTATTCCCGCTGCTGGCAGTGGTGGTCGCCAGCGTATTGGCGGCTTCGATACTTCTAATGAATCGCCTGGTGCACGTGCAGATGGCAAAGGATGCGGTGGCCTCCCTGGGCTACTACATCAACTGGCAGCTGGCGTATTCCGG
>NZ_PKIZ01000049.1:0-173 GCF_002847825.1 Kytococcus schroeteri | reverse complement strand
GGGCAAAGTCCCTGTCCGCCTGGCCGAAGGCTGTTTATGCCGTACTGATTCTGGTGCTCGCTGGTTCTGTGGTGGCGTCACCAAAGTATCTACAGCACCGCGAGGACGTGAACAGCGAACAGCTGTGGGACCTGGCTGCGGATAGGTCGATCTACCCCGGCGCGGCAAGCTTC
>NZ_PKIZ01000048.1:656-802 GCF_002847825.1 Kytococcus schroeteri | reverse complement strand
AGTCCGCGAACAAGGCGAACCCGTCACCAAAGTCGCCAAACGCTTCAGAATCTCACGGCAACGTGTCTACAAAATCCTGTCCCAGTTCGATGCCGGAGGCGCTGATGCCATCGCCCCGAAATCCCGCGCCCCTCATACCCACCCGC
>NZ_PKIZ01000048.1:0-246 GCF_002847825.1 Kytococcus schroeteri | reverse complement strand
AGAATGGCGCGTCCGCAACGATGTCGTCACCCCAAACGGCAAGGTAACCGTCCGCTATGCAAGTAAGCTTTACCAACTTGGCATCGGGCGAAAATACACCGGCGAAACCATCCTTATGGTCATCACCGACAACCATGTCACCACATCATTAAAAGAAACTGGCGAGATCATCACCGAGCACTACATCGACACGTCTCGCAATTACCAAAAACCTTATTGGAAGAAAGGCCAGCCACCCCTGACCTA
>NZ_PKIZ01000047.1:711-823 GCF_002847825.1 Kytococcus schroeteri | reverse complement strand
CGTCTGACGTTGAACACCGACAGATTAAGTACCGGAACAACGTGATTGAATGCGATCATGGCAAACTGAAACGGATAATCGGCGCCACGCTGGGATTTAAATCCATGAAGAC
>NZ_PKIZ01000047.1:0-318 GCF_002847825.1 Kytococcus schroeteri | reverse complement strand
AGGAACCTCCATTGAATCGAACTAATATTTTTTTTGGTGAATCGCATTCTGACTGGTTGCCTGTCAGAGGCGGAGAATCTGGTGAATAACGGCAATTCCGGGAGTACCGGCGGCTGATCTGTCTGGAGCGGATTTGCTCAAAGCGTGGCCGTCAATGGGGCAGCAACTTGGCGCTGTTCACAGCCTATCGGTTGATCAATGTCCGTTTGAGCGCAGGCTGTCGCGAATGTTCGGACGCGCCGTTGATGTGGTGTCCCGCAATGCCGTCAATCCCGACTTCTTACCGGACGAGGACAAGAGTACGCCGCAGCTCGATCT
>NZ_PKIZ01000046.1:864-928 GCF_002847825.1 Kytococcus schroeteri | reverse complement strand
TCGTCGCGGTTCTTATCGCCCTGGCCGCGTTCTCGAAGGCCGCGCAGATCCCCTTCCACTTCTG
>NZ_PKIZ01000046.1:0-598 GCF_002847825.1 Kytococcus schroeteri | reverse complement strand
CTTCGCTATTCATGATCGTCGGCGTGGTTGACCACCAGGCCGGGTCGCGTGACATTCGTCGCCTGGGCCCGCTGTGGCGCCAGATGCCTTTCACTTTTGTTTCCGCTGTGATCGCGGCGGCGTCGATGGCTGCGGTTCCCCCGACCTTTGGCTTCGTGTCGAAGGAGGGCATGCTCACCGCGTTCGAAGAGGCGCCGTTTAACAATGCCGGCGTGATCGCCCTGCTGGTCGCCGCTGGCCTCGGCGCGCTGGCCACCTTCGTGTACTCCGCCCGCTATGTCTTCGGCGCGTTCATTGACGGTCCGAAGGATATGTCGCACGTCAAGGAGGCGCCGGCCAATCTGTGGATTCCCGCGGTGCTGCCGGGCGTGCTTTCCCTGCCGGGTGTCGCGTTCCTGGGCCTCTTCGACGAGACTCTCGACCAGGTGGTCGATGCCACGGGTCTGGGCCACGCTCACACACACTTGGCACTCTGGCACGGCCTGACGGTGGCGCTCTGGATCTCTCTCGCGGTGCTGGTCGCGGGCGTCATTGTTGTTATTTATCGACGCCCCCTGCTCCAGCCGCTCGAGGGCAAGCGCCTCGGGGTGGCAACGGG
>NZ_PKIZ01000045.1 GCF_002847825.1 Kytococcus schroeteri | reverse complement strand
GACTCGCTGACAGGTGAAGGCCTCCTGTTGCGAGAGTGGAGCTGTCTAAGAACCGCTGCACGCACCTAGGAGGCCTTCGTGTCCCACGCTAACGCTGCTCTGACTCCTCGCGCTCGTTTGCGCCTGGCCAAGCTCATCGTCCAGGAGGGTTGGCCAGTGGCCGTGGCAGCCAAGATGTTCTTGGTCTCACCGCCCACGGCCCGCAAGTGGGCTGCCCGGTACCGGGCCGAGGGAGCGGCCGGAATGACAGATCGCACCAGCCGGCCCCACGTGATGCCGACCAAGACCCCACCAGCGGTGGTGAAGAAGATCGTGAAGGCCAGGTGGCGACGCCGGCTCGGCCCGGTGCAGATCGCCGGTGAGCTGGGCATGCCGGCCTCCACGGTCCATGCCGTGCTCGTGCGCTGCCGACTGAACCGGCTGGCCCGCATCGACCGGGTCACCGGCGAACCAGTCCGCCGGTACGAGCACCCTCACCCCGGGTCACTGATCCACGTCGACGTCACGAAGTTCGGGCGGATCCCTGACGGGGGTGGGCACCGCTTCGTGGGGCGGCAGCAGGGCCTGAAGCACCGTGCGGCGACCTCCGACCGGGAAGGCACCCGCGACCACCGGTACCAGCCCAGGCTCGGGGTGGGACACCTGCACACCGTGATCGATGACCACACCAGGATCGCCTACGTCGAGATGCACGCCGATGAACGCAAGGAGACCGCTATCGGTGTGCTGCGCCGGGCCGTCGCGTGGTTCGCCGAGCGTGGCGTCACGGTAGAACGGGTGCTGTCGGACAACGGCTCGGCGTACAGGTCCGCCGCGTGGAGCCAGGCCTGCACCGAGCTGGGCATCACTGCCAAACGGACCCGCCCGTATCGACCGCAGACCAACGGGAAGATCGAACGTTTCCACCGCACCCTGGCCGACGGGTGGGCCTACGCCAAGCTCTACACCTCAGAGACCGAACGCCGCGACGCCCTCCCCGGCTGGATCCACTTCTACAATCACCACCGGGTCCACTCCGCGATCGGAGCCCCGCCAGTCAGCCGCCTCAACAACCTGGCTGGACATCACA
>NZ_PKIZ01000044.1 GCF_002847825.1 Kytococcus schroeteri | reverse complement strand
CTAGGTGTTCTCGGTCATCAGGTTGGTGACAGTCGGCTGGTGGGTGGGAGTCCTCTCAGGGCGCTGTGGCCGCGGTCAGTGTTGTAGTGCTCGAGCCAGGGTGCAAGAGCCGCGCGGCGGGCCTGGTTGCTGGTGAAGACCTGTCGGTAGGCCCACTCGCCTGCCAGGGTCCGGTTGAAGCGTTCGACTTTCCCGTTCTGCCACGGGCAGTGCGGACGGATGAAGACCTGCCGGGCTCCCAGGGCGGCAACCGCTTGGGCGAAGACCGTGCTCTTGCGGTAGGCGAACGCGTTGTCGGTCATGACCCGCTCGATCGTGTCGATCCCGTGGGCGGCGAAGTGGGCCGCGGCCCGGGAGAGGAATCCCGCGCAGGTGGTGGCCTTCTCGTCATCGTGGATCTCGCTGTAGGCCAACCGGGAGTGGTCATCGACCATCGAGTGCACGTAGTCATAGCCCACCGGGCCACGCCGGCACTTCTCGGCCTGGGTGGCTGCCCTCCCGCGGGCCCGCCACCCACCACCGGGAGGGATCTTCCCGATCTTCTTGACGTCCACGTGGACCAGCTCACCGGGACGGTCCCGTTCGTAACGGACCGTGGTGGCCTTCGATGCCCGGATGACCTGCCCGGTCAACGGGTCGCAGTCCCGCAGCAGGGGCACCCCGTGACGGTGCAGGATCCGGTTGATCGTGCGCGCCGGGACACCGACCCGCACCGCCAGGACGTCCTGCCCGACCCGGTGCTCTGCCCGGGCCGCCAGCACCCGGGCCTCGACGTGCGGCGCCGTGCGCCTGGGCATCGAGTGCGGCCGGGAGGACCGGGTGAGCAACCCGGTCTCACCCTCGGCCTCGTACCGGGCGATCCAGACCGCCACGGTCTTGCGGGAGACACCCATCGCCGCAGCGATGTGGGCCTGTTTCCACCCTGCTTGGTACCGCTGGACGATCAACCGCCTGCCATGGACAGTCAGACGGGCACTACCGTGGGACACGAGAACCTCCGCTGGTCGTGGGCCTTAGACAAGCCACATCCCAGCCGGAGGTTCTCCCACGTTCAAGCCCGTCCTGCTGCTACCAACCTCCTGACCGAGAACACCTAGG
>NZ_PKIZ01000043.1 GCF_002847825.1 Kytococcus schroeteri | reverse complement strand
GGCTCTTCGGAGTTGAGCGTGGGTCATGGGGTGAGTCCTCCGCCGATGAGGAGCATGCGGAGTCGGTAGTTGTGGCGGTTGCGGAAGCCGCGCGCGACGCGGCGGTGGAGCTCGATCAGTCCGTTGATGGCTTCGGTGCCGCCGTTGGATGCTCCGCCGGTGTCGTAGTAGGCCAGCAGGGGTGCGGACCATCGTTGCAGGGTGCGGCCCAGGCGTTTGACCTCGCGGATGGGACTGGTCGGCAGGATCTCGAGCAGGCGCTGCGCGGCGGCCCTGCCGACGGTGGGGGTGGGGGCGTGGAACAGGGCTCGGACGTCCTGGGCGACCTGCCAGGCGAGCTCCACCTCGACGTGTGCCTCGTGAGCGGTGAACGCCGCGGTCAGGCGGGCTCGTTGCCGGTCAGAGATGTTCTCGACCCCAGCGCGCAGCAGGGTCCTGATCCCGTACAAGGGGTCGCCCCTGCGCCCGCGGTGGCCGGTGGTGTCCTGCTGGACCCGGCGACGGACGTCATCCACGCACGCGGTGGCGAGCTTCACGACGTGGAAGGCGTCCACGACCGCGGTCGCGTCGGCGAGGTGGTCATCGATCGCGTTCTTGTACCCGTGGAAGGGGTCCAGGGTGGCGATCTGCACGGCGTCGCGGAAGTCCTGCCCGCGGTCAGTGAGCCACGCCCCGTACACGGCGCCGGAACGGCCCGGGACGAGGTCGAGCAGCCGGGCACGGGTCCGGCCGTCCTGGTCGCGGGTCAGGTCGACCATTCCGGTGAGCATCCGCGGGCCACGCGTGCGCGGATCGACGTGGTGCCACACGTGCTCATCGACCCCGAGCACCGTGACACCGTCGAACCGGGCCGGGTCGGCCTCCAACGCTTCCAGGTGGGCGCGCACAGCGTTCCACACGGTGTGCCAGTCCACCCCCAGCCGGCGGGCCAGACCTGAGATCGAAGCGTGCTCGCCCCGCAGTTCGCGCACTGCCCAGGACACCGCCCGGGTGGTCAACGTGCCCCGTGGTGGGGCCACCGACGGGTTCTGCTCGGTGAAGCTCGCACCAGGGCAGAGGGCCTCTCGGCACACGTATCTGCGCTTGGCCCACACCAGTCGCACCGGTCTGCCG
>NZ_PKIZ01000042.1:814-1150 GCF_002847825.1 Kytococcus schroeteri | reverse complement strand
GGACGTTTTTTTAGACAGTTTCGATGTCACGCTACATTGACTTTTCGGTATTCGGTAATGCTCAAACCATCGAGGCTGATCTTGATTCGGTGATTGTTGTAGAACTCGATGTATGTCGCGATTGCTTCTTCGAGCTCTTGGGGGTTCTGCCAGGTTCTGCCGTAGTACATTTCGTTTTTCATTCGGCCGAAGAACCCCTCACATGCTGCATTGTCGGGGCTACAGCCTTTCTTCGACATAGAGCGAAGTATTCCGAACTTCTCGGTCATGCTTCGCCAGCTGCTGCCTCGATAATGTGCTCCGCGGTCTGAGTGAATCACCAAGGATCCATCCATT
>NZ_PKIZ01000042.1:0-281 GCF_002847825.1 Kytococcus schroeteri | reverse complement strand
TCCAAAACAGCCTTGTCAACGAGCAGTTGAGCCATTTGCTTTTTCAGTTCTGCAGGATCATCGGCTAATGATTTCTCAACAGCGCGAAGCTTGACCTCAAACGGGTAGCGACTCAGTGTTCTTGACTGTTTGCGGGGTCGACCAGGTTTGGCGGGTTCACGCAACCATTTGTACAGCGTCCATCGCCCTGGATAGCCAAGTTCACGGACGGTCTTGGTCACCGATTGAGTGCGCTTGTAAACCTGCAGAGCTATGCGTCGCTGCTCCTTGGTGTATGAGCG
>NZ_PKIZ01000041.1:0-914 GCF_002847825.1 Kytococcus schroeteri | reverse complement strand
AGCGGCAGACGATTGCCTGAAGGCGTAGTTTTTGCTCCCGAACGCGCTATCGCTGACATCCAGGATGGCGAAGTCATGGTCGATGAGGTCATAATGCGTTAAGCAGAGCTGCTGGTGGTTCACATAATCCAGCACAGATTCATCACTAGGAGCTCCAGCTAGGGCGTGTCTCCTAATTGTGGGCCTGTGCTCGAGCATGATTGAGGTGTGTCACAACGGTCTAGATTTACGCAGTTCACGAATGCACAGTGGGAGCGAGTTGAACCACTTCTGCCAACGAATGAGGGCCGTAAAGGCCGCCCGTTTGGTGATAGCCGCCGCGTTGTAGAGGGCATCATCTACCGGTACCGCACCGGAATCCCGTGGCGAGATCTCCCCGACCGGTATGGTCCCTGGCAGACGGTGTGGAAGCGGCATCGCCGCTACGCAACCGACGGCACCTGGGACCGCGTATTCGCGCACATCCTCGCCGAGGCCGATGCAGTGGGCGACATTGACTGGAACGTGTCAATCGACGCGACGATCAACCGTGCTCATCAGCACGGTACGAACCTGCCGCGCCCTGATCAGGACACAGGGGGCTCTATCGAATTACAAGAATCTGCCGTTATGCGAGATTGAACCGGCAGGTCACGGGATCGGGAGATCACGCGGAGGGTTGAGCACGAAGGTACATTTTGCTGTCGAGGGGCATGGCCGGCCGCTGTCGATTGTGGTGACGGGCGGGCAACGCCATGATGGCGCGATGTTGCAGGAAGTCCTCGGCGATATTCGGGTCCCGAGAATTGGGTGCGGGCAGGCGCGGACGCGCCCTGATGCGTTGCTTGCTGATCGCGGGTACACGTCACGGGTGAACCGCGCGTATCTGCGTGAGCGCGGCATCGCCGCGGTGATTCCGGAGAAGTCTAATGAGA
>NZ_PKIZ01000040.1:1139-1301 GCF_002847825.1 Kytococcus schroeteri | reverse complement strand
GGGTTTTGAACTGGCCCCCGAAAGTTGGACTGGTTTAATTCTAGGCGGTTAGGGCTTCAAGGGTCTGATTCCGATATTGCATCGGGGTCAGGCCCTTGAGTCGTTGTTGGACGCGTTTGGTGTTGTACCACTGGATGTATTCGTCGATTGCTTGCTTGAAGT
>NZ_PKIZ01000040.1:603-769 GCF_002847825.1 Kytococcus schroeteri | reverse complement strand
ACAAATACACTTTGCGGCCTTGGACCCTGAACTCGGTGACGTCGCTGACAAAGACGGTGTTTGGCTGATCCGGGGTGAACTTGCGGTCAAGTTTGTTGTCAGCGATGTGGCTGATCGTCCCGGTGTAGGAAACATAAGGTCTACGTTGGCGGATCTTGGCTCGAAT
>NZ_PKIZ01000040.1:0-209 GCF_002847825.1 Kytococcus schroeteri | reverse complement strand
CCATGCAGCTTAAACCGACGACAGAGCATACGGGCGGCATACTTGGAGACACCAAGGGCATTGGCAGCGGCTGTATAACCCATGCCTTGCTCAAATAGTTCAACCAACTGCTCGCGCTGATGCTCACTTAGCGAACTTCGTGCTCTCAATGAAAACTACTCCCCACTAGTCGGTAACTGATTTCTCAGTCCAACTAATGGGGAGCAGTT